>CASEGL010000010.1 GCA_949287525.1 uncultured Rikenellaceae bacterium
TGATGACTTTTTCTGATGTGGTCATAACTTAATCTGCTTTTATGTTACAAATCTACTCTTTTTATGCGTAACTGTCAGATTAAGTCTTGACTAATTCATATAAGGCTTCTAAAGTTTCGATTTTGGTATCCGATTTTAATTGACATTGCCATATGATTAGTACACGATATCCTAACCCCTCTAATTCTCTTTTCTTCCGTTCGTCACGTTCTATATTATCTGCAATCTTTTTCTCCCAATATTCAAAATTAGTTGATGGTAGATGAGAGTATTTGCACCTTTTATGACCATGCCAGAAACAGCCATTAACAAACACTGCAGTTTTGTATTTAGGGAAAACGATATCCGGCGTACCCGGCAATCGTTTTACGTTCTTTCTATACCTCAAACCACGTGCAAATAAATATTTCCGGACTATTATTTCAGGCTTCGTTTCTTTCCCTGTTACATGGGACATTATCTCTGAACGTTTCTCTTTGCTGACTGTATCCGCCATTTCGATTATGCCATATTCAGTAATTGTATGATTCGGACTTTAATATTATTGAATACGCTCGTCAATTTCGATTTTGCTTCATTGGTCAATAATGAAGTATGTGCCAGCGCATCTCTGATCGGTTTGAACTCTTTTGCATCTTGCACGACAGTTGTAGCGGTTCCGGAATTATCGACATTTTTAGCAAGATTAGACATGGAAGCATAAGATAAGTCCGAGTTGTTTTGGCGAATATCTATGCATATATTTGCAGCTTCTTTGTTTCTTCTTTCGGACTCTTTCCGTTGTTCGATTTCGCGGGTTAAAAAATCCTTATAAGGAATATTCTTATCATCTATATATTTTCTCAATAGGTTTTCTGCGACAAAACATTCTCCATACGATGTAAAATTGAATTCAGCATCTCTCCCAAGATCATAAACCCATTGTTCTACTTTTTGTCTACTTGACGGATTCGTTTTCGGTGGAATAAAATCATCTACGACAGCATTGAATAATTCTTTTGATTTGCGTTCTTTTCGGGAGATTCGTTTATTTTCAGAATCTCCATCTTGATTCAATTCGGTACGCCATTTATCCCAGTCGTCGATGATTGTTCTCAATAATTCTTCTATTTCTTTCAAGAAAGCGACGAACTTGGGATCATCCGATACAACGCCCTCTCGGCTGCTCGTAAATCGGTCGTTTTCATCATCCAATGCGTTATAGTGAATTTGCCCGTACAAATAACTCTCAACAATTCGTGTTGTTGGAATATGTTTCAAGATATCTTTTTCGCGCAATCGGCCATTCACATATAAATCAATACTTACTTTTTCCTCCGACTCTCTGATTTTAAGCATAGAAGGCCTTTCGACAGAAGCGATGAAACCAGAAATAGCATCAATCCCGGCTTGTAAATCTTTTTGTTTCCTCAAAGTTTCACATATTTGAAGTTTCTCAGAGATATAAGGGTCGTTAGGATTATTGATTTTCCATAAGAATTGTGTCCCATTGATCAAATCAGTCAACTCGTCCAGTGTTATTTGAGAACCGTTCAAGAAAATATGAAATGATGGATCCAACAACGAAAATCGGAAATACAAAGCAACTAATTTTCGTATATATTGGATTCTGTTGCGGATCCCATCATTGATTTCTTCGAACAAAATAATTGTTCCTGAAACCATATCTTTACCGAATCGGTCTACAATAAAAGCATCAGGAATACCTAATTTATACTCATTCGTAGAAACATCGTCTTTTATCGCCTCATCCAATCCCGAATTATCAATAATGCCGCCGACTAAATCCGTATTTACAGTTTTAGTCAGAATGGTTATTCTTTTTGCACAAGACAATAATGCCAACTTTCCAATACCTTTACGCCCGATGAACGGTCTTCCGTTTTCGGTTGCAGAAACATTATTCTTACGTTTTGAATAACCTATTTTCAAAAATTTATTTTGGAAGTCGTCTTCAGTCATTCCATGTCCGTCATCTTCGATGATAAGCATACCTTTATCACGATCTATCGTAATTCGGACATTCCGAGCATCAGCATCCCATGCATTAGAAATCGCCTCGCCCAATACGGTGATGAAACTTCTATACAAATTTCTTCCGAGATGGTTCAATATGCTCAATGAAATATTGAATGTGTATTCGTTCATATGTCAATACGGTTAGAATTTACATGTGTCAATATGCTTTCTGCAATTATTTCCCCTAATCTCGGAGGCACGGCATTACCGATATATCTTGATGCTTTAGTGATCGCAACATCCTGCTCGTTAGCGAAAAATTTATACGTTTTCGGGAACGTTTGTATAAGGGCAGCCTCTCTGACCGATATCGCACGGTCTTGGGTCGGATGTCCGAATCTTCCGTTTCCCAATCCTGTACATTGGGTAGTCATTGTAGGAGCCGGTTTTTCCCAAACCATTCTGCCGTAAACGCTTCCAAACGAACTGCCGCTAGCCGTTTTATGGCATCGTAGTTTCAACTCTTCCGGCCAATCTTTCCATCCTCCGCCGTATGGAGTATTTCGAATACGATCAAGATTCTTCGAAGACAATGCTTTTGCTCTGTGCAATGGATCGTTCGGATCAACCTCTCCGACTTTCAATTCAGGCAAGTCGCCTATCGCATCTTTAACGGTTTTATATTCGTTGGGTTTATGCGTAGGCGGAATCAATTCGATTTTCCCTAATCGCGACGCCAACAATACCAATCGTTTGCGCGTTTGAGGAATTCCGTAATCCGGACAATATACAGGCTTCACCCAAACTCGATAGTCGTTTTCTCTCAATAGATTTACAAAATCGGATAATACTGGTTTATCTTTGAATACCAGAATTTGAGAGACATTCTCCATCGTGACTATATCGGGCAATGTATCTTTTACCAACCGTCCGAATTCATATAACAAATCGTATTTATTCGGATCCTTTTTTTTGTTTTTGAACGCATACGAAGAAAACGGCTGGCAAGGAGCGCATCCTGCTAAAACCCTAATAGCATCTTTACTGTACAATGCACCGATTTCATCGGCGGATACCGTTTTAATATCTTTATAGATAAACTTCGCTTCGTTATTTGTTTCATAGGCATATCGGCACGTGGCATCGAGATCGTATCCTGCGAGTATATCAAAACCCTTGCTTTTCATGCCGAAACTCAAGCCGCCGATGCCGCAAAATAAGTCTATGACTTCTATCGGTGGAAGCGAACTGTTTTCAATATCATTCTTTTTCATAATCTGATTCTAAAACAGAGTATGCTCAATTCGACAATCGATCTATTTCAGCTCTAATCTGCTCCACGACTTCTTTATTGGCGATTTCTCCATCTAAGCTGAACACTATGAATACATTCCCTCCATATTGTTCTTTGAATGATTCGAAACTCGCTTTCATCCGTTCCGTTAGAGAATAACTTCCGAAATTGGCACTTGCAGTTATCGGCTTGATTTGTATGCCTATCGCTTTATCTCCAACTTTTGCAATATAATCGATATCTCCGGCATGATCCAGTTCGGGATCACTTTCTTCAAAAGTTATGTCAGAAAATATTTTGGCCAAACCATCGTTGATAACGGACTTTTCTCGTAAATAACCGTCGTAAGTACGATTTATGGTAAGATTATAGATATAATCGATGCAATCTTGTTCCGTCAACTCTCGAAAAGCAGATTCCCATTCGGGTATAACGACTTCTGTAATTTTAGCATATAGTCGTTCTCCTAATTCTTTCAAACTTTCGTTTGTGATTTTTGTCGGATTCTTACCTACTGTATATGCGTTCTCAAAATACCATGATTGCCATTCTTCGAAAGAAGATGGTTGGCAATTGCGGATTAAAGCCATGACAGCTCCGACTTTATTTGGACGAGATAATTGATAGGTTTGACACGCGTAATTCAATACTCGTTCTTTTTTGCCAAAATTAAGTGAATAACGTTTCATAGCCTTAAGGAATTATGTTGTTGGGATTTGCTTGATTCCATGCATTTTTGAGTTCATTACATCGATCATAAATCTCATCTGCTCGGTTTATTAATGAGTTTGTACAATCAATGACTTCCTGTTTTATATTGGAACGCCAATATCCATCACAAGGGGTACTTACGATAATATACCCTTGTTGGATAGCATAGCGTATTAATTCTCTTGTTTCTACTTGGTTCCCTCCTGTTGGATACCCCATACTTATTGCAATGTCTTCTGCATGCATTGCATTTGCTCTACCGACTGGAATGATATTTAATAAACGCTGTAATTCTTGTTGATTATTTGCCATATTAGTACGAAATAAATTTTGATTTATATTTATAATTCGCAACCGTATCTGCGGTTACTAATCCTTTTTTTATCAAATGGGCATTGATAAAAGTTTTGTTTTCCAAATATAAATAGCATAATAAATTATTCTGACTATCATATTTTGTTTCATCAAAACGCATATATACTTTATGCCCTTTAATCTTTTCTTGGATATAAGCTATAGCTTGTTTCGCTAAATTATCATCTACTTCTACTCCAATAAGTTTAATGGTTAATCCCGTATTGAGTTTGAGCATATTCGGTGTGATAATCTCTTTGACAGAAAAATATTCTTCTCTTTCTTTCCGGTTTTTATCTATCCGAGATCCAAATTGCAATTTCTTGATATCAATCTTGTTCTCCAATTTATGCGGATCTTGAAATAGATATGGTAAAGTTTTCATCCTTTCGTTGATATCGAAAGTTGATTCATCGTTACGGTATTGGACCTCTGCATATCCGAATAATGATGATGATGTAACCTTTTCTCTATAGAATTTTTTATATTCAGGATTTATTTCATACCCGATGGAATTACGCTGCAAGTTACGCGCAGCTAAAGCTGTCGTACCACTTCCCATAAATGGATCGAATACGGTTTCTCCTACAAACGAAAACATTTTGATTAAACGATGGGGCAATTCTTCAGGAAATACAGCTATGTGTCCGTCTTGTTTTGCTCCACCGAAATTCCAATGAGATGCGAAATAAGTATTCCACTCCTCTTTCGTTATCTCCGAGTGTTTTTTTTGTTCCGCAGTAGGTGTGGGTGCTTTACCTTGTTTTTTAAATACGAGAATAAACTCATAATCAATTTTCAAAATGCCATTTCGAGGATACGGGAAACTACCCATTACAGCTCCGCCGCCTGTAGTATTCATCGTAGTCTGTTTTTGCCATATAATTGCACCCATATAATCCATACCGAGAGTCTCACAGAAGCGAATGATCTCTGTTCTAATTGGTATTACTTTATAGCGGCCATAATAAACGGAACGCGCAAATTGATCTCCGATATTTATACATAAGCGGCATCCATCATGTAAAACTCGATTGCACTCCGACCATACGGTATTCAAGTTATTAATATAACTTTCATAACTATCATGAAATCCGATTTGGCTATCATTACCATAATCTTTTAATTGCCAATACGGAGGCGATGTAATTATTAAATGAATGGATTTATCCGGAATTAAAGAAAGATTCCGGCTATCTCCATTGATGAGCGTATGAGTCGTTTTTATTTCCATATTTTTCTATTATCAATAATCATTTTCAATGCTTTATTTGCGATTTTTGGGTCTTCTTCTATAACTGCGTTTATTTTATCCGCAATCCAAAGGCTCAACAATTCGTCTCTATCTATATGCAAAATATCTGAAAGCAATATTACTTGTTCTTTTTTAGCCTGTCGATCACCGCGTTCTATTCGGCTATACATTGGAATATCAATATCTAAAGCTATAGCCAATTGCTTTTGCAGCAACCCATTTTCTACTCTAGCTATTCTAATTCTTTGAGCAAATAACATGTGCATTCAATGATTTGTCAAATAATGACAAATATATTACTTTTATTTGACTTAGCCATAAAAAATACAGCGAAAAGAGAAGAATACGAGCTTTACTTTATTGCCGTCTCATATATATGTTCATTAAAGTAAAGTCAAACAAAGGGAAGAAAGGAGATGGGGAGCCTAAGACTTATTGGTTTCAGCTATTTTTCTTGTGGCTGCGACTCTGTTGAACAGGTAGAAGCTACGAAAATTCAGTTTAGTTTAGCTGGTTAGCTCTATATATAAGCTAAACCAAAGTAAACTATATTTAGATAGGCATATTTGCTTGTCAGTATGCCTATGTGAAGAGAGATCGGATGTTTTTCTTTTTTGGCTGCAAGTATGGTTACCAATCAATGTCCCTTGGAGCAGAGCAAAGAGTTGCACACGGTAAGGTTCGGCCTCCTTGTGCAAACAAGTGAAAGGAATGAAACCTAATGAAAATAGAAAAGGTCTGAATTTGCTTTAATCGATGGTTTTGTTTCTGTGTTGTTTCTTAATTAATCAGAGAGTGAAAAATATTAGAGTACTGATTATAAATAAATTGTATGTGTAAAACCCTTGTTATTTGCAAATTTACCAGATTTCTTGTTAAGGATAAAAGCGAAACACTTTCATCGTATGTATGCCGCCTACGCGACATGACAAAGATAAGAAAACATTTGTTCCCGACAACACATTCAGGGCATTGTGTCCGACAAATATGAATACAATCCAATACGAATAACGTTCACACATGACTTCCACACACAGAACACCCGCCAAAAACCGACGCTCCTTTTTCCATTTATCCCCGCACGCAAAAATCACATAAAGGGCATCCCACACCGTCGTTTTAGGCCGCATCACGTTTGGTCAAATTTCAAAAATATCGTATCTTTACATGTTTAATGTAAGCAAGAGCGAAGATCGAAAGCTATATGGCAGAAGAAACTAACGTTACACCCCAGAACCCTGCTGCGAATGGGGACGGACCCGAAAATCCGCGAATCATCCGCATCAACATAGAAGAGGAGATGAAAACCGCCTACATCGACTACTCGATGTCGGTAATCGTCTCGCGTGCGCTGCCCGATGTGCGCGACGGCCTCAAACCCGTCCACCGGCGCATCCTCTTCGACATGAGCAACGAGTTGAATCTCTACTCGGACAAACCCCACCGTAAAAGCGCCCGTATCGTCGGCGACGTACTCGGTAAGTTCCACCCCCACGGCGACAGTTCCGTGTACGAAGCCATGGTCCGCATGGCGCAGCCGTGGGCCATGCGCTACCCGCTGGTGGACGGCCAGGGCAACTTCGGTTCGATGGACGGCGACAGCCCCGCCGCCATGCGTTACACCGAGGCCCGCATGCGCAAGATTGCCGACGAGGTGATGGCCGACATCGGCAAGGATACGGTCGATTTCGTCAATAACTTCGACGACACCATCCAGGAACCCACCGTACTGCCCACCCGCATTCCGCTACTGCTGGTCAACGGTGCATCGGGCATCGCCGTGGGTATGGCCACCAACATGGCTCCCCACAACCTGTCGGAGGTGTGCGACGCCATTGCGGCCTACATCGACAACCCCGACATCGAGGTGTCCGAGCTGGCCAAATACGTCAAGGCGCCTGACTTCCCCACGGGCGGCATCATCTACGGCTACGAAGGGGTGCGCGAGGCACTCGAAACGGGTCGCGGCCGCATCATCATGCGCGCCAAGACCGAGATCGAACACACCCACAGCGGCCGTGAATGCATCGTGGTGACCGAGATCCCCTACATGGTGAACAAGGCCGAGATGATCCGCAAGATCGCCGACATGATCAACGAAAAGAAGATCGACGGCATCTCCTACATCAACGACGAGAGCGACCGCCGCGGCACGCGCATCGTCATCATCCTCAAGAGCGATGCGGTGGCCAGCGTGGTGCTGAACACCCTCTACAAACATACGCCGCTCCAGACGAGTTTCCCCGTGAACAACATTGCGCTGGTGAACGGCCGTCCGGTGCTGCTCAACCTCAAGGACCTGATCCGTCTCTTCGTGGATCACCGCCACGACGTGGTGGAGCGCCGCACGCGCTACGACCTCGACCAGGCCGAGAAACGCGCCCACATCCTCAAGGGACTGCTGATCGCCCTCGACCACATCGACGAGATCATCTCCATCATCCGCAACTCGCAGACGCCCGACATCGCCAAACAGGCGCTCATGGAGCGTTTCGGCCTGTCGGACGTACAGGCACAGGCCATCATCGACATGCGTCTGCGCGCCCTGACCGGTCTGGAGCGCCACAAGATCGAGGACGAATACGCCGACCTGTTGAAACGCATCGAATACTACCACGAGGTGCTGGCCAGCCGCGCCATGCGCCTGGGCATCGTCAAGGACGAGACGATGGAGATCAAGGAGAAGTACGGCGACGAGCGCCGCACGGAGATCGTCATGAGCGCCGAGGAGTTCAACCCCGAAGACTTCTATGCCGACGACGAGATGGTCATCACCATTTCGCACATGGGCTACCTCAAGCGCACCCCGCTGGCCGAATACCGCACCCAGCACCGCGGCGGCGTGGGCATCAAGGCGAGCGCCACGCGTGACGAGGACTTCATCGAACACCTCTACATGGCCAACATGCACGACACGATGCTCTTCTTCACCGAGAAGGGACGCTGCTACTGGCTGAAGGTCTACAACATCCCCGAAGGCACCCGCTCCTCGAAGGGACGCGCCATCCAGAACGTCATCCAGATCGAACCGGACGACAAGGTGCGCGCCTACATCAACGTGCGCGGGCTGGACAACAAGGAGTATGTCGAGAACAACTACATCGTGATGTGTACCCGCGACGGCATCATCAAGAAGACGTCGCTGGAGGCCTACTCGCGTCCGCGCCAGAACGGTGTGAACGCCATCACGATCAAGGAGGGCGACCAGCTGATCGACGCCAGCCTCACCAGCGGCAGCGCCGAGATCATCATTGCGGCCCGCGAAGGCAAGGCGATCCGCTTCCCCGAAAGCACGGTGCGCCCCATCGGCCGCACGGGAGCCGGCGTCCGCGCCATCACCATCGAGGGTGACGACCGCGTGGTAGGCATGATCTGCATGGAGCCGGACAGCCAGGACGACATCCTCGTGCTGAGCGAAAACGGCTACGGCAAGCGCACCGACCTGGAGGAGTACCGCATGACCAACCGCGGCGGCAAAGGCGTGAAGGCCCTGCAGGTGACCGAAAAGACGGGCAAACTGGTTTCCATCCAGTCCGTATCGGACGACAACGACCTGATGATCATCACCCGCAACGGCACGGCGATCCGCACGGCCGCAGCCGACATCCGGGTAGCGGGCCGCGCCACGCAGGGCGTGCGGATCATCAACCTGCGCGCCGGCGACGCCATCGCTTCGGTCATGGCGGTTCCCAAAAGCGAAGAGACGGAGGAGGAGACGGAAACGACACCTGCAGCCGGCCAACCGGCGGAGGAACCCGCTTCGGAAGCCTGAACGGCTTTCGCAGCGCTACGGAAACGGAACAATTCACCAACACACAACGTATCATGAAAAAATTATTCTTACTGGCAACGACCGCGATGCTGCTCGCATCCCCGTCGCTCTTCGCCCAGCAGGTCAGCATCAACGAGAAAGGCCTGCTGAAAAAGATCGAACGATCGAACGCCGACATCGTCAATCCGAAGAAGGAGAACAAGGCTGCCACGTGGCTTTCGCGCGGCGAGACCTTCTACCAGGCAGCTACGGAGGTGTCGAAAAACCTCTATGACGGCATCGACGCCTCCACGGTGATGATGCTGTTCGGCGAGCCGACCGGAGCCGAAATGGTCGAAATCGCCGGCCAGCCCTACAGCAAAGGCATTTTCCCCTATGTCGATGTTTATCTGGACATCAACAACAAGCCGATCTCGTGGGTGGTAACCAAGGAGATCTACCCGGGTGCGCTGGGCAAGGCCACCGAAGCCTACGTGAAGGCCTACGAGCTGGAAGGCAGCACCAACCCCAAGGTGGCCGAGAAGGTGCAGGAAGGTCTGAAGAAAGTCTATGACGAGTATTCGAAGACGGGCGCCCTCTACTATGCGCTCGCCATGTACAACGAGGCGGCCGACATGTTCATCAAGGCCTACGACATCACCAAGCTGGATTGCTTCACCATCGCCGACAGCGACGTCTACACGCTGCTGCACGATGCCGGTCTGTCGTACCTCTTCGCCAAAGACTACCTCAAGAGCATCGAATGCCTGACGGCAGCCGAGAAGATCGCCAATGACGCCGAGATCTACTACCTGATCTACCACGCCTACCGCGGCAATGCGGCCAACGATCCGGAGGCCATCAAGAAGGCCAAGGTTTATCTTGAAGAGGGCATGGCCCAGTACCCGTCCGACACGAACATCATCGAGAGCCTCTCGGAAGCCTACGTCTTCCTCGGCGAGGATCCGAACCAGATCCTGTCGATCGTCGAGAACGCACTGCAGCAGGCTCCGGACAATGCCGACATGTGGAGCGCACTGGGCGTGCTGTACGTCAGCCAGGAGAACTACGACAAAGCCATCGAGGCCTTTACGCACATGGTTGCCCTGCTGCCCGACAGCTACATCGCCAACAACAACCTCGGCATCGTCTACATCAAGAAGGCCGAGAAGATTCTGGACGACGTGAATGCCCGCGCCGCAACGTTCGCCACGCAGGACGAGTATGACGCCGAACTGTCGAAAGCCTTCGTGGTTTACGCCGAGGCCGTGCCGTTCCTGGAGAAGGCAGCCGAGATCGATCCCAGCAACCTCGGAACGATCGAGCTGCTGAAGAACGTCACCTTCCGCATCCGCGAGATGGACGGCATGATGGAGAAGTACGAGAAGTACAACAACCTCTACAAACAGATGACCGGCCAGATGTAATCCGCGCTCCGGTCAAAGACAAAGCGAGAGGCATTCCGCATGGAATGCCTCTCGCTTTTGTTATCGGTGCAACCGGCTCCGGCCTCCCCCTTCGCTTCGGGCAGCCGGCCGTGCGTCACGATTCGGACGGCGTCCCGGCTCCGTCGAAGTCACACTCCACCGACTCGGAGACCGACTCCCCGTCCGTGAACCGGAAGGTAACCGTAAAGGTGTGCTGCCGCACGGCGGGTTCCTCCGTAAAGACGATGCAGAACGGGGCGTCGGTCAGCAGACGCCAATCCTCCTGCCCGAACTCCGACAACGGAATCGCCACGGGAGTCGTCTCCCAACTAAGACTGGAACAAACGTCATCCAACGGCAGTGCAGCCCACCACTCCGCAGCCACCTCGTCCACAACGGGATGGAAATCCTCATAAGAAGGATAACCGGCCGCCACAAAGTCCGAGGCAGAACGCCCCACGAACATCGTCACATCGGCCAGCGACGTACCCGCCGGACGGCCGTTGAACTCCTGATCGCTCACGACTTCGACCGCCAGCCACTCCGGGCTGAAGCCCCGTGGCCCGGGGGTCGCTTGCCGTCTGAAATCCGTATCGCCATACAGTTCACCGATCTCGGCATACCCTTCGCTATCCGACATAATGCAATCGCCGCGGAAGCTGCATTCGAGGAACCGGAACGACGTTCCGTCTTTCACTTACACCCACACTTTCGAAACATCGCTCCAATAACACCACATATAGGACATGCGCCACCATGTACCTGTGGGTGCTTTATGGCAGGCCGTCAGCAACAGCGCCACCAGCGCAACAAGACAACATGATTTTTTCATAGGAAATAGTAGTAAAAAAGGTTACATTTATCGTTTTTTCAGCAATAACAGTGCCAATTTCGGTTGGAAAATGCTGTTGCGCTAAAATTGCTATCTTTGCCGACGATGAAACGCATAGGCATCCTTTCCGACACGCACGGCCTGTTCGACGCGCCGCTCCGCGAATTCTTCGCCGAAGTGGACGAACTGTGGCATGCGGGCGACATCGGCTCCATCGAACTGGCCGACCGCATCGCCGCCTTCAAACCCCTGCACGCCGTCTATGGCAACATCGACGACTGCACCACCCGACGGGCGTGGCCCGAAACGGCCCGCTTCGCGTGCGAGGAGGTCTCGGTGCTGATGACCCACATCGGCGGCTACCCGGGTCGCTATGCCCCGCCGTTTCTCCGCGCCATCGGGCAGTACCGCCCCAACCTGATCGTCACGGGCCACTCACACATCCTGAAGGTGATCTACGACCGCACCCACGACGCCCTGCACATCAACCCGGGCGCAGCGGGCAAATACGGCTTTCACAAGGTGCGCACGGCCGTGCGGCTCGTCATCAACGGCCGCGACATCCGCGACCTGGAGGTCAGCGAGTGGCCGAAATGACCCGCCGGAGACCTTCTCTCCCCACAGACAATGCCGCCGGCGCCCTCCCGCAGCAACGCCGGCACTCCCAAAAAAGACGGCCGCCCACGAAAAAACGGCCGCCCACGAAAAAACAATGCCGCAGGAAGACGATGCTTCCTGCGGCATTTTGCTTTGCCCTGTGCGCAACGGCTACACCAGTTCGCCGCCTCCTTCGCGGAGAATCTCCGGTTCGCCCGACGTCAGATCGACCACCGTGGTGGGGGTCAGACCGCCCAGGCCGCCGTCGATGACCAGATCGGCCAGATGGCCGTACCGTTCGTCGAGCAGTTCGGGATCGGTGGCATACTCGACCACCTCGTCGTCCGTCTTGACCGAAGCCGTCACCAGGGGCATGCCCAGTTCACGGGCAATCGCCACGGGAATATCGTTGGCCGGCACCCGGACACCGACCGTCTTGCGGCGCCCCAGCGCCTTGACGGGAATCTGGCCGGAAGCCTGCAGCACGAAGGTGAACGCGCCGGGCAGATTGCGCTTGAGGATCCGGAACTGTCCGTTATCGACCCGTGCATACTGTGCCACGGTACTCAGCCCGTCGCAGATGAGCGTCAGTTCGTCGTTGCGGCGGTTGCGCAGCGTTTTGATCCGGTCGATCGCCTTCTGGCTCGACAGGGCGCAGACGAACGCATACACCCCGTCCGTCGGGCAAATCACCACGCCGTCGTGGCGCAGCGTCTCGACCACCCGCGCCACGTCGCGCGGATTGGGGTTCTCGGCATACAGTTTAACCATCATATCCGTTATCGTTTTTCAATCGCAAAAGCATCCGCAGTACCTACTCCTCCCCGCGGCAGACCGCCTCCATGCGGCGGAGCAGTTCGGGCGACGGCATCGTCTCGATGTCGCGGGTCAGCAGGAACGAGAAGTTGTCGGCCAGCACCTCCTCCGGGTCGAGGACGTAGTCGGTATTGCGCCCCACCTTGTCGAAGAAATCGACCGCCTCCTCCACTTCGTAGACGTGCCACTGCCCGTTCTCGTCGAGTACCGGCCGGCAGGTTTCGGGGTCGATCTCCAGCAGCCCCGTGCTGAAATAGCTCCAGAAGCCGCCCCCCTCGTAATCGCGCTTGGAATAGAGCAGCATGATGCAGTCGCGCTGCCGGCCGTCGATGGTGAAGGTCGCATAGCTGTCGTGGGCGTTCACGTCGGGATTGTCGATCACATATTCGGCCAGCCCCGCGGGCAGCTCCACGGTGCGGGGCAGCACGGTGAATCCGATGAGGGCATAGAGCCGGCGCCGCAGGTCGGGATTGTTGCGCGTCAGCACATGGAAGGCCTCGTGGGCGATCAGCGAAGTGACCATATAGGGAGGCGCAAGCGCCAGCATCCGTTCGTTGCAGACGATGGTCTTGCCGCGCGTGTAGCCGTCGGCTTCGCCCTCCTCGCGCAGCGTGCTGACCAGAATGTCGATCCGCTCCGGGAAATTCAGGTCGAGCTGCTTCTGCAGGATCACGTCGTTGAGGCTGTCGGTCTTTTCCTGCACCACCCGACGGGCTTCGGGCGTCCACTCGCGCGCCTGCTCGGCGGCGAAACGGCGGAAATCTTCCGACGTGGCGCCCTTGCGGCCGGTCAGCCCCTCCAGCGCGAAACGGTCCAGACTCCGCGTGTGGTGGTCTTCGCTGCCGAGAAAGGCCGCCGCCTGCTCGACGTTCAGAAAATTCAGCGCCAGCGTATCCGAAACGCCCGGAGCGCCCTTGGCAGCGTTCCGGCAGCCTCCGGCACATGCGCCGACCAGCATCAGGGCGATGCCGAGTGCAGCACCCATTCCCGTTTTACCCAACTTACTCATAATCTGTACGGTATTTTTGTCGGGAAGTCCTGTGTATCCTGCCGGAGCATGCGGCTTCCCGTCCGGAAAAAGCATAAAAAAAAGGGTAAGCTACTTATATCGCACCGCTACAACCGCCTACCCTTGCTCGCTTCCACGCCTAGGGGATTCAGCAGGAGCTGGTCGTATAAGACTTACCCTGCCGCAAAGATAAGCAAATTTTTCATAGATTTGCAAACGATCTTCCGATTGAAAACAAAAACCGATGCCGCACCCGTTACCCCCACGCCGCCGCAAGGTCGTTCTCGCGCTGACGATCTGCATTTTAGGACTTGCCGTCATGCTGGCGGCCACCGCCTACACGCTGCGCTACGGCAACATTGTCCGGGATCCCTTCACCCTGACCCTGCCGGCCGGTACCCCGTTCGACGCCCTGAAGGACTCGCTCGAAGGCAAACTCACCTCGCCCGGCCGCTTCCGCCTGCTCGCCCGCGCAATGGGGCTTGAGAAGCGCACCTTCTCGGGACGCTACGAGATCGGCAAGGGAACGAGTGCCTACCGGCTGGCCGTCCGCCTGCGCGGCCGCATCCAGACCCCCATCAACCTGTCGTTCAACAATATCCGCACGATGCCCCAGCTGGCCGGCACTCTGGAACGCCAGCTGCAGGCCGATTCGGCCGCCTTTGCCAACGTCCTGCTGAACGATTCGATCGCTGCAGGCTACGGCTTCGCGCCGCAGGAGTTCATCGGCATGTTCATTCCGAACACCTACGAAGTCTACTGGACCGTATCGCCGGAGGAGTTCGCCGCCCGCATGCACCGCGAGTACCTCCGTTTCTGGAACGGGGAGCGGCAGGGCAAGCTCACCCGCACGGGGCTGTCGCAGAAGGAGGTGGCCACGCTCGCCTCGATCATCGACGAGGAGACCAACCGCACCGACGAGATGCCCGCCATTGCGGGCGTCTATATCAACCGGCTGCGGCGGGGCATGCGCCTGCAGGCCGACCCGACCGTCAAATACGCCGTAGGGGATTTCACGCTGCGCCGTATCCTCTACCGCCACCTGGACGCACCTTCGCCTTACAATACCTATCTCTATTTCGGACTGCCGCCCGGCCCGATCCGCATGCCCTCCATCGCCGCCATGGATGCGGTACTCAACTACCGCCAGCACGACTACTACTATTTCTGCGCCCGCGCCGACCTCTCCGGCTACCACGCCTTTGCCCGCACGCTGGAGGAACACAACCGCAACGCCCGCGCCTATGCCGCCGCACTCGACCGGCTCGGCATCCGTTAGCTGCCCGCAGACACAAAACCCCGCGCCGGAACGTCCGCCCTGCGGCCGTTTTTCGTATCTTTGTCCCGTCCGAACGACCGTCGGCTCCGCTCCCACGGTGAACCGCCACCGCTCCTTCCGCCCGAAGTCCGACGCGCCGGTCACTTCAATGCAATACCAACATGAAAAAACTGATCCTCACCCTTCTGGGAGTCATCTCCTGTGCCGCTGCCGCATGGGCCGGCAGCAACGTTCCCTCGCAGGCGTCGTCCGCGGCCATCGCGCTGCCGGCACCGTATGCCGCTCCGGCGCGGGCATCCTTCGCCCTGTCGCAGGACGACTATGAACAGAGCCGCCGGCTCCAGACCATCTGGAACGACCGCGCCCGCTACTTCAACATCGCCTACGTCTTCCAGTCGCTGACCTTCACCGACCTGAACAACCTGAAATGGAAGAGCAGCTTCGGCATCGCCCTCTCGTCGGGAAAGACCTACTACCTGCACAAGAAACCGCTGGCAGGCATGATGAAGTTCGGCATCGACTGGACGATGTGCGACCTCAACTATGCCAAATACAACGACCCCTCCTGGACGAACCGCACTCCGTCCGACGGCGAGGAGGTCATCGACCTTGCCCTGGGTCTCCACCAGGCCGACATCGCCATGCAGGTGGGTCCTTCGTTCACCATCAATCCGGTGGACCAGCTGAAGATCGGCATCTATTTCCGCTACGCGCCGACCTTCTCGATGGTCGTGCTGAACGACGAGCTGGGCTACAACTATGTCTCCTTCTTCAATGCGGGCATCTCGGTCTCCTACCGTTTCATCTCGATCGGTTTCGAGAACCGCTGGGGCAATGCCTCCTACCGGAACATTTCGTTCAGCGACGTCAATGAGGACGCCGAGAACTTCGGCGACATCTTCAACAGCTTCAACCGCAAGCTCCGCACCAACTCGATGCGCCTCTACGTCAGCCTGCGCTTCTGACAACCCGCACCCCGGACACAACAGAGGGGAATCACCTGCAAAAGCGTGATTCCCCTCTGTTTCTATCTTCTCATCCCATCCTCCTGCTCCGGCATCTATTGCGGCAGCGGATAGGCCTCCCGCAACAACTGCTCCAGCTGGACCTCCCCGATCGAATCGGCCCAGCGGTTGGCATCGGCCAGATCCTGCAGCAGTTTGTCATAGTATACTTTCGGTATGCCCCGTTCCAGAAACTCCCGTTCCGAAAGCGTAAATACCAGCCGGCCGTCCTCAACCCGCAGATATTCCGCCACGGTCTGCCGCAACCGGTCGCACAGTTGCTGCTGCTCCGGCGTACGCAACGAATCCGGAATCGTATGCACGAGCGGCTCAGGTGCCGGCACGATGTCCGTTCCGACCGCCACGGCATCCGAAGGAGCCGCTCCCAAAACACGATTCCCCCTGCTGCCGCATCCGGCAGCAAACGCCGCTACCAGACAGGCGGCTGCAGCAAATTGCCATACGCACCGTTTCATGGGTTCCGCACGCCGGGGGAAAACTACTCCCGCACGGCGTCGGGAATGCGGCACACCGGAATCGGCTCCATCTTGTGGCGGTTGGCCCGATTGCGGCGCCGGAAGATCTCCAGCACCCGCTGCTCCCGCTCCGGAAGGCTCAGGGGATCGACACCCTCCTCGTCCTGCCGCATGGCGCGCTCCAGTTCGGGATAGGAGGCTCCGATCTGCTGCTCGTCGGTGCGGTCGTCGCCGAAGAGTCCGTCGGTCGGCGCCGCCGTCAGGATCGACTCCGGCACGCCCAGCCAGCGGCCCAGTTCATAGACCTCCGTCTTGGTCAGGTCGGCGATCGGACTGATGTCCACACCGCCGTCGCCGTATTTGGTGAAGAAGCCTACGCCGAAGTCCTCGATCTTGTTGCCCGTACCGGCCACCAGCAGGTTGTTCATGCCGGCAAAATAGTAGAGCGCCGTCATACGCAGCCGCGAGCGGGCATTGGCTCCGGCCAGATCGACCGTCGCCTGCGACGCACCGGCTCCCACCGTAGGGTCGAAGGCCGCACGGAACGCCTCGTAGGGAGCCGTCAGATCGGCATGCGCCGCCTCGGCATTGGCAAAGCGGGCCGTCAGCCGGGCCACATGCTCGGCAGCCCGATCGACCTGCGACCGGGCCTGGTGGATCGGCAGGGTGACACACAGCGTGCGGCGTCCCGTCATGGCCGCCAGCGACGACACCACGGCCGAGTCGATGCCGCCCGATATGCCCACCACGAATCCCGCCGCACCGGTGCCTTTCAGATAGGCATCCATCCATTCGACGATATACTGCGCTACTTTTTCTGCATTCATTTCGTTACTCCTTTCTTGATTCTTTTTCCGTCTCAGAACGAGAAGGTCGCTCCGGCCAGCACGTTGGCGCCGATGGCACGATAGACCAGATAGCGGTAGTTCGGCTGGTTGAGCAGGTTGCCGCCCCGCACGAATACGCCGACCTTGCGGGTGGGCTTGAACATCACCTCGGCCCACAGATCGACATAACCGGGTACGGCGACATAGAGGTTGGTATCCGTCGCCGCATAGCGCTGGCTGCCGTACTCGACGCCGACCTGCACGAAGAGCTTGTCACGCCACTGGTAGCCGACCTCGCCGGTCACCAGCAGGGGCGCAATGCCCGTACCGATCTGCACGTTGCCCCCTTCGGGCAGGCTGTCGTCCGGACGGGTCCGGAGGTCGTTGTAACGCAGCCCCGCCTCGAACCAGAAGCCCATCGGCAGGCGCAGTTTCACGTCCGCATCGACATAGAAGATGTCGGTCGGCGTAATGAAGGCATTGAACCACGCATTCTCCATCAGCTTGAAGTTGAGCAGTTCGGCCAGCGAATAGCCCACCTGCACGTCGTAGGAGAGGATCGAGGCCGTATCGCCGCGGAAACCGCCGCCGAAGGACATGATGCGGGGACGCTCCACCAGATCGCCCTGTCCGTAGGGGTTCAGGAGATGCTGACCGCGATAGGAGCCATCGCCCAGTTCGCCGTCGGCCATCAGGTAGGGTACGAACGCATCGGCCACCTTATAGGAAAAGTCGATGTCGGGCAGCACGAAGAAACGCTGGAACGCCTTGTCGTGCGGCTCGTCATACACGCCGTACTGCGTACCCCGATAGCGGTTGTAGTAGAGTTCGAGTCCCGCTCGCAGGCCGAAACGGCCGAACGTGGCCACATAGCGCGGCGCCAGCCCCACATACCAGTCGCTGCTGCTGACCGCGGCGTAGAACGGCTGCCACCAGCCGTCGAAAATCACGTCGCCGAGCAACACGCCGTCACCCACGCGGCCGCCCAGATTGACCTCCGCACGGCCGTAGCCGACATGGAGCTGGGAGATGCCGCCCGACAGCGCCACCCGATAGTTGAACCGCGAGAAGTCGGTGAAATCGTCGCCGTAGCTCAGCCGCACATCGAGATCCTGGTTGAAATAGCCCCGCCGGGTATCCGTCAGCCGGAAGGCATCGTAATAGTCCAGGCTCACGTCGGCACGGAAGTCGAGCGACTGCCGCCCGAAGTCGCGGCCGGCATAGACGCCGATGTCGTTGGTCGTCCACGGCATGAACGACGCCCCCTCCTCCACCGGACGTTCCTGGCGAATCCACTCGCCGTAGTGATTGACATGGACGCCGAAGCGGTTGGTGCGGGTCGATTTGTCCACATGGAAGTCGAGCAGGCTCATTCCGGGATAACCGCCGGCCAGCCGCAGGTAGTAGGGATAGGGACGGGTATATTCGGCCGTACTGATGCCCACGGGCGCAATCGGTTCGGTACCGAAAACGGTTTTCCACGGCGTGGGGTGGATGGCATAGTCGATGTCGGGCTTCAGCGTCACCGTATCGTTCATGCGGGGACGGAAGTCGAGCTTGCGCGCCCCCTCCACCTCCGGCACATACTGCCGCGTGACCTCGATCTGCTGATCGATGGTCGGTTCCTGCGCCCACACGGACGGCACGGCCGCCATCAGGACACAACAAAGGATCGTATATCGTTTCATCGTTCCGGCGATATTTATGGATTCATTCCTTTTCATAGCACATTCTCCGCATTTACTTCAGCGCGGCAATCCGTTCGCGCGCCTCTTTCACCACGCCGTCCGTCTGATTGGGATAGCCGTCCACAATGCTCTGGTAGGTGGCGCGCGCCTGGAACGTATCGCCCCGTTCGGCATAGATGTCGCCCAGGATCAGGAACGACCGGCCGAGCCAGTAGGCATACGGCGTATTCTTGTCGGCAAACGCATAGACCAGGGTCTCCACGCGCTGGTTGTCGCCCCGACGGCGTGCCGCCTCAATCACCCGATAGGCACTCTCCGCACCTTCGGCCGTCGAGACGTCGTCGCTGATCTGTGCATAAAGCGGCAGCGCCTCCTCGGCATGACCGGTGCGGCGCAGCACGTCGGCCTTGGCATAGACGGCCTGCCGTTTCACCCGTTCGTCGGCCGCCTGGGCGAGTACCTTCTCGGCAGCGGCCAGCACGGTCGCGTCGTCCTTCTTCGCCGCCCGCACGGCCTTCAGGTAGCCGCCCAGCGCCGCGTCGCGTTTGGCCGGCGCTGTGGACAGACCGGCCAGCCGCAGATAGGCATCGGCCGCATCGTCATACGATCCCGTTTCCATGCCCAGCGACGAGAGCCGCTCCAGACCGCGCTCCGTGAAGTCGTTGGCACGCATGGCCGCCAGCCGGCGGTAGTATTTCATGGCCCGCTCGCGGTTGCCCGCCGCCACGGCATTCTCACCGGCAAAGAAGAGGGCGTCGCAGAAATGGGCCCCCTTCGGATAACCGGTCATGTAGTTGTCCAGCGCATAGGAGGCGCGCTCCGTGTCGCCCGACAGATAGACGCGCTGGGCGGCGACGAATGCCAGCGAATCGCGCTGCACCTCGCCCAGATCGGTCTCCACGCCCACGCTCTCGGCATAGGCGAAGTAGGTGTCCACATCGTTGCGCTCGACATAGATCGTCCGGATGCCGTTCATGGCGTTGCGGGCGGCGTCGGATCCCTTCTCGCGCGTCATCACCTGCTTGTAGTATTCGAGCGCCTTCGCATCGTTGCCGAGGTTCTGGTAGGCCAGACCCAGTTCGTTCAGCGCGGCGGCATAGCGGGGCGAAGAGGGATAGGTCGCAGCGAACTGCTCCAGCACGCCCGCCGCCTTGTCATACTGCTGGCGCCCCATGTAGGTGCGTCCCAGCTCGAAGGTCGCCTCGGCCACATAGGGGCCCTCGCCCTTGCGCACGATCTCCTGCAGGCTCTCGATCTTGCGTTCGGGACGCTGCACCATGCCGAGCATCAGCGCCCGCTGGTAGGCCGAGTAGTAGCGCTCGTCGGTACCCATGGCCGCCGCCTTGTCGTAGAACTCGATGGCCCGCCAGAACGACCGGCCGCTGTAGGCGATGTCGCCCAGCCGGTTGTAGGCGTCGGCCGCATAGCTGTCCTTCGTGCGGTTGTCGATCAGGAAGTCGTCGAACCACTTGCGGGCATTCTCCCAGTCCTTGCGGTTGAAATAGACATAGCCCAGGTTGTAGCGCGCCATCCGGTTTTCCGGCTCGTTGCGGGGCGACAGCCGCACATAGGCGGCATAGCGCACGGCGGCATCCTCCAGTTCGTTCTCGCGGTAGCTGATCTCGCCGAGCCAGAAGCCCGCCAGGGCGGTATATTTGGCATTGAATCGGTTGGCCAGCGACTGGTCGAGCAGCCGGCGCGCCATCACGTAGTCCCCCTCGTTGAAATACTCCAGTCCGCGGAAGTAGGTGATCTTCTGCAGGGCGGCCTTCAGGTTGTTGTCCGGATCAGGCACCTGCATGATCGCCTGATAGGCCGCATCGTAGTTGCGGGAATTGTAGTAGGCCGCCGCCAGATACTCCTTCACCTGCGGCACGTGGGACGACTGCGGGTAGCGGTCGAGGTAGCGGTTCAGCACGTTGATCGCCTCGTTGAAATAGCCGCCCCCCAGTTCGTACTGCAGCTTGCCGTAGTTGAACAGGGCATCCTCGGCGATCGACTCCTCGTAGCCCTCGCCCTCGGTGGCGGCAATGGCAAACGACTGCATGGCCTGCTGCTTGCGCCCCGTGCGCAGGTAGCAGTCGGCCAGGTGGTAGCTGGCGTTCTGCGACAGTTTGTCGTCCGGACCGGCCACCTGCGACAGGTAGCGCTCCGTATCGCCGTATTCGCCGATCATGTAGGAGGAGAAACCCAGCATGTAGAGTTCCTCGCGCCCCTGGCGGCCGCCCAGTTCGGCATAGCGCTGCAGGTACTGGATCGCCTCGCGCCAGCCGCCCGTCTGGAACCAGCTCTCGCCGATGATGCGGGTCAGCTCGCGCTGCCGGTCGCCGGCCGCCATGCGCAGCACGGCACCGCCGTTCTCACGCACATAGTGGTAGTTGCCCTCGTTGAACTCGATCTGCAGCAGATAGAAGGGCAGCACGTTGCGGTAGGCCGGATCGTCGGCGATCACCGTGAAGGCCTGCTTCGCCCCGGCATAGTCGCCGCGCCGGTAGGCCATGTAGCCGATCAGGTACTGGGCGTGCGGGTAGTAGGGGCTGGTGAAGGCCACCTGCTCCAGTTCGCGCTGCGCCTCCTCGGAGAGCCGCTCGCAGAAGCAGGCATAGCCGAGTTTGAACCGGTACTCGTTCTGCTCGTCGGCGGTGAGCTGACCGATCCGCACCGCATCGTACTGGGCAATGGCCTCCCGATACTTCTCCTGACCGAAATAGAGGTTGCCCAATTCAAAATGCGCCGCATTGCTGCCGGCAGCGGCCGCATGGCGGTCGAGGTAGTTTTCCAGCAGCGCCTGCGCCTCCCTGCGCTCCGCACGGGCGGCACACAGGGCGATCAGGCGGTCCAACTGTTCGGTTTCGGCGGCATCGGCGTCGATCCAGTCGCGCTGCACGCGCCGCAGCTCCTGGTAGGCTGCGCCGTATTTCTCCATCCGGTACAGGCTCTCGGCCCGATCGAGGCGCTGTTCCACACGCACCGGCTGCTGGGCCGGCATCTCCGCCCCCGTCCACGCGGTCAGCACGGCCGCCAGACACAGGATCCGTATTTTCCGTCCGTTCATAACTTTTTCTATCTGTTGTCTGATTGTTTATTCATCCATTTGTCCAGACGGGCGCACGACCGCTTGGCCGTCACCACCCCGTCCGTAATCCGCACCACGCCGCCGTCCGCACGCAGCAGCTCGGCCATCGTCGCCCGCTCCATGCCGCAGGGTTCCTCCCCGCCGAACGGTTCGAGGGGCTGCTGCCCCTCCTCAACGCCGAAGACCCACACCACGCGGGCCTCTTCTCCGATGCGCGCCGCAAACCGCTCCATCGCCTCGCGGCAGGCATCCTTCCACCGGCCGCGGTCGCGCACGAGCATCAGGTAGGTGTCCCCCTCGGCAAAGACCACTTCGTCCGCCCGGTCGAATCCGTTGCGCCACAGGGCAAAGTCATGCTTCTTCGCCCGTTCGGGCAGGCTGTCGTAGGGCGACCGCGTGGTCACATAGCGCCACCGCGCAGTGTCGTACCAGGTCGTGTCGGTGAGGGCAAACTCCCGTTCGCCGCCGTTCCGCAGATCCTCGTACACGAGCGTCATCGCGCGCCCCATGCAGCTGGAGCAGAGTACGTCGCGCCGCAGGTCGGTGCCGACGGCATAGAGGCCGCTCTCCACGGGCGGCAGGCTGCGCCAGCTGTAGCCGATCACTCCGCCCGTACAGAGGGCGAAAACGGCCGTAAGCACGCCCTCGCGCAGGGTGAACGGCCGGCAGGCCTCCCCGCGCCAGGTCCGCCACACGACGAGGGTCGCCGCCAGCAGCACGATGTTTTTGGCAAAGGTGGTCCAGTTGTCTATTTTCAGCGCGCTGCCGAAACAGCCGCAGTCGTCGAGCGGGTTCCACACAGCAATCCCCAGCGTCAGCAGCGTGAAGAAACTCATCAGCACCAGCATCAGCAGCGCCGTCAGCTTCATCCGCACCCGGAACAGCAGCATGAAGCCGAGGGTCGTCTCCGCCACGCACTGCGCCACGGCGATCACGCCCCCCCAGCCGGTCAGCGCCTCCAGCCCGAAGGCCGTCAGGTACTCCTGGGTCTTGAGCGCCGTCCCCCACGGGTCGATGCTCTTGGCCAGCCCCGAAAAGACGAAGACCGCACCCACTACGATGCGGCACACTTGCGGAAGCCATCCGTATCTCTTTTCTCCGGTCATCTTCTCCCTCCCTTTCCGTTACTCCAGCAGGCCGTCCAGCGCCCTCCGGATCCGGTCGAACACCTCCTCCGGCGGAGCCATCTCCCCTTCCGGCGTCGCACAGTCGATCGTGCGGGGCGCACCCTCCTCGCCGGCCATGCGCAGGTAGATCTCCCGCACCCGCCGCTGGAAGTCGAGCGAAGCCTCGTGAATATCCGCCCCGCCGTTGAGGTAGGCACGGTCGTCGCCGCTGCGCTGCGCCCGCAGGCTGCGCTCGGTGAAGGCGAAGGGAACGTCCAGGAAGAGGGCGGCATCGGGACGCGGCACCCCGTTGTGGCCGTACTCCAGCTCCAGGATCCAACGCTTCAGCGCATCCTGCCGCGTGCGATCCGACAGTTTGGCACACTGGTAGGCGACATTGGAGGGGACATAGCGGTCCAGCAGCACGAACTTGCCCTGCGCCAGCCACCCGCGCAGCATCGGCGCGGCATCGGCGCGGTCACCGGCAAAGAGCAGCGCCACCACATAGGGATCGACCGCCTCCATCGCCCCCATCTCGCCGCGCAGGAAACGGGCGATCAGCTCGCCGTACACCGGTGCGTCGAAACGCGGAAAGTGGAGATGCACGCACTCCTTCCCGCGCGCCGTCAGATGGTTCCTCAACAGCTCCATCTGGGTCGATTTGCCCGCTCCGTCCAGCCCTTCGATTACGATCAGCGGCATGATGGTTCTATTTATTATGGTCTCTTTTCACTTTTCCGTCCGGTCAGCGCAGCATCGCGGCGGCACGTTCCACGCCCGCAGCCAGCGCATCCGCCTCCTCCGGCGTGTTGTAGAATGCAAACGAGGCGCGCGCCGTGCCGGTAATGCCGAAATGGGTCATCAGCGGGTCGGCGCAATGGGCGCCCGTGCGGATGGCGATGCCGAGTTTGTCGAGGATCATGCCCACATCGTAGGCATGCGCCCCCTCCACGTTGAAGGAGATGATGCTGCACTTGGAGGGCGACGTGCCGTAGATCCGCACCCCGTCGATCGCCGCGAGCCGTTCGGTGGCCCGCTGCAGCAGTTCGTGTTCGTAACGCATCGCCTCGGCGCGGTCGATTCCCTCCAAGTAGGCGATCGCCTCGCCCAGACAGATGGCGCCGATGTAGTTGGCCGTTCCCGCCTCGAACTTGAGGGGCAGGTCGGCATAGGTAGTGCCGCCGAAGGTGACGTGTTTGACCATGTCGCCGCCGCCGAGGAAGGGGGGCATCCGGTCGAGCAGCTCGCGCCGGCCGTACAGCACGCCGATGCCGTTCGGGGCATAGAGCTTGTGGCCGGAGAAGACATAGAAGTCGCACCCCAGCCGCTGCACATCGACCTGGCCGTGGACAATGCCCTGACAGCCGTCCACCAGCACGACCGCACCGGCCGCATGGGCCATCCGGATCACTTCGTCCAGCTGCGGCATGGTTCCCAGCACATTGGAAGCCTGCGTGACGGCCACCAGACGGGTGCGCTCGTCGAGCAGGCCGGGCAGCCGGTCGATCATCAGCTCGCCCCGGTCGTCGATCGGCAGCATGCGGATCTCGACGCCCTTGCGCTCGCCCACCAGCTGCCACGGCACGATGTTGGAGTGATGCTCCATCTCGCTCACCACGATGTTGTCGCCCGGCCGGAAGGCCAGTTCACCGTAACTGTAGGCCACCGTATTGACGGCCGACGTGGCGCCCGCCGTGAAGACGATCTCCTCGCGAGAGGCGGCGCCTATGAAGCGGCGCACCCGTTCGCGCGCCTCCTCGAACAGCTCGGTCGTCTGCTCGGAGAGGAAATGGACGCCGCGGTGGACGTTCGCGTTCATCTCACAGTAAAGGCGGCTCTCGCAGTCGATCACCCGACGGGGCTTCTGACTGGTCGCCGCATTGTCGAGATAGACCAGCGGCCGGCCATACACCTGCCGGGTCAGAATCGGGAAATCCTCCCGTATTTTCTTTACATCCCACATAATCTCGTTCCTCCAGCTATCCGCCCTCCGGCCTGTCCTATTCGGCCTGCTGCAGGCGGACGATTTTCTCGGAAGCCGCTTCGAGGATCCGTCCGGCCAGCGCCCCGTCGGCAATGCGGGACACCACTTCGTTCACGAATCCGGTCAGCTGCAGTCCCTTGGCCTCGGCCTCGCTCAGGCCGCGCTGACGCATGTAGTAGATCGCCTCGTCGCTCATCTGCCCCACGGTGGCACCGTGGCTGCACTTCACATCGTCGGCGTAGATTTCCAGTTGGGGCGAGGTCAGGATGCGCGCCCTGCCGCCCAGCACCAGGTTGCGGCTCTGCTGGTAGGCCTCGGTGTGCTGCGCGTCCTGCGCCACATAGACCATGCCGTCGAACGAGCCGAAACCCGTACCCGACGCCACGCCCTTGACCGACACATCGCTGCGGCAATCAGACACGCGATGCTCCACGCGCACCTTCACCGACTTGCGCTCGCCGTCGCCCGCCATGAAGATGGCAGCCTGCACGGCCTCGGCGCTCCGTCCTTCGAGGAGCGTATCGTAGGCCAGCGCCGCCTCGCCTTCGCCCAGCTCGACGGTCACCAGTTCGGCACGCGCCCCGTCGGCCAGACGGGTTTCGCTGGCCGCCCGTACGGCACGGCCGGTCACCACCTCCGCAATGCGCAGGGAGCCGTTCGCCCCCACCGCAAAGCGGCGGTGCGTCTCGCCCTCCTCCGTCGCGAAGCAGAACGCAGCCGACGCGCCTTCGCCGATCGTTACCTCCACACGGCCGTAGCCCGCACCGATCACGATCGGCTCGGCCTCAACGGCTCCGGCCGGCACCGTGACGGTCAGCATGCCGTCCGTCGCGCGGATCTCGGCACCGGAGGCCCGGCGCCCCAGTCCGCTCTCCCCGCCGGCCGCGATGACCGTGCCGGCGGTTTTCATCAGTTCAGAAGCTCTTTCCATGGACGCCTCCGCCTATTTGTATTGATTGATGAGCCAGTCGTAACCCTCACGCTCCAGTTTGAGCGCCAGTTCCTTCGTACCCGACAGGATGATCTGCCCCTTGTAGAGGACATGGACGAAGTCGGGAACGATGTAGTCGAGCAGACGCTGGTAGTGGGTGATGACCACCGTCGCGTTGTCGGGCGTACGCAGTTTGTTCACGCCCGTGGCCACGATGCGCAGGGCGTCGATATCCAGACCGCTGTCCGTCTCGTCGAGGATGGCGAGTTCGGGTTCGAGCATGGCCATCTGGAAGATCTCGTTCTTCTTCTTCTCACCGCCCGAAAAGCCCTCGTTCACGGCACGGCCGGTCAGCTTGCTGTCCAGCTCGACCACCTTGCCCTTCTCGCGCATCAGCTTCAGGAACTCGCCCGAGGAAAGGGGCGGCTGGCCGAGGTATTCGCGGCGGCGCGCCACGGCCAGTTTCATGAAGTTGGCCATGCTCACGCCCGGAATCTCGACCGGATACTGGAAACCGAGAAAGATACCCGCGCGCGCGCGTTCCTCAATATTCATCTCCAGCAGATTCTTACCGTTGTAGATCACCTCGCCGGAGGTCACCTCAAAACGGGGGCTGCCCGCGATGACCGAAGCGAAGGTACTCTTGCCCGATCCGTTCGGGCCCATGATGGCATGCACTTCGCCGGCATTGACGCTGAAGTCGATGCCGCGCAATATCTCCTTTCCATCGATCGTGGCGTGAAGCCCTTTGACCGTCAATATGTTTTTCATGTTTTTCGCAACAAAAATTTCTCGTCAAAGATATTCCTTTTTTGTCGGTTTTCCATGCACCGGAGCCATTCTGTTGCCCTGCAGCGCCGCAAAAGGCAGCCGACCGGACGGGCGCCCGCAAGAAAATAACGCGATTCACCCCGCCGCGATTGTCATCGGCCGCCGCCCGGCATGCTTTTCCGCCCCGGCGGGCGATGTGACATTTCCGTTGCGAGCCGCCTCCCGACGCCTTCCCCCTCTCCCCGCACGGCAAACTTCTGCAATGATTATCAACAAGATAGCATCGTAATATTTTCGTAACATTTTTGTAAAGCCGGCGTAAAACGGACGTCATAGTTTTGCGGCATCGAAATCATCAAAGGAATGACCAAACGAATCGCCACGCTATTGCTTGCCTTGAGCTGCGCCCTGACCCTGCACGCCGCCTCCTCTCCGGACGACGACCGATCCGAACGCAACGAAGACAAAAAAGAGAGCCGCCACGGTTCCTTCAAGGTATCGGGCTACATCCAGGCCCAATACCAATGGGGACAACCCGACGCGACACTCCGCGTGGGCAGCGGCAACGAGAATCCTGCCGAACCGTTCAGCCGCATCGGCATCCGCCGCGGCCGCCTGAAGATGAGTTACGAAAAAGGCATCGCCACCGGTGTCTTCCAGCTCGACATCACCGAAAAAGGCATCGGCGTGAAAGATGCCTACATCCAGGTGGAGGATCCGTGGCTGGAATCATTCGAGGTGTGGGCCGGCATTTTCAACCGGCCGTTCGGCTACGAGATCGCCTACTCCTCCTCCAAACGCGAATCGCCGGAACGTTTCTACCTGTTCCAGACGCTCTTCCCTGAGGAACGCGACCTCGGCGTCATGCTGGCTGTCGAAGGGCCGGACGACACGCCGTGGGAATGCTTCCGCATGCAGGGCGGCCTTTTTGCCGGCAACGGCATCAAACGCGAGACGGACAACCGGCGCGACTTCATCGGCCAGGTGGCATTTGAACACGAATTCGACGACATCGACATCGAGGTCGGCATCGGCGCCTCCTACTATTACGGCTCGGTTTACCAGGGAACGACGGCCGTCTACACCATGCAGGGCGACCGCTTCACGGCCGACGTCGCGGAGAGCAACCTCGGCCGTTTCGCCAAACGCGAATACATCGGCTTCAACGCCCAATTCGCCTTCGAGACCGCCCTGGGCGAGACGGCCATCCATGCAGAATACATCTTCGGCCAGCAGCCCGGCACCCTGACCTCCTCGCAGAGTCCGAACTACGCCTCGCTGCCGGCCAACGACACCTACATCCGTCCATTTCAGGGCGGCTACGTGATGCTGACCCACGAGATCGAGGATTTTCCCGTCACACTGGTGGCCAAATACGACTGGTACGACCCCAACACGGCCGTTGCCGGCAACCGGATCGGACTCGGCGGCACAGGCATCACCGACCTCAGCCGGCAGGCCGTCGGATTCGGCGCCCTGTGGCACATCACCGATGCCCTGAAGCTGACCGCCTACTACGACATCGTCCGCAACGAACGCACCTCGCAGATCGCCACCATGAGCAGCGACCTGAAGGACAACATGTTCACCCTGCGGCTGCAATACAAGTTCTAACGACAAACATTTTCAAAATCAGTATAGATCATGAAAAAGCTCTTGATTACCGCAATCGCGCTGCTGGCAGGCATGACGGCTGCCAACGCGCAGAAGATCAAAGGTTCGGACACCTGCCTGCCCCTGTCGCAGAAGGAAGCCGAAGTCT
This sequence comes from uncultured Rikenellaceae bacterium, assembly GCA_949287525.1. Classification (GTDB taxonomy): domain Bacteria; phylum Bacteroidota; class Bacteroidia; order Bacteroidales; family Rikenellaceae; genus Tidjanibacter. The sequence goes on from CASEGL010000010.1 coordinate 28,910, forward strand.
ACATGAAAGCCAATCCCTCGGCCGTAGTGACCGTAACGGGCGGCGGCAGCGGCGTCGGCATCTCGGCGCTGATGGAAGGCACGACCGACATCGCCCAGACCTCGCGCCGCATGAAATTCAACGAGAAACAGAAGATCCAGCAGAACGGCGACCAGGTCAAGGAGGTCGTCATCGCCTATGATGCCCTGGCCGTGGTGGTACACCCCTCCAACCCCGTCACCAACCTCACCCGCGAACAGCTCGAAGGCATCTTCACGGGCAAAATCACCAACTGGAAACAGGTCGGCGGTCCGGACATGAAGATCATCCCCTATTCGCGCGAAACCTCGTCGGGTACCTACGAGTTCTTCAAGGAGAGCGTGCTGCGCAACCGCAACTACATGAACGGCATCATGAGCATGCCCGCCACCGGCGCGATCATCCAGTCGATCAGCCAGACCAAGGGCGGCATCGGCTACGTGGGACTGGCCTACCTGAACGGCAGCGTCAAACCGATCCATGTCTCCTATGACAGCGGCAAGACCTACACCGAGCCTTCGGTAGCCAACGCCAAGAACAAGACCTACCCGATCGTCCGTCCGCTCTATTACTACTACATGGCCCACTCGACCGACCAGGTCAAACCCTTCATCGACTACGTCCTCTCGCCCAAAGGCCAGGCCATCGTCCAGGAGATCGGTTTCATCACGGTCAAGTAACAATGTCACTGACACGGACGGCGCTGTTCCGCAGCGCCGTCCACTCGCATAAGACATGAAAAAAATCAGAAAAATATTCGAGCGCATCGTCGAAAGCATCCTGACGGTCAGCGGCGCCCTCACGACGATCACCATCCTGCTGATCACCGTGTTCCTCTTCCGCGAGGGCTTCGGACTCTTCGGCAGCAGCGAGATCGAGCAGGGCTACCGGCTGTGCCTCAACACGGCCAACCCCGTCGAGCGGCTCTCGTCGCGTCAGATCATGCAGGTCTTCGACTACCAGATCGAAAACTGGCAGGAGATCGGCGGCCCGGACGAGCCGATCGTCCCGTTCCGCTTCGAGGAGATTTTCAACTACTACTCCGAGGAAGAGATGGGCGCCGACTACGAACTGCTCCCCGTCCGGCTGGGCGAATACATCGCCGCAACGCCGGGGATCATCGCTTTCGTCCCCGAACAGTATGCCCCCGAAGGCATGGAGGGCGTGAAGGTGCTGCACAACGACCACATCTCGCCGGCCGACTTCTTCGGCGGACGCGAGTGGGTGCCGACCGCCACGCCGGCTCCCCAGTTCGGCACGCTGCCCCTCATCGTCGGCACGCTGCTGGTCAGCCTCGTCGCCATACTGATCGCCCTGCCGCTCGGACTGGGAGTCGCCATCTACCTCTCCGAACTGGCCAGCGACCGCATGCGCGGCATCCTGAAGCCGGCCATCGAACTGCTGGCCGGCATCCCGTCGGTCGTTTACGGCTTCTTCGGACTGGTCGTGCTGGTGCCGCTGATCCAGCGGGTCTTCAACCTTCCGGTCGGCGAGACGGCCTTTGCGGGCAGCCTCGTGCTGGCGATCATGGCGCTGCCGACGATCATCACCGTGGCCGAGGACGCCATGCGCAACACCCCCCGCGCCATGCGTGAGGCCAGCCTCGCCCTCGGCGCCACCCACTGGCAGACCATCTGCCGCGTCATCATCCCCTACGCCGGTTCGGGCATTTCGGCCGCCGTCGTGCTGGGCATCGGACGCGCCGTGGGCGAAACGATGGCCGTGCTGATGGTGACGGGCAACGCCGCCGTCATGCCCCACTCGCTCTTTGAACCGGTGCGCACCATTCCGGCCACCATCGCGGCCGAACTGGGCGAAGCACCCGCCGGAGGCGCCCACTACCAGGCGCTCTTCATGCTGGGCTGCATCCTGTTCGTCATCACCATGCTCATCAGCGTGACGTCCGAAATGATCTCCAAACGCCAATCCAACAAAGGCTTATGACACACAAAAGAACCAACCAACACATCGCGTTCTGGACGCTCCGCCTGCTGGGGCTGCTGGTGGTGGCCATTCTGCTGTGGATCCTCGGCTTCATCATCTATCACGGCGCCGGCGTCATCAACTGGGAGTTCCTGACCACCGCGCCGACCGACGGCATGACCGCCGGAGGTATCTTCCCCGCCATCGTCGGCACCTGTTGCCTGATCGTGGGCAGCATGATCGTCGCCTTCCCGCTGGGTGTCATGTCGGCCATCTACACGACCGAATATGCCGGAAACGGCAAGATCGTCCGCTTCATCCGCATCATGACCAACAACCTCGGCAGCATTCCGTCGATCATCTTCGGCCTCTTCGGCATGGCGCTCTTCGTCAATGCCCTCGGATTCGGCGACTCGATCATCGCCGGTTCGTTCACCCTCGGCCTGCTGGCGCTGCCGCTGGTGATCCGCACCACGGAAGAGGCGCTCAAGGCCGTTCCCGACTCCTACCGCACGGGCAGTCTGGCGCTGGGCGCCTCCAAACTCCAGACCATCTGGAAGGTGGTGCTTCCCTCGGCCTTTCCGAACATCTCGACCGGACTGATCCTCGCCATCGGCCGCGTGTCGGGCGAAACGGCGCCGATCCTCTTCACGGCAGCCGCCTACTTCCTGCCCAAGCTGCCGACGAGCATCTACGACCAGGTCATGGCGCTGCCCTACCACCTCTACGTGATCGCCACGAGCGGCACCGATCTCGAGGCCACCCGCCCGATCGCCTACGGCACGGCGCTGGTGCTGATCCTCATCGTGCTGGCCATGAACCTGCTGGCCTCGCTGCTGCGGCGCCACTTCGGCAAAAAAGTAAAAACGAACTAACGCACTATGATAGAAGCAAAGAACATAGATTTCTATTACGGCGACTTCCATGCGCTCAAGAACATCTCCATGCGCATGGAGACCAACACCGTGACGGCGTTCATCGGCCCCTCCGGCTGCGGCAAATCGACGTTCCTGCGCCTGTTCAACCGCATGAACGACCTGATTCCCGCCACGCGGCTGACCGGCGAATGCCTGATCGACGGACAGAACATCTACGACCGCAGCGTAAACGTCGATGAACTCCGCAAGAATGTGGGCATGGTGTTCCAGAAGCCCAACCCGTTCCCGAAATCCATCTTCGAGAACGTCGCCTACGGCCTGCGCGTAAACGGCGTCAGGGACAAGAAGTTCATCCGCGAGAAGGTCGAAGAGTCGCTGATCGGCGCCGCCCTCTGGGACGAGGTCAAGGACAAACTGAAAAAATCGGCCTACGAACTCTCCGGCGGACAGCAGCAGCGCCTATGCATCGCCCGCGCGCTGGCCGTATCGCCCTCCGTACTGCTGATGGACGAACCCGCCTCGGCGCTCGACCCCATCTCCACCTCCAAGATCGAGGAGCTGATCCACTCGCTCAAGGATCGCTACACGATCGTCATCGTCACCCACAACATGCAGCAGGCCGCCCGCGTCAGCGACAAGACCGGCTTCTTCATGCTGGGCGAACTGATCGAATTCAACGACACGAAGAAAATCTTTCTCAATCCAGACAAAATTGAAACCCAGAATTACATCACCGGACGATTCGGTTAGCCGTCCGGCCAATCCCGAAAAGACCATGAAACACACGGAACAAGAACTGGCGCTCATCCGCGATGCCGTCAGTCAGATGTGGGGGCTGGTGCTTTCCCAGCTCGAAAAAGCGAAACAGGCCTACCTCAACAACGACGCCGAACTGGCGCGCGAGGTGTGCAGCCGCGAGAAGCGCGTCGATTCCTTCGAGTTGAAGATCGACAGCGACTGCGAGAACTACATCGCCCTGTTCAGCCCCGTCGCCGTCGATCTGCGCCTGGTGCTGTCGCTCATCAAGATCTGCGGCACGCTCGAACGCATCGCCGACTTTGCCGACGGCATTGCCCGCCACGTCATCACCGGCGACTGCGAACAGCCCACCGACACGCTGAAAGAGGAGCTGCAGATCGCCTCCATGTTCGACACCGTCATCTCGATGCTGTCGGAGAGCTTCGTCGCACTCGAATCGGAAAACACGCGGCTGACCGGCAAGATCCTTGCCCAGGACGCCACGATCGACGCCATCTACCGCAATGCGATCCACGTGCTGGCCGACTACATCCAACAGGATCCGAAACGCGCCGTCTGCGCCCTGCAGACGCTGCTGGTGCTGCGCAAGATCGAACGCATGGGCGACCACTGCAGCAACATCGTGGAGGAAATCGTCTTTTACATAGACGCCAAAATATTGAAGCACCGCAGAAACCAGGAATAATCCTATCTTTGTAAGGTGCGATCTAACAACCAGGCAAATGGCAGCAAAAATCCTTATCGTGGATGACGAACAGGACATCTGCGAAATTCTCAGCTTCAACCTGGCCAACGAAGGCTACGAAGTGGACACCGCCCAGTCGGCGGAGGAAGCCCTGGCCAAACTGTCGCCCGACCATGCCCTCATCCTGCTCGACGTCATGATGGGAGGCATGTCGGGCTACAAGATGGCCGAGCAGTTGCGAAAGGACGGCAACACGGTACCCGTCATCTTCCTCACCGCCCGCGACACCGAGAACGACATGCTCACCGGTTTCTCGGTCGGCGGCGACGACTACATATCCAAACCATTCTCCATCAAGGAGGTGGCAGCCCGAGTGAAAGCCGTGCTGAAGCGGACGGCCCAGCGGGATCCGAACGCATCGGCAGCCGCTCCCTCCGCCGTGATGACCTTCGGCGATGTCGTCATCGACGCCGCCACGAAGGAGGTACGCATCGGCGACCGTCCCGTCGCACTGACGCGCACCGAGTTTGAACTGCTGACGACGCTGGCATCCAATCCCTCGCGCGTATTCAGCCGCGAGGATCTGATCGAGCGGATCTGGCAGGACACGCCCTTCGTCACGGAACGGACCGTCGATGTCCACATCACCCGCCTGCGCAAGAAACTGGGCGAACGAGCCGGCCTGATCGCCAGCCGTTCGGGATACGGCTATCGTTTCAACACGGCTGCAGCATGCGAGTAACCTATCAGAACCGGCTCACCCTCAGCTTTGTGGTGATCTTCGTGGTCTTCACCGCCTGCATCGTCTTCTTCGACCGGCGGCAGACCCGCTTCTACCGCACCGAAGCCCTTGAGGAACGTCTCGACGCCTATGCCGAGCTGATCCACACCGTCATTTCGCACGATCCCGCGCGCAGCGGGCTGTCCGACACGCTGATGACCCTGCTGCCAGCCAACCTGCGCCTGACCTTCATCGACGCCGACGGCAATGTCGTCTACGACAATCTGGTCGATTCGCCCTCTTCGCTGGAAAACCACGCAGGACGTCCCGAGGTGCGCAAGGCGCGCCGTGTGGGAGCCGCCTACGACATCCGCACCTCCGCGACGACCAATCACCCCTATATCTACTACGCCAAATACTTCGGCGACGAGTTCGTGCGGGTCGCACTGCCCTATGACATCGAGATCCGCCACTTCCTGAAGCCCGACAACGTCTCGCTGTACATCATTCTGGGACTTTTCCTCATCGGTCTGCTCTTCATCCACTATGTGGGCGGACTCTTCGGCGGCGCGGTCAAACGGCTCCGCGACTTTGCCGAGACCGTCGCGGCAGACGGACATACCGTCGAACAGCAGCCCGCCTCGTTTCCGAACGACGAACTGGGTGACCTGGAAAGACGGATCATCGCCAACTACCGCCATCTGCAAGAAAAAGAACAAACGCTGGCTCACGAACGCGAAAAACTGCTGCTGCACGTACAGAGTTCGGCCGAAGGCATCTGCTTCTTCCGTGCCGACGCTACCGTGGAATTTTACAACGGGCTGTTCCTCCAGTACATGAACGCCATCGGAGGCGACATCCTCCCGAACGACCCGCATCTGCTCGACCTGCCCGCATTCGCTCCGGTCAAGGACTTCCGCAACTCCGCGCCGGAGAACACGACGCCCTGCTATGAGACGCGGCTCCAAGCCCAGGGACGCGAATTCCTGCTCAAGATCAACCTCTTCGAGGACGGCGGCTTCGAGATCGTTCTCAACGACATCACCCAGCAGGAGAAGACCAAACGGCTCAAACAGGAGATGACCGGCAACATTGCCCATGAACTGCGCACCCCGGTAACCAGCATCCGCGGCTACCTGGAGACCGTGCTGGAGACTTCGCTGCCGCCGGAAAAGGAACACGACTTCATCCGCAAGGCCTACCGCCAGACGCTCTCGCTCTCGGAACTGATCCGCGACATGAGCCTGCTGACCAAAATCGAAAACTCCGCCGATTCCTTCCACTTCGCCCAGGTGCGGCTCGACACCGTCATCGACCGCGTGGTCATGGAACTGGAGCCGGCCATGAACGAGAAACGGATCGTGCTGCACAACGAACTGCCGGCCGGCCTGACCGTCTCCGGAAACGAGAGTCTCATCTACTCTGTATTCCGCAATCTGACCGACAACGTCATCCACCACGCCGACAGCGGTGTCACCATCACCATTGCCCTGCGCGACCGCCGCGACGGCTACCTCTACCTCTCCTTTGCCGACAACGGGCGGGGCATTGCCGAACCCGAAAAGCTGAACCGCCTCTTTGAACGTTTCTACCGCGTCGATGAAGGCCGCACCCGCGACAACGGAGGTTCGGGTCTGGGTCTCTCCATCGTCCGGAACATCATCTCGCTGCACAAAGGCACGATCACGGTCTGCTCGGGCCGCAACGGAGGGCTGGATTTTCTGTTCAGCCTGCCGGTCTACCAACGGCCCGATCCCGCAGCGTAGCGCCGCAGCCCAAACATTCCACGGGGGAAGAATCGCACGATCCTTCCCCCGTGCTTATTCTAATCCGCCCGCGCCAATATCCTTTGCGCGGTCAAGCATCCTTTGTGCAGCCAAGGCGCTGCGCATGCTCCACACGCCCACGCATTACACCTCCGTTCCACGGATCGCCCCTGACCTGCAGACACGCTCCGCCGCTTCTTTCCCTTCACGCCACGTCCCAACAGGCAACGCACAAACAAACGGCAACACCGCCGCTGCAAGCCCTTTCCACCGCTAACCTTCCGCTGCCGGCACCCCTTGCATTGCACACAGATTGTCCGGCAATGGCGGCACTGCCGGTTCTCTTTTCTCGCTCCTCGCGCCGGACGCACGCCCGCCCCCACACGAAGGCACAAAAAAAGGAGAGAACCCGAATGCGGATTCTCTCCTCCAAGATTGTTGGTGCCAAATCAGCAGGTTGCTATTTCGCTACCGGACCGAGGAACCAGTTCCAAACGACCACCAGGCCGTTGTTATAGGTCGTAGCACCCCACACGATATTGTCAGCAGGCATATAGACGCCATAGCTCGAGGGGATGATCATACCGAACTTGCCGAGTACCCACTCGGACAGCGTGCCGAGGTTCTCACCGGTCTCCAGGTTTACGACGTAGCCATACGTGGTCTGGAAACTGGGGGTGCCGATCATACCGATGTTGCCGAAGACGGACAAACCCGAACCATCACCAAACTCCGTAAATACGGTCGTCTTGCCCGTTTCCGTATTGAAGAAAGCAGGATATTTGCCCTCTACCTGCGTACCGGAAATCAGGTTGTCCTCATACTCCTTGTAGTAGGTACCGGCAATCCATTTGCCGCTTTCGCTGATGTTGTACTGTCCGCTCCAGGTAATCAGACCGTTCACCTGATCGCTCTCCTCATTGTACGCATAGACATCCTCTCCAGCCCATTTGCAGGTGGCGAAGCCGTCTGCAGCCGTCCAGTAGAGCATACCGAAGTCACGGTTGTCCCACGTCGAACCATAGATCACCGATGCGTCGGCAGAAATACCGCGCGCCAGTACCGACTCGGCCTGACCGCCGCGATAACCGCGATCCGGATAAGGCAGCTGCGAAGCTACGCCGTCCTGCCACAGCACAGGCACCTGATGATCGGCCAGCTGCGACCAGCCTACCCACGTCGTGTTGTCAGCAGCAACCTGCTGCATGGAAGGCATACCGCCTACCGCAGGAGCTTCCAGTTTTGTATAATCCCGCGTCGAGATGTCGAATACGACATCTTCGGCCGAAGTACTCAGGAACAGGATACCGTTGTCCGTGCAGGCCCATGCGCCGTTAATCAGCAATGCATCCCCTGCATACGGGCCGATTTCAGTACGGGTTTCGGTAGTAGTGTCGATAAATACGACATACGATACCGTCTGGTTGTTTTCTACCGCCGAATAATATCCGCCGATATATTTACCGCTCGGCGAGATAACCGACGAAGCCAAATCGTTGTACAAGCGGAACATCCACTCTTTCGTATCGGCCGGCGACTGGGCGATCACAACATTTGTGGTAGCCGTACCGCAGGTAAGGCTGATCTGCGCATCGCGCAGGCTGCCCGAATTATTCTGACCGACAACGACATCGAAGGACGAAGTTGTCACATTGGCAACTTCGATCCAGGTAGCACCAGGACTTACCGTCCATTTTCCGGATGCCGACACGTTAATCGTTTTGGTGCCGCCATTGCCCTGGAAGGTATACATCTGAATATCTACCGCAATGGAATCGGAGGCATTCCGCTTACAACCGAAGCCGAAGGCACTCACGATCAACAAGCCAACCAAGCCTGCAAACAGTTTGTTTTTCATACGCTTAAATTTACTAAATAAAAATTAGGGTGTGTCTGCACGGATCTCTACAAGACCCGATTATGCAAGTATATCAATAATAACCGGATCAGCAATCTTTCCTACCGAATTTATTACATCTCGATATGCTGCCACTGCAAGGGGAGGCATGACAAAAAACAGGAGAGAATCCCGACAGGGGTTCTCTCCTGCATCTTTTCAGTGGAGTCAGGTTATTCTGCGATGAACTCGTGCATAACCACTTCACCCCAACCGCCTTCACGCGGACCGTTGGCATTCATCGGAGCAATAGCGATGTAGTACTTCTCGCCTTTGATTACATCGGTGCCCGTATAGGTGATCGGACCCGATTCCGGTTCATCGTAGATGAACAGCGAAGACTCTACAATCTTGGAGCGGATAGTCAGTTTAGCGCTCTCCTCACCGTTGGCCTCAACTTCGTCATCATAAGTTGTACCCTTAACAATCTCATAATAGTAAGCACGAACGGCGTCACCGGTGTAGCTGATATCGAATGCAAGGTCACCGGCAATTTTCTTGGTTACATTAACCGTGAAGTCGGAAGCCTCCGGAGTGGGCAGCGACGTATTCAGAGCCGGCGTCGTGAAGACCTCTTTGCGTACGTTCACCGGTTCGAACATCTCGTTGTAGCAGAGAACGTAAACCTCTACCGTCTGTTCGAGTTCCATGTTGGTCGTGTAAGGCGTAGCCTCCAGCGCTTCACCGATAGCGGAGAAGGTCAGGAAGTCTGGGTTGGCAACACTGTTCTGCTTGATAGCCTCCGGCGAGTTGTTGTCAGCCCAGCCGCTCAGCATCGTCAGGTAGTCGCCTTTGTAGTTGTACGGACCGTAAATTACATCGTCGTAATCCTGGCCGAAAGAGTTCTGCCACAGAGCTACACGCGAGCAGAGATCGTTCGGGGTAACCGTATAGTGCTGCATGAAGAAGTCCATTTCGCCGGCCTCGATGGTGTAGTTCGGAACCGAGTTCTCGTCAGCCGTCGTAAAGTCAATCGTGATGATGTCGGTCGTACCGCCGCTGCGATCCAGTGCCTTGAAGTAGAACACATAGTCCGTTGCGGGTTCGAGAGCGTAGGAAGTGCCATCGCTGTCGAGACGGAAGTTGTTGATGTAGTTATCGTAAACATCCGATACCGTTACCGTTCCGGGCAGAATATCACCGTCGAAGTCAGCCAGGTCGGTCTCCTTGTCAGCAGCCAGACCGAATGCGAAAGCGTAGCTGTAATAGTCGTTCGTGCAGGTGATGTGGAAACCGGCGGTAACGTCGCTTACATACTGAAGTTCGACTTTAACGTCATCGGTAGCCGAGTTGAAACCACGAGCGCTGAGCGGGCCTGCATTGCCGGCTGCGTCATAAGCACGGGCATATACCACATAATAGGTATCCGGATCGATATCGGTAGTCCACGCCACCGTTTTGGCTGCGAAATCGGGATCGCTGTTCAGAACGGTCTGAATGCTCAGCAGGCTTCCGTCGAGGAATGCGGACTCGTCGCTCTGCAAGCCGAGTGCATACTCGAATTTGGAAGCGCCTTCGCTCGGAAGAAGCGTAGCCGTCACCTTGTCCAGCGAGATCTCGCCCATTTCGATCGACACGATCGGACGCTGGCTAACAGTCGTGGGGTTTTTTTGACATGCCGTTGCCAATGCTCCCAATGCAATGACAGCACAGAAACACGATTGGAACAATAATTTTTTCATTGTCTTAAAATACTTTTGTTTGGTTATCTTAGGATTAAATCTTCTTTATCCTATACAGTTCGGGTTTGTTCTCCGCGTTAGGAGAAGTTCACACACCCCCCCTAACGTTGGATATTACAAATATATCCACTTTAAATTGAAAAACAATACTTCCTACCCTAAATTTTGTGTTCAGGCATGAAGATTCCCGCTCCGGCATGGACAATTTGCCGGAGTTTTTCTGTTTTAAACGCATGCTTCGCTGCAGTTATTGCGGAACATCCCGTTTGCACTGCATCTGTTTCGATCAGGGTGCGGCATGCCGCCACCGCAAACCCCGCCGATCCCGGCACAAAGCCCGCTCCGCACAAAGCAACAGGTGTTCCGCGCAGTATTGCGCGGAACACCTGTTATCATAACGACAGACTGCCGATTACAACTCCGGATCAACGACCGGATCATCGAAGCCGTCGTCTACACCGGAACCATCGTTGTCCCAATCGCTAGGTTCACGCATGCCCTGCTCCCGGAGTTCAGACAGCGTACCTTCCCAGGAACCCGTAATGGTGTGACCCATGTCATCGGTCAGATTGAACTTAATAATATAGCTGTTCTCACCGGTATTCTGAGTCGTGATCGTACCGAACAGCGGAGCCGCTTCGGTCAATACATCATTCTCGTATTTCTGAATCCAAGCGCTGGCATTAATACCGCCGTTATCTCCCTGTGCGAAAGTAAACGGTTCGTATTTAACACCATACTCAGACACGCGTACGACTCCTTTGTACTCACCATCCTGCAGCGTATAGGAATAATTCTTCTCATCCTCATCGAAAGGTATTGCCGGTGCCTGCAGCGTAAAGCGAACTAACGTTCCCGTACCGACATAGTTGCCCCAAACATTGTATTCGAGATCTTCCGTCATGAACGTAAAGGCCCAGGGAGAGGTAACCATCGCTTCCGGATCGTTATAAGGCGTCACATAGGCCTTGACATCCGAGAAAGCAGGCAGCTCCACATCGCCCGTCAGCGTACTCAGACCCTCTTTACCGGCCTCCTGAGTGATCTCCTCGCGAACGGGGGTTGCCGACTCGCCTTCAGCCGTTGCCTCGAGTACGAGATAAGCCTTGCGAGCGACCAGCGTCATATTGTTGTCTGCCGACACTTCAACATAGAACTGGGTGCCATCCGAACCATAAGGCCTCTGACGCACATGAGCCCACTCGCATTCAGTGCCATCCTCGTTCTCGATACGGGCGCCGAACTCCGTCAGACCGGTCAGCGTAACTTTAGCCTGTTTCGAAGCAGTCTCATCCCATCTGAAGTTCAACGGGAAAAACACCGTCAGTTCGATTTTACCGGTAGCGCCGGCCTCCTGCGAAACGGAGATCTTCTTGGGAGCGATATTCTCGTTCTCGGCAGCAACGGTCAGCATAATACTGCGGCTCACCGTATCGTCATTCAACGCAGCCCCCAGGGTAACCTCGCCGGTCTCGACATTGACGTCGATCGTCAGCCAGTCACACTCGGCATCGGGAGTTACCGTGAAGGGGAGTTTCTCATCCGTTCCTTCAAACGTAACGGTAATAACTTCCTGTCCGCCTGCACCGGGGAGCTTGGCCGAGTTGGAACTCAGCTTCATGGTGACATCGGTCGGTTCACTTTCACCATCCTTGGCAGCCTGCTTGATCGTTACGGTCTGCGCCTCGACGCTGTCATTGGCAACCGGAGCCACCTGAATCTGTGCGGTACGCTCCGTCTCGGCCGTATTGTCGGTAACCGAAACGGTGATCGTGGAGTTCTCCTCGTCCGGAGTTACGGTTACCCAATCGGCATCTTCACCCGTAATGACTTCCCACTCCACATTTTCGGCAGTCACCGTTACCGTCTGGGCGGCAGCGGCTGTTGCCTCGAAATTCAGTGCCAGCGGCGACACTTCCAATTTGTAAGTCGTCGTTTTCGCCGGCTCCTTCTCGCATCCCAGCACAGCAACAGCAGCAGCGCAAAGGATCAATGGATAAAACAGTTTTTTCATAGTATGATAAGTAAGTGTGTTAAGGTACGTGATGGAATATATTCATATGCCATTACAAATATAACACAGAAATCGAATTAATTCGATTTTGCCTCCATAAAAAATTGCACGCTCTCCACATGTCTTGCTGCAGACGGGCGGCTGCATGCCAATGAGAAACGGACGACAAGATGCCCTACCGTCCGTTTTTCATGCCAACTCGTATCTTACCTATACTTCAGGAGTCACATCGTCGCCGCCACCGCCGACGCTCGGATCATCCATCGGCGGCACGATATTCAAGGAACCGAACGTTCCCCGATAGGTGCCGGTAATCGTATGGTTGTTGTCGTCCATGCATTCGATCGTCAGTTCGTACGCATCGTCTTCGTACGATACGGTGATTGTACCGGAAACGATCGGACCGGCCTCCGTTACCGCATCATTTGCACGCCGTACCAACCAGCTGCCTGCGGGGAAATTGTAATTCAGGGTCTCGCCTCCCTTGATATAGGTGCCGGCAGAGCCATTCTTGTCCTCAAGCGTCACACCTGCACCCGGGAAATAAGCCATGGACGGCAAGAGGTAAGTCGTCGTTGCCGCATCGTACAGGATGCGATCGGCCTGAATCTGAATCTGAACGGCATCGCCGGTACCCGTCCAGCTGCCGAATCCCGGATCATACGACACATTGTCGCTCCACAGCAGGAGGTTCCAACGCGAGAAATTGAATATATCCGAAGCACTGTTGGGATACAGCGTCACATAGGCATGCGTCAGCGGCTCAAGGGCAGCATTCCCTGCCAGCGTGCTGAAGTAGGTCGGTTTGGCCTTCTGGCACACCTCGACACGCACACTCCGGTCAGCATCCTCCTTCGGAACGATCACTACATAAGCAAAGCGGTCTTCCGTATTCTCATTGGGCATGATGGCGAATACCTCCACCAACGGTTCTGCTGCATCTTTATTGGCATTGGCCACCAGCCAATCGATAGCCATATTGCCGTTTGCATCCTCCACGCGTACCGACCAGTCGCTCACCTCGGCACTCACCTTAAAGCTGATGCCCTGAATCATCATATTGTCCCACCGCAACTCAAGCGAAGCGGGCTGCAGGTCGTAGATCATCGGCACGGTTTTGCCTGCCTGCGTAACCATCACCGCTTTCTGGCCGATCGCAGAGGTCACGAATACCCGTCCCGAACGTTCCGTTGCCTCAGGATTGTCCTCGACCGTCACGGACACCTGTCCCTCGGCTTTCGTCACCTGAATCCAGGCAGCGCCTTCCTCCGCCGTTGCCTCCCAAGCCAAACCTGCGCTTGCATCGACGGTAATCAGCTGGGGTTCTGCATTTTCACCGGCGAACTGCAGCTTTGCCGGCGATACGGAGAAGGTCAATTCGCCTGCACCGTTCTGCTGCACAGTTATTTCGGCACGCACGTTCGCATCGTTTTTGGCAAATACGGTCACTTTGGCTTCGCGAGCCTCGTCTGCGAGATTGTCAGTCACCGTCACGGCCAATGCCTCCGCATCGACCTTTTCCACCGTAATCCAATCGCCGCTGCTCGACCAATTCCACTCGTCGTTAGCAGTCACCGTCACCGTCTGAGCCGCATTGCCCACCGCCTTAAAGAAAAGCGATGCCGGGTCCACCTGCACCTCGATCTTCTTCTGCTTTTCCGTGGTCTTGGTGCAAGAAGCCAGCACAAGACACAATGCCGGAAGCAGCCACAATTTACCTCTCATCATCTTTCAATTTTTTAGGTTTACTGCAAATAGCTTTTACGGAGAAAATCTCCACCAATGATAAAGATAGCGAAAAAAACGTTCAGCGCAAACATTCCGCCGCCCTCATTCCGCAAAGGGCATAACCTCAATCTGTCCGCGCCTGCCTGGGTGCCGCGTCCGCAAAGAAATGGCATACGCATCCGAAACCAGGACAGCGGAGCCGCAATGGCTCCGCTGTCCTGATTTTCCTGTTCCCGGAAAGACGGCCGATGCCGCATCTTCCCGCTCGGGCATTTGCTACAGTTCGGTATAATTCTCCGTCAGGTTATCCAACTTCGTGACGATAACGCCCGTAATGGCATTGCCGCGGTCATCGGTAAACTGGCAATTCAACTGATATTCACCCGTTGTCTCGTTGTAATCGACAATCAACCGTCCTCCCGTCAGCGGAGCCGTTTCGACATAGGTGTTCTCTCCGTCGAGTTCCATGTACCAGCAGCCGATCGGATATCTCATTGCCGGATCGCCGCCATACAGCGAAGCTTCGCCCGGAGCGAGCAGCCACGGCATGTCGAGCGGGTTGCGATCCGAATATTCGGTGCTGATCGGATAAGATCCTTCGGGCAACACATATGTTCCATCGGCATTATGCGAGATCTGTTCCGAACGCAGATAGAGTCTCAGGCGCGTTCCGGCACCGCGATAGTTATCCATATAACTCTCCTTATACCGCTCCACGGAGGAAGCCCACAAGTCAATCTCCCAAATGGCCGACTTGTACGGGCCGCCGAAGACGTTGTCTTCAGGATAGGTCGGTGTGAAATAGACATAATCATTCACCCCGCTTTCCATATCCGTGAAATTGACCGGACCGGTCAGCGTCGAAATCGCATCCGTATTCAGCAGTTTCTGCGTAACGGTGACAACAATCGGCTCCTGCTCGCTGCCATCCAGCGAAACAACCACATACGCCGTCCGCTCTGCCCCCGTCTGGTTCTCCGTCGCCTCAATCACAATCGAACCGTAATAGTCATCGATCATCTTTATCGACAACCAATCGACCGGCGTGACAGTTCCGTCCGCCGTTGCCGACACAACCGCATCCCATGTTCCCATATTGCAGATCACGACGATCGTCGCCTGGGAATCGATGCCGCCATAAGGTTCGAGGGTAATATTCGTCGATGCAATCGAGAAAGCAGGTTTCGCCTGCTGAATTACCTGCAGCACGACCGGTTCGATGCCCAGATCATCCACCGTGCCGATCTGCACGGTTCCGGAACGGCTTTCCAGCCACTCGTTGTCTTCCACGGAGATCTCCAGCGTACTGCCTTTCTTGGCCGCATGGAGCCAACCATTGCTGCCTTCATTGACTATGGCATTCCATGCCAGATCGCCCGTCACCGCAACTTCCACGGCATAAGGCGTATTGCCGACAGCTTCAAATGCGATTGGGGTCGTTTCCGGCGACACCGTAATTTCAAACGTCGAGAAATCGGTCGCTACCTGTTTGACGGTTACCGTCTGTATCGACAGTTCTGCCGCAAGCGGCATGATGCGGATTGTCGCCTGGCGAGCCTCTTCCGAAATGTTGTCCTTAACCGAAACGCTCAGGCCTTCTTCGACCTCCTCGATAGTCATCCATGAGGATGCAGCTTCCTCGGGGCGATACTCCCATTCCACATTTCCCGTCACTTGAATAATCTTGGGTTCATTCTCCGACGCTGCAAACACCAATTCTCCAGGAGTGACGGTCAATTCCGGTGCTGCAGTGGTCTTCGGTTCTTTTTTGCAGCCCGACAGCAGGACAGCAAAAAAGCAGGCAATCAAGCAGTAGTAATAAGTTTTCATATGCACCTCTTTAGAAAGATTCATTGTTATGTTCTATAAAGATAATAAATATTATCTGTTCGACCAAACAAATATTTCGTAGCGGCATGCAAATTCCAGTCCGACCGACAGCGTTGTTTTCCACATCATCCGCCTCTTGCCCGCTCATCATCCCGCTGTTTCGCTCTCCAGCACACGCGCACTTTCGCCTGCTCATCATCCCGTCCCCCTGTCTAGTCTGTCAGTATGCCGGCCTTGCCTGTATGCGCCGGCCTTGTCCGCAATCCGCCACGCCTTTCCGATGCCAGGGGATTATGACATGCAAATACCCGGACACCCAAACATTCAGACATCCGAACATCCAAACATTCAGCTAGCAGGACATCCGGACACACGGCCACAAGCTCCCTGCATCGGAGTTGGCCTGCGGC
>CASEGL010000011.1 GCA_949287525.1 uncultured Rikenellaceae bacterium
ATCAACGTATTCGATCCGGCTTCGCCCGGCACGCCGCTGCAGCAGTACGACTATGAGGAGGCCAGTCCGGCCGGCGTCGATTTTGCCTATCGGTTCTCCGATGCGTTCGTCGCTCTGTAACCGCAACCGTCCGTCCGGCGATGCGTAACACGAACAGCTCTCTCCGTTCAGGGAAGGGAAGCTGCCCGCAAGGGGCGGCTTCCCGTTTCCGTTATCGGCGGTGGGGCATCGCCGTGCTGGCCGTACTGCTGTGCGGCGGTGCGGCGGAGGCCCGGCAGCCGGCCGACTCGGCACGTTCGTCGGTGGACGGCGAGCGGCGCATCGAGGAGATCGTCGTGACGGCTCCGCGCAAGAACGAGGTGATTCCGTCCCAGACGCTCGAAGGCCGAACGCTGCGGCAACTGAACAGCTACAGCGTAGCCGACGCGATCCGCTATTTCTCCGGCGCCCAGCTCAAGGACTACGGGGGCATCGGCGGACTGAAGACGGTCAATATCCGCAGCATGGGCAGCCAGCATGTGGGCGTTTTCTTCGACGGCGTGCAGATCGGCAACGCCCAGAACGGGGTGGTCGATCTGGGGCGTTTCTCGCTCGACAACATGGAGACCGTCTCGATCTACAACGGGCAGAAGAGCGCCATCTTCCAACCAGCCAAGGATTTTGCCTCGGCCAGTGCCGTCTATTTCGAGACCCGCCGGCCGGTATTCGATTCGCTGAAGCGCAACAACCTGAAGTTCACCCTCAAGGGTGGTTCGTTCAAGACGATCGATCCCTCCGTGCTGTGGGAACACCGTTTCGGCGAGCGGGTGCGCGGATCCTTCAATGCGGAGTATCTCTACACCTCGGGCGAGTACAAGTTCCGCTACGCCAAGGTGGACGGTTATGACACGACCGAGGTGCGCAAAAACGGCGACGTGCGCTTTTTCCGCGCCGAGGCGGCGCTGTTCGGCGACCTCCGCGACGGTGACTGGCGGGCGAAAGCCTATTTCTATGACTCGCAGCGGGGCTATCCCGGCGCCGTCGTGCGCGAGGAACCCGGCCGCTTCCGCCATCAGGACCGTCAGTGGGACACGAACTTCTTCCTGCAGGGCGCCCTGCGTAAGAAGCTGGCGCCGTTCTACGCCCTCAAGGTGACGGGCAAATACGCCTACGACTTTCTCCACTACGTTTCGGATCCCCGGCTGGATGTGACGACCATGTATGTAGACAACCGCTACCGGCAGCAGGAGGCCTACCTTTCGGCGGCCAATCTCTTTGCCATCACGCCGTGGTGGAGTGCCAATGTGGCGCTGGACGCCCAGTTCAACACGCTGGATGCCGATCTGGTCGATTTCGTCTACCCGCAGCGGTGGACCGTGCTGGCGGCCGCCGCCACCTCTGTCCGGCTGCGGTGCGTATCGCTGCAGGGCAGCCTGCTCTACACCCACGTGACCGACATCGTGCGGCGCAGGGGCGAGGCGGCCGAGGACAGGAACAGGCTGACGCCGACCCTCGTGGCCTCCTGCCGGCCGCTGCCGGGGCAGGACTGGCAGATCAGGGCCTTCTACAAGCGCATCTTCCGGATGCCTACGTTCAACGACCTGTACTACACCTTCATCGGCAACATCCACCTCGAACCGGAGTATACCACGCAGTACGATCTGGGCATGACCTACGGCAGGGAGTGGCCGGCCGGCGGCGGCGTGCTGGCGCTCGACGCACAGGCGGATGTCTACTACAATCAGGTGGACAACAAGATCGTGGCCATGCCCACCTCCAACCAGTTCCGGTGGACGATGCTCAACCTCGGCTATGTGGAGATCAAGGGAGTGGACGTGTCGCTTGAGGGAGGCTGGCAGCGCGGCCGGCTCTCCGTAAATGCCCGGCTGTCCTACACCTACCAGCAGGCGCAGGATCTGACCGATCCGACCAGCCCGTTCTATGGCGACCAGATTCCCTACATCCCGTGGAACAGCGGCTCGGCCATCGTGAGTGTCGGCTACGGCGGCTGGCATTTCAATTACAGTTTCATCTATACCGGCGAACGCTACGAGCAGGCGGCCAACACGGCCGAGAACTACGCCCAGCCGTGGTACACGAGCGACGTGGTCATTGCCCGCGACATTGCGCTGCGCAACCTGTCGCTGCGGGTGGCGCTGGAGGTGAACAACCTCTTCAACCAGCAATACGAGGTCGTGCAGTGTTATCCCATGCCGGGAACCAATTTCAAAATCATTCTGAGCCTTACGCTATGAACAGAACCGTACGTTATTTGCTGATCGCCTGCCTGACGGCGCTGCCTTTTGCGGCGTGCCGCAAGGGGGAGTGGGTGCTGCCCTCGACCCAGATTCCCGTCGCGCCGCCGACCCATCTCGAAGGCCCCGTCAAGGGATTCTTCCTGCTCAACGAGGGCAACATGGGCAGCAACAAGGCGACCCTCGACTATTACGACTACGAAACGGGCATCTATTCGCGCAATATCTTCGCGGAACGCAACCCCGACGTCCAGCACGAGCTGGGCGATGTGGGCAATGACATCCAGATCTACGGCGACAAGCTCTACGCCGTCATCAACTGCAGCCATTTCGTGGAGGTGATGAACGTGGCGACGGGACGCCATATCGCCGCCGTGTCGATACCCAACTGCCGCTATATCGTCTTCAAGGACGGCTATGCGTATGTCTCCTCCTATGCGGGACCGG
This sequence comes from uncultured Rikenellaceae bacterium, assembly GCA_949287525.1. GTDB lineage: Bacteria > Bacteroidota > Bacteroidia > Bacteroidales > Rikenellaceae > Tidjanibacter. The sequence continues at coordinate 2,682 of CASEGL010000011.1, forward strand.
TGCAGATCGACCCCAATGCCCGGCTGGGCTATGTGGCCAAGGTCGATACGACTACGCTGCAGGTGGTCGATACCTGCGTGGTGGGCTACCAGCCCGAAGAGATGGCGATCGTCGGCGACAAGCTCTATGTGGCCAATTCGGGCGGCTACCGCGTACCCGACTACGACCGCACCGTGTCGGTGGTCGATCTGAACACCTTCAAGGAGACCAAAAAGATCGACGTGGCCGTCAATCTGCACCGGCTCGAACTCGACCGGTACGGCAACATCTGGGTCTCCTCGCGCGGCGACTACTACGACACCCCCTCCAAAACCTACGTGATCGACAGCCGCACGGACAAGGTGACCGACGTGCTGCACCTGCTGCCCAATTCCAACATGACCCTCGCCGGCGACTCGCTCTATTTGTACAGCACGGAGTGGAGCTGGTACACAGAGTCGTTCGACACGTCGTATGCCATTGTGGACACCCGCACGAAGACGGTCGTCACGCGCAACTTCATTACCGACGGCACGGAGGCGGAAATTGCCGTCCCCTACGGCATTGCCGTCAATCCCGATACGGGCGAATTTTTCGTGACCGACGCCAGAGATTATGTCACGCCCGGCCGGCTTCACTGCTACGACCGCAGCGGCGTACGCAAGTGGTCGGTCACGACGGGCGACATTCCCGCCCATATCGTTTTCACAGACACCAAACTGATCCCGCTCGACGAGCTGGAATAAAACCATCCCCATCATGAGAACAGGAATAAAACTGCTGCTGGAGCTGACAGCCGTCATCGCGCTGATCTCCTGCACGAAAATCGAAGGACGGCAGTCATCCGAACCGCCGGTCATCTCGCTGGAGCAGGAGGAACCCATCTTCCGCACCAAGGTCAATGAACCGCTGACCATCACGCCGGTCGTGGAGCATGCGGGCGAAAGTGCCGTCTATCGCTGGACGATCGACGGCGAGGTAGTGGGCGAGGAGCCGTCGTTTACCTATGTCGGCGTGGAGGCCGGATCGGTCTATCTGGTCTTCGAGGTCATCACCGACCACGGCCAGGCACAGCTGGAACTCCGGATCGACGTGGCGCCGTTGAAGTTCCCGACCATTACCCTCGTCGTGCCGCCGCAGGGCTTTTCCCTGCTGCAGGGCGAGGAACTGACGCTGGAGCCGGTCGTGAACAATGCCGAAGGTTCCGTCTTTTCGTGGACGGTGAACGGAGCCGAGGTCTCTGCGGAGCGCTGCTACACCTTCTCCGGCGAGGCGGTCGGGGAGTATGACGTGACCTTTGCGGCTTCCAACGAGGACGGCACGGATTCGATCACCTTCACGGTGAGGGTCTGCACGGCGCAGCAGATGGCCTTCGCCTGGCATTTCGAGCAGACGGCCTACAACGTGGCGCTCGGACGCACGGTTTTCATCCGGCCCTATGCCGTCGAAAATGAGTTCGACGCCGTCTACACCTACACGGTGGACGGCCGTCCGGCCGAAGCGCCCGTCGTCGATACGCGGTACGCGGGCGGCGATCCGGCCTTTGTCTTTGCCTATACGCCCGCCGAACAGGGCGAGCATACCGTGGAGGTGACCATGACCAACTCCTACACCACGCGCGCCCAGGCGTTTGCCGTGAACTGCTGCCCGCCGGAAGGCACCTACCGCCGGTCGGCGTCCGGTGAAGCCGGCTGGAACAAGGTGTATGCCTTCACGGCGGCGCCGGGTCAGTTCGTCAATGAGGGCTATACCGCTGTGACCATGGAGGAGGCCTGTGCCTATGCCGACGGGCGCATGGCCGGACAGTCCTATGTGTCGCTGGGCGGATTCGGCGGCTGCATTGTCGTGGGTTTCGACCACAGCATCGAGAACGATGGCGGCTACAACCTGCGCATCGAGGGCAACTCGTTCACGAACTCCTCCGAGCCGGGCATCGTGTGGGTCATGCAGGACGAAAACGGCAACGGTCTGCCGGACGACACCTGGTATGAACTGAAGGGGAGCGAATGGGGCGGTGCGGAGACGCGCTGCGACTATGCTGTGACCTACTACCGCCCGCAGGCTCCCGGACAGGCCGTTTCGTGGAGCGACAACGAAGGCAACACGGGGCAGATCGACTACCTGGCCTCGTTCCACCGTCAGGATTATTACTATCCGGCATGGATCGAAGCCGACTCCTACACGCTGGTGGGGCGCAAGCTCAAGCCGCGCACCGAAATGGTGTCGGCCAACTATTGGAAAAACCAGGACTACGAATGGGGGTATGCCGACAACTTCAGCACGACGGACCGGTTGAGCGATGACAGTAACCAAGACGCCGGCGTCAATGCCAACCATTTCAAGATCGACAATGCCGTAACCTACGACGGACGTCCGGCCGATCTCCGGTATATCGACTTTGTGAAGGTGCAGACCGGCGTGAACGCCAAGGCCGGCTGGCTGGGCGAGGTATCGACGGAGGTGTTCGGCATCTATGACTACAATCTGTTGAAATAGCCCGTCACGGGACACGGCGCGTGTCCGGCTCGTGCGGCGTATCCGGCGGCGATGCCGCCGCAGGCCTTCGGAAGGGGGGCTGCGGAGGGCGTCGCCGCCGGCGCATGTACGGAAATGCGGTAAAATCCCTATTTTTGCCGTGCGGAATGCAGAACCGATGCCTGTGACATGCAGGCGGTTACACGTAAAGTCACCAAATGATGCGACAAACAGTGAGAAAAGCGATACTTGCGGCGGTCGTCTGGATCGCCGCGGCAACGGGAACGGAACTGTTCGGACAGGCACACGTCTCATGGGGCGTGCGGGGCGAAGCCAACCTGTCGGGATTCATCGTGCAGGGATCGGATGTGGTTACCAGCTGCATGCGGCCGGGGGCTACGCTGGGCGGCTTCGTGCGGTTCGACCTGCCCAGGAACTTCTTTCTGCAGGGCGAACTGCTGTTCCATTACAAACAGTCCCAACTGGATGTGTTCCACGTATCGAGCCACTACCAGTACGGCGGCGAGGAGATCTCGTTCTACGCCGGATACCAGTGGCAGACGGCTTCGGTGAAATGGTTCGCGGGGATCGGCATGGTGGGCGAGTTCGGCTATTGCGCCTGGCTGACCAACCGGTTCATGCGCATCGATCTGTATGAGAAGAAAGGCCCGTCGGCATTGTCGGCCATGAAAAGCCACAACTCGGCCGTGGGAGCGATGCTCGGCGTGGAGTTCCCCTGCGGCGTGCAGCTGCAGGTGGGCTATCGGGTAGCCGTCGTGAATATTCTGGACGCCAACCGCACGCTGCTGACGCTGCTGCCCCATTCGGTCAGTCTGGGCGTCGGATACCGGTTCGGCGCCAAACATCGCGCGGCGGCACACTAAGATAACAACGGAGGGGAGCGGATGTATCGGATTGTCGGACTGTGGCTGTTGTGTCTGATCGGCACGGTTCTTCCTGAACGGAGTGCGGCCGCATGCGGCATAACCGGCCACCGGCTCGCCCTGCGTCAGGATACGCTGTCCGTGTCGGCCGATTCCGTCAAACGTCCGCAAAAGGAGAACTACTGGCGGCGGCTGCTCTACGGTCATGAGGACCGCTCGTTCGAGAAGAAACTCGACGTCAGCTTTGCGGTGGCTCCTTCCTATGCGTGGGAGACGGGACTCGGACTGGGCGGCATGGCAACGGGACTGTACCGACTCGACCGCACCGATTCGCTCATGCCGCCGTCCGATGTGATGCTGTCGGGCAGCGTGACGCTCCGGGGCGCCTACCTGCTGAACGCCGAAGGCAATACCTACTTTAAGGGGCGCCGTTCCCGACTGGCATGGCGCGTGGGGCTGCAGAACAAACCGCTCGACTTCTGGGGTATCGACCGGCAGGCATGTGCCGTCAATCCGGCCATTGCCTATACGCGCCGCCAGGTAGCCACCTCGCTTCACTATCGGTATGCGTGGCAGAAACATTTGTTCGTAGGCGCACGTTTCGAGCTGTTGTATGCCCATGCGGTGCAGATCGACGATCCGGCCTACCTGCAGGGGCAGCGCGCCTCCTATCTGGAATCCGGATTGGGCGTCTCGCTGGAGTACGATTCGCGCGACTTCATTCCCAATCCCCGACGGGGCATCTACCTGTCGGCCGTGCAGACGATATGGCCGGCCGGACTGGGCAACTACGGCCGCACGCTGTGGCGGACGACGCTGACGGCCGACTACTATCAGCCCGTCTGGCGCGGCGGTCTGCTGGCGTTCGACCTCTACGGACGGTTCGGATCGGACAACCTGCCGTGGCCGATGCGCGAACAGCTGGGCGGCCGGTGGCGCATGCGCGGTTATTACGAGGGACGCTATACCGACAATCACATCGTGGCGGCGCAGGTCGAGCTGCGCCAGAGCATCACGCGGCGGCTCGGTTTTGTCGTCTGGTATGGCGGGGGTACGGTGTTTTCCGATTTCGGCTCCCTGCGGTGGGAGGATCTGCTGCCCAGTTACGGAATCGGCATCCGCTTTGAATTCAAGCACAACATCAACCTGCGCGTCGACTATGGCTTCGGCCGGCAGTCGGGCGGCGTGATCTTCAGCATGGGCGAGGCTTTCTGAGCCAGCTACTCGGTGCGGATGTCGGCAAACCAGTAGGAGAACGTCTGCCGCGAGCCATCCTCCATGCCCACCTCGTGCGAGAACAGAAACGGCTCGCCCAGTGCAAAGGGAACCGGCCGGCTGAAAAGCGGCCCGCCGTAGCAGAGGGTGTGGTACTCGCCGTTTTCGCCGCACGGATCCACCCCTTCGGGCAGCCCGTCGATCAACCTGCGGTCGATGCGGCGGCCGATGTACTCCCTGCCCAGTTTCTCGGCCCACGTGGTGACGATGACCGTGTCGAGGCCCGACCCCAGAAAGCGCTCCACCACCTCTTCCGGACGGTATCCCCACAGCGGCTCCACTACCGTCATGCCGTACGGAGCCAGCTGCTGCTCCCGATACCGGCGCACGTCGTGCAGGAAAATGTCACCGAAAATGAAATGGGTTACCCCTTCGGCACGGAACCGTTCGACGGCGCGCCGCATGGCGGCATCGTAGTCGGCCATGTCGCCGGCCGGCGTCAGATCGACCACATGAAGCGGAATGCCGATGCTGTCGGCCTGTGCTTGCAGGATCGGTTCCGGAATGGCATGCATGGTCGAACGGCGGCTGTCCCGATTGACGGTGGTCAGCAGCGCGACGACGTCAAAGACTCCCGAACGGAGCGTTTCGAGCAGCGCCAGGGCGGAATCTTTGCCGCCGCTCCAGTTAAAGACGGCTTTCGGACGGGTTACCATAGCGGGGCGGTGTCGGATTCGTCGGGCGTGAAGAGGGCGCTGATGTAGGTAAAATAGGCGGGCAGGATCAGATCCCTGCTCCATTGAATCTCCAGTCCGAGCAGCTCCGAGGCGGTGCGGACCACATCAAACCCCCACGCCTCAAGTGACGGCCGCGCGCGGTCGGGCGTCCGGCAGGGTTGTCCTGCGGCACGCGTGCAGGCTTCCGGATGGCACAACTGGCAGCTGCCCGCAAAAAAGGCTCGGCTCCCCGCATGGCGGCTCTCCGCCTCAAGCAGCCGGGCATCCAGCGTCCGGCGCACTTCGCGCATGATGCGGTAGGAAATGTCGAACTGCTCGGCAGGCGAGGTGGGGATGTGCCGCACGGTTTCGGTCAGCCGGACGGTGGTTCCCACAAGGTGTACGCTGCGGCAGCCGGAGAGCCGGCTGACCACCGGATCCTCCTCGAAGGGAGGACAGCCCCAGACGGTGCCGAACCGGTTGCAGTTCCGGCAGTAGCTGCCGACCCGGTCGGCATCCCTGAAGCGGGCGATATAGTCTTCAGCCCCGCATGCGGCAAAGGTATGTGTTATGTCTCGGATCATAATTCTGCGAACAAAGATACGAACAAACGACGGCAATGGGCTATCTTTGCCTGCACGAAAACTACGCCATACACGGAATCCATGGAACAGGACAAAGGTTATCTGCATCTCTACACCGGCAACGGGAAGGGCAAGACGACGGCCGCCTTCGGGCTGGCGCTGCGCGCACTGTGCGCCGGCAAACGGGTCTTCGTCGGCCAGTTCGTCAAGAGCATGAAATACAACGAGACGGCGGTGGCCGACCGTTTCGACGGCATCGAGATCCATCAGTACGGACGGGGCTGCTTTATCAACCGGCCGGCTGTTCCCGAAGACCGTGCCGCAGCCGAAGCGGGCTGGGAGGCCTGCCGAGAAGTGCTGCGGAGCGACCGTTTCGACGTGGTGATCCTCGATGAGTTGAATATCGCCTTCTACTACGAACTGCTCGATGCCGATCGGGTGCTGGCCGATATCCGCGCACGCAATCCGCACATTGAGGTAGTGGTCACCGGCCGTTATGCGCCGCAGGCGCTGGTGGATGCCGCCGATCTGGTGACCGAAATGCGTGAGGTGAAGCACTACTACACACAGGGCGTGCTTTCGCGCAACGGCATAGACCGTTAGCCGGTATTATCAACAGCGGTGGCGGAACGGCGGACGATGTGTGGTTCCGCCGTTTTCTGTTGTCCAATGGCGACAATTTTGGGGTGTACCGGCCGGAAACAATAGTTGTTCTTGCTTCTTTCGGCGGAAAGGGCTGTCTTTATTTCGTCGCCCGTCTCACGGTCGGACGGCTGGAACCTTTGAAACATATAACCAAACTCACTTACCTATGAAAAAACTGCTGTTGATGGCGGCGATGCTCTTTGCGCTCGTTCCGCTGCGTGCCTCGGCACAAGAAGATCACAAGGTGTTTGACTATCAAGGCGAAATCAACTTGATGTGCGGCCTTGACATGTACAATGAGGTCGGGTATGCCAATCTGGAGATTGTGAACGGTATCCGCTTCTCGCGCAACCTCTTCGTCGGTGCCGGTCTCGGACTTTCCGTCTCGATGGGCGACGAGGCCATCCTGATTCCGTTGTTCGTCGATGTGAAGGGCTATTTCCCCGTGTCGCGAAGTGTCGATCTCATGGCCGGCGTCGATCTCGGTACCAAGCTGGACTACTTCTACGGCATGACGGGTGGATGGCTCATGCGTCCCGAATTCGGTCTCCACTTTCAGTTCAATCGGGGACTGGGACTCAATGTGGCGCTGTTCTACGAAGCTTATGGCTATGGGTATATCTTGGATATTCAGGAGTATACCAACTTGGTCGGCCTGAAGCTGGGCTTCCACTTCTGATCGTTCCCGCAACACACGACAAGCAGGGCGCACCTCTCCGTCGGGAGGATGCGCCCTGTCTGTTGTTTACGGCTCGTTGCCACGCTAACCGAAACGCCATGCGGCGCCCAGCACGAGCGAACCCGAACTGATGCCCTGACGGTCGCCCGTGCGGATAAAGGAGTAGATGAGGCTGTTCTTGCAGGTCCGACAGATTACCCACCGTCAGGGATCGTAGCCGATACCGATGCGCAGCATGGACATGTCGGGGTAGAGCCGGTAGCTGCCGTCGGAGCGCCGGTTGTCGAGGTAGAAGCCCTTATCTGATCGTCCACGATCTCCTTGGAGTAGTAGCTGTACTGCAAGTCGAGCGACTTGGTGCGTCCCTTCTGGCGCGAGTGGAGACAGTCGAGGCCGTAGCTGACATTCAGCCCGTAGTTCTTGTAGAAGAAACCAGTGCCGATTCTCTTCGGCCTGTCGGATCTGTAGGTCAGCTCGTTGCTGTCGTGCGTCTCGATCAGCGACAGGGAATTGTCGATCAGGAAACATTTGGCCGTAAACCGGTTGGCGTAGTCGTGGTAATAGCTTCCCGTCGTGTCGCTTTGGGCATACGCGGCGGTTCACGACACGGTCAAGGTCAGCAGCAAGGCAAGCAGGGGCGTTTCATCATCAGCAGGGGCAGGGGTATAGGGATGGGGACGGTCATACGAAAAGTCACGAGCCGTCGGGTCCGGTTCGTGACTTTTCGTGTCGGGCTGTGTCGGCCCGTTCCGTGCGCCGATCAGATGGTGCGCAGGATCTCGATCAGGTATTTCCAGAAACGGTCCACGGCCTTGATTTCCAGCCGCTCGTCGGGCGAGTGGACGCCGCGCATGGTCGGACCTACGGAGATCATCTCCAGATGCGGATACTTTTCGAGAAAGAGGCCGCACTCCAGACCGGCGTGGATGGCGCGCACTTTGGGAGCCGCGCCGAATAGCCGCTCATAAGCGTCTTCAGCTACCTTGAGCAGATGACTGGAGGGGTCGGGCGCCCAGCCGGGATAGCCTTCGCCATGCTCGACGGTGGCTCCGGCCAGCCGGAAGATGGCTCCGATGGTCATGGCGGCGTTGGCCTTGGCGCTCTCGACCGACGAACGCTGCGAAAGCGTAACGACAATGCGGTCGTCGCCGGCAAATTTGACGGAAGCGAGGTTGGACGAGGTTTCGGGCAGGCCGGGCAGCGAGTAGCTCATGGCCAGCACGCCGTTGGCAACGCCCTGCAGGGAGAGCAGCAGCGCCTGCTGGGTGGCCAGGTCAATCACGCTGTCGGGGCGCTCGGCATCGGCCACCTCGAGGCGTACGTTCTCGTCCGTGTATTTGTATTCGGCGGCGAACACGCCGGCCATCTCTGCGGCATAGCTGCGGAAGGCGTCGGCCTGTGCGGCGGGAATGCCGAATACGGCCCATGCGTCGCGGGGAATGGCATTGCGCAGGTTGCCGCCGTCGAAACGGTTCAGACGCAGGCCGAAACGGTCGGAACCGGCCAGCAGCAGACGGGTCAGCAGCTTGTTGGAGTTGCCCAGTCCGTCGTTGATGTTGTCGCCGGAGTGGCCGCCCTTCAGACCCGACACGCTGGCGCGCAGCCATGCCATGCCCTCGGGAGCCTGTTCCTTGCGGTAGGTGAAGGTGGCTACGGTATCGACACCGCCCGCGCAGCCGATGAAGATCTCGCCGTCATCCTCGGAGTCGAGGTTGATGAGGTAGTGGCCCGTGAGCATGTCCTTGCCGAGGTTGAAGGCACCCGTCAGACCGGTCTCCTCGTCGATGGTGAACAGAGCCTCCAGATCGGGATGTTCGAGCCCATCGGTCGTGAGCAGCGCCAGCGCGGTGGCCATGCCGATGCCGTCGTCGGCGCCCAGCGTCGTGCCGCGCGCCTTGACCCATCCGCCGTCGATGTAGGTCTCGATCGGGTCGTTCAGAAAATCGATCTCACGGTCGGCCTCCTTTTCGCAGACCATATCCATGTGGCTCTGCAGCACGATCGTCGGTTTGCCGGCCATCGAAGGGGTGGCCTTGCGGTACATGACGATGTTGCCTGCGGCGTCTTTCTTGTAGGGGATGTCGTGTTTCCGAGCGAAGTTTTCCAGATAGGCGATGATCTTCTCCTCCTTTTTGGAGGGGCGGGGAACCTGATTGATCTCGTCGAAGATCGTCCAAACGGCTTTCGGCTCAAGATTGCGGATTTCTGACATAATTACTTGTGTTTTTGGCTCGGTGCCAAGGCGAATCGCGCCGGCGGCACCGCTTGTTATATGTTGATGTTTTTTCTGTGCTTTTTCCGTTCCCGGATCAGTTGTAAAGTTACGGAAAATATCGCTAATTTGCACCAAAAACCAACAGGAGGATACCACTATGGGAATACCTTTCAGAATAGGACACGGTTATGACGTACATGCCTTGGCGCCGGGACTGCCGCTCCGGCTGTGCGGGGTGGATCTGCAGCACGAAAAGGGATGCGTCGCCCATTCGGACGGCGACGTGGCCGTTCATGCCCTGTGTGACGCGCTGCTGGGGGCAGTTGCGCTGGGCGACATCGGGCTGCACTTTCCCGACACGTCGGCCGCCTTCAAGGGCATCGACAGCATGCTGCTGCTGGACCGGTGCGTAGCCATGCTGGCCGAACACGGCTGGCGGGTCGGCAACGTCGATGTGACGATCGCCATGCAGCGTCCCAAGCTGCGCCCCCATATCGACACGATGCGGGAGCGGCTGGCCGCACGGCTGGGAGTCGATGCTTCGTGCGTGTCGGTGAAGGCCACCACGACTGAACGGCTCGGCTTCGTGGGAAGGGAAGAGGGCGTCGAGGCGCATGCCGTGGCGCTGATCGTTGCCGGGGAATAGACCGGTAACGGCAACGGAAAAGCGGCGGATGGAAGTCCGCCGCTTTCGTTTTGTCAGAAAACGTAGTTGATGTTCAGGTAAAGGCCGTTCCGTCCGTCGCGCCGGTCGAGCGCCAGTCCGTAGTCGATGGCGAGGACGAGGTTGCGGTTCATGACAAACTTGATGCCCAGACCGGAACTCATGTGGAGCGACTCCGGATCGCCGCTGTAGATCAGCCTGCGGGTCTCTTCCGGGATCGAGGTGTCGTTGCCGATGGCGATCATCTCGTCCAGCCGGTAAGGGTTCGTGGTCAGTCCCATGTCGAAAAACGGGTTGAGTGCAATGTACCACTCCTGGCCGAAGAGGCGGAACGAGGGGAAGCGCCAGCGCAGTTCGACGTTGGCCCAGCCCATGCCGTCGCCCACGACACGGTTGTAGAGGATGCCGCGCAGGGAGAGCAGGCCGCCCAGAATGTCCGAATTGATCTGCCGCGGGAAGAGCGTGGCATAGTTCTGCTGCACGTAGAACGGGGCGTCGCCCGCCAGCGTTCCCTGCCAGCAGATCCGGTAGGCGAGGGTCAGTTTGTCTCCCCATAGCGGCACGTAGTGGCGGAAGGAGAACGACGCCTTCAGGTAGCCGTCGCCGCGCCGGTCGATGATGTCGGGCGAGCCGTAGAGCAGGCAGTCGGCATACATGCCGCGTGTGGGGTCGGGTTCATGGTCGCGCGTGTCGTACACCAGTCCGGTCCGCAGCTCGATGTGGCTGCCGCCGCGGCTCTCGTCGTCGCGGATCAGTCCGTACTGGCGGTAGAGGTCGTACAGCGTCGTCTGGCCGTCGTAGCGTTTGACCTTGACGCGCCCCGTGTCGTAATAGAAAAAGCCGATGCCGGCCGCCCAGCCGAGCGCTCCCGTGATCCGTCCCTGCAGGTCGCCCATGATACGCAGCAGGTTGCGATCGACCGCATAGAAACCGGCGTTCTTGCGGGGGTCGTACGGCGCGGCATAGCCGTTGAAACCATAGAAGGCCATCATCGTGTTGGGCAGGTAGCTGGCCGAGGCGGTCAGCCGCAGGTTGCGGAGCAGGTATTTCGAGTCGTAAAAGACGTAATAGATGCCGGAACCTTTGGTGTAGTAACAGGCTTCGGCGGTCAGCTTGTGCAGGTAGGCGGGGTAGGTCGATCCGTCGCCGAACCAGTAGACATCGAGAATCGCTCCCAGCTGGACGCCCAGGTCGGAGTTGTAGCTCAATGCCGGGATGGGGACGAAGCTGACTCCGGTCTTGCGGTAGGGGGTGTCCTTGTCGGCCGGCGTATCGTCATCGCCCGCAGCGGAAGCGGGATGCAGCAACAGCGCGACGGCGAGTACCGGCAACAGCAACGGCCTCAAACATTTTCCGACAGACAACATACGGACACATTTCATGCGGACAAAGATACGCAATAACCTTCCCGCCGCATACGAATCATCGGACATAATGCGGTGTGTGAGATGCATTTTTTTCATTAATTTTGAACAACCATGTGTCGGGCGAAACATATTGCAGCCTTGCTGCTGTGCAGCGTACTGTTGTCGGGCATCGCGCAGGCGTATCCCCGCAGCGGGGCGACTGCATGGGTGGATACCGCGCGCGTGCATACGGTGTCGCCGATCCAGCAGGACGATTGTCCGCTGGAGGTCCGTTCGACAACCGATCCGGTCCGCATGACGCTCCTCAGCTATCGGGGCGACCGCCGGACGGCGCTGGAGGCGGAGCGGACAGAGCGGTTTTACGACTCCCTGCAGACCCTGGCCTCGCGCAACCGTTTCTTGAGTTGGGTACATGATCTGGTCATCGTTCCCGTGCGGCCGACAACCATGATGAAGCCGAAGGTGGTGGACGAAACCGCCATTTACCGGCGGTGGAACGGCATGCGTATTGCCGCCATCGAATTCGAACAGAGCAACGTGTTCGATCCTGCCCACAGCTATCTGGAGAAGGCAGCCAATGCCGTCCATGCGGTGACCCGCGAAAGGACGGTGCGGCGCGACCTATTGTTTCATGCCGGCGAACCGTTCAATGCGGAGACGGTCGTGCGTTACAAGCAGCTGCTCCGGTCGCGGCAATATATCGCCAATGCGAATATCGAAGTGATGCCCGCTCCGGACGATCCCGACGCGGTGATCGTCCGTGTCATCACGCAGGACAACTGGAGTATCAGCGGCGACGGTGGCGCACAGGGACTCTCCGGCAAGATATGGGGAGAAATCTACGATGCCAACTTTCTGGGTACGGGCGACCGCTTCAGCTACCGGCTCAGCCTGGATTGGAAAAACAAGAAGTACGAAGGCAGCCTGTTCCGATACCACATTCCCAACCTGTTCGGCTCGTTCGTCTCGGCCGATTTCTCGGCCGGCCGGTCGTTCGACGAACGTTATTACGGCGGCACGATCAACAAGCGGCTGATCCAGCCCACCGACTACGAAGTGGGCGCCGCGTTCGAGAATGTGGGCAACCGGCTGTACGTCCGCTACCAGACGCCCGACCAGACCGTCGAAGGCGACTACATGGTACGTTACAACCATCTGGATCTGTGGTGCGGCTATTCCTGGTTCTGGCCGTCAATCGTTTCCAGCATCTATGGAATGGCGCGCTTCGACCATCTGAAATGGCTCGATGCACCCCGCTATACAGGAGGGGATGACGGTTCGGGTAACCCCGCCAGCCTGCCGGTCGATGACCGCTTCAATCCTTATTTCTACAATTCGGATATTGTTCTCGGTTCGGCCGGCCTGTACAGCGAACGGTTCTTGACCACAAGCCTGATCTACGGATACGGCTACAACGAATACGTGGCAACGGGCTATCGCGCCGAAGTGACGCTCGGATATTCCGATGCGGACTACTATTCGGGGCTTTATGCGGGGCTGTCGTTCCGGCGGGGAGGTTTTCTCTCGTTCGGGTATCTGATGGGAGCCGTCTCGATAGGCAGTTTCTACACGCACAGCCTGGGATTCTACCGCTCGGCTCTCAATGCGCGGATCCAGTATTTCACGAACATGCTCGGTCGCAGCCGATTCACTACCAGACAGTTCATTACGATCGATTACCTGAAGGGGTGGAACCGGTTCGGCGGCTTTTACGAATCGGTGTGGTTCACTTCCCGCAGCGGTCCCCGTGCCGTACGGCACAGTCCGCTCGGCAGCGACCGGCTGGTGCTGAGTGCCGAAACGGTCGTCTTCACGCCCTGGCAGCCGCTGGGGTTCCGGATCGCCCTGTACGGCTTCGGCGACGTAGGCACCATCGGTTACGATCCGAACGTGTTCAGGAACGAATTCCAGGCCACGGTCGGCATCGGCGTGCGCCTCCGGAACGAACGGCTGATCTTCGGTACGATCCAACTCAGCCTGTTCTGCAATTTCGGGCGTTCGGGGCTGTTGAGCAATGAATGGATCCAGCTGACCAGCGAGCAGCGTCTCCAGACTCCCCGCTACATTCCTTCCAAGCCCGAGATCGTAGGGTACCAATAAAAGAAGAGGCGGAACCCCGCAGGGGATTCCGCCTCTTTGCCGTATCGGCGCGGGTCATTACAACAGCGCGTCGATCTTTGCCTTGATGGCGTCTTTGGGCGATGCGCCGACGAGTTTGTCCTGCATCTCGCCACCGGCCTTCACGAATACGACGAGCGGAATGTTGCGCACGCCGAATTTGATGGCCAGGTCGTTGTTCTGATCGACGTCGCATTTGCCGATCACTACTTTGCCCTCATACTCTGCAGCGAGTTCTTCGATAACGGGAGTCAGCGCACGGCACGGACCGCACCATTCTGCCCAGAAATCGATTACGAAGGGTTTGCCGGAGGCTACGAGTTCGTTGTACGCAGCCATGTCGATGTTCTTTGCCATAACTTTAGCTTTTTAAATGTGATGATTGTATTGGTTGTCTTGTCTTTATCCGGAGCTAAGCGATCCGGTAGTTGATCTGATTGTTTTCCAAATAGGCGACCAGTTCCTGCGTCAGTGCCACCTTGTATTTCCGCGAGAAGAAGACCAGCGAAACCCCCTCATGCGGGTCGATCACCTTGATGCGCAGGTTGATCTTGCCCTTGGCGGCGGTCAGCTGTTCGGTCAGCTCGGCCGTGGCATCGGGCGTAATATCCTGAATAGGCAGGCTGAGTGTCAGTTCGCTGATCGAGGTAAGCACGTCGTCGAGCATCTGCATCGAGGTGATCTTCGCCTCGTATTCGGTGTCGCGATAGGGGCGCGGACGCACGCTGCCCTTGACCAGCAGGAAGTAATCCTTGAACAGGTATTTGCGGAAATTCTCGTAATCCTTGTCGAAGAGGACGAATTCGTGCTGCCCGCTGTAGTCCTCCAGTTTGAATCGTCCGAAGGGTTTGCCCGTCTTGGTATAGAGATTCTGCACCTCCGTAACCATACCGGCTACCGTGAAATCCTTGTCCTTCAAGTCGTTCAGATTGGCGAACTGGGTCAGCTGCGTGTTGCAGAAGCGCTGGATGACAATCCGGTAGGCGTCCAGCGGATGCGACGAGAGGTACATGCCGATCATCGCCTTCTCGTTGTTGAGCGTCTCCAGACGGTTCCAGTCGGGGCATTGCGGCACGAGGGGCTGCTGGATATCCACCTGGTCGGTGCCGCCGAAGAGGCTCTGCTGGGCCGTATTGCGTTCGGTCTGCATCCGGCTGCCGTAGCGCACCAGCTGTTCGAGGAAGGTCGGACCGTTCGGGTCGCGCTGGTCGGCCGAGAAGAACTTGCTGCGGTGGAATCCGCTGATCGAGTCGAACGCTCCGGCAAGCGCCATGTTCTCGATGTTCTTCTTGTTCACGGCGGTCATATTGACCCGCTCCATGAAGTCGTAGATGTTGCGGAACTTGCCGCCCTTTTCCCGCTCATCTACAATGGAGAGCATGGCGGCTTCGCCGACTCCCTTCACGGCCGCCAGTCCGAAGCGGACGTTGCCCTCGGCATCGGAGGTGAACGACTCGATGCTCTCGTTGATATCGGGGCCGAGTACCTTGATGCCCATGCGCTTGCACTCATCCATGAAGAAGGCGATCTTGTCCATGCTCGAGAGGTTGCGGCTCAGCAGGGCGGCCATGAACTCCGAAGGGTAGTGGGCCTTCAGATAAGCCGTCTGGTAGGCGACGTGGGCATAGCAGGTGGCGTGCGACTTGTTGAATGCATAGGAGGCGAATGCCTCCCAGTCGGTCCAGATCTGTTCGCAGATCGCCGCATCGTGGCCGCGTGCCACGGCGCCGTCGATGAATTTGGGCTTCATCTTGTCCAGCGTGGCGCGCTGTTTCTTACCCATCGCCTTACGGAGCGTATCGGCCTCGCCGCCGGTGAAGCCGGCCAGTTTCTGCGACAGCAGCATGACCTGCTCCTGATAGACGGTGATGCCGTAGGTGTCGTACAGATACTCCTCCATGTCGGGGAACTCGTAGGTCACCGGTTCCTTGCCGTGTTTGCGGGCGATGAAGTTCGGAATCTTGTCCATAGGCCCCGGCCGGTAGAGGGCGTTCATGGCGATCAGATCCTCGAACCGGTTGGGCTTCAGTTCCCTCAGGTATTTCTTCATGCCGCCCGACTCGAACTGGAAAATGCCTGTCGTCTCGCCCTTGCTGAAGAGCTGGTAGGTTTTCTTGTCGTCGAGCGGAATCTTGTCTATGTCCAGATCGACGCCCTTCACACGCTTGATGTTGTTCAGGGCATCCTTGATGATCGAAAGCGTCTTCAGGCCGAGAAAGTCCATCTTGATCAGGCCGACGCTCTCGACCAGACGGCCTTCGTACTGCACGACGTTCAGGTCGGCATCCTTGGCCGTAGCCACGGGGGCAAACTCCTCCAGGTCGTCCTTGCCGATGATGACGCCGCAGGCATGCACGCCTGTCTGACGCACGGAGCCTTCGAGTTTCTCGGCATAGCGCAGTACGTTGCGCACCACGGGATTGTCCGATTCGCGCTCCTTGGCCAGTTCGGGCGAATCCTTGTAGGCTCTCTCGAAGGGGGTCTCGCCCTTGTCGGGCGTCAGCTTGTCGGGTACCAGTTTGGCCAGCCGGTCGCTGTCGGCCAGCGGCAGCTTCTCGACACGCGCCACATCGCGGATGGCCAGTTTCGGAGCCATCGTACCGAAAGTCACGATCTGCGCCACCCGTTTTTTGCCGTATTTGCGGATGACGTACTGCAGCACCTCGGCGCGGCCGTCCTCATCGAAATCGACATCCACATCGGGGAGGGAGATACGGTCGGGGTTCAGGAATCGCTCGAACAGCAGGTCGTATTTCAGCGGGTCGATATTGGTGATCTTCAGACAGTAGGCCACGACGGAACCGGCAGCCGAACCACGGCCCGGCCCCACCGACACCCCCATGGCGCGTGCGGCGCGGATAAAGTCCGATACAATGAGGAAGTAACCGGGGAATCCCATCCACTCGATCGTCCGCAACTCGTAGTTCAGACGGTCCATCGTCTTCTGGTCGGGTTCGCCGTAACGCTCCCTCGCGCCCGCCATGGTCAGCGAGACGAGATAGAGATACTGCTTGGAAACCGTCAGCCATTCGGCCAGCTGCTCGTCGCCTGCGGCAAAGTCGTCCAAGGAAGCCACGGTCTCGGCCGCCGCGCGTTTGGCTTCCAGCGCTGCGATCTGGCTGTTGATCTTCTCCTGCTTGGCCTCGTCGGCATCCTTCAGATCCTTGTGCAGGCGTTCGATCTGACCGTCGAAACGGCGCAGGTAAACCTTGCGCAGCTCCTCGGCGTCGATGGCAAAGTCGTCCGGCAGGGGGAAATCGGGCATCAGCGGCTTGTGTTCCAGCTTGTAGCACTGCACCTTGTCGGCAATCTCCATCGTATTGGCCAGCGCCTCGGGGTGATCTTCGAAGAGGGCGGCCATCTCGTCGGGACTCTTGAAGAACTCCTGTCCCGTATAGCGCATGCGGTTCGGGTCGTCCAGATCGCGCCCCGTATTTAGGCAGATCAGGTGGTCATGGGCGGCGGCATCCTCCTCCAGTGTGAAATGGACGTCGTTCGTGGCGATCAGTTTGACGCCGTGGCGGGCAGCCAGATCGACAATCACCTTATTGACCTCCACCTGATGGCGGCAGGTGTCCGTATCGGGCGCACCCGACAGCGAGCGGTGGAGCTGCAGCTCCAGATAATAGTCGTCACCGAAAAGTTCCTTGAATTCGGTCACGATCCGATCCGCCTCCTGCAGGTCGCCGCGCATGATGGCCTGCGGCAGTTCGCCGCCCAAACAGGCCGAGCTGCAGATCAGCCCTTCGTGGTACTGATGCAGCAGCGCCTTGTCGATACGCGGCTTGTAGTAGAAACCCTCCGTCCACGAGTAGGAGACCAGCTTCACGAGGTTGTGGTAGCCGACCAGATCCTTGGCCAGCAGGATCAGGTGGTCGCCGGCCTTCTCGTCCTTGTCCTTTTCCAGATGGTTTTTCACCACATAGACTTCGCAGCCGAGAATCGGTTTGATGCCGGCGGCGTTGGCCGTGTCGTAAAACTCCTTCACGCCGAACATGTTGCCGTGATCCGTAATGGCCACAGCGGTCATGCCGAACTCCTTGGCCCGTTTGATGAGCGAAGGGATCGACGCAGCTCCGTCCAGAATGGAATACTGCGTATGTACGTGAAGGTGTGTAAATTGTGGCATGGCGACCGGTTTCTATCTTGACAAAGATACGCATTTATGCCGAGACTCTTCACACTTTCCGCGGATGTCCGTGCGGTTGGGCGATTGTTTTTCCCTATGCGCCGGCAGACAAAACCGATACGTGATCCGCAGGACGGATTTTCAGCAAATTGTTACCACCGCCCGCGCTTTGTATTATATTTGTAACTTTGTTGCCGACAGACCGTTTTTTGCGGCGGCCGCAACGAACCGACACATCAAATGACACTGCCTATGAAAAACATCTGCGCCGTGACGATGGTGCGCAACGACGATTTCTTCCTGCGCAAATGGATTGCCTATTACGGCGCCCAGCTCGGTGAGGAGAATCTCTACGTCTTTCTGGACGGCGAGGATCAGTCCGTACCTGAGTGGTGCGGTGCAGCCCACGTGACGGTCTGCAAGCGCAGGGCGGGCAACGTGGCGCATGCCGACCGGCTGCGGATCGACTTTCTGTCGGCGCAGGCAGCCGACCTGCTCGGGCGCTACGACCTGGTGGTCGGCACCGACGTGGACGAGTTCCTGGTGGTCGATCCGGCCGCGGGTCAATCCCTGCGTGCCTACCTGAGCGAGATCCGCTGCGCCCCCTGCGTGTCGGGGCTGGGTCTCGACATCGGCCAGCATCTCGACCTGGAGCAGCCCATCGACCCGTCACGCCCCTTTCTGGAGCAGCGCCGCTTCGCCTTTCTCTATTCGCGCTATACGAAAGCGTCGGTCATCTCCCGGCCGGTGGCCTGGGGATCGGGCTTCCACCGGGTGCGCGGCCACAACTACCGCATCGATCCGAATCTCTACCTCGTCCATTTCGGCTGTGTGGACTACAACCGGCTCAAGGAGCGCTCCGGCGACCAGGGGCGACTGGCCGAGGGGTGGGCGAAACATTTTGCCAAACGGGCGCGCACGATCACGATCGTCACGACCCGCAAGGCCTGCCGCTGGGAGCGGACGGTGCCGTGGGTGCGCCGGATGCAGCGGCTCTGCCGCCCGATCTTCGCATTGAACAAACCCACCACTTTCGGCATCAAATGGGTGGTGGAAATTCCCGAACGATTCCGCAATCTCGTATGAAACCGATCGATATAGATGTCGTAATCGCCTGGGTGGACGGCAACGATCCCGTCCATCGCGCCAAAAGGGCCCGTTATTCCGGCCGGCCGGAGATCGCCCGCGACGACGTGGGCGGCGAAACCCGTTTTGTCTCCACGGGCGAAATCTACTATTGCATTGCCTCGATCGTGCGCTTCGCACCGTTCGTGCGCCGCATTTTCGTGGTGACGGACGGACAGGATCCGCACGCCGAAGCCTTCCTGACCCGCCATTTTCCGGATTGCCGCATTCCGGTCGAAGTGGTCGATCATACAACGCTGTTCGCCGGCTACGAGGAGTATCTGCCGACATTCAACAGTCTCTCGATCGAAACGATGCTGTGGCGCATTCCGGGGCTGAGCGAACACTTCGTCTATTGCAACGACGACTTCTTCGTCGCCGCACCGTTGCAGCCGACCGACTGGTTCGACGGGCAAGGGCGCGCCGTATGCTACGCATCACGCTTCGGCACCCGATGGGCGGCTTTCCTGCGGGCAGTCAAACCCCGTAAAAACGGCCACCGCCCGTTCGGCCACAAGGACGCCATGCTCAATGCGGCACAGCTGCTGCACAGGCCGTTCTTCTACCACCTCGGCCACATGCCCCTGGCACAGCGGCGCAGCGTGCTGGCCGACTGGTTCGGCGCCCATCCGCAGGAGCTGGTTGAAAACATGCGCCACCGCTTCCGCGAGCCGCACCAGTTCAACCCGCAGGAGTTGTGTTACCTGCTGGGGGTACGCGAGGACAAATGCACTGTCCGTTCGCCGAAGGGGCGCACGCTGTTCCTGAAGCCGACTGCCGACAAGGCCGGATACATGGAACGCAAACTGCGCGAGGCGGATCGAATGGATCACCTCCAGTTCGGCTGCGTCAATTCGCTGGAGCAGGCGCCGGAAGCCGACCGGCAGCTGTTCGCCGACTGGATGGCACGGCGGATCGGCATCGATTTTTCAATGAAATAATGTAATGGAACCCATTGACATAGTCATTACCTGGGTCGATGGTGACGACCCTGTCCACAAGGCCAAGCGGCGGCAGTTTCTCGGCAACGGCCGGGGCGAATCGTTCGAGGAGGTCGCAGCGCCCACCCGTTTCCGGTCGGTAGGCGAAATCTATTTTTGCGTCGCCTCCATCCTGCGTTTCGCACCGTTTGTCCATCATATCTACATCGTGACGGATGCCCAGGATCCGCATGCCGACGAGTTTGCCCGCCGCTATTTCCCCGACAACCGCATCCCGATCACCGTGGTGGACCACCGGGAGATATTCCGCGGCTACGAATCGTTCCTGCCGACCTTCAACAGCCTCTCGATCGAGACCATGCTGTGGCGCATTCCGGGGCTGAGCGAACGGTTCGTCTATTTCAACGACGACGTGCTGTTGATCGCCCCCGTCACTCCGGAGGACTGGTTCGACGAGCAGGGACGGCCGGTAGTGTTCGGCTATTGGCACAAGACCTTCACCACGCGGCTGGAGCGGTGGCTGCGTCTGCCCCGTCACGGCCACAAAGCCTTTACCTACAAGGACAGCATGCTCAATGCGGCCGACCGGTTGGGTGGCGAAGCCCGCAGCCGGTTCGTGCGGATGATCCACGCGCCGCTGGTGCTGCGCAGAAGCATCTTTGAACGTTGTTATGCCAAACACCCCGACTGGCTGGTTGAAAATGCCCGCTGGCGGTTCCGGCATGCCCTGCAGTTCAATCCGCAGTCGCTGTTCTTCACGTGGTCGGCGCTCCACAACGCTTGTGTCCTGAAACGGCAGGGGAAGGAGGTGATCTGCCTGCAGGCCGTACCGGAACAGGCCGAAAAATGCGCACAGCAGCTCCAGGCGGCCATGGCCAACACGGAAGCCAAATTCTGCTGCGTCAATTCCCTCGACCTCGGCACTCCCGAGCAGCAGCGGAGCATTGTGGAGTGGATCGGCCGGCGGCTGGGGATCGATTTTCTGGCCATGCACAAGAACGGGAATAAAAAATAGCCTGGCGCCATGAAGCAGAACTGGAGACCCGGGACAATGATCTACCCGCTGCCGGCCGTGCTGGTCAGCTGCGGCGAGACCCCCGAGGAATACAACCTGATGACCGTCGCATGGACCGGCACGATCTGTTCCGATCCGGCCATGTGCTACATTTCCGTCCGTCCCGAACGCCACTCGTACGCCATCATCCGGCGCACGGGCGAGTTTGTCATCAACCTGACCACCGAAGAACTGGCGCGGGCTACGGACTGGTGCGGCGTGCGCTCGGGACGCGACCACCGCAAATTCGAGGAGATGGGGCTTACGCCCGGCCAAGGGACGGTCGTGAAGGCACCGATCATCGAGGAGGCGCCCATCTCGATCGAGTGCCGCGTGCGGCAGGTCGTGCCGCTGGGCACCCACGACATGTTCATCGCCGAGGTGGTCAACGTGCAGGCCGACGAGCGCTACATGGACGAGAACGGCCGTTTCGATCTGGAACGGGCGCGTCCGATCGTCTATTCGCATGGCGAGTATTTCCGTCTGGGCGAGGCCATCGGCCGCTTCGGGTGGTCGGTGCGCAAAAAGAAAACGGGCGGCAAGCCGCACCGGCCGGCCGGAAAAGGACGCAAATGACCGGAGCGGGGCAGCGGCGCATGTTTTGCCGAATCGTCGAAAATCGCTACCTTTGAAAGTTAAAAAACCAAAATACGCAATACCATGAAATTTGTCATATCCAGCTCGTCGCTCCTTTCGTCCCTGTCGACGGCCTCCAAAGTCATCAGCAGCAAGAACACACTCCCGATTCTGGACTACTTCCTGTTTGATGTGAAAACTGACGGACTGCGGGTTACGGCATCCGACCTTGAGACGACCATCACCTCGGTCATCACGCCTGAGAGCGTCGAATCGGAGGGTGTCATCGCCGCTCCGGTGAAACTGCTGATCGACTCGCTGAAAGAGTTTTCGGAGCAACCGCTGACCTTCGAGGCCGACGAGACGACCTGGGAGATCAAGATCAGCTGGAAAACGGGCTCGATCACGCTGCCGGGCATGTCCGGCATGAGCTATCCGGCCGCACAGCCGCTGGCCGACGACGCCCGCGAGATCGCATTCGATGCCGACACGCTGCTGGGCGGCATCAACAAGACCATCTTCGCCACGGCCGACGACGAGCTGCGCCCCGTCATGAACGGCGTCTTCATCGACATCACCCCCGCACAATACATTTTCGTGGCGACGGATGCCCACAAGCTGGTCAAATATACGGCCGACAAGGAGGAGGGCGACCTCACGGCTTCGTTCATCCTGCCCAAGAAACCGGCCAACCTGCTGCGCACGATGCTGCTGCGCGAGGACGACGCCGTGCAGGTGGCTTTCGACAGCAACAACGTGAAGTTTACGCTGAGCAACAGCACCCTGACCTGCCGCCTGATCGAGGGCAACTATCCGAACTACAACGCCGTGATCCCGACCAACAACCCCAACAAGGTGATCGTGGACCGCATCGAACTGCTGAACGGCATCAAGCGTGTGGCCGTCTGCTCCAACCAGGCGACCAACCTCATCAAGTTCGAGATCGGCGACAACCGCATCAACCTG
Organism: uncultured Rikenellaceae bacterium; assembly: GCA_949287525.1. Classification (GTDB taxonomy): domain Bacteria; phylum Bacteroidota; class Bacteroidia; order Bacteroidales; family Rikenellaceae; genus Tidjanibacter. The sequence continues at coordinate 25,014 of CASEGL010000011.1, forward strand.
ACGGCCCAGGATCTCGACTTCTCCTATTCGGCCAACGAAAGCCTTTCGTGCAGCTACGAAGGCTCGCCCGTTACGATCGGCTTCAAATCGACCTTCCTGATCGAGATCCTCTCGAATCTGGAGACGCCGAGCGTCATCATCGAACTGGCCGACTCCACGCGTTCGGGCGTTTTCAAACCGCTCTATGACGACGTGCAGCCCTACAGTACACTGATGATTCTGATGCCGATGCTTATCAATGCTTAATACGGTTCGATATGAAGCTGAAGTTGAACAGACCGCTCATCTTCTTTGATCTGGAGACGACGGGTGTGGACTCGGCCAAGGATCGGATCGTGGAGATCTCGCTGGTCAAGGTGTTCCCCAACGGCGACGAGGAGATCAAGACCCGCCGCATCAATCCGGGCATGCCCATTCCGGCCGAGGCTACGGACATCCACGGCATTACGGACGAGGATGTAAAGGACGCTCCGCGTTTCGAGCAGATTGCCAAATCGCTCGCAGCCTACATTGAAGGCTGCGATCTGGCGGGCTACAACTCCAACAAGTTCGATATTCCCGTCCTGGCGGAAGAATTCCTGCGCGCAGGGGTAGACATCGACCTCAAAAAATGCAAGTTCGTCGATGTGCAGACCATTTTCCACAAGAAGGAACAGCGGACGCTGGTGGCGGCCTACCGGTTCTACTGCGACAAGGAACTGGCTGATGCCCATTCGGCCGAAGCGGATTCGATGGCTACCTACGAAGTGCTGAAAGCCCAGCTCGACCGCTATCCCGATCTGGAGAACGATGTCGATTATCTGTCCAAATACACCGAACAGAACCGGTGTGCGGACTATGCCGGACGCATTCTGTACGACCAGAACGGCGTGGAGATTTTCGGCTTCGGCAAATACAAGGGCAGGCGTGTGGCTGACGTGTTCCGCGAAGAGCCGAGCTATTATGCCTGGATGATGAACGGCGACTTCCCGAAATACACCCAGAAAGTCATTACGGAAATCCGCCTGCGCGATGCCGCATTGAACAAAAAATAGGCGGCGACGCACGACGCTATAATTAACGAGGGCTTATGAAACGATTGCTGATAGCGATTCTGACGATATGGTGCTGCAGCGGATCGGTTGCTGCACAACAGCCGAATGTCCGTTCTGCCGAAGTGGTGCGCATGGCCGACACCGATTATTATCTCCATACGGTCGAGGCAGGCGAAACCGTTTATTCGCTCGCCCGTCTGTACGGCGTCACCGAAGCGCAGTTTTACGAAGACAACCCTGCGGTACGCGAACGCGGTCTGCAGGCCGGCGAGACCGTAAGGATCGCCTGCGGCCAGCTGCCCGAAGTGAAGATGTCGCGGCGCAAACTGCAGCGTACCTTCGCCACCCACGTGGTGCAGGCCGGCGAAACCACCTATGCGATCGCCAAACGTTACTCGCTCTCCATCGGCACGCTGATTCAGGACAACCCGGGTCTCGACCCCGCCCACCTGAAGGCGGGGCAGGAGCTGCGGATCCGCAAGTCGGAGATGGACAAGACCTCGCCCCAGCAGATCATGTCGCAGATGGACGACTTTGCATCGACCCTCTCCGAAGTCTCCGACGAATACACCTACCATCTGGTTGAACTGGGCGAGACATTCTATTCCATCAGCCGCCAGTACGACGTTCCCGTCGCAGAGATCGAAGCGGCCAATCCGATGACGGACGGACTGAAAGCCGGCACCCTGCTGCGCATTCCGACCGGCAAAAAACCGATGCCTGCCCCGTCGCCGGAAACCGCCATGGGCGAACAGACGACGCCGGCGCCTGTTTCGGATGTTGCGGCAGACTTCGCACCGCACCGCTATTCCGATGTGACGACCCTGTCGGTGCTGCTGCCGCTGACAGAGAAGGGGACGGTGCGTACCGGTTTCATGGAGTTCTGGCAGGGGGCGCTCATTGCCGCCGAAGAGTTGCGCAATGCGGGATACCCGCTGGCGCTGAACCTGTTCGACACGCAGCATTCCCGGACGGAAACCGAGAAAATCGTACAGAGCGACGCTTTCCGTTCGTCGGATGTAATCATAGGCCCTGTTTATGAAGAGACCCTGCCTCCCGTCATGGAGTATGCACGCCGCACGAACGTGCCGGTTGTTTCGCCGCTGGCCGACTTTGAGTGCCATTACGGGAAGAACCTTTACAGAATGTCGCCCGACGCTTCGTGCCGCTACGACAAAATCGAACAACTGCTGGACAGCGCTACGAATATCGTCTTCATTACGACGGCCGTGACCGATACGCAACTCGAACGGGAAATGAAACAGGCCGTAGGCAACCGCCCCTACCAGCGGCTGGTCTATCGGAAGGAGACACCGTCCGAACAGATCGACGCACTTGTCCAGGGAAAAGGCAGCAACAATGTCTTTGTCGTGCTGGCAGGCGATGAAGCCGGTGTGGATCTGGTGCTGGCCGCTCTGAGTTCCGTGCAGAACAACCGCCTCGCCCGTTCGATCCGCACGGGGTCCATTCGGGTCATCGGCGATCCGAAATGGATGCGTTACAGCAACCTCGACCGCAACCTGTTCTTCAAGCTGAACGTATCGTTCGTGACTTCCTATCATGCCGACCGCGGCAACGAAGCGGTGCGCGACTTCGACAGCCGCTATATCGAAGCATTCGGCCGGATTCCCACCCTGTACTCCTACCGCGGTTATGACGCCGTCATACTCTTCGGCAAAGCGGCAGCAAACGGCGGTGCCGCCTGGAATGAGACGCTGTCCGGAACACCCACGCCGCTGGAGACTCCCTATGACTTCAATACGCCGGCTCTCGTCGGAGACCGGATCAACCGTTCGTGGGCGCTGGTGACCTACGGCAACGACTATACCATTACGGTACACTAATTCCGTCACCAAACTATGGAAGAAAAAATGTCTGGCAACAATAATATTCCGGAGAAGACCATCGAACGTCTCAGCGAATACCGGCGTACGCTGCTCAACCTGCACAAGCAGGGGATTACCCACATCTTTTCGCACGTGCTGGCCGGCATGCACGGCATCACGGCCGTGCAGGTGCGGCGCGACCTGATGCTGATCGGCTTCTCGAGCGATACGAAAAAAGGATATGACGTGGAGGAGCTGATCGACTTCATCAACCGGATTCTCGACAGCTCCGAACCGATGAACATCGCCGTCATCGGCATGGGACACCTCGGTCAGGCCATTACCCGCTATTTCAACAACAAGGGACTCAACCTGAAGATCGTCGCCGCATTCGATGTGGATGCCGACAAGGTCGGCACGACGATCGAGGACATCCCCTGCTACAGCATGAACGACTTTGAAACGGACGTGGCCAGCCTGGGCATCGACATCGCCGTGCTGTCGTGTCCGTCGCGCGTGGCGGCCGAACTGGTCGTGCCGATCGTGAATGCGGGCATCAAGGGCGTGCTGAACTTCACCTCCAAACCGCTCAACTTTCCGCTGGGCATTGTCGTGGAGAACTACGATATCACCACGCTGCTGGAAAAGGTGGCCTATTTCGTCAAGGAGAACAACGAAGACAATAACGACGAACTGTAATGCGCGTATTTCGTGATACGGAGGTGCTGCAGCCCATTCCGAATGCCGTCGTGACGGTAGGGTCGTTCGACGGCGTGCATTACGGACACCGTGCGCTGCTGCACGAGATGCGGCAGATCGCCGGCCGGACCGGAGGCGAAACGACGGTCGTCACCCTGTGGCCCCATCCGCGCAAAGTGCTGCACGGAGGCGTTGAACTGCTCAATACCTTGCCGGAGAAACTGCTGCTGCTGGAAGAGGCCGGCATCGACAACGTGGTCGTGCTGACCTTTACCCGCCAGTTTGCAGCCATGCCGTCGGGACAGTTCATCCGCGACCTGCTCGTAGGACGCATCGGTATGAAGCATCTGGTTGTCGGCTACAACCACCATTTCGGCAGCGACCATCAGAGCGACTTCACGCCGGAGGGAACGGAATTTACGCTCCACCGCATCCGCCGGTATGACGTGCATGAGGAGAAGGTCAGTTCGACCATCATCCGCGACTGCATCCGCCGGGGCGACATGGCACAGGCTGCCGTCATGCTGACCGCACCGTATTTGCTGATTGCCGACGTGGCTGCCGACGGGACGGTGGCCGTCGATCCGGACAAACTGCTCCCGCCCGACGGAACCTATCGGGTGCGGGCGGACGAGACGGGACTGGAGGGGCGGTTGCATATCTCTCCTCAGGAAATGCGGCTGGCAACGGACATTCCCTGCACCGGACGGCAAACTGTGAGATTCATCTAAAAAACAGGCAGATTATGTTGGAATCGGAAGTAAAGATCAGAGTCCGCTACAAGGAGACGGACAACATGGGCGTTGTCCATCACTCAAACTATGTCAATTACTATGAGGTGGCGCGTACCGAAATGATGCGGGAACGCGGATTGACCTACAAGGAGATGGAGGCACGGGGAGTCATGCTGCCCGTCCATGACATCCGGATCACCTATCTGGCGCCGGCTCATTACGACGACCTGCTGACCGTCAAAATCCGGCTGGCCGAACGCCCCGGGGTCAAACTCCGTTTTCTGCACGAAGTGTATAACGAAGCCGGCGAACTCATTAACACGGGCGAGGTCGTGCTGGTCTTCGTCCATGCCGACACCCGCCGACCCATGCGGGTTCCGCAATGGTTCCTGGAACTGTTCGACTGCTGACCTGCGCAAAGACAAATGAAACGGAACACCCCTGTGACCGACGGCCGCAGGGGTGTTCCGTTATGGAATGTTCCGCTGGGGAGGCGGTTGCAGGTCAGTACTGCTCCTCCTCCGAGGGGAATGATCCGCTTTTGACATCCTGCACATAACTGCTGAATGCCTGGGACATGATCTCGGCCAGATTGGCATACCTGCGCAGGAAGCGGGGCGAGAAGTCGTTGTTGATGCCCAGCATGTCGTGAGCCACCAGCACCTGGCCATCCACATAGCGGCCGGCGCCGATGCCTATCACCGGAATCGTCAGTTCCTTCGCTACACGGCCGGCCAGTTCGGCAGGGATCTTCTCCAGCACGAGTCCGAAACAACCGGCCTGCTCCAGCAGACGGGCGTCGTCGATCAGTTTTTCTGCTTCATGTTCCTCTTTAGCCCGCACAGCGTAAGTGCCATATTTATGAATAGATTGCGGAGTAAGGCCAAGATGTCCCATGACCGGAATGCCGGCACTGATGATACGATCGACCGATTCGAGAATTTCGCGGCCGCCCTCCAGTTTGACCGCTTCGGCCTCCGTCTCCTTCATGATCCGCACGGCCGAGCTGAGCGCCTCTTTCCAGTTGCCCTGATAGGTGCCGAAGGGCATGTCCACCACGACAAGGGCGCGCTCCACGGCACGGGTTACCGACTGGGCGTGGTAGATCATCTTGTCGAGGGTCATCGGGACGGTCGTTTCGTAACCGGCCATGACATTGGCAGCCGAATCGCCCACCAGAATGACGTCGATGCCCGCCTGGTCGAGAATCTTCGCCATCAAGTAGTCATAGGCGGTAAGCATCGATATTTTTTCGCCGCGCCGCTTCATCTCCGTAAGCCGGAGCGTGGTGACGGGTCTGAGTACACCTTCGATCGACATAGCAATAGGTTATGTGTAGTTGAATGGGACAAATATACAAGATTAAATAAAACAAGCCGCTTTGGATGCACGCCAAAACGGTCATTCCGTCCCCCGTGCCGTCCAATACAGGGCAAACAGCTGCCACAGCACCGCACCGCCGGATACCGCCACGTTGAGCGAATGCTTCGTGCCGGCCTGCGGAATCTCGATGGCTCCGTCGCACAGATCGACGGCCTGCTGCGACACGCCGTCCACCTCGTTGCCGAAGATTAGGGCATAGCGCACGTCCGGTTCCAGCCGGAACGTTTCGAGCGACACCGCCTCGTCGGCCTGTTCGACAGCCAGCACGCGATAGCCGTCGGCATGCAGGTCGGCAATGGCATCCGCCGTGGCGTCGTAGTGGCACCACGCAACCGTATGCTCCGCACCGAGCGCCGTCTTGTGCAGTTCGCGCGAAGGGGGAGTCCCCGTAATGCCGCACAGCACGAGCCGCTCCACGGCAAACGCATCGCAGGTTCGGAAGAAGGAACCGACATTGTTCAGACTTCTCACGTTGTCCAACACGACCGTGACCGGCATTTTGGGCATTCGGGCATACGCCTCGGGGGTGGGACGATGCAATTCTTCATTGGTCGTTTTTCGCATGACGGGGCAGAACGGCGGAAAACGGATCGCGCGGCGCCGCTCTTTTGTGGAGGGAGCCATGCGAACGGATCCGCAAAAAAATGTTAAATTTGTTTTGGTCTGCACGAAGGTAGAAAGAGATTCGACAATTTCAAAACAATAAGGCTTATGGAAAACACACCGACTATCTTTTGGCTGATTCCCGCCGCCGCGCTGGTGGCGCTGGCCTTTGCCAGCCATTTCTATCGGCAAATGAAGCGGCAGTGCGAGGGAACACCGCGCATGCAGGAGATCGCACGCTATGTGCGGGAGGGCGCAATGGCCTATCTGCGCCAGCAATACCGGGTTGTGGTGATCGTTTTCATCGTGCTGGCTCTCGTCTTCGCATGGCTTGCCTTCGGACTCGGCGTACAGAACCAATGGGTGCCGTTCGCCTTTCTGACCGGCGGCTTCTTCTCCGGTCTGGCCGGATTCGTCGGCATGAAAACCGCCACCTATGCCTCGGCGCGTACGGCCTATGCAGCCTCCCTGTCGCTTGACAAGGGACTCAAGGTCGCATTCCGCAGCGGAGCCGTAATGGGACTCACGGTTGTGGGGTTGGGACTGCTCGACATATCGCTCTGGTACGTCGTACTCAACCATTTTGTCGATGCGGACGGCCCGCAGAAGATGGTGGCCCTGACCACCACGATGCTGACCTTCGGCATGGGAGCCTCCACGCAGGCGCTCTTTGCCCGTGTGGGCGGCGGCATCTACACCAAGGCGGCCGACGTGGGCGCCGACCTGGTCGGCAAGGTCGAAGCCGGCATTCCGGAGGACGACCCGCGCAATCCGGCCACCATCGCCGACAATGTGGGCGACAACGTGGGCGACGTGGCCGGCATGGGAGCCGACCTGTATGAAAGCTATTGCGGTTCGATCCTCGCCACGGCCGCCATTGGCGCCGCAGCCTTCGTGGCCGATCCCGACGTGCAGGTTCGGGCCGTGCTGGCGCCGATGCTGATCGCGGCGGTCGGCATTCTGCTCTCCGTCATCGGCATCTTCGCCGTGCGTACCCACGACGGCGCCTCCATGAAGCAGCTGCTGCGTTCGCTCGGCCTGGGGGTAAACCTGAGTGCGGTGCTGATCGCCGGAGCCTCATTTGCCATTCTGTACTGGCTCCGCCTGCCTGGTTGGGGCTGGCTGGCCGGTTCGGTAGTGATCGGACTGGTTGCCGGCGTCATCATCGGACAGGTGACCGAATACTACACCTCGCATTCCTACCGGCCGACCCGGAAGATCGCCGAGAGCGCCGGTACGGGTCCTGCCACCGTCATCATATCCGGCATCGGCATGGGGATGATCTCGACGGCGATTCCGGTCATCACGATCTGTGCGGCCATCATCCTCTCGTTCCTGTGTGCCGTGCGGTTCCAGACGGCCGACATGCTCTCCGGCGCCAATCTCCAGACGGGACTCTACGGCATCGCCATCGCAGCTGTGGGCATGCTCTCCACGCTCGGCATCACGCTGGCCACCGACGCCTACGGGCCCATTGCGGACAATTCGGGAGGCAACGCCCAGATGGCCGGTCTGGACGAAACGGTACGCCAGCGCACCGACACGCTCGACGCGCTGGGCAACACGACGGCCGCTACGGGCAAAGGGTTCGCCATCGGTTCGGCCGCGCTGACCGCCCTGGCCCTGCTGGCCTCCTACATCGAAGAAATCCGCATCGGTCTCGGCCATCTAGGACACACGGTGCTGACCCTCTCGGACGGTTCGACCGTGGCCGTAGCCGAAGCGACCATTCCCGATTTCATGGACTACTTCCAGGTGAACCTTATGAATCCCAGCGTGCTGATGGGCATCTTCATCGGCTCGATGATGGCCTTCCTGTTCTGCGGACTGACCATGAATGCCGTGGGACGTGCCGCCCAGAGCATGGTGGCCGAAGTGCGGCGCCAGTTCCGTGAAATCAAGGGCATCCTCACCGGCCAGGCCTCTCCGGACTATGCGCGCTGCGTGGCCATCTCCACCCGAGGCGCCCAGCGCGAAATGCTGCTGCCCTCCATCATTGCCATCCTCGCTCCGGTCGTGACGGGACTGGTGTTCGGCGTGGCAGGCGTTCTGGGACTGCTGGCCGGTGCGCTCGGTGCAGGTTTCGTGCTGGCCATCTTCATGGCCAATGCGGGCGGCGCGTGGGACAACGCCAAGAAATACATCGAGGAGGGTCACGTCGGCGGCAAGGGGTCGGAGGATCACAAGGCAGCCGTCGTGGGTGACACGGTAGGCGATCCCTTCAAGGATACGGCCGGCCCGTCGCTCAACATCCTCATCAAACTGATGAGCATGGTGGCCATCGTCATGGCCGGTCTGACCGTTGCCTGCAATCTGCTGTAAACAGGGCTTATTTTGGTATGGTTGTTGCTTGTGTAAGATAAAACCTATATCCCATGAAAAAACTAACCTTTCTATTGTGCCTGTTGCCGCTGTGAGCGGCTATCTCATGCAGTACCCCCGTGCAGAATCCTGGAGAAGATGGTAGTGGTGATGGTGATGAATGGGATGTCGATCCATGGACACAAGCCCACTACGTCTATCTGAACAAGTGTTCGGAGACGATCACCATCTCGTTCACGGGAAGCGAATATCACGCATTCGACAGCGGCACACTCACCATCAAACCCAACAAACGGGATACACTGACGCTGACCAACATTCCGGGAGAGTGGTATATGCCATTCGCCTACGGCAAAGAAACCGTAGTAACCGTTTCGGACGGTACCCGGCAGTTCACTCAATATGGCGCCAACAAGGACAAAATCTTTGACTGGTACTATTACGACATCACGTACGACGTCAGCGGTGCTGTCCGCACATTCGAATATTGGATTGTCGAAGAGTTCTTCCCCGACGATCCCGAACCGGAACCCGACGACGAAGCGTAACTCGTCGTTCCGGTAAACACGCTCAAACGCCGCAGGATCATGATCCTGCGGCGTTTTCTGCTGTCTGCCAGACGGGCGTTGCGTCTGGCAGGAACGGGCCGGTTGCGCCATCGGTACAGGCTGTACCTGCGGCACTTCACGCAACGGGCGGAACAGTTCCGTTTACCAAGCCGCCCCGCCCGTATGCATGTGTCGGATTGCTCCGCGCTATCAATATTTCAGTTCGATATCCAACTGGTCGCCAGGTTCGTCGTAACCTACTGTCGTCACGTGGATTTTGCTGATTGCCCGGTTGGAACCGAATTCATAGTCATAAACATACGTCAAGGTATCGCCTTCCTCGTCGCTGAATTTCACCGTGCAGGTAGTCGGCAGGGTGCGGCTTGCCTTTCCCGTCAAGAGGAAGCGAGACAGTTCGCTATCCAGATCGCCCAAGAGGAAGAACTCCGGATCGATATTGACAATGCCCGAAACCTCCTCGCCATATTCGACCGTCCACTCGAAGCCCGTATATGCCTCATAAATATGGGTAAGATTGCCGTCTGTCCATGTGAATGTATAGCTATCCACCGGCTGGCTGTCATCGTCCATGTAGCCGAAGTGTGCCATAGTACCGTCGGCATTGTAGGTATAATAATACTGATCGCCGTCCGGTTCGTCGATGGTCATGAGGCGGCCGTCCTCCATGACGCAGGTGCAGACCGTTTTGTTGCTGTCATCGGACCGGTACGATGTCCAGACCATCTGATTCCCGCTATAGTCAAACTCATCGAAATGGGAAAAATAATCCTCTCCGCTGCCGATCCGCTGCTCGCAACAGGTCACGCGCCCCTGCGCATCGGTAGTCAACACCAAGTAGCTGTGATCGGTCAGTATTATCTCTTTGACAATAGCATTACCGACAGGCTGCTCGCCGCCTTCGTCCTTCTTACCCTGCTGGTTGAGGGTTACGGTTACGGCATCCTCACCGCTGGCCAGTCGCACGGTGGCCATGCGGACAGTCTCGGTCTCGTTGGCCGTAAAGTTGAGC
>CASEGL010000012.1 GCA_949287525.1 uncultured Rikenellaceae bacterium
GGTTTCACCCTGCTCTCCCTGAGGACCCTGCGGGCCGGTTTCACCCTGCTCTCCCTGAGGACCCTGCGGGCCGGTTTCACCCTGCTCTCCCTGAGGACCTTGCGGACCGGTTTCACCCTTGTCGCCTTTCTCGCCGCGCGAGGGTTTGCCGGTATCGACGCCGTCGATGAACCAGTTGCCGTTGTCACCGATCTCAACTACGGAACCGGCCTGTCCTGCTGCACCGGTGTCTCCCTTGTCGCCTTTGGCGCCGTCCTGACCGTTGGTCAGCTCGAACGTGTTGCCGTTGCTGAGGGTTACTTTCACACCGTTGGCGGTGGATTCAACATTGGTGATGACTGCACCGCTGTTGATCTGTGCTTTCAGCTCGTTGAGCGATTTCTCAACGGCCGTGATGCGATCGTCCAGACCGGCGATGTCGCTGTCGTAGTTTTTACACGACGTGAACATACCTGTCGAGCTGGACATGAGCGCTCCGCACAAGATTAAGTTCAGAAATTTTTTGTTCATGATACAAAAAGTTTAAAAAAAGTACTGTTTGCCTTGTCTAACCTGAATGAATCTCTTTTGTGCAATATGATTAAATCCATGCTCCGTTACTTTATAGGTAACGGCATTATTTACGGCAAATATAAGCGTTTTTTTTCTCCGTACAAAATCGACTCTATTTTTTTTGAATAGATAAACCAAGACTAAACCCCCACCACATGACTACGCACAACATGTTATTGGAAATGCTCGCTGCCATCGTGCAGGAGATGCGCGACAACGGACAATGGGGTACTGCCCATGTCTACCGCAGCGCAGGCAATGCCTTCCGCCTCTTCCGGCAAGGCCAGGATATTGCCTTCACGGAACTGAATGCTTCCGTCATCAAGGCCTTTGAAATCTTCCTCCGCCACCGGCGATGCAGCTGGAATACCGTCTCCACGTATATGAAAGTCTTGCGCGCCACCTACAACAGGGCCATCGACGAAGGTGTCGCACCGTATGTACCGCGCCTGTTCCGCCATGTCCAGACCGCTGTCCACACGGAACGCAAAAAAGCGATGGAAACATCCGAAATCGGAACTCTCCTCCAGCACGAACGCCCGCTGCCGGACCACGGACTGCAACAGGCACAGGACATCTTCCGGCTCATGTTCCTGTTGCGCGGCATGCCGTTTGTCGATCTGGTCTACCTGCGGAAACACGATCTGCAAGGTGACCTTATCCGCTACCGCCGACGCAAGACGGGACGCCTGCTCGCCGTCCGCCTGACACCGGAAACCCTGCGCCTTATCCGCAAACTGGCCAATCGGGACGAACGCTCGCCCTACCTGTTTCCGTTTTTGTCGAGTCCGGAAGGCTCCGAAGAGGCCTACCGCGAGTACCAGGCCGCCCTGCGGCGATTCAACCACCGCCTCGCCGCGCTGCGCCTGCAGCTGGGTTATGCCACTGCCATCAGCACCTATACGGCCCGTCACACCTGGGCGACAATGGCCTACTACTGCGAAATCCATCCGGGCGTCATCTCCGAAGCGATGGGACATTCCTCCATTGCCGTGACGGAAACCTATCTCAAGCCTTTCCGCAACGAACGCATCGACGCCGCCAACCTCGAAGTGATTGCCTTCGTGTGCCAACACGGACGTTCCGCGCCACGTTCCGTCCGACGCATGTCTCCGCGCTCCTCGTAGCGCCGGAGACCCGCCGGCCGCCGGTTTCCGCCACGCTATCCGAAACCGGCTTCCTGCATAATAATATATAAGGTATTCCGGCTACCCGTCCTTGCGCGTTGCTTCTTGCATCCGGCCCGAACGACCGGACAGCCCTGCTATTGCCTTCCGCGCAGCCTCGGCGCTCTCCGCCCTTTCATTACCCGAACATTTCTTTCCCTGTCAGGTATTCACGATTTATTTTCAAGATACAACCAGACCGCCGTATGATTTCACATGCCGTTACCTATAAAGTAACGGCATTATTTTTTGTCCTGATTCTGAGGGGAAAAGCACTGGTTCGGCAGCTGCTCGGCCTTTCCTGCTGCATGTTTGTCATGCAAAAACCATTCTTCCTTTCCTCCGTTTCGGCTGCCTTCCGGCGCCTGTTTCCGTTTTCCTGAAGCGTGATTATATCTTTCGCTCGCAGAACATGTTTGAAAAAAATTACTATTTTTGCCTAACTGTGACTTTAAACAGGGAACAAGAAAAGGAACAAATCATAAATTAAATTTCAGACTATGATCAAGAAGAGCTTACTTGCGACCGTCTTCGCCACGTTGTGCTGCTGTGTCGCTACCAATGCGTTTGCTCAGGAGGAGCCGGTTCAGGGTGTCGGAGCATCGCTCTTGAACAGCGCCGATCCCCGTGCTGCCGGTATGGGTATGGCTACCACTGCCGTAAGCGACAATGCTTTCGGTATCTTCGGCAATGCCGCTGTCAATCTGTCCAGCGAGAAACGCATGGGCTTTGGTTACTCCTACAACCCGGTGATGCCCGAATTTGCCGCAGGACAGGCAACGCATGCGGTAGGCGGTTATTTCAATATTGACGAGAACAACGGCCTGTCGATCGGCTTCCGTTATTTCAACGGTGCAGAGACCCTGATGGCCGGTGCCGATAACGCCGCTCTCGGCACGACCCGTGCTGCCGACATGGCGATCAGCCTCGCTTATACGCGCCGCATCGTGGACAACTTCTCGATGTCGGTTACGGCTCGTTACATCAATACGAACTTTACCAAACCCGTCGAGGGCTTCAAGGCCGGCAATGCCGTAGCGTTCGACCTCGGTTTCTATTACTATGACCGCATCGAGTCGTTCTTCGGTTCCAAATGGGCCGTTGGTTTGAATGTCAGCAACTTCGGTACGCAGCTCGACGTGACGACGACCTCCAACCCCGGTACGATGCCTGCTTATGCAAATCTGGGCGGTTCGATCGACATGCCGTTCTCCGAGAACCACAAACTGCTCGCTGCGCTTGACTTCGGTTACACCTTCATGCCTTCGACGGACGCTGCCTTCACGGCCGGTTTCGGTCTGGAGTACAACTTCCTGAAATACGGTATCATCCGCGCCGGTTACCACTACGGTGACGAGAAGGCGATCGGCGGCAGCTACGCTACGTTCGGTGTCGGTGTGAAAGCCGGTCCGGTTCGCGTAGACGCTTCCTATTGGCTGGCAGGTGCCGACAGCCCCGTAAAGAACACGTGGGCAGTAGGCGTCAGCGTATTCTTCTAAACGCAGCCGGCGTCCGGTGTAAACCGGATCACAATAAAGGCGGCGCAAACCCATGCGGTTTGCGCCGCTTCTTGTTTGGCGCGGCGGCGCGGACAGAAACAGGAAAGGGGAAGGCGGTTGTCGCCCGATACCGGTGCAGGGTGGCTGGCCGGTGCGGGGCTGCCGCGGTGTGGCTGGCGGATCGGTGCGGCGGCAGTCTGTTGCGGACGGCGGCGCCATCCACAAAAAAAATACGGGGAGACGGCCTCCGCTGAGAGGCCGTCTCCCCGTATCGTCATTCCGGACGGAGAACTATTCAGGAACGTAGATGATCTCGCCGCTGTCGAGCTGGTAGGCTGTGCCGACCCGTCGGCCGCGCGAGCCGTTGTTCTCCTGTTCTTCCGAGGGGGTGTATTTTTCGATGGTTTCGCCTTTCTTGGTGATGATCTCCATCCGGTCGGTTCCCGGATTCTTGACCATCGTGAAGTCCTCCTGCGAGAACATCTCGGTCATGTCGAAGCGGGTCACCAGCGCCACCATCAGCGCCACGGCAAAGACCATCGCCACGTCGAACAGGTTGGTGAGGACCGCCATCGGGTCGTGGTCCTCGCCGTCTTTGAGCAGTCTTCTTTTGCGTGCCATGTCAGTTGCGGTTGGTCAGTGATTCGACAACGTATTCCAGGATGTTCATGTCGTCGGCCGCCCAGCGTTGCTTGATCTGGAGGGTGATGAAGCCGACGGCGCCGATGATGAGGCCCACCACCGTCGTGGCAAAGGCTACCTGCATGTTGCTGGCCATCGAGGCCACGTCGCCCGTGGCCAGGCCGACGAGTGCCGGACCCATCGGGATCAGCGTTCCCATCAGACCCAGCATCGGGCCGATCTTGACGAGCAGTTTCGACTGCCCCAGCTCCTTGTCGGCGAGGATCTCATAGTCGCCCAGCAGCTTTTCGAGCATGGCCGGATCGCGCGGCGCGTTCCGGATCTTGTGGAGATGGGAGATCAGGCGGTTCTTGCCGTCGACTTCGGGCAGCGAGCGGAGGAATTGTTCGGCATCGCTCTTTTCGAGGTCGCGGTTGAGTTTGACATTGACCTTCGTGCGGGTGATGTAGGCGCCGTAGAAGCCGCCGATCATGATGAGCGACTTGACGAAGAAGAACAGCAGGAAGATGATGTCCGGAATGAGCATGCCGTTCGAGAGCCAGTAGAGGACATTAGTGATCAGATCCATTGAATGTGCGTTTGATAAAGTTGATGAATGGGGTTTGTTTGCCGGTTCGGGCGAGCCACAGGCCGAGTGCGAAGAGGAGTGCCGCCGTCCCGCACAGGGCGCCCAGCGCCCCCCAGGCCACGGTGGACTGGGCGTCGGAGGTGTTGTAGTCGGCCACGGTGGCACTGACCAGCAGGCCGATGAAGAGGATGCCCATGTTGAGCAGGATCTTGAGTTCGAGTTTCATGCTCTCGCGGCGGATGAGCGTGTGGATGACCCATGCGGTCAGCAGGACGGCGGCGAAGATGAGCGCCGCATAGAGGGCTGCCGTGGCGCGGAAGTCGGCGCCGACCCGCTCCCGGAAGAAGAGCAGCTCGAAATAGGCCACGCCGAGCATCCACAGCACGCCCGGCACGACCTTCAGCACGAAGATGCGCCGACGGCGCTGGGCGCGAGGCTTGAAATAGTTGTCGAGCAGGTAGATCGAGGTGAAGATGCCGAGTGTCGCCTCCAGGGTGGTCAGCACCGCGCCGTCGGTGACCAGGCGCCGGTCGGCCAGCAGGCCGGCGACGATGGTGACCGGCCGGGTGATGACTGCCGGATAGAGTACCAGCGCCACGACGGCCGCGACGGCGGCGTAGGCAGCCATGACCCAAAGGCGACCCGTCATGGCCGCCTTCAGGCAGTATTTGGCCAGCGCGAGGACGAAAATAACCTGAATGTAGTGTTCCATTATCGATTCTGTTTGCGGCGTACGATCAGCCATGCGGCAATGGCGGCGACGAGGATGCCGATGACCCAGAGGACGGTGTAGTCGCGGGTCGGGGCGTTCGCTTCGCGCCGGTCTTCGTGCCGGCGGTCACGCGTCTGCTCCTCCTTCTTCAGCACGACGTTCCGGTCGGTCTGCTCCTCGATCTGTACCTGTCTGGCCGCGTCGATGTTCCGGTTGTAGGCCTCGGCCGCCGGTTGGTCCACCTTCGAGGCGATGAAGGCACGCAGCTTGGCGTTGTCGCAGACAAAGCCGCTGCAGCCGGCCGCATGTTCGGCCACCAGGCGGGTGTGGAGTGCGGCCACCTGCCGGAGCTGGGCGTCGGATGCCTGCCACATGCCCTTGCGTCCCGCTTCGAGCATGACGGCCGTCATCTCCTGCAGGGCATAGGGATTCTTTTCGGTGAAGGTCTGTTCCAGTCCCAGACCGTAGGCATCCTCGATATAGACGTCGTAGTATTTGTTCCAGATGTGCTGGTCGATGGCCGAGGGTTTCATGGCGTTCCAGCCGAAGGTGTTGCGGAATGTTTCGGCGAAGGTCTCCATCGAGCTGGCTTCGCCCTTCATCATTTCGCGGATGTACTTCGGGTTGAAGATCGTCGAGTTGCTCTCCACGCCGATCGCCTCCTTGAGTCCCTGCACCTTGGGGCGTCCCGTATTGCGGAAGTCGTTGAAGTAGGCGGTCGGGTCGTTGCCCGTGACATGCTGCACGGCGGCCGAAAGCCCGCCCATGAATTCATAGACGTGGTCGAGGCTCAGCGGCCCCCAGGTGTTGCTCGAACGGGGCTGCACCACGACGGAGGTGTTCAGCAGCGCCGCCTCGAACACCCCTTCGCGGGTCTCGCCCCATGCGGCGGAGCCGTTGGCCGAGTAGAGGCCGCTCATGTTGGCGATGTACCGTTCGGCGATCTGGTCGGCCGACTCCCATCTGTCACCCTTTTCGACCATGCCCATGATGCCCGTGCCGTAGTTGCCGTTCACACCGCCGAAGATGCGCTCACCGGCATAGCGGCGGGCGTCGGCCGGCGAGAAGCCTTTGGCCAGCAGCAGCCGTTCGGCATCCTCGAATCCCTTGCGGACAAAGTTTTCGTGGGCGTCGTCACGTGCTTCGGCAGCCATGGCGATGGCTCGGTTGATAAGTTCCAGACGCGAGGCGGCGATGTCGCGCAGCTGGCCGGAGGTCTGCACCACCACGTCCACGCGCGGCCGGCCGAGCTGTTCGGAGGGGATCAGCCGCAGCGAGCGGATCTGGCCGAAGCCGTCGCGCATCGGTTCCACGCCCAGCAGGTAGAAGATTTGGGCAATGGTCGCCCCTTCGCTGGAGATGAAGTCCGACGACCAGAGCGTGAAGCTCACCTTCTCGGGGTAGCGGCCGTTGGTCTCCATTTCGGCGGCGAGCAGTTCCTCGGCCAGCCGTTTGCCCACCTTCCAGGCTTCGGGCGAGGGGGTGGTTTCGGGGTTGATCGCGTAGAAGTTGCGTCCGGTCGGCACGGACTGCGGATTGACGATCGGGTCGCCTGCCGAGGAGGGCGCCACGTAACCTCCGTTCAGGGCATTGAGCAGCCCTTCGGCTTCGGCGCGGGTGCTGTTGCGCAGGTTGTCGCAGGAGGTCTTCACACCCCGCAGGGCATCGCGCAGCGTGCGCACGGCCGCGGCAATGCGCTCCTCGCGCCGCTCCTCGCTGCCGGCATCCACTCCGGCCGGTGCAGCCTGCTCCATGCGCTCCATGACGGTCATCTCGCCGGCCGTCTGCGGTGCAGCTGCCTCGTCGGCCGGTGCGGGAATGATCTTGCCGTGTTCGTCGAGGAAGCGGGGCAGCTGCTTTCGGGGTGCCTCCGCCATGGCCTGCATCATGCGGGCCGTCGCCTCCTGCCGGGCCCGCTCGGCGGCTTCGGCCTGTTCGAGCAGGCCTATCTCGTCGGCCGGGACGAGCTGGCGGAGCAGCCGGTCGGGATCCTCGCCGGCCAGGGCGCGGCGGATCACCTCCTCGGTGCGGTCGCCGTAGCGGTGGCTGATGAAGACGAGGTTGTCGAGCTGCTCTTCACGGATGAGGCCGCGGGCGGCGTCGAGGTCGGCCAGCGCGTAGCGGATCGGGTCGATGCTCATCAGGCGTGCCGTATTGCGCAGGTTTTTCTCGCTGTAGGGAACCCCCAGCGTGTAGAGGCCGTCATTGACCTTGGCGCCGTTGATCTCCTCGATGTACATGTGGATCCGGTCGATGTCGGCATCGGTCAGCGTGCGGGTCGAGTCGATGCCGAGTGCCGAAAGGATGTTCTGACGGCGGGAGAGTTCGGTGATCGTCTCGCGGTAGTTCTGTTTCACGCTGCTCTCCTCCATGCCTTCAAAGCGGTGGATGCGCTCCTGCAGGATCCGGAAGTCGTCGTAGAGTTCGCCCTGCATGAAGGGGGCGGTGAGGTGGGTGACCAGCGTGGCGTAGCTGCGGCGCTTGGCAATGATGCCCTCGCCGATGTTGTTGATCGTGTAGAGGTAGAAGTGGGGCATGTCGCCGACCAGCACGTCGCTCCAGTCGTAGTCCGAGAGCGCCACCTGTTTGCCGGGAATGAACTCCAGGCTGCCGTGCGTGCCGAAGTGGATCAGCGCGTCGGCTCCGAATGCCTTGCGCGTCCAGAAGTAGGAGGCCACGTAGGGGTAGGCGGGCGCGCCCTCCACGCCGTGGATGAGTTTGTCCGTCTCGTCGCCTACGGCGGGTAGCGGCTGGGGCAGGATCGTCACGTTGCCGAACTGCAGGCGTGCCACGGCGATGTAGCTGCGCCCGTCGCGCTCCACGCCCATGTAGTCGCCCGGGGCGGGGCCGTACTGGCGCTCCATGGCCTCGATCAGCGGCTGGGGCAGCGTCTCCTGCGCCCATTCCGAGAAGGTCTCCACATCCACGAGGGCGGGATCGCCGTGTTTCAGGAATTCGTCGTAGGCTCCCAGCGCATAGGGACCCAGCACGGCTCCCTGCCGCTGGATCATGCGCTCCAGCGCGGCGGCGTCGGCCGGCAGCCCCGTGAGGTCATACCCCGCATCGCGCAGCGTGCAGAGCGTGTTGTAGAGCGACTGCACGCCTTCGAGGTCGGCAGCCGAAACGGCCCCCTTGCCCGTACCCTTGTAATAATAGATGGCGACCTTCTTCTCCGCGTTGGGCAGGGTGCGCAGACGGGCGAAGTTGGCCACCATGTCGCAGAAGCGTTCCGTATGGCAGGGGATGGCGTCGAAGAGTTTCATGCCGTTGCGGTCGAACTGGGCGGCCACCGCGAAGGGGGCGATCGCACCGTCCAGCTCGGGCATCACGACGCTCATGGCGGTCATGCCGCCCGAGGCCATGCCCTGACGGTCGATGAGCCACCTTTCGTAGAGGTCGCTGACGGTCACCGGCGCCAGCAGCGGGGCGTTGAGCTGCCGGAGCAGTTCCGTGCCGCTCTCGCCGCCGCCCATCACCAGCCGGCCGTGGGGGCGGTTAATGATTACGTCGGGATGCACGGCCGCGATCATGCCCAGCTTTTTCATGCCGAACGAGCTGATCGGATAGACGTTGAGTCCCTTCGCTTCGAGCGATTCGATCAGCGCGGCCATGTGTTCCTCGTTGGAGTTCTGCATGTTGATGTTGCCCGACAGCAGCGCCACGCGCGGCGCCCCTTCGCGGTAGCGTCCCGAGGCCTCGTAGAAGCGCTGGTAGTCGTCGTAGGTGGCGAAGAACTCGTCCTCGCCCAGATGGAAGTAGTAGTCCGAGGGGACTTCGACGGGTTCCCCGTACGGGCCGTTGAAGAAGGCCTTGCGGTCGATGCGGGCGCGGATGTAGTTCAGCAGGCTGCGGTAGTTGCGCACCGAGCCGTTCTCCATCAGTGCATCGATGTAGGCCAGTTCGCGTCCCGTGAGGGTGTTGATCTCGGCGTTGTCGCTCTCGGTGGCATAGACCGGCACCCCTTTGGCGATGGCGCGGCGGATGGCGTCGAAGTGGCTCTTGTCGAGCGTGCTGCCGTGGACGCGCACCAGCACCATGTCACAGGAGGCGATCTTCTCCGCCTCGTCCAGTCCGATCGGCCGGATCCGGATGTGGGGGTTGTCGTTCGAGCGGATGAACTTCTCGACCGTGAAGTCGGGGAAGTTGAGCGTGGCGATGCGCGTGGAAGCCATCCAGCGGGCGTAGGCCAGTCCGGCCGCCGCAAGGAGAACCGCCGCCGCACACAGCCACACGATCAGTTTCTTGTGTTTCATCATTCTGCGTATTAAACGCCTCTACCGAAAGGGACGTCCGCGGGGACGAACCTTTCGGCAGGGCGCCTGTTGCGTTTCGTGGAGAGGCGGGTCGTCAGAGTTCGGCATAGGTGAATTTGACCATGCCCGATACGGTGGAGCCGTCGGTGCCGATACCCTGGTACTGGGTGAAGGCCACCTTGTAGGTTTTCGTACCGTCGGCGCTCCGGAAAATGTAAACCGGCGAGGGCAGATAGACTGGAGGCATCACCTTGTCGCCGTTGGCGTCGAGCTGGAACTGGATCACCGTGGCGGTCGATTTCGTGGTGGTGGTCGTGCCGCTCATGCCGGTTTCAGTCACTGTCTGGTCGGCGGCGAAGGTCGCGCCGGCGGGAACCGAGGTCAGCGAGGCGAACGAAAAGTTCTCGGCACAGGTGTAGACACCGCCCTGACCGGACGTGGTCGAATCGCCGCTGTTGGTGCGGATGCTGTATTTGTTGATGGCAATGTCCCAGTCGGTGCGCTCTTTCCAGCTGGTGTCCGAGTCGTCGGCTACGCCCAGCTCCTGGTTCTGGGCAAAGGAGAAGTAGTGCCACTGGCCGGTCTTGGTGGCTTCGATCGAGACCTCCGTTCCGGTGTCGCCGCCGTTGTTGCCGTTGTTTTTGTCGCACGAGGCGAAGGTGAGGGCTGCCGTCAGCGCGGCGAGAAAGAAAATCGTTTTTTTCATGATGGTTGGTTTGTATTGATTTGTTTTACTTGAATGCATAGCGGATGCCGATCAGGAAGGTTCGTCCCGGGTCGGTGAAGCTGGCGTCCTTGAAGTCGAAGAGGTTGTTTACCTTGAAGGTGGCCTCGAGGGTGTGCTTTTTGATGCGGAACGGCTTGACCAGCGTGATTTTCCAGATCGAATAGGGGTTGGACTGCGTTTTGGTGACGATCTCCGTGCCGGTCGAATCCGTGCCGACGGACTGGTAGAGGATCGGCGAGCTGACACGTCCCGAAATCTGGAGCGAGAAGGGGCTGCGGGCAATCTTGCCGTTCCATGTCAGCGAGGCCGTGCCGCTGTGGCGGACGTTGCTTTCGAGCTGCAGTCCGGTCGAGTTGTCCACCGCGTCGCAGAAGCTGTAGTTCAGCCGCAGGGTCAGCTGGCGCACGAAGAGCCAGGAGAGGCTCACGTCGAATCCCCGCAGGGTCGCGCTGCTGATGTTCCGGTAGTAGCGGCTCACCTCTTCGGTGCCGTTCACGTTCTGCGTGACGGTGTACTGGTCGATCTTGTTGTCGATGTTGTTGTAGTAGGCCGACAGGGAGGCGTTCAGCGTGCGGTAGGTGTATTCTGCCGAGAGGGAGGAGTAGAGTCCCCGTTCGGCTTTCAGGTCGGGGTTGCCGTACACCATGAAGCCTCCGCCGCCGGTGTGGTAGAAATCGTAGTAGAGTTCCTCGACACTCGGCGCGCGGAAGGCGGTGCCGATGCCGCCGCGGAAGTTGAAGCCCGCCACGGAATACATGACCGAGAGTTTCGGGTTGAAGGAGGAGCCGAACGCGTCGTTGTAGGTGTAGCGGGCGCCCGCGATGATGTCCAGGTTCCGGATCGGGTCGTACTCGGCCTGGGCAAAGAGATTGGCGTCCTGGATCGTCTTGGTGGTGGGGGCGTCGCCGAAGAGCGAGGCGGAGAAGATGTCCTCGTAGTTGTACTCCGCTCCGCCGGTCAGCTCCCACCGCTCGGCCGGACGGAAGGTGTCCAGCAGGCGGGCCGAGAGATATCCGGCCGTCTTGTCGCGCTGATTCTCTCCCGTGGCGTCGATCACGTCATAGGCGAAGTATTTGTCGAAATTGACGCTCAGCCGCACGTTGTTGCGGTCGTCGGCCGAACGGTATCCGCCGTTGGCGCCGACGGTCATCTTGTGGTCGAGGCTGTGGGTGATGTTCATCGTCCCCGGCAGGTTGAAAACCTCGTGACGGTAGTAGCGTCCCGTGAAGTTGAGGTCGCTGCGGCCGGTCGGGCGGTAACCGAAGTTGAGGTTGGCGCCGTAGTCGGTGTAGGGGTTGGAGGAGTTGCCGCCCGTGGCGCTGTTGTTGTAGCCGTCCGACGAGTTGCGGAATACGCTGGCGCGGGTGGTGAACCGTTCGAGATTCGATCCGACCTCTGCGCGGGTGCGCCAGGTGTTGTGGTTCTCCCAGGAGAGGTTGGCTCCGGCTTCGATGTCGTGGACGGGCTTCTTGGTGATGATGTTCACCACGGCACCGACGGCATTGGAGCCGTAGAGTGCCGACGAGGCGCCGTTGATCATCTCGACCCGTTCGATGTTGTTCACGTCCAGCTGGTCGAAGTTGATGTTGCCGCCCGCACCCTCGCTAACCATGCGCTCGCCGTCCACCAGGAAGAGGATGTAGCGGCTGCTGAGACCACGGATGCGCAGGTTGTTGCCCATCGCGTTGGAGGAGGAGACCAGGCCGGGGACATTGTCGGTCAGCACCTCCATCGTGCTGGTCGATCCGGCCCGCTGGATCTCCTGCGTGGTGATGACCGAGGTCAGCACGGGCGACTCGGCCAGCCGTTTGGGTGTGCGCGTACCCGTCACGACCACCTCGTCGAGACGGGTGACCTGTTCGGTGAGCCGGAAGTGGACAGTCGTGTCGCACCGCAGGTCGATCTCTTGCGTGACCATGGGGTAGGCCGAGTAGTACATCGTCTTGAGGGCGACATGGCCGGCCGGTACGTTCCGGAGCTGGAAGCGGCCGTTGTAGTCGCTCTGTGCGCCCCGCTTGTCATAGGTGATGAAGACGCCGGGGAGCGGTTCGCCGGTGACGGCGTCCGTGACCGTACCCGAAATGTCGTATGTCGGCGTCTGTGCCGCGAGTGGCGCCGAGAGAGTGGCCGCCAGCAGCAGACAGAAAAGCAGTTTTTTTTGCATGACGCTGATAGGTTGATTGGAACGGTGCAAAAGTAGAATGCCCGTCAGCGGGCATCAATTCCCAGATTTTGGGATATTGCGCCGGCGTGTTACCGAAAAGTGAGTATCGGCGGACTCCGTCGGGCCGCAAGGAATCTGGCTCTCCTGCCAGTACCGGGTAGTGACGGCATGGCCTGATATTGTTGCAGTGAAAATATTTTTTATGAAAATGTACTTTGCATTGCATAGTATTTGCGGCAAGTTTATATCTTTGTGGCGTAAACCAATCTTTAAAGGCGAGTGAACCATGAAAAAAACGTTGAACGTCAATATCGGGTCCATGGCTTTCGTCCTCGATGAGGATGCCTACTACATGCTCCGTCGGTATCTCGACGACGTGGAGGCGCGCTTCGAGCCGAACGAAGCGGCCGAAACCCTGAATGATCTCGAAATGCGGATTGCCGATATTTTCACCGAGGAACTGTCGTCGCCGCGTCAGGTGGTGGATGTCGAAATGGTGCGCAAGGCCATTTCCATACTCGGCCGGGCCGACGAATTCGGCGAGCCGCGGACCGAACCGAAACTGCAGGCCGACCTCCGGAAACTGCGCCGGTCGCGGCGCGACCGGATGATCGGCGGCGTGTGCGGCGGACTGGCCGACTACTTCGGCATCGATGTGGCTCTCGTGCGGATCCTGATGTTTCTGCTGATCTTCTTCGGCGGAGCCAGCCTGTGGGTTTATATTATCTTGTGGATCGTCATTCCGTCCGAGAACTGGTAGCCGGTATCGTGCGGAGTGACAAAACGGAAAGGAGTGAAGTATGGAAATCATGAATGACAACCGGAGTACGAAGCGGCTGTACCGGAGCCGCAACCGCATCATCGGCGGCGTCTGTCAGGGGCTGGCCGACTACTTCAATGTGGATGTGGTGCTGGTGCGCATCATCGCCCTGTTCGCCCTGTTCAGCTTTACGGCCGGACTCTGGGTCTATCTGGTGTTGTGGATCGTCGTGCCGATGCAGCGGGGGCTGCCTTCGGGGGGCGGCCGCTATTATGACGGAGGACGTTAGCCATGGAAACGATCAATGTCGATAACGTCAAGGCGCAGATGCGCAAGGGGATACTGGAGTATTGCATTCTGCTGATCCTGTCGCGCGGCGATTCCTATGCCCCCCGTATCATCGCGGAGCTGAAGAACGCCCACATGATCGTGGTGGAGGGAACGCTCTATCCGATCCTGACGCGGCAGAAGAACCAGGGGCTGCTCTCGTACCGTTGGGAGGAGTCGCCCCAGGGGCCTCCCCGCAAATACTATTCGATTACGGACAAAGGCCGCGAAGCGCTGGCGCAGCTGGATGCCTCGTGGGATGAACTGGTCGGTCAGATCGACCTGATCCGCGGCCGCAAAAACGATGCGCTATGAACGAAGTGGTGAAAGTAAGCATTGCGGGCATTGCCTTTCTGCTCGATCAGGGAGCCTATGAGGTGTTGAGAAGTTACCTCGACCGGCTGGATGCGGGGTATGCACAGCGGCCGGAGGGGCGCGAGATCATTGCCGACATTGAAGCGCGCATTGCGGAGCTGCTGCTCGACCGGCAGCCGGAGAATCAGGTGGTGGACGAGGCGCTGGCGCGTGCCGTCGTCGAGCAGCTCGGCCTGCCCGACGACCTGGAGGCAGGGGAGCCTGTCTCGGGGCGGATTCCGAAACGCCTCCACCGCAATCCGGAGGGAGCCGTTCTCGGCGGCGTATGTTCGGGCATCGCAGCCTATTTCCACATCGACACGGTGTGGGTGCGGCTCGGGTTTTTCCTGCCGCTGTTTCTTGTGATCCTGCTCGGGGCCTTCGGGGCGGATAACGATGTGGTGGGCTTCTTTGGCATGCTGTTCGGGCTGTGCTTCCTGCTCTATCCGATCCTGTGGATCAGCGTGCCGATGGCGCGCACGCCGCGTCAGAAACTGGAAATGTCGGGTCAGCGGGTGACCGCTTCGGCGATCCGGCAGTCGTTCGAACAGGATGCCTCCGCCATGCCTGCCGCTTCGTCGCGCCGGCAGCGCGCCGCATCCGTGTGGGCCGACCTGTTCTACGGCACGGGACGCGTGCTGCTGATCCTGTTGAAGGCGCTCGTCTTCTGTGTGCTGGTTGCCGTCGGCGCCGCGGCATTGAGTTGTCTGGTGGCGATCGGCGTCCTGCTGTTCGGCGGCAGGCAGGTCGAGGTGGCATGGCTGCTGGACTCGATGCAGGGCATGGTCGGCATCTCGCCGATGCTCTACCTCGTGCTGCTGTTGGTTGCCGTCCTGATCCCGCTGGCGCTGCTGTGCTGGCTGCTGATCCGGCTGCTGACCGGCGGCCGTGGCAACCGGACGGTCGTTGCCGTCGCGGCCGCAGTCTGGGTGTTGCTGGTGGTCTATCTGTCGGTGGTCACGGTGCGCAATATCGAAACGCTGCGCTATGTTCCTTACGGGCTGGAGGATCGCTGGGAACACACGATCGAGTATCGGTGGGAGCGTGACTGGGAGGATCGCTGGGATCGCGACTGGGACGACCATCGGAAATACGACCGGAGCCGTACGGCGCCCGACCGGCAGCCGTTGGACAGATGCTGTCCGTCCGATTGGTCCGATCGGTCGGAAGGGGGTGACGAAACGAAGTTGTTGAACTGATAAACGAACCGAATTATGGAAATCATGCAGGAGGACCGGCCGCGCACCGAACGGCCGGAACCCCGTCGGGCCGATTTGCCGGCCGGCAAAATTTATCTGGGAGCGGTCCTGGTTGTGGCCGGTCTGGCGTGGCTGCTTTACAATGTGGATTGGATCGGACACAGGGTCTTCCGAGCGGTCTTTTCGTGGCAGATGCTGCTGGTCATGATCGGCGGTTATCTGTTGGTGCTGCGCCAGTGGACCGCCGGTGCGATCATCGGCTGCATAGGACTCTTTTTCGCCGTGACCGACTGGTTCGGCCTGGCCTTTCCGTTCGGACGGGTCATGCTGCCGGTTGCGGTCATCGCGGTCGGCATTGCACTGATGCTTTCGCGTTCCGACCGCCGTCGAAGATAGTTATTGTATGGTAATGGAGACAGAGCCTGCTGCCGACGGTGTCGGCGGCAGGCTCTGTCGTCTGGATGCGGCCGGCTGTTCAGGATTTTTCTGGATCCGGCTGCTGCTGTTGTTCCTGAAATCGTTGCCTGGCCAGCGTGACGGCGCGGACCAGTTCTTCGGGAGCGGTGCAGCTGACGATGTAGCGCTGGTCTGTGGTGTCGGTGATTTCCACTAGATGTTGGCGTTCGCGGCAGTAGAGCTTGACGGTCTCCCAGTTGCGCGTGTCGAAGTAGTAGCCGTAGTAGCCGAAGAAGCCGTATCCTCCCAGCAGCACGTATTTGTTGTGCAGGGCATCCGGTCCCACGCGGCGGATGGAGCGCAGGTCGGCGTATTCGATGCGGGTGATCTCGACGATGCAGTGGATTTCAAGGGCGGTGTCGCCGACAATGGTGCGGCGGGGAATGGACATGATGTGCAGCAGCAGGATGGCGCCTGCCAGCGAGGCGGTCCATGCGATCATGTAGCCGCCCTCGCCCCAGAGGAGCCAGACGGTCAGCAGCACGATCGCCGTCACTGCACACCACAAAACTGTCAGCCTGCGGCTGCGCCGGTCGGTCTCTCCGGTCGGAAAACTCTGCGTCATAGCCAATAGGGTTTTACGGTTAGGCCAGCCCCGCCTCGCACAGCAGGCGAGCCAGCACGAGGTCTTCGGGGGTGGTGAGTTTGATGTTGTACTTGTCGCCTTCGCACAGCGTGACGGGCGTTCCGGCCGCCTCGACGACCGAAGCGTCGTCGGTGAAGGAGGCGCTGCAGGATTGGCCGTAGGCTGCGCGGAGCAGGTCGGCGCGGAAAGTCTGCGGAGTCTGGACGGCGCGCAGCGTGTCGCGGTCTACGATCCGGCTGCCCGAACCTTCGACCGCGCGGAACGAGTCGACGGGACGAACGGCCGGTATGGCCGTGCCGCATGCTGCCGCCGTGGCGATGCAGGTGCGGATCAGCGCGCCGCTCACCAGCGGCCGCACACCGTCGTGAACGGCGATCAGGTCACAGGGGCCGAGGGCCGCCAGTCCGTTGCGGACCGATTCGAAACGGGTTGCCCCGCCCGTGCAGAGGCGGTGGGGCGGCATGGAGCCGCGTTCGCGGCAGATCGTTTGCCACCGTTCGGTTTCGGAGGCGGGCAGAACGACGACGATCTCGCTGTCGGGCAGCGTGTCGGCAAAGCGGCGCAGGGTCGCCTCCAGTACGGTGCAGCCGTCGTGCAGCAGCAGGAACTGCTTCGGGACGGGGCTGCCCATGCGCTGTCCCGATCCGCCGGCGACGATGATGACGCCGGTGCGTGGTGTGGTATGTGGGGTAGTGGTCATGGCCGGTGGTTTTTTCGGGGATGGCGGTAGTAGCGGACGACACGGTCGATCGTCTCCTCCAGCGGGGTGTAGCGGAATCCGCAGCAGCGCTCGATGCGGATTCCGTCATAGCGTACGTGGCGCAGCACGCTGCCGAGGTTCTCGCGCGTGACGCCCCGGTCGGCGAGCAGGTGCAGCCGGATGGCGGCCTGCATGGCTCCGTAGGCGAAGTTCACGGCTCCGCGACCGATGGGGATGAAGGGGCGGAGCCGGCCGGCTGCGCGGGCGGCCAGCGTGATGAGGCGGCGGTAGCTGAGGTCGCCGGCCGAGAGGATGAACCTCTGGCCGGGGGCATCGTCGCGGCTGTCGAGCAGCACGAGGGCGCGGACGACGTCGCGCACGTCCACATAGGCCATCAGTCCGTTGGTGTAGAACGGCTGTCCGCAGCTGATGGCCGGGATCAGGGCGGCGCTGTTGCCTGCGGCGGAGTCGCCCTCGCCGAGAATGACGCCGGGCAGCACCGTAATGACCGGCAGTCCGGCCGCCGCGCCGCGCCGGATCTCCTGCTCGGCGTAGTATTTGCTTTGCCCGTAGGCGGCATAGCGGGTTATGTCATCCGGTTCGCACTCCTCCGTGACGGGGTCGGCCGGATCGGCGGGGTCGCCCAGCGCGGAGATGGAGCTGATGTGGATCAGCTTGCGCACTCCCGAACGCAGACACCAGCCGGTGACGCCGCGGGCGATGGCGACGTTGTTGGCGATCAGCTCCTGCGGCGACAGCCTCCCCGACATGATGCGGGCGGCGCAGTTGAAGACCGTATCGGTGTACGGCATGCGCGCCGCAAGCTGCTCGGGGTCGTCCAGCTCCGTTTCGACGATGTGCAGCGCCCCTTCCGGTTCGGCGACGCCGAGCCGCTGCAGCGTGGCGCGGACGGCAGCCACCCGGCTTGTGCGCCGCACGGCGAGCGTGATGTTGCGGTAGCCCGCACGCAGCAGTTCGGCAACCAGATGGCTGCCTACCATGCCGGTTGCGCCGGTCACAGCCACGGGGCGGGCGAGGAAGTCGGAGCGGAGGTCAGCCATGCCAGATCAGTTTTTTGCCGAAGCCCAGCTTGTTGTCCGTCAGTTTCAGCATCGTGGGGGCGAGGGTCCACAGCGTCAGGTCGGCCACGGCCGCATAGGGAAAGCGCCGGAGGTAGGCGTTGCGCGCCTCCTGCAGCAGGTCGCCCTCGGCGCGTTCGGCGCATCCTTCAATCTGCAGTCCTTGTACCAGCCCCACCGTGCGGGTCTCCAGCACGACGGAGGCGGCTACCTGGGCGCAGGCGGCCATCTCGCTGCCGTGGCGTGTCGCGGTGTCGGTCGTGAAGACAAACCGGTTGCGGTCGGGCAGATAGGCATAGAAGAGGTTGGCGCAGTAGGGCGTGCCTGCCGCCGATACGGTTGCCAGCGTCATGACATGGTGGCGGCCGATGAAGCGCACGATGCGGGGATCGACGGCTTCGGGGACGGACGGTTGCCGGGTGTCGGACATGCGTTGCAGGGGATTAGTTGTGTTGCGGATTGACGTCGGGGTCGGTCGTCTCGGTCGGATAGTCGAGGCTCCGGACCTTGAGCGAATCGGCCACATCGCCGGTCAGTTCGGCGATGATGCGGCTCTTGATCGTGTCGAAGGCGGGGCGGTTGCGCTCCTCGACCGGCTCGACCGGATCCGAGGGGATGCGCAGCGGGTCGATCGGCGTGCCGTTCTTCCAGATGCGGAAGTCGAGGTGCGGGCCGGTCGAGGCACCCGTGCTGCCCACATAGGCGATCAGGTCGCCCTGCGAGACGCGTTTGCCCACCGTGATGCCCTTGGCGTAGCCCTTCAGGTGAAGGTAGCCCGATATGTAGCCGTTGGCATGGCGGATCTTCAGGTAGTTGCCACCTCCTTTCGGGTCCCACTGGCGGGCGATCACCGTACCGTCAGCAATGGCCACCACGGGCGTACCCGACGGAGCGGCGTAATCGACTCCGTAGTGGGGACGGCGTATCTTGTAGATCGGGTGCATGCGCGAACCCGTGAAGCGCGAGCTGATGCGCGTATATTTCAGCGGCGCCTTCAGAAACTGGCGGCGCAGGCTGTTGCCGTTCTCGTCCCAGTAGGCGAGGCGTCCGTCCTGCCGGAAGGGAATGGCGCGGTAGAGCTTGCCTTCGTGGCGGAACTCGGCGCCCCAGATCATGCCCGTCCCGACACGGGTCGTGTCGATCCACCGCTCGTCGAAGATGACCGTAAACTCATCGCCCTCCTGCAGGCCGAAGAAATCAACGCTCCAGCCGAAAATGTCCTCCACCTCGCAGGGCAGGCTGGCCGGCATGCCCGCACCCATTGCGGCCATCCACAGCGAATTGACCTCCTTGGTGATGCGGGCGGTCTCCTTGCGGCGGACGATGTTCACCTCCTTGCTCTCCTTGCGGACGCGGATCGAGTCGCCGATCAGCGAGACGACCACGTAGTCGATCGGCGTGGTCTCATAGACGAAGTAGCGCAGGTGGCGGTTGTTCAGCGAGTCTTTCTCCATGAAAGCCGTGTAGGGATGGTCCGGACGGATGCCGCGCATGTCGAAGGTCGGGCGCACCGTGCGGTCGATGCGGTCGATGAGCGCCGGGCCGATGCCCAGCCCGCCGAGGATGTGCGACAGGGTCTGTCCGTTGCGCACCTTGTCGGTGATGACGTCGTAGGGTTTGTAGGCGATGCCGTACATCAGGTCGGGCGAGGTGTGTTCCTCCTCGGAGACGAACGGTTCGCCGTTTTCCGTGCGGCAGCTGCGGACATTCAGCAGAATGGTGGCGGCTATCAGAATGGCGGCGGCGATGGCGGCAACCGTAAGTTTGGTTTTTTTGTTCATCTTTTTCATGAAACGCGGGTATTGTCGTGTGTTGCGGGAGTGCGTTAGCGGTTGTTGTCGGTGGGCAGGAAGGAGTAGCGGTCGGAGTAGGCGAGCATCTGGCCGGTGTAGCTCTCATCGGTCGTGCAGCGCACGTCGATGATCTCGCCGGAGGCGTCCGTGACGGGCGTGTAGGTCGGATTGACGAAGCCGGCGTAGGGACGGATGCCGAGGCGGGCATACCGTTCGAGTACCTCGGCGTGCAGGGCGGGGTTGATCCGGATGCCGTAGCGCTCCACCAGGTCGCGTCCGGCCGCGAAGTCGCCCTCGGACTTGATGCGCTGCACCTCGCGGAGCATCCGTCCGAAGAGGGTGCGCAGGGCGTCGAAGTCGTTCACCACGAAGTAGGTCTTGCCGCCCTCCGTGATCCGTTCGATCACCCGGTCGGCGGCTCCCAGTTCGTAGGTCCACCGACCGATCAGCTGGCGGTTGCGCATGTGGGCCTGCTCGATCTGTTTGCCCGGGGCGATGCGCGCCAGCTGGGTGAAGAGCCCGTTGGATATATAAGAAGTATATTCGGCCCTGGCCGCTTCGCCGTCGGGTACCAGTCCCAGCTCGATCATCTTCGGGTCGGCGGCATAGTAGAGACCGAACAGGTCGGCGCGCGCCTCCTCCAGCACGGAGCCGTACTGTTTCAGCTCGTCGCCCCGCACGCCCGGAGCCAGCTGCCCCGATCCGTGGCCGAGGCATTCGTGCAGGTCGGTGTGCAAGTTGTCGGCCAGCGTGCCGTAGCGGGCGATCCGGTCGCGGTCCTCGGCGCGCAGGATGAACTCCTCCAGGAAACCGTTCCCTTTGGCATTCTCGGCGTAGGCGTGGGTGATGTTCTGGATGGTGACCGACTTGGAACCGTACTCCTTGCGGATCCAGTCGGCGTTGGGCAGGTTGATGCCGATCGGGGTGGCGGGGTAGTTGTCGCCGCCCAGCATGGCTGCGTTGATGACCTTGGCCGATACGCCGCAGACGCTCTTTTTCTTGTATTGCTCCTGGATGGGCGAGTGGTCTTCAAACCACTGGGCCTGCGAACTGATCGCCTCCGTGCGGCGGGTCGCTTCGTCGTCGCGGAAATCGACCAGCGCCTCCCACGAGGCCTTGTAGCCGAGCGGGTCGCCGTAGGTCTCCGTAAAACCGTTCACGAAATCGACGGGACTCTCCGTGTCCTGCACCCAGCGGATGCTGAAACGGTCGTAGGTCTTCAGGTCGCCCGTGCGGTAAAAGTCGATCAGCGTTTCGATCACCTCCCGCTGGGCGGGCGAAGCGGCTGCGGCCGCCCGTTCGAGCCAGCCGACGATGCGCTCCAGAGCCGGTGAGTAGAGGCCTCCGATTTTCCACACGCGCTCCTCGAGCCGGCCGTCGGCCTGCTTGACCAGCCGCGAGTTGAGGCCGACCGAGACGGGTTCGGGATCGCCGGCGTCGGTCATGCGGGCGTAGAATGCCTCCGCTTCGGCCTGCGTGACCCCTTCGTAGTAGTTCATGGCCGAGGCGGTCAGCAGATCCTCGCCCACCGAGCGGCACTCCCGCACGGCGCAGAAGGCGGGATCGAATATCACCCGCTGCACGACGGCCGACACCTCAGTGCGCGAACCTCGGTCGAGCGGCAGCGCCTCGTCGGGCAGCGCGGCCAGGCGGGCGTTGAACCATGCCTCCGAGAATTCGGGAACGAACTTGTCTCCCGAATAGTGGTGGTGGACGCCGTTGGCGAACCAGACCTTTTTTAAATATTTTTCAAAACTCAGCCATTCCTCCTCCTGCGGGTTGTCCGTGCCGGCGCGGTAGATCGCTTCGAGCGTGCGCCGAACGGCGAGGTTGTAGCGGCAGTTCTGGTCGTAGAGGATGTCGCGTCCGCAGAGAGCGGCCTCGGCGAGGTAGTAGATCAGCTTTTTTTGCGGGAGGGGAAGCGTGTCGAACCCCGGCACGTCGTACCGGAGAACGCGGATGTCGTCGAACGTATCGACGGTGCGGCCGGCAACGGAGTCGTGCGGACGGGGATCCGGCAGGTCGGTATTGCGGTTGTCGTGTGTCATGGAATCGGACCGGCAGAACCGGTATCTGGCAAAGATACGAAATAACGCAAGAAAACGGTCGGCCGGTATGCTCCTTACTAAAAGAATGATAATGAAAGAAATTTAGGCCGAATGCTTTTGCACGACGGCAAAAAAACGTATATCTTTGCGCCACGCTTTGGTGTTACCCGGTAAGGCGGATGCATCGTAAAGCGGAACACTAAACATCATTTTAGTATGAGCTATTTAACAGCTGAGAAAAAGCAGGAGCTTTTTGGACAGTACGGTACGTCCAAGACCGATACCGGTTCGCCCGAGAGCCAGATTGCGCTCTTTTCCTACCGTATCAACCACCTTACGGAACACCTGAAGAGCAACCGTCACGACTACGGTACGCAGCGCGCACTGCTGGGTCTGGTCGGTAAACGCCGCAAACTCCTCGATTATCTGAAGAAAGTCGATATCGAGCGTTACAGGGCGATCGTGAAAGCGCTGAATCTCAGAAAATAGTACAGCTGCAGACAAGGCTGAAGACAAGCGAAGGCAATCGGAAGTCATTTTCGTAATTGCCTTCGCTTTGCTTAAAGGAAAAGACACTTTTAGAGGAAAAAATAATGTTGTACAACGAGACCGTGAAGGTTATCCCGCTGGGGGATGACCGCGAGATTACCATCTCGACAGGAAAACTGGCCAAACAGGCCGACGGCGCCGTCGTGGTGAAGCAGGGTGATACCATGCTGCTGGCCACCGTGGTTGCCGCCAAGGATGCCAAACCCGAAACGGACTTCATGCCCCTTTCGGTGGAATACAAGGAAAAATACGCTGCGGCGGGTCGCTTCCCCGGCGGCTTCCTCAAACGTGAGGGCCGTCCGTCGGACAGCGAGATCCTCGTGGCGCGACTCATAGACCGGGCGCTGCGCCCCCTCTTCCCGTCCGACTTCCACGCCGAAGTGTTCGTGACGGTGAACCTCATCTCGGCCGACCGCGAAATTCAGCCCGACGCACTGGCCGGACTGGCCGCTTCGGCTGCACTGGCCGTGTCGGACATCCCCTTCGGAGGCCCGATTTCGGAGGTGCGCGTAGCCCGCATCGACGGCAAGCTGGTCATCAACCCGACTTTCAGCGAGAACACCCGTGCCGACATCGACATCATGGTGGGCGCCACGATCGACAACATCCTGATGGTCGAGGGCGAGATGAACGAGGTGAGCGAGGCCGACATGCTGGAGGCCATCAAGTTCGCCCATGAGGAGATCAAGAAGCAGTGTGCCGTACAGATCGAGTTGATGAAGGAGCTGGGCAAGGATGTGAAACGCACCTACTGCCACGAGACGAACGACGAGGAGCTGCGCCAGCTGGTCATCAAGGAGACCTACGACAAGGTCTATGCGGTGGCTACCAGCGCATCGAGCAAACACGAGCGTTCGGACAAGTTCGACGAGATCGAGGCCGAGTTCTGCACCCGTTTCACCGAGGAGGAGCTGGCCGAGAAACTGCCGCTCATCAAACGTTATTTCCACGACGATGTGCTGAAGAAGGCCATGCGCCGCATGATCCTCGACGAGGGCAAACGTCTCGACGGACGTCGCACGGACGAGATTCGTCCCATCTGGTGCGAGGTGGGCTATCTGCCCGCCGCCCACGGTTCGGCCATCTTCACCCGCGGCGAGACGCAGTCGCTCTCGACGGTGACGCTGGGTACGAAGCTCGACGAGAAACAGATCGATCAGGTGCTCCAGCAGGGTACCGAGCAGTTCGTGCTGCACTACAACTTCCCGCCCTTCTCGACGGGCGAGGCCAAGGCGGCCCGCAGCCTGTCGCGTCGTGAGATCGGTCACGGCAACCTGGCTTGGCGTGCGCTGAAGCCGATGGTGCCGGTAGGCGAGGAGAACCCCTATGCCGTGCGCGTGGTTTCCGACATTCTGGAATCGAACGGTTCGTCGTCGATGGCGACGGTCTGCGCCGGTACGCTGGCTCTGATGGATTCCGGTCTGAAACTGAAGAAACCGGTTTCGGGTATCGCCATGGGTCTGATCTCCGATTCCGAGTCGGATAAATATGCGATTCTTTCCGATATCCTCGGCGATGAGGACCACCTCGGCGACATGGACTTCAAGGTGGCCGGTACCCGCGACGGTATCACCGCCACGCAGATGGATATCAAGGTGGACGGCCTGTCGTACGATGTGCTGGCCAAGGCACTCGAACAGGCTCGCGTAGGCCGCATGCACATTCTGGACAAGATCGTGGAGACGATCCCCGAACCGCGTGCCGACTTCCGTCCGTTCGTTCCGCGTCTGGTACAGATCACCATCCCGTCCGACTTCATCGGTGCCGTAATCGGCCCGGGCGGCAAAGTGATCCAGGATATTCAGAAAACCACCGGTACGACGATCACCATTACCGAGGACGAGCAGAACAACAAGGGTCTGGTGGACATCTTCGGCGAGAGCAAGGATGCGATCGATGCCGCACTGGCACGCATCAAGGCCATCGTGGCCGTGCCTGAGGTAGGCGAAGTGTACAACGGCAAGATCCGTTCGATCGTGGCCTTCGGTGCCTTCGTCGAGATCCTGCCCGGCAAGGATGCCCTGCTGCACATCTCCGAGATCGACCACAAGCGTTTCGAGACGATGGAGGAGACCGGTCTGAAAGAGGGCGACATGATCGAGGTGAAACTGATAGGCATGGATCCCAAAACCGGCAAACTGAAGCTGTCGCGCAAGGCGCTGCTGCCGAAGCCGGAGCATGCCGAGAAGAGCGAGCGCGGCGAACGTCCCGAAAAACGTGAGAACCGTCACGAAAAACACGAACGCAAGCATTAGACTGGTATAGTTTTTGCATGTTTTCTTAAGTAATCCCATCGGATGCATGCGGTCGTCCTTTCGGAAAGACGGCCGTATGCGTCGCGGTGAAGATTTAATGCGGAAAATTATGCGTAATTGAAATATATGCTTATTTTTGCTTTCGTAACGTGTTGTTACGACATGCGAAAGAAACGGTAGAGGAACAAAATAAACTGTCTAAATACATTAATTATGAGAAGATTTGCTTATGTAGGCCTTGTGCTTACTACTATGATGATTCTGCTCTCCGGATGTAATCCGTACAACAGAATGCAGAAAAATGTCGGCAAGATCGAAGCCTGTGCGACTCCCGAAGTGCTGACGTTGAAAGGTGAGACCGTCGAGGCCGAAATTACCTACGCTTTCCCGCCCAAGTATTTCTATGAGGAGATGATCCTGAAGGTTACTCCGGTTCTCGTATTCGAGGAAGGCGAGATTGCCGGTTCTCCGAAATATTTCCAGGGAGAGGACGTTCGTGACAACTACACGCCCGTATCGTGGAAAGAGGGTGGCGTATTTACCCAGAAAGTCGTATTCCCGTACGACGAGCGCGCCGATCTCTCGACGCTCGTACTGGTAGTCGAGGGTCGTACCGCTGACCAGTGCCGTCGCGACAAATTCAAATCGTTCGGCGAATTCGGCGAAGTTGCCGTTGCCAACGGTATCAGCACGGTACAGTCGCTGGCCGACATGCCTTACATGTCGCTGATGGATCACAACTTCAAACGCGTGAGAACGATCACCAGCGAGGCTGACCTCCACTACCTCATCAACAGCGCTACCGTTCGCAAGAACCAGCTGACGCAGGAGCAGATCAAACTCTTCGAGGAGTTCGTTCGCGAGAACACTTCCGCCGAGGATGTGACGATGGGTACCGTATATGCCAAAGGTTACGCTTCGCCTGACGGTCCTGAGAAATTCAACCAGACGCTGTCCGCAAAACGAAGCAAAACCGGTGAGAAAGCCATGCAGAACGCTCTGAAAGGTGTAGACGTTCAGTATGACGCCGCTGCTTACGGTGAGGACTGGGAAGGTTTCCGCGAGTTGGTTGAGGCTTCCGACATCCAGGACAAGGATCTGATCCTGCAGGTTCTGTCGATGTACCAGTCGTCCGCCCGCCGCGAGCAGGAGATCCGCAACCTGTCGGCCGTTTACACCGAACTGAAGGAGAACATCCTGCCGCAGCTCCGTCGTACGCAGTTCGTCGCTTCCGCTGACGTAGTAGGTCTGAGCGACGAGGAGATCCTGGCTGCCGTTAAAGCCAACGACTCCACCCTCCGTCTGGATGAGATGTTGTACGGTGCAACCCTCGTGAAATGCCCGGCTGAGAAGGTTGCTATCTACAAGATGGCTGCCAAACAGTACAACGACGTTGCCGCTTACAACAACCTGGCTGTCGCCCTGGTTTGGGACGGTCAGATCGAGGCTGCCAAAGAGGCTATCGACCAGGCTGCCCGTCTGAATGCCAACCCGATCGTAACGAACAACCTCGCTGCCGTAGCTATCGCTCAGGGCGATCTGGCTACCGCCAAGAAATACCTGGCCGGCCTGAATAGCGGAGAGGCTACCATGAACAAAGGCCTCGTTGCTCTGAAAGAGGGTGACTACGTTGCTGCTACCCGTGACCTGAAGGGTTACAACCTGGCTGTCGTAGAAGTGCTGAACGGCAACTACGCCAACGCCAAGGCCGCTCTGGGCAACGCAACCTGCGCTGACGCCGAGTACCTCCGTGCCATCATCGCTGTTCGCGAGGGTGACTGCCAGGGCGCTCTGAACTACCTGCGCAACGCAATCGCTCAGAAACCGGAACTCGCCGAGGCTGCTGCGAACAACATCGAGTTCGCTCCGCTGTTCGAGAATCCCGAATTCCTGGCTTTGTAATTCGAAGGGACAGAAAATTGAAAAGGGTATCACCATGCGGTGATACCCTTTTTTTGTGTGTTGCGCTCAGCACAGCGGTGTTGTCCGAATGTGCAGTTAGCGGCCGGCTGCCATGCGGGGACAAAACGTCGGTTGCTGTCAGAGGACGGCGGGGGTCTCCGTCGGCTGTGCGGAGCAGTAGTATGGTTGCCACCGGTCTGTCGGCTATGCGGTGCAGTAGTATAGTTACCACCGGTCTGTCGGCTGTGCGGTACGATGAGACGAGATTCCTTCTCCCCTGGCTGCGGGCGGAATGGCACGGATGGTGGTTGTTCGGATATGGGGCCGGTGGAGAGATGTCCTGCCGGACGGACAAAACGGCCATGTTGAACAGCGGATTGTGCGGCGTCGGAGAGCGGGGAAAGCGGATTCGGCTGCGGGCGTGCGGAGTTGCTGTCGGCGAGCCGCGAGGTTGTCGGGCAGGCGGTGCCGGAAGGGTGGCAGGCGGGCTGGCTGCACCGTTGCCGTGCGTTCGTAATGTGGAGAATGGTGATGTTTTCCAGCGATAGGGAGGTTGGTTCCGTTTCGGGACATTGCTTTTTTCGTATCTTTGTAAACTTCTGACAAAGCGTTTAGTTTATGCAACAGTCTCCGCGGGATTATACCCGGTACGCTTTTTATGTGAGCGGTTTGGTGATCGTGCTGTTGGTCTGCGTGTCGTTCGTTCCCGGCTTCCGGGTGGGCGGGGTGACCATCAAGCGGGCCAATATCCTCTCCGATGTGGTGACCTTTCACGAGGATGTCCGGTCGCTGTTGTCGTCCGAGGATTTGCTCGATACTTCGTTCGTGGAGGAGTTTGATGCGCAGAGCGAAGCAGGGGAACTCGGACCTGCGGAACCGGCTGATGAGAACGACGTGGCTGCGGTCGATTCGCTCGCCCTGCCGTCGCCTGCCGCAACGCCGGACAACGCCCTGCTGTCGGTTCCCGTCATTGTCGATACGGCCATCGTCCAGATCGAGGATTTCAGTCCCGACCGGCAGATGCTGGCGCGCTTCTACCATGCTCTGGCTTACGAAACCGGTGACCGCCCCGTGCGTATCGCCGTGTTGGGCGACTCTTTCATCGAGGCGGACATCATTACGGCCGATCTGCGCGAACAGTTGCAGATGAATTATGGCGGTCGGGGCGTAGGCTTCGTGCCGTTCTCCACGCCGCTTTCCAAATACCGCGGCACCGTGTCGCACAACCATGAGGGGTGGACCGACTACAATCTCATCAAGCGCAAGAGCGTACCGGAGGAGTATAAGGAGCTTTTCTTCGTGTCGGGCATGCTCTCCATTCCTGCCGATGGGGCTTATACGCAGTACGAGGGCGTGCAGTTTCGCAAACGGATCGAGAAGAGCGGCACGGCATCGCTCTTCTTCCTGAACGGAGGCGAAACAGAGCTTACGGTCGCTGTCAATGGCGGCGAAGCGAGGCGATATGCATTGCCTGCCGGAGAGGAGGTGCAGCGGATTGCGGTCGAAACATCGGAAGATATTGCCTCGTTGCGGATTGCGGTGGAACATCCCGAGGACTTCATCGGTTATGGCGTCGTGCTGGAGGACAGCGTCGGGGTGAGCGTCCACAACTTCTCGGTGCGGAGCAACAGCGGTCTGGCGTTGCTGGGTACCGATTACGGGATCAACCGGCAGATGAACGGCTACCTGCCGTACGATATGGTGATCCTGCAATACGGACTGAATGCCATGTCGCCCGATGTGACTGATTACGGCTATTACGGCAAACAGCTCGTCAAGATCATCGAATATGTCAAACGGTGCTTCCCGGAGAGTGCGGTGGTGGTGATGAGCGTCGGCGACCGCAGCACGATGCAGAACGGTACGGCGGTGACGATGCCTGCGGTACTCGCCATGCTGCAGACACAGGAGGCGGCGGCGCGCGCCTGCGGAGTAGGGTTCTGGAATACCTATGAAGCCATGGGCGGCGACAGGTCGATGCCAAAGTTTGTGGAGCGTCGCTGGGCGGCCAAGGATTATACCCATATCGGTTATCCGGGCGGCAAATATATTGCCGATCAGTTTGTCCGTTTCCTCGATGCGGCCGTGGCGAGTGTCCGCGAGCAGGATGCCGTGCGGCGCCGGATCGAGGCGGAGCGCGAACGCATCGAGGCGGAGCGTGCGGCCTACGACCTTTCGGGAGCGACGATCGACAAGGGGGGCGACGATGGATACGGGGAGCTGCGCAGCGTCCTGCCCGCCGAGCCGGTCGATACGGCCGTCCGGCATGCTGCCCGCCGGACGGCCGCTGCGGCGGATACCGTAGCCGGCTGGCGGAGCGTAACGGAACGCGGGGCTTCGGAGCCTGCGGAGACGGATCAGGAGGAGAACTCCGCGGCAACGATTTAACCTGAGGGACGGAAGAGGGCGATGAATACGTTTGCCGGCATAGTGGAGCAGATCGGGCGGTTGTTCCGGTATGATCCGGTCAATCCGATGATCTTCAGCAGCGGGTTCTTCCTGTTCCTGTTTGTCGGTTTTGCCTTTTTCTACGGTTTCATGCGGCGCACTCCGCTGCTGCGCATGGTCTATGTGGCGCTCTTCTCGACTTATTTCTACTATAAGACAGGCGGTTGGTACATCGTGCTGCTGGCCGTCTCCGTCTCCGACTTCCTGATCGGACGGGCGCTCGCCCGCACCGGAGGAGACCGTGCGCGGAAAGCGCTTGTGGCGCTGAGCGTGCTGATCAACCTCGGCATGCTGGCCTACTTCAAATATACGAACCTCTTTATCGACATCGTGAACGATGCGGCGGGGGCGGACATCCTGGACTTCCAGCAGATCTTCCTGCCGGTCGGCATCTCGTTCTTCGTCTTCCAGTCGATGAGCTACACGATCGACATCTACCGGCGGCAGCTGGCGCCGCTCACCTGCTGGCTCGACTACTACTTCTACCTCTCCTTCTTCCCGCAGCTGGTGGCGGGCCCCATCGTGCGCGCCCGCGACTTCCTGCCCCAGATCAGACAGAATCCGCTCACCGTCACGCGCGAGATGTTCGGGCGGGGCATCTTTCTGGTCATGATCGGCCTGGTCAAGAAGGCGATCATCTCGGACTACATCAGCGTCAATTTCGTCGATCGGGTGTTCGACAACCCGATGCTCTACAGCGGGTTCGAGAACCTGATGGGCGTCTACGGCTATGCCCTGCAGATCTACTGCGACTTTTCGGGCTACTCGGACATGGCCATCGGCATCGCACTGCTGCTCGGCTTCCACTTCCCCAAGAACTTCGACTCG
Source organism: uncultured Rikenellaceae bacterium (assembly GCA_949287525.1). Taxonomy (GTDB): domain Bacteria; phylum Bacteroidota; class Bacteroidia; order Bacteroidales; family Rikenellaceae; genus Tidjanibacter. The sequence continues at coordinate 29,568 of CASEGL010000012.1, forward strand.
CCCTACAAGTCGGCCACGGTGACCGAGTTCTGGCACCGCTGGCACATTTCGCTCTCCACGTGGCTCAAGGATTACCTTTATATCTCGCTCGGCGGCAATCGCAAGGGGCGTCTGCGCACCTATGTCAATCTGATCGTCACCATGCTGCTGGGCGGTCTGTGGCACGGCGCCTCGCTGCGGTTCATGCTGTGGGGCGGCTATCACGGCGTGCTGCTCGCCCTGCACAAGGGGGCGATGACGCTGTTCCCGCGCCTGAAACCGGCAGGGGGGCAGATGACGCGGGTGTGGCGTGCGGCGGGCATCGTCGTGACCTTCCATTTGGTCTGCCTGGGGTGGATCTTCTTTCGGGCGCGCGATGTGGAGACGGGGCGTATGGTGTTGGAGCAGATTTTCACTAACTTCGATCCGTCGCTCATTGCGGGCGTTGCGGCCGGCTATTGGCCCGTAATGGCCATGATGGGTATCGGATACGTGACCCATTTCATTCCGCAGCGGTGGCAGGACCGCGTCTGCGGAGCCGTGATGCGCACATCGCTGGTGGGCTGCGCGCTGCTGCTGGCTCTGATCGTGTGGGTGGTCATGCAGGTGAAGTCGGCCAACATCCAGCCGTTCATCTATTTCCAGTTCTGATTTATTTTTAAAAAATTTCAATAACTATGAATGACTTGGACAAGAGCCTGATGCTCGCGTTGAATTTCGACGGAGGCACCTTTCTGGATGCCGTCATGCGATTCGCTTCCGGAATCCCGAACTGGATTCCGCTCTATGTGATCGTACTGTTCATCATCTACTGCAAAGGCGGTTGGAAATACATGCTTTTCCTGCTGCTGGCCGTCGGCCTGGGCGTGGGCATCTGCGATCAGGTGTGCAACTTCTTCAAGGCCAATGTGGAGTACCCCCGTCCCGTGCAGGTTTCGGATCTGGTGGATGAACTGCATGTGTTGTTTGACCGCTTCAGCCGCACAAGAGGCACCGTATCGGGTCACGCCTCGACCAGCTTCTGTGTCTTCCTGCTGACCGCGCTGGCCATGCGCAAGGGGTGGTTCACGGGCATCATGCTGGTCTACACGCTGCTCACAAGCTATTCGCGCATCTACATCAGCGCCCACTTCCCCTTCCAGATCCTGTTCGGCTGGATATTGGGTACGCTGGTCGCCCTGCTGCTGTGGTGGTGCTTCTCGAAGTTGAACCGCCGTTTCGGGTGGGAGAAGACGCCGGCCTGGGTGTCCCGTACATTCTGTAAGAAACACGCCTCGACCGGCTGCTGAGACCGGCGCGGACAGGAAACCGGCATCGGACCGCGGAACGGAGATTCTGCCCCGTTCCGCGGTCCGTCCGTTTCGGATGAGGGGGCAAAATCGCGGAATTAGCGTTATCTTTGCCGTATGGCACTTGACAGAGATATGAGAAACATGGAGAGCGATGCCGAGTTCGAGAACCGGATCCGCCCTCAGGAACTTTCCTGTTTTCAGGGACAGGACAAGGTGGCCGACAACCTGCGCGTCTTCATCCGTGCGGCGCTGATGCGGGGCGAGTCGCTCGACCACGTCCTGCTGCACGGCCCTCCCGGACTGGGCAAAACGACGCTGGCCAACATCATTGCCAACGAGATGGGTTCGACCCTGCGCGTGACCAGCGGCCCCGTGCTGGACAAGCCCGGCGACCTGGCCGGCCTGCTGACCAACCTCAATGCGGGCGACGTGCTGTTCATCGATGAGATCCACCGGCTCAGCCCCATCGTGGAGGAGTATCTCTACTCGGCCATGGAGGACTACAAGATCGACATCGTGCTGGACAAGGGGCCTTCCGCCCGCTCGATCCAGCTGGAACTGAACCCCTTCACGCTGATCGGCGCCACGACGCGGAGCGGCCTGCTCACCTCGCCGCTGCGCGCCCGTTTCGGCATCCAGTGCCATCTGGAGTATTACGATTCGCCCGTGCTGGCCAATATCGTGCGCCGTTCGGCCTCGATTCTGGGGATTGTCATCCGTGACGATGCGGCGCAGGAGATCGCTCTCCGCAGCCGCGGCACGCCCCGTATCGCCAATGCGCTGCTGCGCCGGGTGCGCGATTTCGCCATGGTGCAGGGCGACGGAGTGGTCGATCTGCCGATTACGCGCATCGCCCTGCAGGCGCTCGACATCGATTCGCGCGGCCTCGACCAGATGGACAACAAGATTCTGGCCACCATCATCCACAAGTTCGGCGGCGGTCCGGTGGGCATCAATACGATCGCCACGGCCGTCAGCGAGGATGCCGGTACGATCGAGGAGGTGTATGAACCTTTCCTCATCAAGGAGGGTTTCCTGAAGCGTACGCCCCGCGGACGGGAGGTGACGGCGCTGGCCTACGAGCATCTCGGCGTGTCCAGAGGCCTTGAGGACGGCATGTTGTTCTGAGTGGAGGAGGTATTATTATTTATCCGTTTCGGAATAAATATTTGGATTTTTACCCTTTGTATTGCGTGGTGTAAAAAAATGCGTTGAATTGCTTGTCGAATTCATCTATTTGCATACAGGAAAAAGAAATCATCTCTGGAACAGCTTGCTTTTTGTATAAGCAACGAGATTTGATAAGGTTTGCTGCAATATTATTAGGGTGTAATACAGTAGGAGATGAATAACAGCCGTATCCGTGAAGGACACGGCTGTTTCCTTTTATGTAAATATGGATTTTTATGGCATCCTGTGTGCTGCCGTGCGGGCAGGCGACGGCGCGGCGGTACAGAAAACGGGAGGCGGAGAGGCTGTCCATTGCATCTTGTCGTCGAATGGCCTACCTTTGTCCTGTCAGAATCTTGCCGGATATGGAAACGAAACAGAATAAGCCGAACAAGCCGTTCATCATTGCGGGGCCGTGCAGCGTGGAGAGCCGCGAACAGACGCTGGCTACGGTACGGGGGCTGGCCGCCTGTGGCCGGATCGACATGATTCGGGGCGGTGTCTGGAAGCCCCGCACTTCGCCGAACTGCTTTCAGGGAATCGGCGAGGCGGGACTGGAGTGGCTCGCCGAGGCCAAACGCGAAACCGGCCTGCCTTTTGGCGTGGAGGTGGCCAATGCCCATCATGTGGAGGCGGCTCTGCGGGCCGGAGCCGACATGGTGTGGATCGGAACGCGTACAACCGGCAATCCGTTCAGTGTGCAGGAGGTGGCCGATGCGCTGCGTGGGGTCGGATCGGTCATGGTGTGTGTCAAGAATGCTCCCGTGGCCGAAACGGCGCT
>CASEGL010000013.1 GCA_949287525.1 uncultured Rikenellaceae bacterium
TTCCGCCATGTCATTCTCTGTCTTACTAAGCATATCGTTTTTCCGCAAAGCTAGCGACTATGCATCCGCGACACAATACGTCATCGCGGAGACGCTTACGAAGATTTCCCAGATTTAATAGATCAAAATGCGAAATGGATAAAGCAATTCTTCACAACCCTTATAAAAGGGCTTTGGATTTTCTGTCAGTCTGAAAACAGTTTGTCAATATCTTCAGCATTCGTGGGTACCGCCATATCCCTCCTGTTCTGGCGGGACTGCCCGATGCCAGTTTGTTCAAAAAGAGCATTCAGTTCTGCATCCGGGAAAAGTCCGTTGCCGAATTTCCAGAATGACTTCCGGTCCAGTTCGGAGTATTCAGGAACATCACCGCAATATATTCGGCCGCACATATAGGCAAGAAGGGCTTTCGTGCCTTTCCTCCATCTATAATGGGAACCATCCTCCTCCATGTATCCGGCAGCCACCGCCTTTGCAAAGACAGTACGGGCAAGCGGTGTGTCAAGCCTGCCTGACAATACCACCCCTTTGCTCACATCCTGTTCTTTGGGCTGATTATTCTTGGTTTGAACCGTTTGTTTCTCCTTTTCCCTGTTTTTGGCACGAAGTTTTTCCGCTCCGTATGCCAATGCACCCGAAAAGAAAAAGGCAAAGGCAACACCTGTTATCACGACAGAATCGGGACGGTTATCCGTTACCGGATCAATTATACCGAGACCCATAAGAAGCAGAGTCCCTGTAAAAATGACAATTGCTGCTGACCACAGAATAATCCTCTGGTACCGCTTGAAGATAGTGGCAAGTACCAGTACCAGAATGAATACACATAACAGCAACAGAAATATCCGCGTAACAGTCATTTCAGGTAAAATTTCAGGTGCAAAATTAATGTTTGTTTTTAACTGTCAGCACTATTCATCAGACAATTTCCAATGAGGCGAAATCGTCAGTCAGTCTGGCAACTTCATTGGACAGTGTTTCAGGCAGGAATCTGGCATATACCTTTTCCGTGACATCCGTGCTGCTATGACCGAGCAGCCTGCTGACCACCGACATGGACAAACCTTTGTTCAAGGCAAAAACCGCAAATGAATGCCGGGCCGCGTGCATCGAAAGACTGAACGGTAGCCCTATCTGCTCACCCACGACAGCCAGCGACTGATTGATACATTTCGTCGCATTGTTACGGGCTTTGTACAGAGCTTCTGCATCATCAAGATCCAGATCATCCTTTACCAAGTTGAATACATACCGGCATCCGGCACGTTTCTCCTGCCAACGATGCAGAATATTCAGGGCAGGTTCCGTAAGAGGAATTACATGGCGCTTGTTCGTCTTGATCATAATTTTTCTCAGTTCCTTCTTCTCAAAATTTACATGCCCCCACTGCAATGTCATCACATCGACAACACGGAGTCCACAGGCATGGAAGGCAAAGAAGAACATTTCCAAAAACTCCTTACGGCGCGGTTCTGTACAGGTACTGTAATATTCCAATAGCGCAGACATCTGTTCTTTTGAAAGATACTTGCCGTCAAACTCATTGTCTTCGTCTGCAAGAGATATCTTTGAGGCGATACGCATATCCTGAATCCTCGCATTGACGGCATGGTCTATCATCTTCATTTCGGAAGCATAGGCACATGCCTTCAGAATCGGAGTCAAGGCATGGTTGATCGTTGCATCGCTGTTCTGTTTTATCTCACGCCGCCACCTGATGTATTCGTCAATCAGTTCAACCGATATTTCACCTAAATAGATACTGTCCGGCTTGTAGGTACCGTTCTTTGTTGCACGGAGAAAGATACGGAAGATATTCATGCCGCTCTTGCCGTTCTCATAGCGGCTGCGTCCGATTCTGTTCCGGGAATAGTCAGATTCGAGCCTTTCCAAAACAAACTCGATAAAATCCTTCCCTTTGTCCTCCCGTGTGAGCGGTTTGTCTGCCAGAAAGTCGGCGATCACCTGAGCCGTAATCTGATTGGGATGTTTTTCCTGATATTCGGCCAGCAGTCCGTCGATCTTGTCCGCACGGGCAAGCAGCAGACTGTTGATCCGGTTGGCCTCCGGACCATAACTCGCCCTCACACCTCCGCGTCCCTTGTTGGCTTTCTCATTCCAGTCGCCCAGCCGGACAAAGATGTTCATGCCCTTGCGTATCACCTGCCGGTTCCAGGTGTATTCAAGCTGGATAAGATACTGTTTGGCTGGATCGATCTCACCCCGGATATGCAGGCGATAGCGTCCCAATGGATATAGTCGTTTCGGTCGTCCCATACTGGAGATGTTTGAAATTAAAAAACAGAGGTTGCGGTAATACTCACAAACCTCTGTAAAGGTAATGAATTTTGTCCAAACAAATCCCGATTTTTCCTCCGAAAAACGTATTTTGTCCAAATAAACCACGCCATTTGAGGCGGTCAAACACTGTTGTCCAAACAAATTAAATCCCCGCCAATCTTATTGATTGACAGGGATTTAATAGTAGTTTTTGCGCTTAAAATTGCACTAATATTCCTCCTCGTTGAAAAAATTGCACTAATATTCCTCCTCGTTGAAGAAGAAGTCATCTTTGCTCGGGTAGTCGGGCCAGATATCCTCGATACTCTCGTAGATGTCCCCCTCATCCTCTATCTCATTCAGGTTTTCGATCACTTCAAGCGGCGCACCCGAACGTACGGCATAATCCAGCAATTCGTCTTTGGTTGCGGGCCACGGTGCATCCTCCAGTTTGGAGGCCAGTTCTAATGTCCAATACATAGCTGTTCTCTGTAATTTAGCTGTTAGCGTTCTCTTTTCGGTTCGGATTGCGAATATATACAAAATTTCTCAATGGCAACCGTATGGCAGACCCGAAACGAACCGACATTCCGGACGAGACATCCTCGCCTCGTTCTACATGCCACCAACGGTACTGCTGCCGCTTTTATTGTTTCGGAATCCACAAAGTTTCTTCGACATGCAGCAGATCGGTCAGCCGACGGCCGACAGCGTACAGATAGTCGGACAACCGGTTCAGATAGGTCAATGCACGCGCCGACACGGGATATTCCGCCGCAGCACGGCAGGCACGCCGTTCAGCCCGACGGCACACCGTACGGCAGATGTGTGCCTGCGACACGAGCGGATGGCCGCCCGGCAGCGTAAAATAGCGGATCGGGGTCAGCAATTCGCTGACGGCATCGATCCGGCGTTCGATCTCCGCAATATCCTCGTCGGTCAGATCAGGTACCTTGTCGCCCTCGTAATCCTCGCCGAGCGCCAGCAACGATTCGACAGTCATCAGACGGCGCAGCACGGTTACCAGATCCTCCTCGAAATCGGCAATGCCCGCCTCGGCCAGCCGGTCGCGCAACATGGCAACCTGCGCCGACAGTTCATCGACCGATCCGTAGGCTTCGACCCGAATATCGAATTTGGCAGCCCGTTCGCCGCCGATCAGCGAGGTCGTACTGCCATCGCCTCCTTTGGTGTACAGCTTCATGATGGTATGTTTACAGTTTGATGTGTTCTTTACTCAGACCGCGATCGTTGAAAAGGAACAGGATGCAGCGGCAATCCAGGCTGAGGCCGGCATGATGCCCTACCGCCTCCAGGCACTGGCGGTAACGTTCGCGTGAGGCGCGGGGGTGCAACAACGCCACAACCCGACAGCCGGTTGCAGACACGGGGACACTGCTTGCGAGACAGCACCACATGCCGTCTTTCACGTCATCTGCGAACCGGTCGATGTCGAAACCCCTGCAGGCGGCATAGTCGTAAACGGCCTGCGCCATGCGTGCCGTATTTTTTCCGACGTGCAGGTCGCGAAGTGCATCGTACAATGCGCCGCTGGCGTGCAGATGGTGCCGTTTCATGAACACATCGCGTACCAGCCGATAGGCAAAAGGCGAATGGACACCGTGTCCGCGGAAATGACGCACGCGCAGATGCACCGCCGTACGCCGCAATGACCACGCCAGCAACTTCTTTTGTCCGAACCTCTTCATCAGCATGGCTACGCCTCGTGACGCATCATTCCGGCCAGCCGACCGGTCGAAAAGGCAATTTGCAGATTATAGCCGCCCGTATTGGCATCCAGGTCAAGCACTTCGCCGGCAAAGTACAGGCCGCGAATGCGCTGCGACTCCATGGTGCGGGGATTGACCTCCTCTACGGAGACGCCGCCCGCCGTAACGATCGCTTCGGTAAACGGACGGTAGTCGCTGACCGGAATCCGAAAATCCTTCAGCACCCGGATCAGCTCCTCTTCCTGAGCCGGCGTAAACGAAGAGAGCAGCCGTTTGGGATGGGTGCCGACCATGCGTGCCACGGGAATCATCATCTCGCGCGGCATCAGCTTGCGCAGCAGGTCCGACATCACGCCGCCTGCCGGCAGAGCCGCCTTTTCACGGGCAATGCGCTCCCGCACGGTCTCTGCATCGAGCGCCGGCTTCAGGTCGAGCGACAACTCCACCTTATGGCCTTCGATCAGTGCATCCACAGCCTGCCGGCTCATGCGCAGCACCACGGCACCCTCCACGCCGCGCGAGGAGAAAGCCATCTCGCCGAACTCGTCGGTCACCCGCTCGCCGTCCACCAGCAGCGCCACGCGCACGTTGCGCAGCTGCAATCCCTCCAGCGCCGTCCGATCGGGCAGCGATGTCTCCAGCGGCACCAGCGACGGACGAACCGGCTCGATGCCGTGTCCTGCGGCATGCGCCAGTGCATAGCCGTCACCGGTCGAACCGGTGGCAGGATAAGAGGCTCCGCCGGTACACAGCACCACGGCCGGCGCCTCGATCTTGCGCAGGAAGCCCCGTTTGGTGCGGTACTCCACGCCGCGCACCCGATCGCCAAACAGCAGCAGCCGCGTGACGGCCGCATGACAGATCACATCGACCTCTTCGTCGCGACACCACTCGACCAGTGCGTCGGCAATATCCCACGCCTTGCCGCTTTTCGGGAAGACGCGGCCGCCGCGTTCCGTTTCGAGACGCACACCCTTGCGCTCGAAGAAGCGGACGAGCGCCCGATTGTCGAAAGCCTCATAGGCCGGGCGGAAAAAGTCGCGATTGGTCTGCACCTTTTCCAGAAACTCCTCCTCCGGCTTGATGTTGGTCAGGTTGCACCGCCCCTTGCCCGTAATGCGGATCTTGCGGGCCGGTTTTTCCATTTTTTCCAGCAGAACCACCTTGAGACCGTTCGATGCCGCCGTACCGGCAGCCATCAGACCCGCCGCGCCACCTCCGACGACGATCAGATCGTATTCCTTCACGTTCTCCGTGAGCATTTCTCCGTTTTCCATATTGCAAAGATAACCGCTTGGCGCAAAACGGGTCACAATGCTCCCCTTTTTTATCGACCCGTCCCGCCAAAATTCCTATCTTTGCATGATGGCAGCCCGTGCCACCACACAACGATATGGAACAAACACTCACCCTGCACTACCGTCCGGTCGAGCCGCTCTCCGCCCTCAACGAGGCCGACAGCCATCTGGTCGCCGAAGCGCGACAGGCGCTGGCCTGCTCCTATGCCCCCTACTCCGGCTATCGGGTCGGTGCGGCAGCCCGGCTGGCCAGCGGCCGGATCGTCACGGCCGGCAACCAGGAGAGTCCCGTTTTCCCCGCAGGGCTGTGCGCCGAACGGGTACTGCTGTTCCGCCACATGGCCGAGGCGCCCGACGACCCGATCGTGACGCTGGCCGTCACCTCCGAATCAGAAGATCGGGTATGCACCCCCTGCGGTGGATGCCGCCAGGTCATGGCCGACGTCATCGCCCGTCAGGGGCAGCCGTTCCGCATCATCATGTGCAGCAGCCGGAGCGCCCTTGTCGTGGACGACGCCTCCGCCCTGCTTCCGTTTGCATTTTCACTCGAATAACCCACACTTTTTCACCTTACATCATGGCAGACAACATCCGTTTCACGGCCGACGATATTCTCTACGAAGACAACCATCTGATTGCGGTAAACAAACCGGCCGGCATGCTAACCCAGAGCGATCCCAGCGGCGAAGAGGGTCTTGAAGACCTCATCAAGGCCTACATCAAACGGCGCGACGCCAAACCGGGCGACGTGTTCCTGGGAGTCGCCCACCGCATCGACCGCCCCGTAAGCGGCGTGGTGCTGTTCGCCAAGACGAGCAAGGCGCTGGTGCGGCTCAACGAAATGCTGCGCGACCGCCAGATCCGCAAAATCTACTGGGCCGTCACGGAGGAGGCGCCGGAGGAGACGGAAGGCACCCTGCGCAACTGGATGACGCGCGACGGCAAGACCAACAAGGCTCATGCCTACTCCTCGCCCCGCAAGGATGCCAAGGAGGCCATCCTGCACTACAAACTGCTGGGCAGCAGCAAGAACTACCGCCTGCTGGAAATCGAACTGATTACCGGCCGCCACCACCAGATCCGCTGCCAGCTGGCCAAGGCGGGCTGTCCGATCAAGGGCGACCTCAAGTACGGCGCGGCGCGTTCCAATGCCGGAGGAGGCATCTCGCTCCATTCGCGCAGCCTGTCGTTCATCCATCCGGTGCGCAAGGAACCCGTCACGATCGTGGCTCCCGTTCCCCGTCAGGACGCACTGTGGGCCTTCTTCGAGGCATCGCAGAGCGAGACCCGCTGATCCGCCGACCGACCGAAAACAACCGAAAAACAAAGGAGCTTCGACCGTCATCCGGTGAAGCTCCTTATTCTTTTCGGGGTGTCGCCCACCCTGTCATTCCTAAGCGCCGTACACCTGCTGCGCCCACTCCGTCTCAAGCCACGCCGCACGGGTCACCGGCAGTTCCTCGCGGGGAATGTAGGACGAAATGCCGCACACCCGGTCGGCATCGAAGAAGCCTCCGCCCCATACGCCCAATGCCGAATAGATCTGAACCGTATGATTCTCTGCGACGATCGTCTCGTCCAGCGCACGGTCGAACGCATCGAAGGCAGCCTGTGCGTTCCCGTCGCCGTTTTGGGTGATATTCCGCATGTAGTCCTCCAGATCGAAGAAGGCATGGTTGGTCGGAATCACCTCCAGCGGCTGGATGGCATCGATGTCCGGTTCGCCGGCCACCGCATAGACCGCTTTGGCGGCATCGGCCAGCGCCGCGAGTTTGTCCGTGCGCACCGTCACGAAAGCAGCCGACGGATAGGGCTGCCCGGTATAGTAATCAACGATACGGTTTACCGCCGAAGCCAGCCGCTCCTCGACCGTATAGCGATTGTCGGCCAGCACGGGCAGCACCTTGTTGTAGGGAATGCCGTTGCCCATGATCTCAGCCGGCGAGGTCATGATGTAGGGGGCCACATCGCGCAAGGCATAGAACGTCTCGACCGAAGCCATGAAGCAGGCATCGAAAATCACATAGTCGAACGGAATGGCGGTCAGCCCCTCGGCCAGCGCCCCGATTGTCATGTAGTTGTCGCCGTCGGGGCCGAAGGCACGGGTCAGCGCATCGTCGGGACGGCGCAGGTCGTGTTCCGGCACAAACGGCTGCATGCCGGGCATGCGCTGGTTCATCACATCGACCAGCTCGGGCGGAAACCATCCCGTGCCGTGAGCGGCCAGCGTAATGCCGTAGGTATCGGCCGGAGCGAACCGGGCGGCATCCTTCAGAACGGTCTGCATGACGGCCGGATCGGCCGAATCCTGGTCGCCGTAGTTCATCAGCTCGTTTTCGATCACCTGACCGTCACGCACGACGATTTCCGACAGCGTGGTCTGCTTTTCGCTCATGAAGTCCTTCTGCCCGTCGAAATAGACCAGTACGCGGACATTGTCCGGCAGTCCGGCCGCAACGGCCTCCATGGCCATCTCCACATTGGCACGCTGATACCGCCACAGATTGTTGTCGGCCACCATATACATGATGAAGGTGTGCGGCGGCCCGCTCGGCACCGGTGTTTCGGACGATTTCTTGCAACCGGCCAACAGGGTCAGCGACACCATGGCCAGCAGGGCATATCGAATCATGCGCATAGTTTTCTGTTCTGATTGGGTTTGGGTTTACTTCTTCTGTCCTATGGGAAGGTCGTTGATCTGCCAGCGCTGTTCCTGCTTCGGCATGTCCTCCGGATGGCGGAACACCCGGCTGAAGTCGAAATAGTAGCCCTTGCTCTCCGGACGGCCGTACTCGTCGGCCACGGTGATGTACTCCGTCGTGCGCGACACCACCAGCCGCTTGAGTACCGCCTTGCCCTCGGCGGCCAGCCAGTCGGCGGCATGCTCGAAACGCAGCACGTGCATGGGCGACTTCTCGGTGCGTCCGGTGCCGGAGGCCGTGATGGTGGCCAGCACCTTGTTCAACCGGTCGTAGTTGATCCGCTCGTTGAGCGTATCCCCGATCGTACCGTAGGCATAGATCAGGAAATTCAGGTTGCGCGGGCTGAACGGATCGCGCTGCATCACCTCCTCGGCGCAGCGGATCACAGCCTCCATGTCTTCGTACCGGATCGAATCCTGGTTGATCCGCTCCAGCACCATCAGCATCTCATCCTCGGCCTTGATGGGCAGCAGCGGACGATAGCCCTCCGCAAAGGCATAGCCGTAGTAGAGATAATAATAATCCGCAGCGGTCAGCGTGGTGTCGCCGGCCGTATAGCGCATCATCAGCGACGGGTAATAGTAAGGCGACTCGCGGTCGATCGTCCGCGTGAAAATATCCTCGTCGTCGGGCGCCTGCTGCGCCTGCGCCGCCCCGAGACATACGCCTGCCGCCACGAGCAGCACACCGATCACCTGTCGTACCTTTCGCATACGTGTCTGTTTACGGAAATAACGCGGTTGCGCGCCGTTTTATTTGGCCGGAGCATTCAGTTCCCGCATCAGGCAACCGATCCGGGCATACAGTCCTTCGGACACGCCGACCAGCGGCAGCCGCAGCCGGTTGCGCAGAATGCCCAGCGAAGCCAGTGCCGCCTTCACACCGGCCGGATTGCCCTCCGCGAAGAGCGCCTCGCCCAGCGGGGCGATCCGTTTCCACACCTGTTCGGCATAATCCATCTCGTGAGCCATCGCCGCAGCGATCATCTCGGCCATCTGGCGCGGGCAGACATTCGCCTCCACGGAGATCAGTCCGTCGCCGCCCAGTTCGATCAGCCCCAGCGCGTGATTGTCGTCGCCCGACAGCACGTGGAACCCTTCGGGCCGGCCGGCCGTCAGCGCCGCAATCTGCTTCATGTCGCCGCTGGCCTCCTTGATGCCGAGGATGTTCTCCACCTCGCGCGCCAGCCGCAGCGTCGTCTCGGCCTGCATGTTCACACCGGTGCGTCCGGGGACGTTATACATCAGCACGGGAACGGGCGAAGCCTCCGCAACGGCCCGATAATGGGCATACAACCCTGCCTGCGAAGGCTTGTTGTAATAAGGCGTCACACTCAGCACGGCGCTCACACCCTCCAGGTCGAAATCCTGGAGCGCCTTGACCACAGCCGCCGTATTGTTGCCGCCCACGCCGGCCACCAGCGGCAGCCGTCCGCCATTACGGCGGCGGATATGGTTCAGCACGGCTTTCCGCTCGTCCGGGAAGAGGGTCGGCGTCTCGGCCGTCGTGCCGAGTGCCACCAGATAGTCCACACCTCCCGCCGTCACATAATCGACCAACAGATCCAATGCGTCGAAATCGACGTCGCCATTATCTTGAAAAGGGGTGACCAGCGCCACACCCAACCCCGAAGGAAATGATTTCATCTTGTTATCCAATTAGTTACAAACCGCTACCGAGCCGCACGCAGCCACGCCGCACCGGACATCCGTTTTCCGGCGATCCCATCATACAAATATAATGGTTTTTCCGCAACCTGTCGCCATTGCGGTCAGAAGAGCGTCGGCTGAACCGCTTCCTCGGGTTTCCCGTCGCGCCGTTCGCCGATCATCCGCTCGAACTCCTCCTCCGTGAGCAGCCGCACGCCGAGCTTCGTTGCCTTGGCCAGTTTGGCAGGCCCCACGCCCGCTCCGGCCAGCAGGTAGTCCGCATTGCCCGACACGGCGGCCAGGTTGCGCCCGCCGTGCAGTTCGATCAGCTGCTTCAGCTCGTCGCGGCTGTGACGCTCGAAGGTACCGGAGATGACGATGCTCAGACTGGCCAGCGAATCGGACAATCGGGCCGTCTCCTCCGCCTCGAACTGCAGACCGGCCGCACGCAGCCGGTCGATGATCCGCAGATTGACCGGATCGGCAAAGTATTCCCGCACGCTGCGGGCAATCACGCCGCCTACCTCCTCGACCTGTGCCAGCTCCTCCTCCGAAGCTGCCCGCAGGGCGTCGAGCGACTTGAAATGGGAGGCCAGTATCTTGGCCGTCGCCTCGCCGACAAACCGGATGCCCAGCGCATACAGCACCCGGGCAAACGGCACGGTACGCGACCGCTCCAGGCTGGCCATGATGTTGGCGGCCGACTTCGCCCCCAGTCGGGGCAACGCGGCGATCCGTTCGGGTGACAGGTCATACAGGTCGGCCGCATCGCGCACAAGCCCCTGTTCGAAGAAGAGGCCTACCGTCTCCTCGCCGATGCCTTCGATGTTCATCGCCTTGCGGGAGATGAAGTGGACGATCCGGCCGACAATCTGGGGCGTACATCCGCTGCTGTTCGGGCAATACCAGGCGGCCTCCCCCTCGTAGCGTTCCAGCGCGGCGCCGCACTGGGGACAGGTGCGGACAAACTCCAGCGGCCGGCTCCCTTCGGGACGCATGGAAAGTTCCACGCCCGTGATTTTGGGAATGATCTCCCCGCCCTTCTCGACATAGACATGGTCGCCGATGCGCAGGTCGAGCAGCGCAATCTGGTCGGCATTGTGCAGCGAAGCCCGTTTGACGACCGTTCCGGCCAGCAGCACGGGCGTCAGATTGGCCACCGGCGTCACGGCACCGGTACGCCCCACCGAAAACTCCACCGAGAGCAGTTCGGTGAGCGCCTCCTCGGCCTTGAACTTGTAGGCTACGGCCCAGCGGGGTGCCTTGGCCGTGGCTCCCAGCCGTTTCTGGATGTCATAGCCGTTCACCTTGACCACCGCGCCGTCCGTCGCATAGGGCAACCCTTCGCGCAGGGCATCCGTCTCCCGAATAAAGGTTTCGATCTCCTCCCATGTCCGGCAGCGGCGCATGTGGTCGGAGATGCGGAATCCCCACTCCCGCGCCTTGTTCAGCGCCTCCCAATGCGACGCACAGGGCAGCCTGTCGCCGGCCATCGCATAGAGGAAGCAGTCGAGCCGCCGCGCCGCCACGACGGAAGAGTTCTGCAGCTTCAGCGTCCCCGCCGCCGCATTGCGCGGATTGGCAAAAGGCGATTCGCCGATCTCCTCCTTCTCGGCATTGAGCCGGTCAAACTCGGCGCGGGGCATATAGATCTCACCCCGCATCTCGAAATAGTCCGGATAGTCATCGCCCGACAGCACCAACGGGACGGAACGGATGGTGCGCACATTGGCCGTCACGTCATCGCCCACAGCACCGTCGCCGCGCGTCACGGCGCGCAGCAGCCGGCCGTGTTCGTAGGTCAGCGAAATGGCCGTGCCGTCGAACTTCAGTTCGCAGACAAAATCGGCCTCGGGCGCTTCGGCCGTGACCCGATCGTAGAATTCACGCAGCTCTTCCAGCGAATAGGTATTGGAGAGCGACATCATCGGATAGCGGTGACGCACGCTCTCGAACCGGTTGGTCAGGTCGCTGCCCACACGGCGCGTCGGCGAGTTCGGATCGTCGTACTGGGGATACTGCCTTTCAAGTTCCTGCAGGCGGTGCATCAGTTCATCGAACTGCCGGTCGCTGATAACGGGGTCGTTCTCCTGATAGTAACGGCGGTTGTATTCATTCAGTTGCGCGCGCAACTGCTCGATCTCTTTCTGCGGGTTTGTCATGGTCTTGCGTATGGCCGATGTTGCGGCTGTTTTTCGAGCTTTAAAGGTACGGATTTTATCGGTACGGATGGCTGACAGCGCCAAAAACACCGCCCCTGCCGAAAACAAAATGCGGAAGATGAATACGCCATCCTCCGCATGATCCCCAATGACTGCATCGGCAGCCGTTTCAGCATGGATCTATTCCGCCCAAACCGGACCGTCCAGATCGTCGCTGCTGCCACCGTAGGGAATAGTCTGACACAATCCGGCTTCTACCTGCATTTCAAAAATCTCGCATTTGGGGCTTTCGTACATTTCGGATTTACCTGTTGCTTGAATCATTTTTTCCATTTTTTAATTGCAATCTTCTGCCGAACTCGAAAGAACGGCAAAAACAGCCACCAAAAATAATACTTTTATAATAATGTGGCGTGACGGCAGCCTGTTTTTCATCGATCCGTTCCCATCCGGCCGTTTTCATAGGCAGCCTCCAAATCCGAAACGCGTTTCGCCCCTGCGCTATTTTCGTTTCATTGCTACGCCATTGCATAAATCCGTTCCACAGCCTATTGTAATGGGGTCGTCATTATTTTTCGACAAAAAAATAAGATCAGGTGTCGAAACTCGAAATTTTGCTTATACTTGCAAAAATTTTTCGGAAACCATGCCAAACACAAGATCAAATAAGAAACGCGTCGTAGTCAAATTGCAGAATCTGCCGGCCGACTTGCAGGAAGCCATCCGGAAACAGTATCCCATGGGTTTTACGGATCATATGATCCGTGTGGACAAAGGTCCGGGCGACTTTTTCTATGCTATCGTCTTCGAGACGGAAGACACCAGCTACCTGGTTAAGATCGACGTCAATGTGGACGGCCAGATCGACGATGACGACGACAAAGACTACTACAACGACGACCTCAAAGGCGCCGACGAAATCGCAGACAACGCCGAAGAGGAAGAGGAGAAAGAGGTACGCAACGACATCGCCGACGACGATCTCGACGACTAACTTTCCCGCCTGTTCAAACCGATGGAAAAAACGGCAATCGTCAAAGAATACAGCAACGGAGAGATCATAGTCCGTTGGGAACCGGCTCTGTGTACGCATTCCGGCCGCTGCATCCACAGCCTGCCGGCCGTTTTCGATGTCCGCAGAAGGCCGTGGATCGACATGCGGGGCGCCGATACCCAAACCATCATCCGCGTCGTGGAGTCATGCCCCAGCGGGGCGCTGACCTGGCGCAAAGCAGAATAACCTCCGGACCATTCCGCCACACATACAGAGAGAACCTTCCGCAGGGAGGTTCTCTCTTTCTTTCATACCTGTCCGACAGCCGCCTACCAGCGCAGCCATTGCGGCCGATATTGACGGAACCATCCGACGGCATCGGCCACGGCCTGCGTCACGGGACGGTATGTCATACCCAGTTCGGTGACCGACTTGGCATTCGTATAATAATTCTTCACGCACAATATGCGCATATTGACCGAGGAGATTTCCGTATCGATACCGATCCGCTGCAACAGGTCGCCGATCCATCCGACAGCCGCCAGCAGCCATGCGGGCAGAGGCACCAACACGGGACGCCGCCCGGACAAGGCTCCCACCGCACCGAAAAAATCGCGATAAGAGATATTCTCGTTGGCCAACAAGTAGCACTCCCCGCTTCGGCCCCGCTGCAATGCGGCGACAATTCCCTGCGCCACATCCGCTACATGCACGAAATTCTTGCCTCCGGGCGGATAGGGCAGCCAGCGTTTGCCGTACGCCATGCATATGATCCGGCCGGAACTCGGCCGGGAATCGTAGGCACCCAGCATGAATGTCGGGCATACCGTCACGATCTCCACTCGGAAATGCGCGTGAGCAATCAACTGCTGGGTCTCGAATTTGCTTTTTGCATAGGCCGACTCGGTAAAGGGCGGTCGGATCGGAACGGATTCGTTCCCCGGACAGTTTTCGTCCCCATAAGCGAATATATTGGCGCTGCCGACATAAACGATCCGCCGCACGCCGCACGTTTCTGCAGTCCGGATCAACTGCCCGGTCGCATCCGTATTGACCTGTCGGTACGACGCATACGATCCGCCTTGTCCCGTTTTTGCGGCGCAATGCACCACATACCGACACCCCGCCATCGCCTGCCTCAGGCAATCGGGATCGGTAAAGTTTCCTTCCATCAGTTCCAGATCGGGATCGGCGCCGCCGACATAGGACGTTCTGTCCCGCAACAGACCGCGCACCGCATACCCTTCCGCCAGCAGCGCACGGATCGTATTCACCCCCAACAGGCTGTTTGCTCCGGTCAGCAATACGGTTTCTTTCATTGTTGTCTCTGTTTGATTTCCCTGGCGACCACCCGCGAAACGAGCGGCAGCCTCACAGCAACAGGAATTACCTGCATCAATGCCCAGTTCAGTTTGTTCATCCATCCGGGCAAAATGATGGATTGCCGGTGAAACAATCGGTTCAGACTGATTCGGGCAACCTTTTCCGGCGAAAGCAGGCCGATCTTGCCGAACAGTCCCTGTTTACGGATCCGCCGGCACACATCTTCATTGGTCATCATCGGCCCCGGCGTCACAACGCTGACCTGGACATGTTCGGGACGCAGCTCCGCGTAAAGGCTCCGCGTAAAATGAAGGATATAACTTTTCGACGCCCCATACACCGTTTTGTACCCTATGGGAGTGAAAGCCGCCATGCTGGAGACATTCAGGATGTACGCCTTGCCCGCCTGCATCAGGTTGGGCAGTAACCGGTGCGTCAGCATGGTCGTAGCCCATACGTTCAGTTTGATGATCCGCTCCCAGTAGTCATTGACCGGATCCGTAAAGCATCGGGTACCGCCGCACCCTGCGTTATTAATCAACATCCCCAGCTGAAAACCGGCATTGATGCGTTCGCACAAGCGCTCCAGCTGCGTCTGGTCGGACAGATCGGCTTCAAAGCCGACACTCTGTACCCCTTGCCGCCGCGATTCTGCCACTGTTTGCTGCAAGCCGCTGCCCGGCAATGCCACCAGCACGGTATTGATGCCCCTCCGCGCCAGTTCCAGCGCAAAACACCGCCCCAGGCCGGTACTCGCACCGGAGACCAACGCATAGCGATTCCCTAAATTTTCCATAAATTTGCATTCACATATAACTTTGCAAATGCAAAACAGTTAAAAAAAAGACATCGTCACAATACTGAAAAATCAGATACCGCTACATGGATTGCTCAACCGAATACATACAACTGCTCAACTCGCAGCGATTTTTCCCTGCAGATTTAGACTACTCTATACTTCATCGTCACGCCAATCTGCTGACCACAATGGCCAAAGTCAGCAACAGTTGCATCTCCGTATTCGACCTCTACCTGCGCAACCACCCTTTCGTGTCGAATAACTTTGAACAATCGCTCAAATATGATCTGACACGCATCTCATCCGAAGACCCCAGCTACTTCGACCTGCACATCCATCCGGACGATTTCCTGCCGCTGATGCAAAGCGGCACCTATGCCCTGCGTCTCTGCCTCGAAAACAAAGATGTGGTCTTCGACTACAAACTGCTCAACGAATACCGCATCGACATCGACGGCCGATAGGTGCGCGTCATCGAGCAGAAACAGGCGTTGGAAACCGACAGGCATGGAAACATTTGGCTGGCTCTGTCCGTACTCGACATATCGCCTGTCCAGGAGCCTCTTGACGCTGTCAAATCGCAGCTTTTCAATTTCAAGACCGGCGAGATCCGCCTGCTGCCGGCGGCCGTACACGACGCCTCCCGACCCGACATCGCCCTGACTCCTCGCGAGAAGCAGGTCCTGCAACTGGTTCGCGACGGTTATCTGAGCAAAGAGATCTCCGAACAAATGGCCATCAGCGTCCACACGGTCAATACCTACCGCCAACGCATTCTGGAAAAGCTGGAAGCCAACAATTCTCTGGAAGCCATCCGGTTGGCAACCCGACTGGGACTGCTCGACTGACCGCCCCCTTCCCGCCACCGTGCCAGCGGAACAACCGGCCACCTATAATATAAATACAAAAGAGAGTCTCCTTCCGAGGGAGACTCTCTCTTTTTTGCCATGCGGGTCGGGAGGCCGGCCGTTAGCGGGCGGGACGCTCCCAGTTCAGAATCTTGTAGAAATCGTAATGTTCCGGATCGGGCAGGTAGCGGCGCGCTGCCTCGTAGTCCTCCGGCGTAATGTACGACAGGATGTTGTCGAACACGTACCGGCAGCGATCCGACGTAATATCTACCACACGCGGCGGGATAATGCCCGTGGCGGGATCCTGAATGTCTTTCAGGAACAGGTGGCCGATATGTCCCTCCTGATCGACACAGACCATGCAGCCCGTATGCCCTTCCGAGAAAAGCTTGTAGACGCCCACACCCAGCGTCGTGCAATACTCCAAGTCGTAGGCGATCGGTGTCTGGCAGCGCATTTCGTAACCCAGCTCGACGGGACGCGGACGGATCTTCAGGTTCAGACGGGCCATCTCGGCATCGATGAGCGAACAGAAGACGTGTGCCTTGGAGACTTTCCACAATTCGGGATGGCCGTGTTCGTCATAGGTGAACTTCACGTCAGCCGCCTTCATCTCCTCGGTACTCAATTCGTGGAATACGCCCTCGGAGATCATGGCCACGCCGTAATTCATGCCCATCAGTTTCCGTTTGATGATGGAGGAGACCACCAGGCGGACAATGCGATCCACCGTGATCGTCGCATGGTCGAACATTTCGGGAATGATAATCATCGGACAGTGTGCTGCCGTACCGATGCCGAAGGCCAGATGGCCTGCCGAACGTCCCATCGATGTGATGACGAACCAGTTGTTGCTGGCATGGGCGTCGGCATACACCGTGCGGGCAATTACGCCGCCCTTGTCCTTGGCCGACTCATAGCCGAACGTCGGCATGCCGCCGGGCAGAGGCAGGTCGTCGTCGATCGTCTTCGGCACGTGAATATTCGCAATCGAATACTGTTTGGCTGCCAAAAACTTGGCCACCTTATTGGCTGTCGATGCGGTATCGTCGCCGCCGATCGTTACCAGCAGTTTCACCTGGTTGCTGGTAAAGAAGTCGAGATTGAAGCGCTGGGCAAAATCCTCCTCGCTCGGACGGAAACGGCTCATGTGCAGATAAGATCCGCCCTCGGCAAAGATCTCGTCAGCCAGCCGGAAATCGATGTCGATCGCATCGACCGTCTCCGAGAAAAGGCCTTTGTAGCCGTTATGCAGACCGATCACCCGATAACCGTGTGCCAAAAAGGTCTTTGCCACGCTGCCTACCACTGTGTTGATGCCTGGGGCGGGGCCGCCGCCGGCCAATATTGCTATCGCATTTTTCATTGTTATTTCAGATTTTTATGATTTCGTACAGTCGATCCTTGCGGATTACAATTTAGACAGGAATTTTGCACGATCCACGACAAAGCGCACATGCGTTCCTTCGCCGATCGTTTCACCGCGATCGGTTGCCCGCACGCGGAATGTCAGTTTGCGCCCTTCGATGGCGACCAGTTCGGCACAGGCTTCGATCTCCGCCCCGACGGCCGAAGGACGCAGATGGGAGGTATCCATCTGTGCGCCTACCGTCGTACTGCCTTCCGGAAGATGGGAGGCTACAGCCGACATGGCCGCATTTTCCATAAGAGCCACCATGGCGGGCGTGGCAAAAACCTCCATATCGCCCGATCCCATTACCAGAGCCGTATGTTCCCGATCAACCACCTGTCGGGAAATATGCGTCAGTCCCGTTTGCAACATACCGGTTCTCCTCATTATTTGCCGAGCAGCACGCGGTCGGCGATTGCATCTGCCAGCGGCAGGAACTTCTCCAGATTTTCACGGGTGGCGCGTCCCGTCACTTCGACAGGCTCGCACATCAGGTTCCAGCCGATCGTCTCGGCAAACTTCTTCAGCGCACGCACGCCGCCTCCGCCGAAACTGCAGCTGCCGAAGAGGGCGAGTTCGCGGTTCTTGAGTCCGTAGTGAATCATCGACGAGCAGAGGTGTTCCATAGCGGGGAACATGTCGCCGTTGTAGGCGCAGCTGCCCAGCACCACGTAGCGGCACCGCCACAGTTCGCTGATCAGATAGGAAACGTGCGTCTTGGAGACGTCATACACACGCACATCGGCCACCCCGCGCTGTTTCAGTCGGGTTGCGATGTAGTCGGCCATGTGAGCCGTGTTGTTATACATCGAGGCGTAGACGACAACCACCGCATCGTCCGCCTCGCCCTTGCTCCACTTGTCGTACAGGGCGATCACCTCGCCTGCCTGGCGGCGCCATACCGGACCGTGCAGCGGGCAGAGCGTGCCGATCTCCAGACCGCCGAGCTTGGCCAACGCCTTCTGAACCATGGCGCCGTACTTGCCGACGATATTGGAATAATAGCGGCGCATGTCCTCCACATAGACGGAGAGGTCGGTCTCGGCATCGGTTGCCGCACCGTCCGTCGTGCCGAAGGTACCGAATGCATCGGCCGAGAAGAGTACCTTGGCGGACTGTTCGTAGGTCACCATCGTCTCCGGCCAGTGAACCCAGGGGGTCATGAAGAACTGCAACGTATGCGCACCCAGCGACAGCGTATCACCGTCGCGCACCTCCTTGAAATTGGACGACACGTCGCCGAAATAAGCGATCAGCATCTTTTTGGTCAATGCATTGCCGACAATGGTGACTTGCGGATAGCGTCTCAGCACGGAGCCGATCTCGCCGGAGTGATCCGGTTCCATATGATTGACGATCAGGTACTCCAACGGCCGTCCGTCGAGGATTTCCTCCACGCGATCCAGATAACTGCCTTCGCTTCCGAACTCGACCGTATCCAACAGGGCGCAATGCTCGTCGCGGATCACATACGAATTATACGAAACTCCGTGCGGAATCGGCCACAGGTTCTCGAACAGAGCAGTCCGACGGTCGTTCACGCCGATCAAATATATGTCATTGGCGATACTAATCTGCTTTTGCATGCGTTTTTCGTTTGATGGTTTATAAAATCGATTAAACCTATTATTTTTGCAAAGATAGAATTTTTCGATGAGACGGGGATGTTTCCAGACAGTAATCTCGCTGATTGCAGTCTTCATGACCGCAATCGGATCGGCACATGCCCAGCGTCCGGAGGATTACCGGTTTCGGGGCGGCCGTTACAGCGGATACGAGATTATTGACGGCGACACGGTCATCACCGTTCGGATCAATCCGCTCTATGTCTTTGCGCCGCCGCGCAATGTCAAGCAATACCAGCGCCTGGTGCGCAACGTCAAGAAAGTCTATCCCTACGCCCTGGAGGCGCGTCAGTACATGCAACAGCTCGACACGCAGCTCGACAGCATCAAGTCGCCGCTCAAACGGGAACGGTTCGTGGCCAGCATGGAGCGCGAGATCGTCCGCAAATACACCCCCATTCTCGAACACATGACGTTCTCGCAGGGCAAGATCCTGATCAAACTGATCGACCGCGAAACGGCGCGCACCCCCTATCAGATACTCCGCCAGTTCCGAGGCCGCCTGACGGCCGGTTTCTACAACGCGATCGCCAAGATCTTCAAGGCCGACCTCCACCAGCACTACGATCCGGTCCACAACGAGGAGGACGCCCAGATCGAACAGATCATCACGCTGATTGAGGCAGGGCTGCTGTAGCCCACCTCCGCCCCACGCTCCCCTTACAAAAAAAGAGACGGCACGCGGTGCATCCGCATGCCGTTCCCGTATCATGTCCTGCTACCGGCCGTCAGAACTCCGACGAGAAGTGGAACCGTATGTCGGGGAACTTCTCCTGCGCCAGCTGCAGCGCATAGCTCGTGTCGGCCAGGAAAACGTCGTGGCCGTGTTTGTCGATCGCCATGTTCGTGTATTTGCGCTTGATGAAGTCGGCCAGCTGTTCGGCATTGTCCGACTCGATCCAGCAGGCCTTGTAGATCTGGATCGGCTCATAGCGGCACAGGGCGTTGTACTCGTGTTCCAGACGGTACTGGATCACCTCAAACTGGAGCGCACCCACCGTACCGATGATCTTGCGGCCGTTGAGCCGGCTGGTGAAGAGCTGCGCCACACCCTCGTCCATGAGCTGGTCGATGCCCTTGGCCAGTTGCTTGAACTTCTGCGGATCGGCATTCTCGATATAACGGAACAGCTCCGGCGAGAAGGAGGGGATGCCGGTAAATTTCAGGTTCTCCCCCTCGGTGAAGGTGTCGCCGATCTTGAAGTTGCCCGTATCGTGCAGGCCGACGATGTCGCCCGGATAGGCGAAATCGACGATCGACTTCTTCTCGGCCATGAAGGCATTGGGCGACGAGAACTTCATCTGTTTGCCGCTGCGCACGTGCAGGTAGTTCTTGTTGCGCTCGAAGGTACCCGAACAGATCTTCAGGAAAGCGATGCGGTCGCGGTGGTTGGGATCCATGTTGGCATGGATCTTGAACACGAAGCCGGTCATTTTGGGTTCCGTCGGCTCCATCGTGCGGGTCTGCGTCGTAGAGGGGCGCGGCGAAGGGGCGATGCGGATAAACGTTTCGAGCAGATCCTGCACGCCGAAGTTGTTGATCGCACTGCCGAAGAACACCGGAGCCAACTCGCCCGCCAGATAACGTTCCCGATCGAACGGTTCGTAAACCCCCTCCACGAGCGACAGGTCGTCGCGCAGCTTCTGCGTAAACGGAGCGATGTAGCTGTCCAGTTCGGGGCTGTCGATCGACAGCTTCACCGTCTCGGCCACCGTCTGGCGGTCGTTGGACATGAATGCCGTGAAACTGCTGTCGAAGATGTTGTACACGCCCTTGAAGGTCGGGCCGCTGCTGACAGGAAACGACAACGGGCGCACGCGGATCTGGAGTTCCGTCTCGATCTCGTCGAGCAGGTCGAACGGATCGCGGCAGGGACGGTCGAGCTTGTTCACGAACACCATGACGGGCGTCTTGCGCATGCGGCAGACATTCATCAGCTTGCGGGTCTGCGTCTCGACACCCTTGGCACCGTCGATCACGATGATAACGCTGTCCACGGCCGTCAGGGTGCGGTAGGTGTCCTCGGCGAAGTCTTCGTGACCGGGCGTGTCGAGAATATTGATCTTCACGCCTTCGTACTCGAATCCCATCACCGAGGTAGCCACCGAGATGCCTCGCTGGCGTTCGATTTCCATGAAGTCCGACGTGGCGGTCTTGCGTATCTTGTTGCTTTTGACCGCACCGGCCACATGGATGGCTCCTCCGAAAAGGAGCAGTTTCTCGGTCAGCGTCGTTTTACCCGCGTCCGGGTGGCTGATGATCGCAAAGGTTCTGCGTCTGCGGATCTCTTCGTTCAATCCCATTCGATTGTCGTTCGTAGATTAAAAATTTGTCGTATATCATTCCCGCGGAGCAGCAGATCGCACCGGATGGCCTGCCCCGCTCCCCTTTTCGCTATCGGAATCGGGATTCCTAAAATTCGGTCGAGGTCTTGCGCAGCGGAAAATCGTGCGGCACCTCCAGCGGATAGTCGAGCGAATAGTGCAGGCCGATGCTCTTTTTCATCGACTGCGCCTGCTTGATGATGAGGTAGCCCACGTCGATCATGTTGCGCAGCTCGCACAGTTCCTTGTTCAGCTTCGACTTCTGGAACAGCTCCTCGTTCTCCTTGTAGATGATCTCCAGACGGCGCAGCGCCCGCTCCAGCCGCAGGTCGGAGCGCACGATGCCGACATAGTTGCTCATGATCTGCTGCATCTCCTTGGCGTTCTGCGTGATGAGGATCATCTCCTCCGTAGCGGTCGTGCCGTCGTCGTTCCACTCGGGAATATCGCGCTGCAACGTATATTCGTCCAGATGCTCGGCGCTGTGGCGGGCAGCCTGGTCGGCATAGACCACGGCCTCGGTCAGCGAGTTGGAAGCCAGGCGGTTGGCACCGTGCAGACCCGTACAGGAGGTCTCGCCGAGCGCATAGAGCCGTTTGATGGATGTTTCGCCGTTCAGATCGACCTTCACGCCGCCGCAGCAGTAGTGAGCCGCCGGAGCGACGGGGATCATATCCTTGGTAATATCAATGCCGATGGAGAGGCACTTGCGGTAGATGTTCGGGAAGTGGTTGATTGTCTCGGCCGCATCGCGGTGGGTGACATCCAGATAGACGCAGTCGTCGCCGCGCACCTTCATCTCGTTGTCGATGCTGCGGGCCACCACGTCGCGCGGAGCGAGCGATCCCATCGGGTGATACTTGTGCATGAACTCCTTGCCGTCCTTGGTCTTCAGGATGGCGCCGAATCCGCGCAACGCCTCCGAAATCAGGAACGAAGGCCGCTCGCCCGGATTATACAGTGCGGTCGGATGGAACTGGATGAACTCCATGTTGGCGATGATCGCCTTGGCGCGATGCGCCATCGCGATGCCGTCGCCGGTGGCTACACGCGGATTGGTCGTCACATGATAGACGTTGCCCACGCCGCCCGTAGCGATGACGGTGACCTTGGAAAGGATCGTAAAGATCCGCTCGCGCTTGAGATCCATCACGTAGGCGCCGTAGCACTCGATGTCGTCCATGTGGCGGGTGACGAGCCGGCCGAGGTGATGCTGGGTGAGCAGATCGACGGCGAAGTGGTACTCCAGCACCTCGATGTTGCGGTGGCTCTTGACCTGCGAGATCAGCGTGCGTTCGATCTCGGCGCCGGTTTCATCCTTATGGTGCAGGATACGGTGTTCGGAGTGGCCGCCTTCGCGAGCCAGTTCGTATTTTCCTTCGGGCGTGCGGTCGAAACGCGTTCCCCACCGGATCAGATCCTTCATCAGCATCGGCGCGCGGGTCACCACCTGCTCGACCGCATCCAGATCGCAGATACCCGCTCCGCACACCATCGTATCGTGGATATGCTTTTCAAAAGTATCCGGTTCATAGGTAACGGAACAAATGCCTCCCTGTGCGTAATTGGTATTGCACTCGTTCATCTCGCCTTTCGTGACGACAATCACATGGGACTTCTCCGCCGCTTTCAGGGCAAAACTGAGACCGGCCGCACCGCTGCCGATCACCAGATAATCCGTTTCGAGATTCATCTCCTTTCGTTTCAATTAGTCGCAATGCGCCGCGCGGCACAAAGCATTATGCAAAATTATAAAATTAGCCGGACTTTTGTCTGCAAGTCCGGCTAATTCCGCTGCGGCAAACGGTTCGGAAGCGGTTTTTCAGCGTCCACACTCCCCTGCGCCCGAAGTCCTGCCGTTCCATATCGAAGCCTGCCCCCGACACACCCCTCGGTCGGGTTCAGGATTGGACGACCACCTTCTTCCGCGCGACAAACGGATAACACCACACGGCAATTGTCACGGAGCCTGCCCTCCATCCGTTGCCGGCAAAAAACAAATGAAGCCCTAAAATTAGGGCTTCACTTGTTTTCGCTATACAACCGTACATCAACCGAAGTTGTCGTACATGATGTTCTCTTTCGGAACGCCGAGGCTGTCGAGCATCTTCTCCACGGCGGCCGTCATCGGGCCCGGGCCGCAGATATAGTATTCGATATCCTCCGGAGCCTCATGGTTCTTCAGATAGTTGTCGAAGATCACCTGGTGGATAAATCCGGTGTAACCCGTCCAGTTATCCTCAGGCTTCGGCTCGGACAGGGCGATTTCGAAACGGAAGTTTTCGTTCTCGCGTGCAATCTGCTCGAAGTCCTCCTCGTAGAAGATTTCGCGTTTGCTGCGCGCACCGTACCAGAACGTTACCGGCACCTTCGTGTGTTTGGTCTTGAACTGGTCGAAGATGTGCGAACGCATCGGAGCCATACCGGCACCACCGCCGATGAACATCTTCTCGTTCGGGGTGTCCTTCACGAAGAACTCGCCGTAGGGACCCGAGATCGTAATCTTGTCGCCCGGTTTGAGCGAATAGATGTACGACGAGCAGATACCCGGATTGAGTTTCACGAACTTGCCCGTCTTGCGATCGAACGGAGGCGTCGCAATACGGATGTTCAACATGATGATGTTGCCCTCGGCCGGATGGTTGGCCATGGAGTAGGCACGGAACGTAGGTTCGGGGTTCTTGGCCACCAGATCCCACATCTTGTTCTTGTCCCAATCCTCGCGGAACTGTTCGTCCACGTCGAAGTCTGCATATTTGATTGCATCGTACTTCGGCACGTCGATCTGGATATAACCGCCGCTTCGGAAATTGAGGTTTTCACCTTCGGGCAGCTTGACGACGAACTGTTTGATGAAGGTAGCCACGTTGTGGTTCGAAACCACCGTACACTCCCACTTCTTCACGCCCAGCACCGCTTCCGGCACGTGGATTTTCATGTTTTCCTTCACTTTCACCTGACAGCCCAGACGCCAATGCTCTTTCTGCTGTTTGTAGGAGAAGTGGCTGGTTTCGGTGGGCAGGATGTCGCCGCCGCCTTCGAGTACCTGGCATTTACACATACCGCACGTACCCTGGCCGCCGCAGGCCGAAGGCAGGAAGATCTCCTGCGAAGCCAACGTGGAGAGCAGCGATTCGCCGGTTGCGACCGACAACGTGCGTTCGCCGTCGTTGATGTCGATGGTCACCTCTCCCGACGAGGTCAGTTTGGCCTTTGCGTACAGGAGCAACAGCACCAGCAGCAATACGATGACCAGTGCCGCAATGACCGCAATTATGATAGTTGTCTGCATCTTATCTCTCTTGAACCGTTAATTGATTTGAATACCGAGGAACGACATGAAAGCGATTCCCATCAGTCCCGTCAGGATGAACGCGATACCCGGGCCGCGCAGCGGAGCCGGAATGTTCGAGTAGGTGATCTTCTCGCGGATAGCCGCCATCATCAGGATGGCCAGCCACCAGCCGATACCCGAACCCAGACCGTAGGCGGTAGCCTG
Organism: uncultured Rikenellaceae bacterium; assembly: GCA_949287525.1. Classification (GTDB taxonomy): domain Bacteria; phylum Bacteroidota; class Bacteroidia; order Bacteroidales; family Rikenellaceae; genus Tidjanibacter. The sequence continues at coordinate 24,648 of CASEGL010000013.1, forward strand.
GCCCACATTCAGGAACTCCTTCTGCTGCATGAAGAGCGAACCGCCCATGATGGCGCAGTTCACGGCGATCAGCGGCAGGAAGATACCCAGCGTGTTATACAGCGAGGGGCTGAACTTCTCGACGATCATCTCGACCAGCTGCACGAACGAAGCGATCACGGCGATGAAGACGATGAAAGAGAGGAAACTCAGATCAACATCTTTCAGCTTGGGGCTGATCCATTCCAGCGCACCGGGCTGCAGCAGGAATTCGTCGATCAGGTAGTTGAGCGGTACGGTGATGAGCATGACGAAGGTCACGGCGGCACCGAGGCCGAGGGCGGTTTTCACGTTCTTGCTCACGGCGATGTAGGAACACATGCCGAAGAAGTAGGCGAAAACCATGTTGTCGATAAAGATCGACCGGATGAAAATATTGAAACTTTCCATACTTCTACTTTTCTATCAGATCCCTGTTTTTGCTACGGTGTATCCAGATGATAACACCCACCAGCAGCAGCGCCATCGGCGGGAGCAGCATCAGGCTGTTGTTCATGTATCCGGCGGAATAGAATTCGGCGGGAAGCACCTGATAGCCCCATACCGTACCCGAACCGAACAGTTCGCGGACAAAGCCAAGCAGGATGAGGATCAGACCGTAACCCACACCGTTGCCGATACCGTCGAGGAACGAGGGCCAGGGTTTGTTGGCCAGCGCGAATGCCTCCACGCGGCCCATGATGATACAGTTGGTGATAATCAGGCCGACGAATACGGAGAGCTGTTTGCTTACGTCGTAAACGAAGGCTTTCAGAACCTGATCGACGATGATCACGAGGGCGGCGATCACCACCAGCTGCACGATGATGCGGATGCGGTTGGGCAATCCCTTGCGCAGCAGGGACATGATCAGGTTGGAGAACGCGGTCACCACCGTTACCGAAACGGCCATGACGAACGCCGGTTTCAGTTTGGCCGTCACTGCCAGCGAGGAACAGATACCCAGGATCTGGACGATCACGGGGTTGTTCAGGCTGAGCGGGCCCCACAGAAGTTTCAAGTTCTTTATCGAGAACGCGGATTCTTTGGTATTACTCATAGCGGTTTCTTTTATTCGTTTTCAACGTTTGCCTCCTGAACCGGAGCGGCCTCGGCAGCCTCGGCTACCTCGGCAGTTTCGGCTGCGGGGGTGGCTTCTACCTGAGCCGCACGCTGACGCTCGATCAGCGGCAGATAAGCGGTCAGACAGTCGCGGAGCATGATCTCCACGCCGCGGCTGGTGATCGTACCGCCAGAGATGGCATCCACGGCATGGTCATTGCCTGCCGATGCGCCGACGCCTTTCAGCACGGCGATGCCGACGAGCTGGCCGTTATCGAAGATCAGTTTGCCGGGGAACTGGCTGGAAAAGTGCGGCGTAGCGATCTCGGCACCCAGGCCGGGAGTCTCGCCCTGGTGTGCGAACACGGCACCGTAGATGGTATCCCAATCGCTTTCGAGAGCCAGGTATCCCCAGATCGGCCCCCACAGACCGGTACCGTAAACCGCCAGGATGTTGAGTTGCGTGCCGTTGTCCAGTTTGGCCTGGAATACGGGCAGGCGCATGGCCTCTTTGTCCGTTTTGGCGAATTCGGCCTTCAGACCGTCCAGCAGTTCGAAGGCGTCTCCTTCCACCCGGTTGCCGTTGCCGTCCACCACGTAGCTGTCCACGATGTGTTTGGCATACTCGTCCTTGATGTACTGGGTTTTGTCCTTGGCCTTGTCGGCATCGCCGCCGAGACCGATGGCAGAAAGGATGGCACTCTGCTTCTCGACTGCGATGTTGGCCTGCTGACGGTCTTTCAGCGCCAGAGCGGCTACCGACAGCAAGATCGCCACGATGACGATCATCACCGAGGCATAGATAATAATATAAGCGTTACTGTTCTTATTCATAGCCGCGGTTATTTAACGGTTTTCAAACGTTTCTTTCTGTTGCGGACATTGCTCTGCACCACGCAGTAGTCCACCAGAGGAGCCAGGGCGTTCACGAACAGAATCGAGAGCATCATACCTTCAGGGTAGCCGGGGTTCACGACGCGGATCAGCACGGTGAGCATACCGATGATGAGACCGGTAATGATCTTGCCCGTATTGGTCTGGCTCGAAGTTACCGGATCGGTAGCCATGAACACGGCGCCGAATGCAAAGCCGCCCAGCAGCAGGTGGTAGTACGCAGGCATCTGCATGTAGGGATTGGCCCCCACGAGGTTGAAGATCCAGCCCATGATGAGGCCGCCTGCGAAGACGCTGAGCATCGTGCGCCAGCTGGCCACACCCGTCCAGAGCAGGATCACGGCGCCGATGAGGATGCAGAAGGTGGAAACCTCGCCGATGCTACCGGGGATGAAGCCCCAGAACCAGTCGCAGGGAGTCGTTCCGCCGAAGTTGAGCGTCTGTATGCCGGCCGACAGGCTGTCGTTGATATATCCCAGGGGCGTTGCGCCGGAGAAGCCGTCAATGAACTCGCCTCCCTTGCCGAAACCGCGGATCCACACCTGGTCGCCCGAGATCTTCGTGGTGTAGGCGAAGAATACGAAGGCGCGGGCCAGCAGCGCAGGGTTGAAGACGTTCATACCCGTACCGCCGAACACCTCCTTGCCGAATACGACGGCGAAAGCCGTAGCCAGGGCGAGGATCCACAGCGGCACGTCGATCGGCATGATCATCGGGATCAGCAGACCGCTGACGAGGAAACCTTCGTTCACCTCCTCGCCGCGCTTCTGAGCCACGGCGAACTCGATGCCCAGACCGACGATGTAGGATACGAGAATCATCGGCAGCATGCGCACGAAGCCGTACCACCAGCAGGTGAACCACATGCCCTGCGAGGAGGGATCGCCGATGGCGGCGAAGTGCTGGTAGCCGACGTTGTACATGCCGAACAGCAGGGCGGGCAGCAGGGCGATGATGACTACCATCATCGTACGTTTCAGGTCGTTCGCGTCGCGAATGTGGCTGCCTCTGCGCGTCACCGTATTGGGAACGAACAGAAACGTTTCGAACGCATCGAACGTGGAGTGCAGAAAACCGAGTTTGCCTCCCTTGGAGAACGTCGGTTTGATCTTATCTACGAAATTTCTGAGTTGTTTCTCCATATCCTTAGCAAAGCTCTTTAATCATCAGGTTGATACCGTCCGCAATGATGGCCTGCATGTCGGTTTTGGACGGATCGACGAACTCGCACAGGGCAAAGTCCTCAGGCAACACCTCGTAAATGCCGAGGTTCTCCATCTTTTCGATGTCGCCGGCCATACATGCCTTCAGCAGGTAGATCGGATAAATGTCCATCGGCAGGTAGCGGTCGTAAAGGCCGGTAACCACCAGGGCGCGGTGTCCGCCGTTGAGATTGGTGTCGAGGTTGTATTTCTTCTTGGGCGTCAGCCACGAGAAGTAGCTGTGCGACACCGAGAAGCGGTGCAGACGCGGAGCGATCCAGCCGAGCAGCTCATAATTGTAGCCTTCCGGAATCAGCGTCATCTGGTTGTGGTACATGTCGATATAGGCTGCCACGTCGATCTTCTGCCCCGTCAGGACATTGCCGGCGATGATACGCACGTTCTCCTCATCCTTGATGCCGCAGGCTGCCGTCACGTGTTCCACCACGGTGCCGGGCAATACGGACACGTACTGCGGTTTCTGGGTCTCGGAACCCGTCACGGCGATCACGCGGCGCATGTCTGCCATGCCCGTATTGAACAGCCGTCCGATCAGCGCCACATTCTGGATGTCCACCGTCCAGACGATGTCGCCCTTGTTGATCGGGTCGATGTGATGGATCTGTACGCCCACGTTGCCGGCCGGATGCGGACCCTCAAAGAGGTGCTGCTCGGCGCCGGTCAGGCGGTTCAGCACACCGTTTTCGCCGTTGCGCAGACCGAGATGCACCTTGCCGTCGGTCAGTTTTTTCAGCGCCTCGATACCGGCGGCCAGGTTGTCGTACTCGTCACGCAGGACGAAGTTCATGTCCGGAGCGAGCGGTGCGGAGTCGAAACCCGAAATGAAGATGGCTTTCGGCGTATCGGTCGGCGAAGCGATGATGCCGTAGGGGCGCTGCATGATCAGCGGCCACAGACCGCTCTGGAGCAGCACTTCGACGATTTTCTCACGCGTCGCTTTGGCAGGAGCGGAGACCGGAAACTTTTCGTACTCGATCGCGGCATCGGCTTCGATTTCGATCGCCAGGATCTTGCGCCGCTCACCACGACGGATGGCCGCAACCGTACCGCTTACGGGAGCCGTAAACAGGATTTGCGGACGCGCCTTGTCGAAGAACAACGGCGTACCGGCCTTCACCTTCGTCCCCTCCGAAACGAGCAACTTGGGCGTAATGCCGGTGAAGCTGTCCGGAACCACGGCGCAGGTTTTCCCTACGGGAACCTGTACGACCGTCTTTTCCGCCTCGCCTACAAGCCGGATGTCGAGACCACGTTTTAGTTTGATGACTTTCGACATGTTGTTTGATTGAAAATTAGTATAAGTTTATCAATAATTAAATGAGTTACACTGTTAAAAACACGTTTCCGGAAAAGCACAGTACACCCTTCCAAAAAGTACCCGCAAATTTACGTTTATTTTCTCGTATTGCCCCCTTTGGTGTGATTTTTTTCACAACCAGATTCACTTTTATGTTTTCCGGCCGTCAAACCACACATCCGCAAGCGCTTGCCCCTGCTTACCAGACAGGTTGGAAACACCAGTTTTCGTCCGTTCCGTCCGCTTCTGCGACCCAATCCTCGCACGAATTTCGTAAATTTGTCCGTTGTCACTTTGCAGCTGCATGATTCCCTTCATCGACATCCACACCCACGCACTCCGCACCGCCCCGCCGGAAGTCATCGCCCTCCGGTCGCTGCGGCTCGGATGTGACGCGGTGCGTCCCACACACCCTTTCGCCTGCGGCATCCATCCCTGGGACGCCGGCCGGCCGGATGCGGAGCAGCTGCTGGAACAGCTGGAGGGACTCCCCTGCGATGCGATCGGCGAGATCGGACTCGACCGCGCCCGCACGCCCCGCGACGAGGAGCGGCAGCGCCTGCTGTTCAACGCCCAGCTGGCGATCGCCGCAACCCGCCGGCTGCCCGTCGTGCTGCACTGCGTACGCGCCTTCGAGGAGGTCATGGCGCTGCTTGGACACTACCCTGCCGTACGGGCGGTTTTCCACGGCTTCATCGGCAGCCCGCAGCAGGCCGCCCGAGCCGTAGCCGCAGGCTGCAGCCTTTCGTTCGGCTCCGCCTCCTTCCGTTCGCCGCGCAGCGTCGAGGCCATGCGGGCCATACCGCTCGAACGACTGTTCCTGGAGACGGACGAGGACGAACGGCCGGTCGCCGCCGTCTATGAAGAAGCTGCACGCCTGCTGGAGATACCGCTCGAACGGTTGCAACAAACCCTGTACAACAACTTCATCACCCTTTTCCCGAATCCATGAGCTGGACCGAACGTACCGAGCTGCTGCTCGGCCAAGAGAAACTGCAGCGCCTCCGCGAGGCTCACATACTGATCGTCGGACTGGGCGGCGTAGGCGCCTATGCCGCCGAAATGCTGTGCCGCGCAGGCGTGGGACGCATGACCATCGCCGACGCCGACACCGTGGGCGAGAGCAACATCAACCGCCAGCTGATCGCCCTGCACTCCACCATCGGCCGCCCCAAGACCGACGTGCTGGCCGAACGGCTGCTGGACATCAATCCCGACCTCGCGCTCCGCAAAGTGGAGGGTTTCATCAAGGATGAAGCCACCTACGAGCTGCTCGACAGCGACGCGTTCGACTACGTGGTCGATGCCATCGACACGCTCTCGCCCAAGGCGCACCTCATCAAAGGCTGCCTCGACCGCCACATCAGGGTGGTCAGTTCGATGGGCGCGGGTGCGAAAACCGACCCCACGCGGATCGAAGCGGCCGACATCGCCCGCACCCACCACTGTCCGCTGGCCCACATGCTGCGCAAACGGCTCCACAAGATGGGGATCCACACGGGTTTCTATGCCGTATTCTCCTCGGAGCGGATCCGCGAGGGGGCGATGATCATCGACGAGCAGACCAACAAGAAATCCAATACGGGTACCATCTCCTACATGCCGGCCGTCTTCGGATGCTGCTGCGCCTCGGTAGTGGTACGCGACCTGATCGGCGAAATGGAAGAACCAATCAAATAACACCATAGACACATGAAAAACATCGTTTTCCTGGATGAATACAGTCTCAACGACGCCGACCTGTCGTCCATCCGCAGACTGGGCAACTACACCGGCTACCACTCCACCGAGCCGGACCAGATCATCGAGCGCGCCGCCGATGCCGAAATCGTGATCGTGAACAAGGTGCGGCTCACCGCCGAGATCATCGCCTCGCTGCCGAAACTGGAGCTGATCTGCGAGGCGGCCACGGGCGTGGACAACATTGACGTGGCGGCAGCCGAGCGGCGCGGCATTCCCGTGCGCAACGCCAAGGGCTACTCGACCCATTCAGTGGCCGAAGCTACGCTGGGCGGTGCCATCGCCATGCTGCGCGAGGTGACCTACTACGACCGTTTCGTCAAGTCGGGCGAATATGCCGCCTCGCCGCGCCTGTTCAACTACGACCGCCCCACGCGCCGTCTCTACGGCCGCAAATGGGGCATCATCGGTCTGGGCGCCATCGGACATGCTGTGGCCGGACTGGCCGAGGCATTCGGCTGCGAGGTCGCCTACCACTCCGTAACGGGCAACAAACGCGCCGAGCGCTATCCGGAGATGCCGCTTGACGAGCTGCTCGGCTGGGCCGACATCGTCTCGCTCCACACGCCCCTCACCGACCGCACGCGCGGCCTGATCGGCAAGACCGAACTGGAGCGCATGAAACCGACCGCCCTGCTGGTGAATGTCGCCCGCGGCGGCATCGTGGACGAACAGGCGCTGGCCGACGCGCTGGATGCCGGCACGATCGCCGGCGCCGTCGTGGACGTCTTCTCCAAGGAGCCGATGGCTGCCGACAACCCCCTGCTGCGGATCCGCGACCCGTACCGGCTGCTGCTCTCGCCCCACAACGCCTGGTCGGCCGCCGAGTCGATCGACACACTGGTCGAGGCCATTGCCGCCAACATCGAAACGTACCTGAACGCCTGATCCGGCCGCACGACACACGGAAGCCCCGCCGCCCCCTTCGAGGAGCGGCGGGGCTTTGCTTTGCCACACGAGCCGAACCGCGCCACACGGAGCATGCCGCCGAGGCGCCCGACTGCCCGCCCGATGCTCCGGTACACGCCTGAAACCGCCCTGCAGGGTGTCGCAGCAACGCCCGCGCCCCCTTTTCCGCACGGCAGGTCTTCCGGAATGCCGATTCGGAATGCCGGCTCCGCCGGACACAAAAAAACGGGATGCGGAGCCATTCCCGCATCCCGATGTTGCCAAGTTTCCGGCGGCGTCCCCGCCCCTCTCCGCTACAAATGAACGGCCTGTCCCATGGCGGCTTCGGCTGCCTCCATGACGGCTTCGCTCATCGTAGGATGGGCATGTACGGTGGCCAGAATCTGCCCTGCCGTGATGCCCAGCGTCTTGGCGAGGGTCGGCTCGGCCAGCATTTCGGTCACGTTGCCGCCCATCATGTGCGCACCGAGCAGTTTGCCGGTCTTGGCATCGAAGATCAGTTTCACGAAACCGTCGCGGTCGCCTGCGGCCGTTGCCTTGCCCGACGCCGTGTAGGGGAACTGGCCGACCTTCACCTCATAGCCCTGCTCGACGGCCTGCTTCTCCGTCAGGCCGACCATGGCCACCTCCGGCGTGGTATAGACGCACGAGGGAATGGCGGTGTAGTCGATGCGGGCGGGTTCGTGGCCGCAGATCTTCTCCACACAGCAGATCGCCTCGGCCGAAGCCACATGGGCGAGCGCCGGTCCGGCCGTAATGTCGCCGATGGCATAGATGCCCTTCACGTTGGTGCGGTAATATTCGTCCACGACGATCTTGTCGCGCTCCACGGCAATGCCGAGTTCCTCCAGGCCGAGATCCTCCAGGTTGGACTTCACGCCCACGGCCGACAGCACCACGTCGGCCGAGAGGGTCTCCTCACCCTTCTTGCCCTCGACACGCACCTCACACTTGTCGCCGACAACGGTCACGCCCTTGACAGTGGTGGAGGTCATCACGCCGATCTTCATCTTGCGGAAGCTGCGCTCGAGTGCCTTGCTCACGTCGGCATCAGCCACGGGGAACAACTGGCCCAGATACTCGACGACCGTCACCTTCACACCCAGCGACGCATAGAAGTGGGCAAACTCGCAGCCGATGGCACCCGACCCCACGACAATCATGCTTTCGGGCAGTTCGCGCAGCGTCAGCGCCTCGCGCGAGGAGATCACGCGGCGGCCGTCCACCGGCATGAACGGCATCTCGCGCGGACGCGAACCAGTGGCCAGGATGATGTGGTCGGCCTCTACGGTCTGCTCCGAGCCGTCTGCGGCGGTTACGGTCACCCGACCCTCACCGGCCAGACGCCCCCGGCCGGCCAGCACGTCGATGGCGTTTTTCTTCAACAGAAAAGCCACGCCGCGGCTCATCGTGTCGGCCACACCGCGGCTGCGCTCCACGATCTTGTCGAGCGGGGCGACGATGTCGCCGTTGATCTCGATGCCGTAGGCGGCCGCATGTTTCGCATAGGTATATACCTGCGCACTCTTGAGCAGCGCCTTGGTGGGGATGCATCCCCAGTTCAGGCACACGCCGCCGAGTTCGGCTTTCTCTACGATGGCGGTTTTCTTGCCGTTCTGTGCGGCCTTGATCGCAGCCACATAGCCTCCGGGGCCGCTGCCGATCACAATTACGTCGTATTTCATGACTCTCTCTTATTTGATTTATTCTCTGATTTTCAGCGCACTACTTACTCTTGGCATCGATCTCCACGTCGCACATGTACTCAGCTAGCAACTCCCGCCAGTGTTCGTTGAGCGGGATCTTGCACTGTCTGTCAAAATCAAACGCAACGGCTACCGAACGGCAGTCGGCCTTTACCTCGCCCGTCTGACGGTCGATCAGCCACTGGTACATCGTAACGCTCGAATGCCCCAACCCGGCACACCACGACCGCACGAACAGATCGTCCTCGAGACGGGTCTGATGGAAAAAGTTGGCATGGGTCGAAACCAGAATCAGGCTCTCCCGATCGGGTCCCACCAGTTTGCCCAACACCTTTTTGTAGAAGTCGATCTTGCCGACCTCGAAATAATGCTGGATATTGATGTTGTTGATGTGGTTGAGACAATCGGCATCCGCAAAACGGATCTGAATGTCGCTGTCGATATATTTTCCCATACGTAATGAACGAAGGTTACTCCCGGATGATCTTCACTTCGCCTCCCTCGCCGAGCAGAATGATCGAAGAGGCCTTGCGGGTCGGACGCCCCTCCCATTTCGGATCCACCACATAGTCGGCTCCGGAAAGAATCGCCTCGTCGATCTCCTCAAAGCGTTTCGGCGTCGCGCCGCCCGACAGGTTGGCCGACGTGGAAACCAGCGGATGCCCCAGCCGCTGCACCACCCTGCGGCAGAATTCGTGGTCCGGCACCCGCACGGCCAGCGTCCCCTCCTCGGGGATCAGGTTCGGAGCCACGCCTGCGGCTCCGGGCAGGATGAGGGTCAGCGGCTTGTCGGCACACTCCAGCAGATCCCATGCGACGGACGGTACGTTGCGGAAATAACGGGCCACATTGGCAATGGCATCCACCAGCACGATCATCCCCTTCTTGTTTTCGGAAC
>CASEGL010000014.1 GCA_949287525.1 uncultured Rikenellaceae bacterium
CTACATTAATGGTTACGGAGGTTTCGCCGGTGCTGGGCAGGGTCACCTCTGCTTTTTCGAGGTTGATCCAAGCACTCTCCTTGGATTTGGTACAGCCGACGGCCACCAAAGCCAATACGGCAACTACCCCTTTTCTCAAATTAAAGTTTTTCATACAGATTTATAATAAATTAAGAGTATCGTCACACTCCGTTTCCGGTTGCTGTCGGACAAACCCTTTTTCCGACATTAACCATTTTCAAAAATAATAATTATTCCATTACATACAAACAAAATTCATTTTTTCCATGCAAAGATTTTTTCCAGAAGACCCCCATCGTCCAATATCTCACTGAATAACAACCGATAAACAGTCCCTGCCCATGTGAAGACCTTCGCACCGCAACTCCCCATTGCAAAAAAACGCAAACAGCCCCGCCTCGCATCACAACAAACAGGGAGGAGGCACCGCGATGCCTCCTCCCTTATTATTACCTTATTTTGCTGGCGAAAGGTTTCCGTCCGCTACTTGGCGGCCACGTACCAATACCACATCAGGGCACCGCTGGGCGCCGCCTCCTCGCCGAAAGCAGCCTTACCGCCGATCGGCAGATAGGTCAGACCGTGCGACGAGGGCAGCATCAGACCGAATTTATCCATTACATAGTCGATGCCCGATCCCAGATTTTCACCCGTATTGAGATCGATCACCTCCGTCTGGCAATACAGCGAGAGCATGGAGGTGGCGATCAGCGCAAGACCGTCATCCGTTACGGCCGTGATACCGCCGTAACCGAGATAATCCGTGAATACGGTGGTCTTACCCTCTACGGTATCGTATACAGCAGCAAGCTGATTGATCTCCACATCCGTATTATCGGCATTCGGCACCTCCTGGCAATAAATGCCGCCGATATACCGGCCGTTCGGACTCATGTTGTACGGATCGGCCTCTACCTGCATGCCGGTTACGATATAATCCGTGTAGGGAGTGCCGTTCGAGTCGAACAGTTCGACCTCCTCGACCTCGCGGATATCTTCGCCTACCCAGTGTACATGACCTTCCTTGTCCCAATACAGCATGCCGTAATCTAAGTTATCCATCGTGCTGCCGTAGATCATGGAGCCGTCGGCCGAACAGCCGCGCGTTAGGACTCCGCCTTCCAATGCCTGGCCGCGGAAGTTGGTTTCAGGCATCTCCAGCCGCTCCGGCACGCCATTGACATATTTCAACGGCACATACGGATAGTCGCCGTAGCCGACCCAAACCGAACCGTCCGTCGAGGTGGCCGTGATACGGATGCCATCGAGTCCGTCAAATCCGGGAACGATGTAGTCGGCCTCATTCTCTTCAACCACAACCGTATAGATCATCTTGCTGTCAAGCAATATGATACCCTGGTCGGTCACGGCACGCACGTCGTTGAAATCATACAGCGACTGGGGGAAGGTGTTGAGCAGGGTCTGCTCGTTCGTTTCGAGATCGATCAGATAGACATCCCATTCGATCTGTCCGCCGGTACTCTCGTCCACGCGGGCGGCATAAGCGCCCACGTATTTACCCGAAGGCGAGATGTTGGCACCCTGCATTTCGGTCATGAAACGGTACCACGCCCGATTCGACTCGCGGCCCACCTGCAATACCTTTACCGTAGCCTGGGCGGAACCTGCGGTAATGATAATCTCTGCCTCGCGGCCGGCAACCGATTCGTTCTCTTCGGCAGTTACCGTCAGCGTATTTTCGCTTTCGGCCACCTTCACCCAGGTAGCGGTAGGACTGGTCGTCCATTTCGTCGAAGCCTCGACATTAATAACAACCTCCTGCGTACCGTCTGCAGCCAACGACACCATAAAACGGTCTACTTCGACCCAATCGCTCGTTGCGTTCTTCGTACAGCCGGCCAGCAAACCGACTGCCACCAGAACCAGCGACATTGCATAGTAAAGTTTTTTGTTCATAAAAAATCAATTAGTTGATATAAATTTAAACAGTGATTGCTAATATAGCAAAATTTACACTTAAAGCAACCTCTTAACAGAAAAATAAAACATTTTTTCGACTGCCCCCGAACTGCCCCGCCACCTGCCGCCCTGCAAAAAAGCAGATTTAACCCGCTCTGTGCGACAAATCCGCTTTTGTACCCATTGCATGCATCCGGTCGGAACGCATCTATTTTTTACTGCAAACGGTGTCCGCGCATCCTGCGGTCCCGTTTCCGTTGCGGTAAAATATGAATAAAAACTTGGATTTTATGCAGCCAAACCCGCCGCATGCTTCGGGCAGCCGTCCCGCCTCCCTTACTCCTCGGTCAGCTGCACGAGCTGCTGGCGGTAGGCATCGAGGATGCTCGACTTAGAGACGAAGCCGAGGTATTTGCGGTTCTTGTCCACCACGGGCAGGTTCCAGGCATGCGACTCCTCGAACTTGCCGACCACCTCGGCGATCATCTCGTTCTTGAGGATGACGTCGGGCGGCTGGGTGATATACTTGCTGATCGGGAACTTGTACTTCCAGTGGTCGAACATGTCGGTCCGGATGTCGTCCAGCAGGATGATGCCCACAAACTCGCCGTCGGTCTTCACGACCGGAAAGATGTTGCGGGTCGAGGAGGAGACCGTCTGCACCAGATCGCCGAGCGTCGCATTGCGGTTGACCGGCGAGAAGTTGGTTTCGATCAGTTTGTCCAGTTCGAGGAACACCATCACGGACTGGTCCTTGTTGTGGGTCAGCAGCTCGCCCTTGGCGCGCAGTTTCTTGGTATAGATCGAATCGGGTTCCAGATAATACGACACGGCGAACGCCAGCGAGGCCACCAGCATCAGCGGCACGAACAGGCCGTAGCCGTTGGCCAGTTCGGCGATCAGGAAGACGGAGGTCAGCGGCGCCTTCATCACGCCGGTCATCACGCCGGCCATGCCCACGAGCGAAAAATTGATGACAGACATCTCCATGCCGAAAAAGGCGTTGCAGACATAGGCCAGCGTACCGCCCGTAAAGGCGCCGACGAACAGCGACGGGGCGAACGAACCGCCCACGCCGCCCGCGGCATTGGTAATGGCCATGGCGACCACCTTCAGCAGCAGGGTTCCCACGAGGAACAGCACCACCACCCACGGCACCTCGCGGTAGCGATAGAAGAGCGAATTGTCGAACAGCGGTTCGATGCGGCCGTGCATCAGGTCGATGAACGAGCTGTAGCCCTCGCCGTACAGCGGCGGGAAGAGGAAGATGAGCAGGCCGAGCGACAGGCCGCCCACCAGCCAGCGCGAGGACTGCGACGTGAAGCGGCCGAACATGGCCTGCACCCGTCCGTTCACCACGAGGAAGTACTTGGATACCAGACCGCACAGGATGGCCAGCACGACATACATGTGGAGGTACTGCAGGTTGAACGTACCGCCCACCTCGACGTTGAGCATGGGATCGAATCCCTTGAGGAACAGCACCAGCGTCGTCGAGGCGACCGACGAGATGAGCAGCGGCACGATGGCCCGCATCGAAATGTCCAGCATCAGCACCTCCAGCACGAAGATCAGTCCCGTGATGGGGGCCTTGAAGATGGCAGCCACGGCGCCCGCCGCGCCGCAGCCGAGCAGCAGGGTCGTGTCGCGGTAGTTGAGCCGGAAGATCTGGGCAATATTGGAGCCGATGGCCGAACCGGTCAGCACGATCGGCGCCTCGGGACCCACCGAACCGCCGAATCCGATCGTCACGGCACCGCCTACGATCGACGAGTAGCAGTTGTGGGGGCGGATGCGCGAGGAGCGCTTGCTGATGGCATACAGCACCCGCGCCACGCCCTCCGAAATATTGTCCTTGACAACGTATTTGACGAAAAGCGAGGCGAGGATGACGCCGACCGCCGGATAGACCAGGAACAGGTAGCCGGCCGAATCGGCGGGAAACCAGCTCACCAGCGCATGTTCGATCAGGTAGAGCAGCTTCTGGAACGCCGTAGCGGCCAGTCCGGCCACCAGTCCGACCAGCACGGCCAGCACCAGCATGAGCTGCTGGCGCGACAGCCGCCGCGTCAGCCGCATCAGCAGGACGTAGCCCCGATTCAGTATGTGTTGCACAAAAGCCATTCGCTCCGTTGTTCAGGTGTTCGGGATCAGAAGGGGCGGATGCCCATGATGCGGCGCACCTCGGCCACGGTCCGGTCGGCACTCTCGCGCGCCTTCTCGGCACCGTCCCGCACGACGCGGCGCAGGTACGACTCGTCGCATTTGATCGCTTCGATCCGTTCGCGGATCGGCGCAACGACCTTGATGATGTCCTCGGCCAGCTGTTTCTTCAGATCGCCGTAGCGGATCTCGCACGTAGCGTACTTCTCGCGGAAGAAGGCGATCGTGTCGGGCGAGGAGACCGCCTCCATGATCGCGAAGATGTTGGCCACCCCTTCGCTCAGCGGCGAGTTGGGTTCCGTGGGGCCGGAGTCGGTCACCGCGCGCATCACCTTCTTGCGGATCGCCTCGTCGGAGTCGGCCAGGAAGATGCCGTTGTTCTCGCTCTTTCCCATTTTGCCCGTGCCGTCCAGTCCGGGAATCTTCACCAATTCCGAACCGAAGTTGTAGGGCATGCTCTCCGGAAAGAAATCGACGCCGTACATATTATTGAAGCGGCGGGCGAAGACCCGCGTCAGTTCGAGATGCTGCTCCTGGTCCTTGCCTACCGGCACGTGCGTGGCCCGGTGAAGCAGGATGTCGGCCGCCATCAGCACCGGATAGGTCAGCAGGCCGGCATTGACGTTGTTGGGATTCTTGCGTACCTTGTCCTTGAACGAAGCGGTGCGCTCCAGCTCGCCCACATAGGCGTGCATGCCCAGCAGCAGCGACAGTTCGGCCACCTGCGGCACGTCGCTCTGCACATAGACGGTCGCAATGTCGGGGTTGATGCCCGCGGCGAGGTATTCGGCCAGCACGGTCTTGACGTTCTCGTGCAGATGAGCCGGATCGTTATGCGTCGTCAGCGAGTGGTAGTCGGCGATGAAAAAATAACACTTCGCGTCGTACTGCATGCGCACGAAGTTGCGCAGCGCGCCGAAATAATTGCCCAGGTGCAGCTGTCCGGTCGGCCGGATACCGCTGAGTACTATATCCATATTTTTTACGTTACTGATTGCGTGTTCCACAAAAGTACGGCAAAAAAACCAGATATAAGCGATTTTTTCTACTTTTGCTCCACTTCACTCAGACCGATTCGACAAGATGAAAACATACTGGAGACTGCTGAAATTTGCCGCACCGATCCGTCGGTTCGCCATTCCCTACTTTTTCTGCACGCTGCTGTACGCCTTTTTCAATACGTTCACCTTCACGCTCATCATGCCGATCGTGAACTCGCTGTTCAAAAAGCAGGGGCTGCTCTCCCCCGTGACGGAAATGCCGTCGTTCCACTTTTCGGCCGACTTCCTGAACGACGCGCTGGGCTACCTCATGTACCGCGTCTTCGGCACCGACTTCACGCTGAACGACGTGATGATCCTGCTGGCCTGCGTCGTGATCGCCGCCGCCCTGTTCAGCAACCTGTTCCGCTACCTGGCCCAGCGCATCATCGAGAACATGCGCGTCTATACCCTCTACCGCATCCGCAACCAGGTCTATGAACACGTGCTGGGCATGAACATCGGCTTCTTCAGCAACGAACGCAAGGGCGACATCATGTCGCGCATCATGTCCGACGTGCAGGTCATCCAGTTCTGCATCACCAACACGCTGCAGGTCGTCTTCCGCGAGCCGTTCCTCATCATCGGCTACGTGGTGGCCATGCTCATGATGTCGCTCCAGCTCTCCGTCTTCTCGGTGATCTACCTGCCCGTCGTGGCGCTGCTGATCGGCTCCATCGTCAAACGGCTGCGCCGCTCGGCCAAGGAGGTGCAGGAGTCGTTCGGCGAACTGACCGCCGTACTCGACGAGTCGCTCACCGGCATGAAGGTCATCAAGGGATACAACGCCGAAGGCTTCTTCGGCAAACGCTTCGGAACCATCAACCGCAAGTTCACCGACACCTCGCGCCGCATCGCCTACCGCCAGCAGCTCGCCTCGCCGATGAGCGAGTTCCTCGGCATCACCGCGGCGGCCGGCCTGCTGATCTTCGGCGGCGTACTCGTCACGCAGGGCAAGCTCGACGGCGGCAGCTTCCTCGCCTTCCTGGGCATCTTCACCCAGATCACCCGCCCGATGCGCCTGTTCACCGACTCCTTCGCCACCATCAACCAGGGCATCGCGGCCGGCGACCGCGTCTTCGCCCTGCTCGACACCCAGACCACCATCAAGTCCGCCCCCGACGCCGTGCAGCTCGACCACTTCACGGACAGCATCGAGTTCCGCGACGTCCGTTTCGCCTACGAGGAGCGCGAAGTGATCCGCGGCGTCAGCTTCACGGTCAAGAAAGGACAGACGGTCGCTCTGGTAGGCCCCTCCGGCGGCGGCAAATCGACCCTCTCCGACCTGATTCCCCGTTTCTACGACCCCACCTCCGGCCAGATCCTCATCGACGGCCGCGACATCCGGGAATACGACATCCACTCGCTGCGCGAACGGATGGGCATCGTGGCACAGGACACGATCCTCTTCAACGACACGATCGAAAACAACATCCGGCTGGGCAACGAGACCGCCACGCGGGACGAAATACTCCAGGCGGCACGCATTGCCAATGCCGACCGCTTCATCGCCGAGACGGCCGACGGCCTCGACACGAACATCGGAGACCGCGGCACGAAACTCTCCGGCGGCCAGCGCCAGCGGCTGAGCATTGCCCGCGCCGTGCTGAAGAACCCCGAGATCCTGATTCTCGATGAGGCCACATCGGCGCTGGACACCGAGAGCGAGAAACTCGTACAGGATGCACTGGACACGCTGCTGAAAGGCCGCACCTCCATCGTGATCGCCCACCGTCTCAGCACCATCTACAATGCCGACAAGATCATCGTCATCGAGCAGGGGCGCATCACCGAAGAGGGTACCCACGCCGAACTGATGGCCCGCAAAGGCACCTACGCCAAACTGATCGAAATGCAGCACCTCTCCTGACGGGAGGCTGCCGACACCCCTCCATACGCCGCCAGCCACCGCCGGCGGCGTTTTTGTTGCCGTCGCCGCACCGGACAGCATGCCGGAACAAACTACGGATCGCCGCACCGGACAGCACCGCGTTCCCGCAGCGGCGCCGCAGGCTGCCCCCGTCCTCCGCCCCGTCCTCCGCAAAGCCATTCTCCGCAGCCTCCAGCCGCCCGCAACCGCTACATTCCGCCGGTTCTGCCTCTGCCGGCCGCCGCTTGCGCCGTCCCGCACCGTACAAAAACAGGCTGTGCAGAACAGGCCGTGCGGAACAAGCTGTGCAGAACGGGCGGGACAGGCCGTGTGGGACATGTCGGGCGGGACACGCTGTGCGGAACAGGCCATGCGGAACAAGTTGTGCAGAACGGGCGGGACAGGCCGGGCATGCCGTGCAGGCCGTCCCTCCCCGTGCAAAGCGTATAAAAAACGAGCGAGGCGGAACAGCTGTTCCGCCTCGCTTACCGTATCGGGTTGGTGAACGGGATTACTCCACCATCCACGTTTCGCCGCTGTTGAGCAGGTCGTCCATGCACTTGATGTTGCTGGATGCCTTCACCTCCTCAACCTGACGGGCAACCTCACGCTCGTACGTCGGAGCCTCGACATCGCGGATGATACCCAGCGCAACGGGGAAGTCCGGATATTTCATGCCGGCCAGCATCACGTGGATCATGGTGTCCTTCTCGTGAGCGTCGTGCGTCAGAATATCGTCGAGCGTAACGCCGTTTTCGCCGACCGTTACGACTTTCAGCTTCATGTTGTCGAGCATCAGACCCTTGTCGTGGTTCTTGCCGAAGAGCATCTTCTCGCCGTGGCGCAGCGTGATCGTATGCTCGGCACGGGTCTCCTTGTCACCGGCAAACGCCTTATGCGTACCGTTGTTGAAGATCATACAGTTGGTCAGCACCTCGATGATCGACATGCCGTCGTGTTTGGAAGCGGCTTCCATGCACTCCGACGTGAGGTTCACCTCGGCATCCACCGAACGGGCGAAGAACGTGCCGTGGGCGCCGATTACCAGCTCGCCCGGGTTGAACGGACGCTCTACCGTACCGTAGGGCGACGTCTTGGTGATCTTGCCCAGCTTGGAGGTCGGCGAATACTGGCCTTTCGTCAGACCGTAGATCTCGTTGTTGAACAGCACGAGGTTCAGATCGACGTTACGACGGATCGAGTGGATGAAGTGGTTGCCGCCGATGGCCAGCGCATCGCCGTCACCCGTCATCACGAACACGCTCAGGTTGGGATTGGCCACCTTCAGACCGGTAGCGATCGCGTTGGCACGGCCGTGGATGCCGTGGAAACCGAACGTGCTGACATAATACGGGAAACGGGACGAACAGCCGATACCCGAAACCACAACGAACCGCGAATGATCCACTCCCGCATGAGCGGCAATCGCCGGCATGGCTTTCTGAATGGCGCTCAACACGGCATAGTCACCGCAGCCGGGACACCATTTTACTTCCTGGTCGCTTTTGAAATCGGCGACGGTATATTTAAGTTCGCTCATGATTACTTCAATAATTCATTAAACTTCTCGATCAGTTCCTCGCGGGTGAAGGGCAGACCCTGCAGCTTGTTGCACTGCTCGTAACGGAACTCGGGGAACGACATGCGCAGGTAGTTGGCGAACTGGCCGTCGTTCAGCTCGCATACGACGATCTTCTTGAACTTGCCGAAGATTTCGCGTACGCCGTGGGGCAGCGGGTTGATGTAGTTGAAGTGGCAGAGAGATACCTTCTTGCCCTCGGCACGCAGCTCGTTCACGGCCGTTTCGAGGTGGCCGCGCGTACCGCCCCAACCTACTACGAGCAGGTCGCCTTCGGCATCGCCCATCACCTCCTGACGCGGGATGTAGTCGGCTACGCGGGCCACCTTCTCGGCACGCGTGCGGATCATCTTCTCGTGGTTGTGCGGATCGTGCGATACGGAACCTTTCAGCGCGTCCTTCTCCAGACCGCCGATGCGGTGTTCCAGACCGGGCGTGCCGGGCAGCGCCCAACGACGCGCCAGCGTCTTCTCGTCACGACGGTAGGGCATGAAGCTCTTCTCGCCCTCGGCCAGTTCGGTGACGATCGGCGGGTGGATTTCGGGATAATCCTTCATCGACGGAATCTTCCAGGGCTGGCTGCCGTTGGCGATGAAGCCGTCGGAGAGCAGCACGACCGGAGTCATATGCTCCATGGCCAGTTTGCCGGCCATGAAGGCGTAGTGGAAGCAGTCGGACGGGGTGCTGGCGGCCAGAACGATCATCGGACACTCGCCGTTACGTCCCCACAGCGCCTGCATCAGGTCGCCCTGTTCCGGCTTGGTCGGGATACCCGTCGAGGGACCGCCGCGCTGAACATCGACCACAACGATCGGGAGTTCCGTCATCACGGCCAGACCCATCGCCTCCGATTTCAGCGACAGACCGGGACCCGACGTCGTCGTCACGGCAAAGTGACCGCCGAATGCGGCGCCGATGGTCGTACAGATGCCGGCGATCTCATCCTCGCACTGAACCGTCTTCACACCCAGATCCTTGCGCTTGGCCAGCTCCTCCAGGATAACCGTGGCGGGCGTGATGGGATAGGAACCGCAGTAGAGCGGACGACCGCTCTTCTCGGATGCGGCGATGAAGCCCCATGCCGTAGCCTGGTTACCGTTGATGCTGCGGTAGCGGCCCTTGGGCAGATCGGCTGCCTGTACGTTATAGGTGTTGGCGAAGGCGTGGGTATTGTGGGCATAGTTGTAACCGGCCTTCAACGCGAGTACGTTGGCCTCGGCCACCAGCGGGTTGCGTTTGGCGAACTTGCCGTTGATGTATTTCACCGGATGCTCCATCGGCTTGTTGAACATGAACAGGCACATGCCCAGTGCAAACATGTTTTTGCACTTTACGACGCTCTTCACGTCCAGGTCGATGTCCTTCAGCGCCTCCTTGGTCATCGTCGTGATGTCTGCCACGATGATGTTGTAGTCCTGGATGCCCAGTTCGGTAAACGGGTCGTCGGTCTTGAAGCCGGCCTTCTCGATGCCCTTCTCGTCGAGGCTGTCGCCGTCGATGATGATGGTGGCACCCTTCTTCAGCCAGCAGCAGTTGGCTTTCAGGGCAGCGGGGTTCATGGCAACCATGACATCGCAGTAATCACCGGGGGTCTTCACCTGATGATCGCCGAAATGTACCTGGAAGCCCGACACACCGGCTACCGTTCCCTGAGGTGCGCGGATCTCGGCCGGATAATCCGGGAATGTAGAAATGCCGTTACCCTGCAGGGCAGCGGTGTCGGAGAACAGCGTACCGGTGAGCTGCATACCGTCACCGGAGTCACCCGAGAACCTGATGACCACGTCGTCTCTCTCCGTGATGTTTTTGTTTTCCATAATGCCTTTAAAGCAACGGGAACCTTCGGGACGCCAACAACCGGCCCCTCGGACTCCCTGGGTTTTTAACTATGTGATGTTAGTTTATGTCGATTCGTGCCATAATCAACGAGCCGCACCCATGCCGGCGGCCGGTTCCGACCGCATTTCCCGCACGGGACGACCCACTATAATTTAGCCTGAATATTCATCCGCAAATGTAGTGAATATAACCGAGACGCAACCCGCAAAATCGAAAAAAATAATTATTTTTGGACTCGACGACGGCAAACGGTCGATCTTCCGACAGCAATCGTATCGACGACTGTCCGTCATGCCTCTTGCCGAAAAGGTAACACAACACGATATGAACAACGCCATAACTTTTACGACCCCTGAAGAAGCCGTCAAGGTCATCCAGTCCGGCGATCACGTCCATCTGAGCAGCGTTGCCAGCGTACCGCAGGTACTTGTCAAGGCAATGACCGCGCGAGGTGCGGCCGGCGAGCTGAAGAATGTCTACATCCACCATCTCCACACCGAAGGCGAGGCGCCCTATGCCGTGCCGGAGCTGGAGGGAGCCTTCCAGCTCAACTCGTTCTTTGTCGGCAGCAACGTGCGCAACATCACCCAGCAGGGCTATGCGGGCTACATCCCCGTATTCCTGAGCGAGACCCAGCGCCTCTACCGCGAACACATACTGCCCTGCGACGTGACCATGATCCAGGTATCGCCCCCCGACAGGCACGGCTACGTGTCGCTCGGCACCTCCGTCGATGCCACGCTGGCCGCCGTGGAGTGCGCCCGCACGGTAATCGCCGTCGTAAACCGTTATGTTCCCCGCTCGTTCGGCGACTCGTTCCTGCACCTTTCCCAAATCGACCTCTTCGTGGAGGACGACACCCCGCTGATCGAGGGCCACTTCGCCGAACCGAACGACATCGAGATCGCCATCGGCAAGAACTGTGCCGCCCTGATCGAGGACGGCGCCTGCCTCCAGATGGGCATCGGCGCCATCCCCAACGCCGTACTCTCCCAGCTGGGCAACCACAAGAACCTGGGCGTCCACACCGAGATGTTCGCCGACGGCGTGCTGCCCCTCGTCGAGAAGGGCGTCATCAACGGCGCCAACAAACGGATCGACAAGGGCAAGATCGTCTCGACCTTCCTCATGGGTTCCAAGGCCGTCTATGACTTCATCGACGACAACCCCGGCGTGCTGATGAAGGACGTCGGCTACACGAACGACCCCTTCGTCATCGCCCAGAACCCAAAGGTGACCGCCATCAACTCGGCGCTGCAGATCGACCTGACGGGACAGATCTGCGCCGACTCGCTGGGTACCCGCTTCTATTCGGGCGTCGGCGGCCAGGTGGACTTCATCTACGGCGCCTCGCGCTCGGAGGGCGGCATCGCCATCATCGCCATGCCTTCCATGACCAACAAGGGCGTCAGCAAGATCGCCCCGATCCTCACCCCGGGTGCCGGCGTGGTGACCACGCGCGCCCACGCCCACTGGATCGTCACCGAACACGGTGCCGTGAACCTCTACGGCAAGACGCTGCAGGAGCGCGCCCGCGCCCTCATCAGCATTGCTGACCCCTCCTGCCAGGAGGAACTCGACCGCGCCGCCTTCGAGCGGTTCGGCCCGCACCACCAGTACATCAAGGCCAACTGCGGCATGTAACCGCCAGCCGAGGCCACTTCAACAGCAACGGGGAATCGCCTTTGTGACGATTCCCCGTTCGTTTTGCCGGCGACTTGCACCGGCCGTGCGCGCGCCATTCCAAACAAATCGCTATATTTGTAGGTTCCCTGCGGGAACACCACACACAACACCGCACATTACACGCACACACATGAGCCGCAAGCTTTCGACCGACACCAAAATCGCGATATTCATCGTCCTGCTCCTGCTCGTCGATCAGATCGTCAAATTCGCCGTCAAGCTCAACATGGAACTCTACCAGAGCATCCCCGTCTTCGGCACCTGGTTCCAGATCGACTTCGTCGAGAACATGGGCGCCGCCTTCGGCATGCAGCTCGGCGGCGAGTGGGGCAAGCTGACCCTCAGCCTCGTGCGCATCGCCGCCAGCATCCTGATCGCCTGGTATATCCACCGCATGGTCCGTCGGTCGGCCCCCACGGGCGTACTCGTCGGCTTTGCGCTGATTCTGGCCGGCGCCATCGGCAACCTGATCGACAGCGCATTCTACGGGCTGATCTTCTCCGAATCCACCCCCTACACCGTCGCCACGCTCTTCCCCGAAGGGGGCGGCTACGCCTCGTTCCTGCACGGCAAGGTGGTGGACATGCTCTACTTCCCGATCATCAACTCGACCTGGCCCGAATGGATGCCCTGGGTCGGCGGCCGCGACTTCGTCTTCTTCAGCCCCGTATTCAACATCGCCGACAGCTACATCTCCGTCGGCGTCTGCTATCTGATTCTCTTCAAATACAAATACTTCATGAAATAGTGCCGCGGCGGCCGCCCCCG
Source organism: uncultured Rikenellaceae bacterium (assembly GCA_949287525.1). Classification (GTDB taxonomy): domain Bacteria; phylum Bacteroidota; class Bacteroidia; order Bacteroidales; family Rikenellaceae; genus Tidjanibacter. Next base: position 12,887 of record CASEGL010000014.1, read on the forward strand.
ACCGGTCTCCACGGCATGCCCCCCGCTTTCCACGATCCCGATTATGAAACGCATCCTGTCGCTCTCGTTTTTCCTGCTGTGCTGCTCCCTCGGAGTCCGCGCCGCCCAACCCGCCGCAGACCGCATCCTCGGTGTCTATGAAGTCATCGGCGAAACCACGCACGAACGTTCCAAAGTGCGCTTCTACGCCAAGGGCGACACCTACGAAGCGCGCATCATCTGGCTCGAACACCCCAACGACCCCAACGGACAGCCCAGGCTGGATCGCCTCAACCCCGACCCCGCGCTGCGCACCACACCGGCCGACCAGATCGTCCTCATCCGCGGCCTGCGCTACGATGCCGACGAGAATCAGTGGGTCGGCGGCACCATCTACGACCCCGTGAACGGCAAGACCTACGACCTGATGGCCGCATTCGACGAGCCGAACCTCCTGCGCATCCACGGCTACGTCGGACGCCCCGTATTCGGCAAAAACCTCTTCTGGAAAAAGATAGAATAACCCCGCAGCCAACCTGCTCCGTCGCCTCCCCTGGACGGAGCTTTTTTTTCCTCACCACGGATCCATGTTCTACACCGCCTCCTACGACTCGCCCGCAGGCCGGATCACCATGGCCGGCGACGGCGAACGGCTGACCGGACTCTGGTTCGAGGGACAGCGCCATTTCGGCTCGACGCTGACCGGACCCTGCACTGCCGGCAGCCTGCCCCTCTTCGATGATGTGCGGCGGTGGCTCGACATCTATTTCTCCGGCCGCGAACCCGATTTCCTGCCGCCCCTGCGCCTGCTGGGTACCCCCTTCCGGATCGCCGTCTGGGAACAGCTGCTGCGCATTCCGTTCGGGCGGGTCGTCTCCTACCGGCAGCTGGCCGACGCACTGGCTGCCGCACACGCCATGCCTGCCGCCGCTCCACGGGCGGTCGGCGGAGCGGTCGGCCGCAACCCCATCGCCCTGCTCGTCCCCTGCCATCGGGTGGTCGGCTCGGACGGCTCGCTGACAGGCTATGCGGGCGGGGTGGAGACGAAAGCCCGTCTGCTGGCACTCGAAGGCGTCGCCGCAGGCACCCTCCCCGACCCGCTGCCGCCGTTCCGAAACCGCTGACCCGCCCTCTCCGGCAGCGCCGCCCGCCCCCGCCGCAAAACAAAAGGAGGTGCAACCCGCACGGGTTGCACCTCCTTGTTTGTGTCGTATCAGACCGACGCTACTTCAGATAGGCTTCGGTCGAGCCGATCATGTAACCGTCCATATAGACCTCGACCAGATAGGTACCGTCGGTGATGCCCGAACCGTTATAGTAGAGGCCTACCTCCAGATCCTTGTTCTGATAGTCGATCTCGCGCACGGCCGAATAGGTCAGCTTGTCGCCCTCGTAGTCGAACAGCGAGGAGATGTCGCCGGCCAGCACATAGCCGTCAGGACCCGTGATGCGGACATAGACGTTACGCTCGCCCGGAGTTGCCAGATCGTTGGCCGTCAGGATGAAGTCCACTTTCAGACGCACGGCGCGCGATGCACGCGGAACCACGCGGTCGTTGGTGTTGAGAGCCGACAGGACGATGTCGCGTGCGCGGACGATGGCACCCATCTTCACTTTGTTCGTCAGCTCGCTGGCACGTTCTTCGGCGGCATTGGCACGCACGCGCTCGTCATTCACCTGCTGACGGAAAGCGACGTTCTCCTGAGCCAGGCTGCGGTTGAGTTGGTTCAGCGAGTCGATCTGATGAACGTAGTGACGCATGATCTCACGCATGGTACCCAGTTCCTTCTCGTACTTGCGGATCTTGGCGCGGCTCCAGTTGCGCTCCTTCTGCAGCTGTTCCATCAGCGAATCGGCACGCTGGCGCTCCAGATTGAGGTTGTGGCTGATCGAGTCGTTGTCCACCTTGATGTTGTCCAGATCGACGATGAGGTTGTTGATGTTCTCCTCCAGCACGGCTTTCTCGGCACGCGCCTCTTTCTTCAGGCTGTTCACCTGCAAGAAATACAACGTCGCGATAGCTGCCAGCACGACAACCAGCAGGATAATCACGATCTTGTATCCCTTCATCGATTTTGCGGCCTGCTCGGACAGATTGTTGTCCGAATTATAATTTTCTGCCATAAACGAAAAAGTTTTAAGATTAGTAACGGTCTCTTTTCTTCAGGCTACACGTAGCACTATAACAAATATACGCATTTTGGTCTGAATACCAAAGCACGCCCCCACATTCTGGCAGCGGAGGGGGCAGAAAAGCCCTTCGGGAGGCCGTTTGCGGGGCGAGAAACCGGTCAGAAAGCGCGGTGGCGGTATTTGAGGCCGTCGTAGGACACCAGCCGCGCCCGCACGCTGCCCACACGCAGCGGCGATTCGAGCAGAACCGGAATCTTGTTGTGGTCGTCCGAAATCCAGACGAAGAACTCGCTGCCGTCCTCGAAACTGTCGGCATCGTCGTTGATAAGCTGACAGGAGAATTTCAGGGCGCGCACCTTGCCCAGCCCCTTGACCTTGACGGTGTCCCTGCCGTAGTAGGTGTACTGCACATACTGCACCTTGTCCTTCAGCAGCAGGGCGAGCGTCCGCACCTCCCCCTCGCGATAGGCGTCCAGATCCTGGGAGCGAAGGTTGTAAAAAAGCGACACGCCGTCCATGGCCGCCCCCTCCAACGTCACCGTCGTATCGACCGGTATCCGCCGGCGGGCATGGTTCCGGTAGCTGTTGCGCGCCACATCCTGCGCCCAGTCGTAGCGGAACTCGCTGGAAAAACGGTAGTCCCCCTCCAGCAGTTCGGCGCGAGCCAGCACAGGACGCAGATCGGTCGTCCGCAGCCAGCTGCTGTAACGGTCGTCCAACTCGTAGAACCAGCTGAAGACCCCCTTGACCGTAGCCCGTGCATCGATGCGCAACGCCTGCTCGCCTCCGGCCTCATCCGCCGTGACGGCCAGCACCACGTCGCCCATGTCCGTATTGGGCCACATGGCCGCCCGGTAGCTCACCGTATAGAGCAACCGCTCGCCCGCCCCGAAAGGCGGCACTTTGCCGGCTCCCCGCACGGGAAGGCCGGCCAGCAGCATCGTGCAGCACACGATGATAGTTTTCAATATGCCCATGTCGTCCGTTTTCGCGCCGTTCCCCTCCCCTGCGGCAGGGGACGCGCATTTCCCAAATATATAACGTTTTTCCGATACGGAAGCGTACCCCCGTCAGGAGATCATGCCGAAATCGACCTCGCCGTGATTCATGTACCGGCTCCGCAGGCGGGCCAGCAGCTCGTGTTCGGGAAGGCTCAGCGAAGGATCCCGCTCCAGCACCTCCGCGGCCGTCCGCCGCGCATACTCCACGATGGCGGCATCCTTGGCCAGCGAGGCGATCTTCAGCTCGAAGGCCGTGCCGCTCTGCTGGGTGCCGTTCAGGTCGCCCGCACCGCGCAGCTTCAGGTCGAGTTCCGAGAGGCGGAAACCGTCGGTCGTCTCCACCATTGCGTCGAGCCGCGCCCGCGCCTCGCGCGAGAGCTTGTCGCCGCTCATCAGGATGCAGTAGGACTGCTCGCCGCCGCGCCCCACGCGGCCGCGCAGCTGGTGGAGCTGCGAAAGGCCGAACCGCTCGGCACTCTCAATCACCATCACCGTGGCGTTCGGCACATCGACCCCCACCTCGATCACCGAGGTGGCCACCATGATCTGCGTCTCGCCCTCCTTGAAGGCGCGCATACCCTCGTTCTTCTCCTCCGGCGGCAGCTTGCCATGCACCACCGAAAGCCGGTAGTCGGGCAGCGGAAACTCCCGCGAAAGGGTCTCGAAGCCGTCGTAAAGATCCTTGTAGTCCATCTTTTCGGACTCCTTGATGAGCGGATAGACGACATAGACCTGCCGCCCGCGGGCAATCTCGCGCCGCAGGAAGCCGAAGAGCTTCATCCGCTGCGAGTCGTAGAGGTGGCGCGTGACGATCGGCTTGCGCCCCGGAGGCAGCTCGTCGATCACCGAAACGTCCAGGTCGCCGTAGAGGGTCATGGCCAGCGTGCGCGGAATGGGGGTGGCCGTCATGACGAGAATGTGGAGCGGACGGCTGTTCTTGGTCCACATGCGCGCCCGCTGCTCCACGCCGAAGCGGTGCTGCTCGTCGATCACCACCAGGCCGAGGTTGTCGAACCGCACCCGCTCCTCGAGCAGGGCATGGGTGCCGATCAGCAGGTGGATCTCCCCCGCAGCCAGCGCCTCCAGCGTGGCGTCGCGCTCGCGCTTGCGGGTCGAACCGGTCAGCACGGCCGCACGCACGCCCAGCCCCCCGATCATGCGTTCGATCGAGGCGTAGTGCTGGCGGGCGAGGATCTCGGTCGGCACCATCAGGCACGACTGGAAACCGTTGTCGGCCGCCAGCAGCATGGCCATCAGCGCCACGAGCGTCTTGCCGCTGCCCACATCGCCCTGCAGCAGGCGGTTCATCTGGTGGCCGGTGACCGTATCGGCGCGGATCTCGCGGATCACGCGCTTCTGGGCGCCGGTCAGCTCGAAAGGCAGTTTCTCCTTATAGAATGTATTGAAATACTCCCCCACGCGCGGAAAGTAGAATCCGTCGGCCGCCGTAGTGCGGGTGGCGCGCCGCGAGAGGATGGCCAGCTGGATGCCCAGCAGCTCCTCGAACTTGAGCCGGTACTCGGCCCGCCGCAGCAGATCGGGCGACTGCGGGAAATGGATATTGTAGAGCGCCTCCCGCAGCGGCAGCAGGTCGCAGGCCGTCAGGAACGCCTCCGGCAGCGTCTCCCGCACGTGGTCGGCCACCTGCGGCCACAGCGTGCAGACGAGGTTGTAGATGCCCTTGGTGCCGAGCTGGGCGTTGTTCAGCTTCTCGGACGAGCTGTACACCCCCTGCAGGCCGCCGCCGGGACGGTTGATGAGCTTCTCGACCAGGTCGATCTCCGGATGGACGAACGACAGCTCGCCGCGGAAGAGGTTCGGACGGCCGAAGATGATGTACTCGCGCCCCACCTCGATGCGCTTCTCGATCCACTTCGTCCCGCTGAACCACACCAGGTCGGCCGACCCCGTGCCGTCCGAGGCGAAAACCCGAAGCCGGCGCTTGCGCCCCTCGCCCTCGTAGGCCATGCCCGTGATGCGCGCCCGGATCTGGATGTAGGCCGGCACCTCGCCGCCGATCTCGCCGATGCGGAACAGCCGCGTGCGGTCGATGTAGCGGAAGGGGAAATAATAGAGCAGGTCGCCGAACGTGCGCACGTTCAGCTCGGAGGCCAGCAGCGCTGCCCTCCGCTCGCCCACTCCGGGCAGGTATTTGATGTCATAGTCGAGTACGCCGGCCATAGGGTACGAATCGCTTTCCCAATTCAAAAATAATAAAAAATAGCCGATACGCCGCCACGCCCCGTCCCGCTCCGGTGGCGCCGCCCCCGCAAAAAAACGGGAACGGATGCTACGGCGCACCCCGATTCGTCGTATCTTTGAATGTTCGGCCGCCGGTCGCCGCACCGGATTTTCCCCGAACCGCCGCAACCAGATGACACTCGAACAATTCCTGCAATACGTCCGCACGCGCGGACCCCTCAACGGACCGGAGATCGGCCGCTTCATGAACGAAATGAGCAACGAGGCACGCCGCGTCACCTTCCGCCTGAACGCCGCCTACCACACCCCCGAAGAGGTGCGCGCCCTGCTCTCCGAACTCTTCGGCCGGCCGGTGGACGACACGCTGCGGGTCTTTCCGCCCTTCTACACCGACTTCGGCAAAAACATCACCCTCGGCCGCGAGGTCTTCATCAACGCCTGCTGCCACTTCCAGGATCACGGCGGGGTGACGATCGGCGACCGCTGCCAGATCGGCCACAACGTCGTCTTCGCCACCCTCAACCACGGCCTCGCCCCCGAAGACCGCCAGACGACCTACCCCGCCCCCATCGTGCTGGGGCGCAACGTCTGGGTGGGCGCCAACGCCACCATCCTCTCCGGCGTGACGATCGGCGACAATGCCGTCGTGGCGGCCGGTGCCGTCGTAACGAAGGATGTGCCGGCCGACACGATCGTGGGCGGCGTACCGGCTCGCCCCATCCGGCGCATCGCCGCGGCGCGCTGAGCAGCCGGCGACGGCCGTTTTACACTAACTTTGCCTGCAAAAGAAACATGTTCTCCATGGATAATCAGAAAACGAACGAACTGCGCGCCGCCTGGCTGGCGGCCACCCTGCCGCCCCGACGACTCACCGACGAGGTGGCCATCCGCTCGATCCGTATCGGCGGCAACCGTCCCGTAGCCGTGCAGACGATGACCGACCGCAACACCAACGACACGGAGGCCTGCATCGCCCAGATCGGGCGCATCCGCGAAGCCGGCGGCCTCATCGTCCGCCTCACCACGCAGGGCGTGCGCGAGGCCGAAAGCCTGGGGCGCATCGCCGAGGAGGTACACCGCCGCTGGCCCGACGTGGCGCTGGTGGCCGACGTACACTTCCAGCCCGCCGTGGCCGACGCCGACGCCGACTACGCCGACAAGGTGCGCATCAACCCGGGCAACTACAACGACCGGGGAGGCAACTTCGAAGCGCTGATCGAAAAGTGCCGCCGGCGGGGCGTCGCCCTGCGCATCGGCGTCAATCACGGCTCCCTGTCGCCCCGGATGGTGGACCGCTACGGCGACACCCCCGAGGGCATGGTCGCCTCGGCCATGGAGTTCCTGCGCGTGTGCCGCCAGCGGCAGTTCGACCAGGTGGTGATCTCCATGAAGTCGAGCAACACGCGCGTGATGGTGCAGGCCTACCGCCTGCTGACGGCCGCCATGCAGGCCGAGGGCATGCGCTATCCGCTCCACCTCGGCGTCACCGAAGCCGGCAACGGCATCGAGGGGCGCATCAAGTCGGCCGTGGGCATCGGCGCCCTGCTGGCCGACGGCATCGGTGACACGATCCGCGTGTCGCTGACCGAGGCTCCCGAAAATGAAATCCCCGTGGCGCAGGAGCTGGCCGACTACTTCGCCGCGCAGCACCGCTCGCCGCGGCGCCCCGCCGGATACGACACGCTGCTGGATCCCTTCGCCTACCGCCGCCGCGAGACAACGCCCGTGGGCAGGCTCGGCGGCGACAACCTGCCCCTGCTCCGCTCCGAGCTGAACGCCGACGAGGAACAGGCGCTGACGGAGGGTGCCGCCCTCCTGCTCGATGCCGCGGGCGACGATCCGGTCGGCACGTGGCGCGCCGCCCTGGCCGCCATGCAGCAGGCCGGCGACCGGCGTCCCGTGATGCTCCACCGCCACTATGACGACACCGATCCGGCCGCCGTGGCGCTGAAGGCCGCCGCCGACTTCGGCGTGATGTTCATCGACGGGCTGGCCGACGGCCTCCACATCGAGGCGCCCGCCCTGCCGCAGCAGACGCTGGACGACATCGCCCTCCACATCCTGCAGGCTTCGCGCGCCCGCATGAGCCGCACGGAATTCATCGCCTGTCCGGGCTGCGGCCGCACGCTCTACGCCCTGCACGACACGCTGGCCACGATCAAGAGCCGACTCAGCCACCTGAAGGGGCTGAAGATCGGCGTCATGGGATGCATCGTGAACGGCCCGGGCGAAATGGCCGACGCCGACTACGGCTACGTGGGTGCGGCGCCCGACCACATCACCCTCTACCGCGGCAGGGAAGCCGTGCGGCGCAACATTCCCCAAAGCGAGGCGCTCGACGCCCTCATCGCCCTCATCAAGGCCGACGGCCGCTGGACCGACCCGCAGGAATAACCCCCACGCACGATGACCATCCTGCCCCTCACCTACCTCGGCAACACCGACTGCTTCGCCGCCCTGCTCGGCGGCGAGTGTGTCATCGACCTGGGCGAAAACTACGTCAAACAGAGCTACCGCAACCGCTGCGAGATCCTGACGGCCGGCGGCGTGGCCACCCTCACCGTGAACGTCGTCAAGGGAGGCAGCATCCGCAAACGCCCCGTGCGCGAGATGCGCATCGACTACTCCAAACGGTGGCAGCACCAGCAGTGGATGGCCATCGTGTCGGCCTACCGCAGCTCGCCCTACTTCGACCACTACGCCGAACGGTTCGAGCCGTTCTTCCACCGCCGGTACGACTTTCTGGCCGACCTCAGCACCGGCCTGCTGGAGACCCTGCTGCCCCTGCTGGGCCACACGCAGCCGCTCCGCTTCAGCGACACCTACCTGACGGCTGCGCCCGACGACCGCGACCTGCGCGGCGCCTTTGAACCCCTGCACCGCCGCCCCGACGGCTCGCTCGCCGACGGCGCGGCTCACTATGAACCCTACGACCAGGTCTTCGCCGACCGGCTGCCCTTTGCACCGGACCTGTCGGTCATCGACCTGCTCTTCTGCGAGGGGCCGGCAGCAGGCGACCTGCTCCGCCGCCACGCCGGCCGCTGACCCCGACCCCGCAGCACACAAAGAGCGGCATCGTCCCACGGGGGGCGATGCCGCTCCTGTTTCCGTATCGGGGTCAGACCCTACCGGCGGTGCGACTTGCCGCGGCGCGGACGCACCGGCGCCGGAGGCAGCTGCGTCACCTCGATGGGGTGCAGCGCCCCCGTCTCGAAGTCGATCGTTCCGACCAGCTCGAAGTCGAGCTGCTTGCGCGCCAGGTCGGCATTCTTGACCCGGATGCGCACCCGGTCGCCCAGCGTCAGCGTGCGCCGCGTGCGCTGGCCGCGCAGGGCATATTCGTTCTCGTCGAACACATAGACGTCGTCGGCCATGTCGCGCACGGAGACCATGCCCTCGATGTGGGTCTCGGCCAGCTCCACGTAGAGTCCCCACTCGGTGACGCCCGAAATGGAGCCGTCGAACTCGCGGCCGATCTTGTCCTCCATGAACTCCACCATCTTGTACTTCACCGAAGCGCGCTCGGCCTCGGCTGCCACCACCTCCATGTCGGAGGAGTGTTCGCACTGCTCGTCATAGAAGGCCTTGTCGGCCGACTTGCCGCCGGCCAGATAGCGCGCCAGCAGCCGGTGGACCATCATGTCGGGATAGCGCCGGATCGGCGAGGTGAAGTGGGTATAGTAGCGGAACGCCAGGCCGTAGTGGCCGATGTTGTCGGTCGAATAGAAGGCCTTGGCCATGGCGCGGACGGCCAGCGTGGAGATGAGGTTCTCCTCGCTCTTGCCGCGCGACTCCTTGATGACCTTGTTCAGTTCGGCCGAGATCTCGCGCCCCTGTGCGTCGGGCTTGAAGTAGTAGCCGAACTTGAGGATGAAGTTGGCGAACTTCTCCAGCTTCTCGGAGTCGGGCTTGTCGTGGACACGATAGACGAACGTCCGCTCGGCATTGGCCCCCTCGCCGCGCTTGCGTCCCACAAACTCGGCCACCTTGCGGTTGGCCAGCAGCATGAACTCCTCGATGAGCTGGTTGGCCTCCTTCTGCACCTTGAAATAGACCCCCGTGGGCTTGCCCTGCTCGTCGAGCGTGAACTTGGCCTCCTCGCGGCCGAAGGTGATCGCCCCGTTGCGGAAACGCTCCTCGCGCATCTTCTGCGCCAGCATGTTGAGCGTCAGCACCTCCTCCTTGAAGTCGCCCTCGCCCGTCTCGATGATCTGCTGCGCCTCCTCGTAGGTGAAGCGACGGTTGGACTTGATGACCGTCCGGCCGAGCCACTCCTTCGTGATGTTCAGGTCGGCGTCCATCTCGAAAACGGCCGAGAAGCAGAGCTTCTCCTCGTCGGGACGCAGCGAACAGAGGAAGTTCGACAGCTTCTCGGGCAGCATCGGGATCGTCCGATCGACCAGATAGACCGACGTGGCGCGCTCGCGCCCCTCCGCATCGATGATGCTGTTCTCCCTGACATAGTAGGTCACGTCGGCGATGTGGACGCCGATCTCCCACCGGTTCTCGCCGACCGTCCGGATCGACAGCGCATCGTCGAAATCCTTGGCATCGGCCGGGTCGATCGTGAAGGTCACCACGTCGCGGAAGTCGCGGCGGGAGGCGTACTCGCTCCGGGGAATCTCCTCCGGAATGGCATCGGCCGCCTTCTCGACCTCCTCGGGGTATTTGTAGGGCAGGTTGAATTCGGCCAAAATGGCGTGCATCTCGGTGTCGTTGTCCCCCTCCGGCCCCAGCACGTCGAGAATCTCGCCCACCGGACACTTCGCATCCATCGGCCACTCCTTGATGCGCACCACCGCCTTGTCGCCGTCGTGGACGTCGATGCCCTTCACCTCGACGAAAATGTCGTAGGCCATCTTGCGCGAGGCCATCCGCACGAAACCGTGGTTGCGCGTCAGCTCCACGCGCCCCACATACTGGCGGTCGGCCCGCTTGACGATCTCGGTGATCTCGCCCTCCGGGTCGCCGCTCCGCTTGCGGCGGATGATGACCACCTTCACGATGTCGTCCTGCAGGGCATGGGCGGCATTGCGCTCATCAACGAAAATATCCTTGTCCAGATCGGCCACACGCACGTAAACCGCTCCCGAAGAGGTCATATCGACCGTCCCCTGGTAGGCGGTCAGCCGCGCCACGCTCTGCTTGTACTGCCCGGGGGCCACCTCGCGGATCGCCCCCTCGCGCACCATCGACTCGACGATCTGGCGCGTGAGCATGCGCCCCTCGCGGTCGTTGCCCCCGCTGGCCGAAGCCAACGCCTTGAGCGTAAATTTCTTGGCCGGAAAAGACCGGAACAGTTCGGCAATCATCGCGCCGCGATCCGCTCCGCGTCTGCGGGAGGCCTCCTTGCCTCGCCCCCCCTTTGTCTCGCGTTTCGACATATAGCTCTCTATTTTTTATCGAATCAAATATAGACAAAAAACGGTTGCCGTACACTCCTATTGTCTCCAAGATCCCGTTCGTCCGGTTTCCGAACGATTTTTCGCCCCGCGATGAACAAGCGGCACCGATTTTGCGTAACTTTATTCAATACAACCTTTGATTTCGTATCCGTATGGCTTCACGCACGCTCTCCCGATACCGCCAGCTGCCAAAGGCAATCCGCAGGCTGCTCTTAGCCGCCGTGGCAATCGCTCTGATTACCGGCGTCTGGTTCACCGTACAGTACCAGATCGAACGCCGGATCACCCGCATGCTGGAAAACACCCCCGTCCTGCTGGCCGAAGGCGTCACCTGCAAAACCAACATCCGGAAAGTCCGGATACACCTCTCCCGCATGAGCGTATCCCTGTACGACCTGCGGGTGACCGCTCCCGCCAAACGTCGCGCTTCCGACGGCCCCACCCCCATCCTCCACGCCGCCATCCCCCGCATATCCCTATCCGGCATCCGGATCGCCAAAGACCCCGAAACCGGACAGAGACAAATCCGCGCACGCAACCTCTCCATCATCGACCCCACCGTCTTCTTCGAGGGACGGCCGGGTCCCCTCGTCCATGACACGCTCACTTCGCCCCACGTCGCCTTTCCCGTCACGATCGACCACGTGAACCTCTCCAATGCCTCCCTGCGCATCGGATTCTGGCGCGACAACCAGCGCAACACCTTCGCTGCCGACGGCCTCTCCGTCGTGTTCGACAACTTTGCCGCAACCGACACCCTCGCCATCCCCCTGACGCCCCCCGACATCACACGGCTGCCCGCCCAGGTACCCGCATCCTCCACCCTATCGGTTCACGCCGACGCACTGGCCTACACCTTCAAGAACGGCGCCCTGCGCATCGAGGCCGACACCATCGCCCTCGACACACGGCACGGCCAATTCTCCGCCTGCCGCATCGCCCAGATACCCCAGTACGACAAAGAACAGTATACCCTGCGCGTGGGCGACCGGTCGGACTGGATCTCCTGGGAAGTGCGCCACCTGCGCTGCGACAGCCTCCAAATACCCTCCTTCGCCAAAAACGACGACCTGCTGCAGATCGGATCCATCGCCATCGACAGCCTGGGCATCGACGCCTTCAAGGACCGCAACCAGAAACAGTCGGACGCCATACGGCCTGCCCTATACGGTGCAGTCCAGCACCTGCCGGTCGGAATCACCGTCCCCTCCATCCGCATAGCCGACATCAACATCCGGTACGAGGAGATCTCGCGCGGTGCAACCCAGTCCAGCGTCATCACCCTGACCCGCATGAAGGCCGGCATCGACGGTCTCACCAACCGACCCGACCGACCCGACTACACCTACACGCTCACCGCCGACGGCCTGCTGTTCGGCTTCACCCCCATGCACGCCGTGCTGACCCTGCCCGCCGCCCCCGAAAACCCGACATTCACCCTCGCGGCCGCCATCACCGCCCTCAATGCCCCCGACGTGTCGCCCGTCACCGAACCCCTGGCAAACATCCGGATCGTATCCGGAACTCTGAGCGCGTCGGATGTCTTTATCTCCGGCGACTCGATACGGGCCACTTCGACCGTGAACATGCTCTACGACAACCTCCAGATCGCCATCCTGAAAAAAAGGAACCCCCTGCAGCAGCGCGAACTGCTCACCGACCTGGCAAATGACGTCGTCCTGAGACGAAGCAACCCCGAAAACGGCAAACTCCGCACGGGACAGGGCGCCTACAAACGCGACGAACACAAATCCTTCTGGAACTACATCTGGAAAACCGCCTTCGCCGGCGTCATCGACCTTGCCATGTAGCCTCCGCCCATCCGCAAAACAGACAGCGGGCCTTTCCTGTTGTGGGAAAGGCCCGCTGTCTGAAAAAGGAAACCCCCTTCACGATCACTTATCGCTTGCCCGAACCATCGCCGGACGGCTGCGCCTTCCTGTGCGCATGATGCCCGATCCGACCCCAGGCTTTCGCCTTCCGCCCGTTCCGACGCGCATCGCGGCTCTCGGCATCCTCCGCCGCCATATCCTCCGGCGACATCAGACGGAACTCCCGATAATAGATCTTCACCAGCAGCAGGAAGATCGAGATCAGCAGCGGACCGAAAATGATGCCCCAGAAACCGAACAGCGGAATACCCAGCAGCACGCCGAAGATCACGATCAGCGGATGGGTGTCGGTCATCTGCCGGTTGAGGAAGATGCGCAGCACGTTATCGACATTGGCAATCACCAGCGCCCCGCACACGATCAGCAGTACGCCGGCCCACAGATGACCCTGCGCCGCCATCGCGATGCCCAGCGGAACGAACACGATGCCCGAACCGACAACCGGAATCAAACCTGCTATGGCGGTCATGAATGCCCAGAACGCAACGTGGGACACCCCGAAGATCCAGTAGAGAAGCGCCGAAGTCAGCCCCTGGCCGAGCATGATGACCGGAATGCCCACCGCATTGCTGTAGATGATGCCGGAAACCTCGCCCATCACCTTGTCCCGAATGTCATCCTTGAAGGGATTGTAACGGCTCACCTGCCGCTCCAGTTTGTCGGCGCTGGCCAGCATGAAATAGAGGATGATGATGGTAAAGAGAATGTTGATGACGAAACTGTAGGTCGTGTTGAGTACCGAACCGGCCGCCTTGGTCACGTAGGCCGTGAGATCCTTCAGGTAGGTGGGCGAAATCAGATCGACCGGCAGCTCCTTGTTGATGCGGTCTACGATTGTGTTCACGCCCGCCATCAGCGGCTTGAAGTCGATCGACAGCACCTCGGCCGCCACCACGCGCAGCACACCGAACAGAAAGCCGGCCAGCACGATCGTGATAAAGGCTACCAGCAGCAGCGCCGCCAGCCACGGCTTCCAGTGGTGACGGTCCACCAGCCGGTGGCGCCACGGTTTGAAGAGCAGATACAGCGTGATTGCCCCCAGAAACGAACCGATCACGAACGACAGCTCCTTCAGAATGACCAATCCGATCGTAATCAGTACGCCAAGAAACAACAATTGCCTGAAAAACAAATTGTTTTTCTGCAAAACATCCTCCGTTTTTTCCATAAGACCCTTGATTTTGCCTCCGATTCCCGCCGTCTGGATCCGGATCGAGGCACACCAGCTTCCTGCTACTTCACCCGATCCTCCGCGCGGCGCCCAAATATAGGCAAAATCCGACGCGGGCGTTCAAAAAATCCGTCCCCGCAAAATATTTGCCGAATCGTTTGCTTTTTTCAGGAATGCACTCTATATTTGCATCCCGAATTCAAACGGCGGGATGTAGTTCAGTCCGGTTAGAATGTTGGTCTGGGGGACCAAAGGTCGCTGGTTCGAGTCCAGTCATCCCGACAAAAGAGGTTATCCGAAACGGTAACCTCTTTTTTCATATACGCTTACGCCCTCGCACGGGCTGCCAGGAGCCGGCAGTCCCGAACGACGCCGCCCCCTCTCCGACCTCCTCACAACGGCATTTCACTGTGCATCAATTCAGTACACACAATCCGTCGTTATTCCAGAAAAATACACCGGGGCGCCTTGACTTCGGCTTTGCCGCACGCTATATTTGCACAGCGACGCAACCGGAGACAACGACTGAACACCCGACCGAATACGCCTGCCCCGACCCGAAACGCGTCCGGCACCGCAGGCATCCGTCCCCGCCCGATACGCCCCTCATGAATCGTCCCGCCGCAGATGCGCCCGCCGGAAACCGGCCGGCCAACCCGTCGCCGCGGAACCGGCTGCTACGCCCCCAACTTAACCATGCAACGACATGCAGATGCACAACTATTTCTCGCACGACAGCAATGCACGCAATGCCGACAACATACTGTCCCTGCGCATGCGGATGGGTGCCGAGGGATACGGAATCTATTTCATGATCCTCGAACGGCTGCGTGAAGAACCCGACTACTCGAGCGTCAAAGATTACAACATGTTAGCCTTTGACTTTCGCGTGGGATCGGACAAAGTAAAAACAGTCGTGGAAGATTTCGGGCTATTTCATTTCACCGGCAACGGCGAGCGGTTCTACTCCGAAAGTCTCCTGCGGCGCATGCAGATCAAAGACGAGAAAACGGAAAAGGCCAAGGCTGCGGCCGCCAAACGATGGGAAAAGACCCGGCTGAACAGCCCCTCCGATGCGATCGCATTGCCATCGCACCTCGAAATCGCTGCTGACAAAGAAAAGCAAAGAACAACCTGCTTCTGTCGAAGCGGCTCGAACCGCTACGGCCGAACGCAAAGAACAGTTCATGGCAGACCTCGCCGAATACACCCCCCAATACGGCTCCGAAGTGATCCGCGAGTTCGGCGACTATTGGACAGAAATGACCCCTTCGGGACTGAGAATGCGATTTGAACTGGAAAAAACCTGGGAAACTTCACGCAGACTGGCGACATGGCTCCGCCGGAAAGAAGAAGCTGGCAGAACAAACCGAAACAACAATGATTCTCTACGAAAGGACGCTGAAACTATTGGCCGGACAGAAAGACGGTCGACAACGCTTTAGCCTGCCGCCGAAGCCGCCGAAGCGGAAAATCTGCTCGCCGAGGCCTATGCCGCCGAAGTGGCCCGACGGGGTGTACCGATGCACAACGACCGCCAGACAGAACAACGCATCCGGCTGGTGGCCAAATGGCTGACCCGTCCCGCCAAACCGGGACTGCTCCTCTACGGCGGCGTGGGAAACGGCAAAACAACGCTCGCCCGAGCCGTATGCCGGACGATGGCCGGACTGCTGGCTGCAGCCGACCGGATGCTCGCGGCCGACGCTTGGCAGGCTTCGGCCGAGGAACTGCGCCAGGCGGAACGGTTGCGCCGGTCACTTCCCCGCCCGCAGATGATCTCGGCGCCGGAAGTCGTCGCCCTGATCGGAACCCCCGACCGGTTTGAAGCGATCAAAAAGAGTGCGCTGCTGATTCTCGACGACATGGGATGCGAAGCCGTAACGGCCAAGCATTACGGCACGGAAATCTCGCCGGTGGCCGAAATCCTGTATGCCCGCTACGACCGGATGCTGCCGACAATTATCACCAGCAACCTCGACGATGACGGCATCGTGCGCCGCTACGGCATGCGGGTGGCCGACCGGATGGCCGAACTGTTCGACCGCATCGCCTTCGATACGGCCAGCTACCGGCAGCCGATACCCCGCTGACACCTCCACCGCAAGGCGCCCGAGACACAAACACCTAACTTATCTTCAATTAGCACGACGCATACTCCATTTACGTTTTGTAGCTACCTGAGGCTTAAACCGTAAGTCTTTACCATTTTTTCGAGTCACATGAAAAGTTATCGTAGTCTTAGTGTCCTCAACCTTTTCATCTTTTTTGATATATATGTCACCATGTGCATTAACCGCTTCAAACGTAGCATCAATCAGCAAACTCAATATAAAATCCCTGCACAGATTCACTAACTCACTGTTTGAGAACTTATCCAACCCCATCCCTTGCTGGAAAAAAGAAGAATACGATACATCTGCTTTTTTTATGATCGACACCGATAATTTTTGCTTTGTCGGGAAATATGCTTTAATCGTATATTTCCCTTTTAAATAGGTTTTATTGCTCCACTCCGGCCGATCTTCTCCTATATGCCCGTAAGCCGAAGCTATCAAATTCCGCAAATCCACCAATACCAACTCTACCGCATGCTTCTCTTTCCCGTCCAATACAGCAGCATACCTCTGGAACTCCAGTTTCTCCAACGAAGGTAAATGCTTTAGCAAATTATACTCATTAATCAGACATTGGAATTGCTTTCCATATGGCGTAAACGCATTATAATACAGAAGGAATAACTCATTCTCCGAGAGTTGAGCCCGCATCATTTTAGCATACTTGACTTTTTCCGCTTCTGCTAATCTTGAATCCTCAATAAAACAAAATATCCGATATAAAATCCGGAAATAATGAGCGATTTGATCTCTATAGGTCATATAAAAGCCCACATATATGGCATCGGCTTCTTTCTTCCTTTTATACAACGATTGGTCTGAATGCATTTGTCCTTGTAACGATGACTTTGTTGCTGTAGACAAGCAGTCACGCGACATGGTTGCCACAACCTCACGATGCAACGCCAATAAACCGAAAAAGGTACTATCGAACAATTGCCGATACGATTCCTGACGCTGCAACTTCAAGGTCTCAAACAACAAGAATGCACCGACCAATGCGAAAATCGTTCCGACACAGCCGCCAATGAAATCACCAAACCACGCTGATTTTTCCAATGAAATTAGTTGGGTGCTATCAATAAATTTTTCTCGAAATACGCCTCGCAGGCAAAACCACAGAAATATTGCAATACCTACAAACAAACACCCAATTGCTGCCCTATGAAAAGCACTCTTGTTTGCATACCCTACATATTTTTACACAAAAATAATAAAATGTTTAAACATTATACATGCGCACGCAAAATAGTAATCAAAACACCAAAAAAAACACTTTTATTTTACCAAAAAACGAAATATAAAACACTACATACAATTCCCACAACAACACAAAAAGTTACCATTTAAATATAACATTCAAATTCCTCGCGAACATGATGGTATTCGACGAACTGAAAAAAGACACATCCCCTACTCCGTCGTGAAATTCGACGTGGAGTCAATGGGCGAAACCAGACCGGCCTATCAGGTGCTGGCCGACTTCTCCGAAAAAAACGCCCCCGAACTCACCGCACTGGGTTTCCACCGCGAACGGCTCACCCGATTCCGGAAACGTTACATGTGGCGCAGCCTCTCCGGCAGGGAACTCTCACGGTTCCTCGAAGCCCAATATGCCCCCGCCTTCCGTTACGGAGACAACTGCATCTGGAACTTCCTCGGCGGCGTAAAACGGAACAAACGCTGACCGGAACGCCCGCCATTCCGCCATTCCGCCATTCCGCCATTCCGCCGTTCCGCTGCTCCGCCTGCATGCCGCTGCCCGTCTGCCCGTCTGCTCGCATGCCGCTCTGCAACAACGGACCACACGCACGGCGCAGTGCCGGAAACACAAAAAATTAGGGGAAATTTTCCTCTGATTTCCCCTAATTTCCCCTATTTTTCCTGATTTCCCTGATTTTTCAACCTTGACCAATGACTCAAACCGATCCGAACGGACATAGCCGATCATCCGTTTATTAAGAGCCGTCCCCACCATGAAACCTTCCGCAACCAACGTCTGAAGATCCATGCGCGCCGTCCTGACAGTCACGCCAAACCGTGTAGCGAGTTCTTTGGCGGTAAGCACGGACGATGGATTGTCCGAAAGCATCTTCAACACCTGAGCCTGTCTCTCATTGATGCCCGGCAGATTCTTGAACCGCACCACGCTGCTTTGCTGATTGATTTTCCGCTCAAGATACGCCTTCAAATCCACATAGGCCGTCTTCATCGCCGTCAGATTATAGAGAATGAAATAGGTAAGATCCATCTCATCGGCCTCCGTATAAACGTCACGCTCGTCGGCGTGCTGTTTGGATTCGTCGTGGCGTTCATAAAACTGCATGTGTGATGGAGACGTGTCCTGACTGTGGCTCGCCGCTGATTCATGAATCCGGCTGCGTCCATTGCCCGTCCTGCGGCTGGAGCGCCTGCAACAACTGACGACCTATGAAAGTGTGGGGATACTTGCTGCTGCTCGTGCTGCTGGCCGGAGCGTTCCTTGCCGGCCGGTGGACGAAGCCGTGCGGGGCGGAGGCCGTGCGCCGTGACACGGTGATCCTGCGCGACACGCTCACCGTGCGGGTGCCTGTGCCGGAGCGGGTCGAGGTCATCCGGCGGGACACCTGCTGGCTGGTGCGCTGCGACACGGTACTGACGGCGGACACGCTGCGCGTGCCGGTCGTGGTGCCGATCGAACAGA
>CASEGL010000015.1 GCA_949287525.1 uncultured Rikenellaceae bacterium
TCAAAAAATACATCGAAAACCAAGGGTAGCTGCGCTACCCCGCATTTTTCATCCCCTAAACTGAAGATTTAGGGGTTTTCAAATGCGAGTTCCTATAAATACATTAAAAAACAACAAACAACCCCCATACTTCGCCCCTACAAAACACCAATAATATCATAAATAAAATTAATCCAACATCAGCCAAATACCTAGCAATCTGCACATTACCTGATTCTTATCCAGACTGCCCATCTAGCCCCCTCAATTTTCCGCCGCATGTATTCACATATCGTGCATATCAAGTTCTCCTTTATGTAAACCATGAACATCAGCGTGCCGGCCGCCAGCCCCGATCCATCACTCCGCAGCCCTTGCTTCACACAAAAAAAGGCTCTCCGATTCGGAATCGGAAAGCCCCTAACTCTCAGCCGGACTTATCTGCACGCTGCTCCAGGGAACAGCTCAATAGCGCCACGTCCGGCGGCGGTACACTTCGTAGGTTTCCCCGAAACGCTGCGCCAGCCAGGCCTCCTCGCTCTTGATCTGCCGGTGAAACAACAGCATGGCAATAACCGTCAGCACGGCCGACAGGTAATTGGGCTGTATCAACAACACACCGAGATACATCAGATCGAACCCCACGAACGCCGGATTGCGGCTAAAGCGGTAGATGCCCGTCTGCACCAGCCCCGTGTCCTGCGACGCATCGATGCCGGCCCGCCAGTTATCCTGCATGGCCGTCAGCGCCATGATGAAATAGGCGATACCAACCACACCCGCCACCGTACCGACAATCCACAACCACGCCTGAGGCGGACAGATGGCCAGCACGGTATTGCCGGTCAGCGCGACACCGTACTGCACGACAGCCAGCAGCACGGTGACCGCCGCGAGCCGCCGTTCCTGACGGCGCACCGGCACGGGTTTGTCGCCCCGCCCCAGCCGCGCAGCATCGAGTCCGTGCCGATGCAGCATCCATTGCTTGACAAAATAGGCTCCGTAAAATACGGTCAGAATCGCCAATGCCGTGATCTGGAAACCTCTCATATGCCCCTACTCCTTCCGTCTGCCGCCGTCCGGCATCACTCCTCCCGCGCCTTCTCCGCCCCGAAGAACGAAAACTGCACGCTTCCGTAACTGCGGGTCTGCAACAAATGGGGATGTCCCTCGAACGATTTTTGTTTGGAATGCTCAAAGATGAGCAACCCGCCCTCGCGCAGCAGTCCCTGCTCCAGCACCAGCGGAATCACCTCCTCGGAACCCTCCAGGTCGTAGGGAGCATCCGAAAAGATGATGTCGAACTGTTTGGCCACGCTCTTCAGATAGAGGAACGCATTGGCCCGCACGGCATACAGGTTATCCATGCCGAAGGCGGCGGCCGTCTGCTTGATGAAATTATGATGCACGCCGTTCACCTCCACGGAAGTCACGCTGGCCGCCCCGCGCGAAATGAATTCATAGCTGATCGACCCCGTACCGGAAAACAGATCCAGCACGTCGGCGCCTTCTATATCGACGAGATTGGTCAGTACGTTGAACAGGTTTTCCTTGGCGAAATCGGTCGTCGGCCGCGCCCGCAGGTTGCGCGGCGGCGTAATGACCCTGCCCCTGAATTTTCCTCCTACGATACGCATCACTTGCCTCCTTTCTTCTGCATCGGAAACGGCTGCACATGCCGGAAATAACGCCGCAGCCGCCCCGCATCGACCGGATTGCCGCCGTACAGGAACACCGGCCAGTCAGCCCGCCGCCCCTGTTCCTGCTCCGCCAAAGCCGTCAGACACCACACCAGATCGGCCGTTCCCCGACAGGGATACACCTCCGCCAGCACCAGGCGGCCGCCTTCGTCGTACCGGACGACATACACATTGTCGCCCGTGGGATAGACCAGCAGCCCTCCCCCGTCTACCGGACGGCGTTCCCACGCGGCCAGCAGCTCATGCAGCGGCGAGAAGAAACGCACCCTGCGCACCGGCAGCAGCCGCAGCGCCTCGACAACGGCAGCCTCGGCCACCACGACGGCACATACGTCCTGCACCGTCTCCGTCGTCATCGCCACACACGACTCGCCCACCGCAATGCCTGCACGGCGCAGCCAAAGTTCCGGATCGGGATCCTCCAGCAGTTCGGCCGGCACGAACACCGTATCGGCCGTATCGACGAACACCTGCATGACATCGACCACTGAGCGGAAACGGGCCGCAACCCGCACGAGCTGCTCGGCCAGCGACACCTCCTTCCGGAAGGCGATGCTGTCGCACAGCGTAGCCCCGCCGTCGCCGGCAAAAGAAAAAGAAAGTCCGCCCTGCCTGAGCCGAACGGACAATATCTTCAATTCGTTTACCGAATTATTCCCAGTTACCTGCATCGTTCGTAGCGCTGGTCATCGAACCTACCTTGATACCCGGATAATCCTTGTAGGTATTCTTACGTTCGTCGATCAGGTTCACGAGTTCCTGATGGTTCAGGTCGGACAGATAGGCCTTGAACGGAGCGCGGCACTCGAACACCTGCACCGTTACGCCCGACTCGGTCTCCAGCGCACCGGCCTCGAGGATATACTCGGCGTTGTCGCTGCCGTAGGGGATGTAGCGGAGCTGCTCCACCTGCTCGGGCGTCAGCTTCTTGCTTCCGAACGCCGTATCGATCACAGCCACCTTGAACTGCTCGCTCTTCACCAGACCGCGCGCCACGGCAACCGAGTCATCGGCCGAACCGAACGAACGCTCGTACACCATCGAGTCGGTCAGCACGAAAGCGATCAGCGAATCGAAGTCGCCGCAATATTTGTCGTAAGCCTGTTTGTAGGCACGTTCTGCGGAACGGATGTCTTTGATGCGGTCGATCACGGCAGCGGAACGTTTGCTGACCTCCTTGTCGAACTGGAGCGGAATCGTCAGCTGACGGTATACGACAAAAGCGAGTCCCACGACTACGAGGGCGAGGACAATCTGAATAGCAGCTTTTTTCATTTTTATTTTTTCATTTAAGTTTGTAACGCGTTTCGGGCGACAGCCTGCAAGCGACCGGATTCCATTAAAAACGTTTGACCGATGGTGCATGAACATATCGCGTCTCAAATTTACGCGAATTTTGCTTTCGAGCCAACTCTTGGCCAAAAAAAAATCATCGACTCGCTGGCCGAGTGGCTCGCCGATCCCGACACGGAGCGGATTTTCATCCTCAACGGCTATGCCGGCACCGGCAAGACGACGGTCATCGCGGCCTTTGTGGCGGCCCTGCGCGCCATGCGCATCAAGCCCATCCTGCTCGCCCCGACCGGCCGGGCAGCCAAGGTCATGGCCGACCACTCGGGACAGCACGCCTACACCATCCACAAGAAAATATACCGGCAGAAGAGCCTGACCGACCCGGAGTCGGACTTCTCGCTCGACTACAACCGCGAGAAAGACGCCTGCTTCATCATCGACGAGGCCTCAATGCTCACCGCCGCCACCGACACCGCCTCGCCTTTCGGCAGCGGCTCGCTGCTCGAGGACCTGATCCGCTACGTCCGCCAGGGCGCCCGCTGCCGGCTGCTCTTCGTGGGCGACAACGCCCAGCTGCCCCCCGTCGGCCACGACAACAGCCCCGCCCTCGACCCGTCGTTCATGCGCAACTACGGCGAGGTCACCTGCGGCATGCTGGACGAGGTGATGCGCCAGGAGACCGATTCGGGCATCCTGTTCAACGCCACGCTGGTGCGCTGCATGCTGGAGGCGAACATCCTGGAGCCGCCGCTCTTCGACCTCACCTACCCCGACTTCCAGGCCATCGACGGAGGCGAATTTCTCGAAAAGGTGGAAGAGTGCTACAGCCGCTACGGCCGCGAAGACACCATCGTCATCACCCGCTCCAACAAGCGGGCCAACCGGTTCAACGAAGGCATACGCCGCCACATCATCTATGCCGAGGAGGAGATCGAATCGGGCGACATGCTGATGGTGGTCAAGAACAACTACCACTTCACCGAACGCGAGGAGGAGCCGCGCATGGATTTCATCGCCAACGGCGACACGGCGCGGCTGGTCAAACTGCGCCGCTTCGAGGAGTTCTACGGCTTCCGGTTCGCCGATGCGCGCCTCAGTTTTCCCGACTACGACGATTACGAACTGGACTGCAAGATACTGCTCGACACACTCTCGTCCGAAGCGCCGGCGCTGACGCGCGAGCAGAGCAGCGCGCTGTTCTATGCCGTCAGCGAAGACTATGCCGACATCCGCAGCAAGGCCAAACGCTACAAACAGGTACACGAGAATCCCCACTTCAACGCCCTGCAGGTCAAGTTCGCCTATGCCGTCACGGCTCACAAGGCGCAGGGCGGCGAATGGCAGGCCGTCTTCATCGACAAGATGCTCTTCGGCGAGGAGACCATGAACCGCGACCTGATGCGATGGCTCTACACGGCCATCACCCGCGCCAGCCGGCAGGTCTATCTGGTCAATTTCGACGAACGGTTTTTCGACAAGAAGTAACCGCCTACCGGCACTCCGGCGGCAGGTTTCCCGCCGGACGGCCGGACGCACCGTTCGCCGCGGGAAGGGTTCTCCCTCCCCGTCCGACGGCCCGCTCTCCGGTCAGAAGGTTTTTCCCAAGCTGAAATAGACGCCGAAACGGCTGACATTGGAGTAATCGAACTGGAGCGAAATGGGACCGATCGGCGATGAATAGGCATATTTGATGCCCACGCCCCACAAATCGTCCTTGCGTGCCGCCTGGGTAAACATGCCGAAGAAATTTTTGTTCTGCAACCCGTAGGCTCCCTTAAGCGACACATAATGATGGGTGACGATGCGCGCACGCACCTCCGCATGGAAGGTCACGAGCGAACGGTTGGCCTCCTCCATATGATGGATGCCGACAAACGGGATCTGCTGATCCATGTAGCGTCCGGCCACCTCGCCGCCGATGTAGTTGTAATAGGAATAGGCGACGGGCTGTCCGATCAGCGAACGGCCGGCTATGGCCGGCAAAATCGTCAGGAACTTCCACGGCGACAAGGCACCCCGCACATAGTAGGCCAGT
Organism: uncultured Rikenellaceae bacterium; assembly: GCA_949287525.1. Lineage (GTDB taxonomy): Bacteria > Bacteroidota > Bacteroidia > Bacteroidales > Rikenellaceae > Tidjanibacter. The sequence continues at coordinate 5,008 of CASEGL010000015.1, forward strand.
GACCCGAACGGTTCGGTACCGTTGTATCCGTAACCGTTGTCGGTATGCAGCGTCGCCTTGGCGAGGGCGGAAAATCCCCGCGTCGGGAAATAGTGGTTGTCGAATGTTTCGAGATCCCCCATCAGGTAGTAGTTAATGAATCCCTTCGGGGTAACGGCGATACGGTCGGCATCGGAGACGAACAGGAACGAGTCGTAGTTGAAGTGTTCGTAATTGACCCCCAGGCGCGGATTGAACCAGGTGGGATTGGCCAGCGAGAAGAAGAGTTCGACCCGATTCTGGCCGAATGTCACGTTATTGTATTGCGCTCCGTTCTTGTAGAGCCGGTAATTGCTGTTCTTGAACATGTAGGAGAATCCGAGGCGTCCGCGCAGGATATTGCTCGACAGAAATTCGAGTTTCAGATACGGATTTTCATTCAACCGCAGGGAGAGTCCCAGCCTCGGCCCCTGCAGGCCGCGCAGCGTCAGCGTCGTGTTGAGCAGGATGCTGGCCATCTCCTCGGAATCGAACCGGAAGCCGATATTGACGGCTGCCGGCTGCTTTTCGTTCACCGTAATCTGCAGCGTATAGGGAGGTTTGCTTTCCAGCGTATATGTCACATAGGAGAAGGCACCCGATCCGCGCAATTTAGCAATGGCGTTATTCAACTCGCCCTTGGTGACCACCGAATGTTCGGAAATCCGCAGCGAACGGCGCATGAAACGCTCCTCGTTATGGGTCAGCCCGACGAATTCGATTGCGCCGACCTGCAGCGAATCGCTGTCGTCCATCAGAATACGTTTGCGGTTCGACATGTAATCGGCCCCCATATATACCTGCTCCTGCAAAGCGACAATCTCATCCCAATGCTGTCGCGCGCAGCGTTCGCCGCGTACCAGCAGGCTGTCCACCGCCGAAGTCGAAAAGCTGGCCGACGTGTAAGGCCTCACTTCGGGATGCAGGTACAGATCGACATGCTTGAGGTTCTCCGTATAGCGTTCGCGCCCCAGAATGCTGGTCACCTGGTTGAAGAGGCCGCTGAACGACTGCAGCGTCTCCTCGCTCACCGGCGCTCCGGAAGCCAGATCGACGCCGATGACGATGTCCGCCCCCATCTGGCGCACCACGTCCACCGGAAAGTTGTTGTAGATGCCGCCGTCCACCAGCGCCATGCCGTCCAGCGACACCGGCACGAAGGCGCCCGGAATGGACATGCTCGCCCGAATGGCCAACGGCAGATTGCCGCTGCGGAACACCACCTCCTGCCCCTTGACCATGTCGTAGGCCACACAGGCGAACGGAATGGGAAGCGAATCGAAATCCAGGTCGCCGTCATGATAGCCGAGCGTCATCTCGTTCAACAGGTTCAGCACGCTCTGACCGGCCAGCACACCCGACGGGATGGCGAATTTCTTCTTCAGCGACAGCGGCACCGACAACAGATAGGTGTCGCCTATCTCCTTCTGTGCCACGAGTTGGTCGCTGCGCGAGAGTTTGTCGCTGAGCAGCGCCATCCAGTCCTGATGGCGCACCAGCGAATCGAGTTCGGCCGTCGTCCAGCCAATGCAGTAGAGGCCGCCGATAATGGCGCCCATACTGGTTCCGGCCACGTAGTCGATCGGTACACCTGCCTCTTCCAGCACCTTCAGGACGCCGATATGGGCCACACCCTTCGCACCACCGCCGCTGAGAACAACTCCCACTTTCGGACGCCGCTCGTCACCGGACAACTGCCGGTGGAGCGTCTGCTCCGCCGCCGGTACGGACTCGATCTGCACCGTCGGCCGGCTGCCGGCAATCTCCAAGACATGCCTGTCCGCCATCGGGCGAGCCGCTGCCGGCGCAACGCCCAACCAGACCAACAAGGCCAACAACGGCACAAACAAGCCGGCGCGCAAATCGTATCGGTACATGATCGGTTATTCGGATAAGCCATCGCGCATGCGGACGACACAATTCCGCCTTCCACACGCGATATTGTACAAAGATAGCATTTTATCCGCGCCGCCCCGCCGTCCCGACGCCGTTTTTCGCCATCGCACGGCAAATTCGTTCCGCACGCCCTCCCCGTCCCGCCCACACACGCCTCCCGATGCTTTTTTGCAAGGCAACGCCCGTCTTTCGACGCCGTTTGCGTATGTTTGCAGAAACCTTTCACACCGACGACGCATGCAAACGACACATGACACCCCCGACAACCTGCAGGAACAGTGCGCCGGCCGGTTGCGCCGCAACGGCTTCGAGGCCGTCTTCGTCCCCGACGAGAAGGCCGCCGGCGCCTTCATCCGCGAACGCATCGAAACGCTGGCTCCCTCCAGCGTCTCCTTCGGCGACTCCATGACCCTCTACGCCACCGGCACGATCGACTGGCTGCGCAGCCAGAACCGCTATCCGCTGATCGACACCTTCGAGGCGGGCGTGCCGTTCCGCCAGCTGATCGAACGCCGCCGCCAGGCGCTGCTGTGCGACACCTTCCTGACGGGCATCAATGCCGTGACGCTGACCGGCGAACTCCACTGGCTCGACATGATCGGCAACCGCATCGCCCCGATCGCCTTCGGCCCGCGCCACATTCTGCTGACCGTCGGACGCAACAAGATCGTCGCCGACACGGCCGCCGCCTACGAACGCATCCGCACGCAGGCCGCCCCGCAGAACGTCGCCCGCCACGAAGGCATGGTCACCCCCTGCGCCAAGACGGGCGTCTGCCACGACTGCTCCTCGCCCCACCGCATCTGCAACGAGCGGCTGATCCTGCACAAGTGCCATCCGGCCGGCCGCATCACGGTCATCCTGATCGACCGCGACCTGGGACTCTGACCGGAGCCTCCCCACCTGCAGAGGCACGATCCACGACAAAACGAGCGGCGGAACCCCCTACGGGATTCCGCCGCCTGCATGATACCGTCACCGGACGGTCTAATAGTTCGTATTCTGGGCGTCGAAGTTGCACCAGCCGCTCATCCAGTTGTTGTCGGCCGTCTCGCTCGGACCGAAGGCACCGATGTAGGCTACCTGCTCGAAGCCGGTGGCTACCTGCGAAGCGTCCCATGCGGCACCGTTGGCCAGCGGGCTCTCGGCGGTCGGGAACACAGCCGAAGCAACACCTGCGGGAGCACCGGCAAGTTTCAGGTCGGCGAGGGTCTCCAGCGTCTGGTTGTCACCCTCCGCACGGGTGAAGTAGCTCTTTACGAAGGTGCCGTTGTCATCGGGGTTGAACTGCGAGTTGCCCTCCCAGTACTGGGCATCCTGATAATCTTTCACCATGCCGGCCATGACGCAGTTGGTCACGTTCAGCAGGCCCTGCGTAGCCCAATCCTGCGTGGTCGAACCCTTGTCGTTCTCGATGATGAGACCTACGGGGAAGGCGGCGATCACGGAGTTGAAGATGTTCAGACGGGTGTTGCGGCGCAGGTGCAGCGCAGCCTGAAAGCGGGCATCGACGGGGCTGCCGTGTACGCCGGCCTGGTCGGTGTAGGAGGCCGGATCGGCTACCGGACCGAAGAGGCTGACATTCGAGAAGACACACGAGGTGTAGGGCTCGGTGGCGGCACCGTCGGCGTTGTTGTCCGACTCGAAGCCGTTGGAAGCCGACTTGTCACCGTACTGAGCGTCGCGGATGGCTACGGCAAACTGGATGCGGCCGCTGAAGCCATTGTCGGTATCGAAGTCATCGTCCCACGTACCGTAAGCCACGAGGTGATCGGCATTCATCGTACCGCCGAACCACTCGTAGGCATCATCGCCCGAATAGAACACCTGTACGTGATCGACTTTCGTGCCGCTGCCGACCGAGCCGAAGGTGATACCGTTGATCTCGTTGTCGGTCGAGTACTCGATACCCGGATACTCTACGCGGACGTAGCTCAGCACACCCGAATTGTCGGCCGGATCGTTACCGCCGTGTTTGGAACGTACGCCACCCTCGATGGTCTGCTCGCCGAGGTTGTTGGGAGCCTTGCCCAGCAGGATGATGCCACCCCAGTCGCCCGGTTTGCGGTTGCCCGGCTCCTGTGCCGAGGTGAAGACGATGGGACGGTCGGCCGTACCCTGCGCCATGATCTTGCCGCCGCGCTCCACGATCAGCGTGCCCTGCGTAGCCTTGTCGCCTTTGATGACCACGCCCGGCTCGATGGTGAGCGTCACACCGTCGGGTACGTAAACGAAGCCTTTGAGGGTATAGGTGTTCGGATAGGTCAGCGTCGTGTTCTCGGTGATCTCGAAGTTGTCCTTGGAACCGTCGCCCAGAACAAACTCGTCGCCACCATCGCCACCGTTGCCTCCGTTATCCGAAGGAGTCGTACATGCCGTCATGGCGGCCGTCAGGAACATCATGGCCACAGCGGCCAGTTTCATGCTTTTTTTCATCGTTTTGTTGATTTGATAAAAGGTTGTTTGCTATACTGTTTTTCTCTCTGATAGTCGAATGCAAGGGGCGGCATCAGAACTTGGCCGACACGGTCAGCGTGACGTTCTGTCCGGGATTGTAGCTGCGGGTCACCTGCTCGCGCTGGTAGGTCCGGCCATCCTTGACGAAGGTGGGGAACTGCTTGTAAACGATGTCCTCCGAGAGGATGTCCTTGACGGCAAGCGTCAGGGTCACGTACTTGCCGATCGTCTTCGAGATCGAGAAGTCGATCACGTTGCGGGGCATCTCGTAGGAGTCCGGGATCAGCGTATTGGGATCGGGGTTGATGCTGTTCGACTTGCCCAGTCCGACGATACGTTTGCCGATGCGGTTGTAGAGCAGCGTGGCGCTCAGTCCCAGCCGCTGGGAGTTGTAGTAGAAGCCGGCATTGATCACGTAGGGCGATTGACCCTGCATGGGACGGTCGGGCGTGGTGACCACTTCGCCTTCGTTGAAGGTCACGCGGCTGTAGATGTAGGCGGCGTTCAGCACCAGCGACAGGTTAGGCATCGCCATGAAGTCGAGGTTCTTGCGCACTTCCAGTTCCACACCCATGCTCCGGGCGGCGCGGGCATTCTCGTACTGGTAGCGGAGCGTACCGCCCATGTCGCAGTAGGTCCACTCGATCGGATCCGTGAAGTGTTTGTAGAAGGCGCCGAGGCTGATCGTCTCGCCCGCTGCGGGATAGAACTCGTAGCGCAGGTCGATGTTGTCCACGTGGGCGGTCTTCAGATCGGGGTTACCCTGAATCTCGCTGAAGAGGTCGAAGTCGTAGTAGACGGCCGGCGACAGCTCACGCAGTTCGGGACGGTTGAGCGAACGGCCGTAGGCGGCGCGCAACTGGTGACGGTCGTTGAACTTGTAGGTCAGGTTTACCGAGGGCAGCAGGTCGAAGTCGTTGCGGCGGTCGTCGGTCATCAGGTCGTAGCCCGGAGCGGCGGCGCGGTTGCGGTGCAGGATGGTCGCATAGTTCTCCACGCGGAGACCGGCGTAGACGCTGAACGGGCCCAGCGGCAGATCCACGGCCGCATAAGCGGCTACGGAGGCGACATCGGCGCTGTAATCGTAGTCGGGATGGGTCAGCTCCTCGATGTAGACCTTGTCGGCACCCAGCCAGCTGTCGTCCATCATCTCGGCGAAGGGCAGTCCCAGATACTCCTGCCGCTCGGCCACGGAGAGGTTGTCGTAATTGTACTGGAATTCGCGCTGGGTGTAGTCGCGGTAGCGGTACTCGCCGTAGAAGCCCGTGCGCAGGGTCGGTTCGATGCGCCCGCCCGCAAAGGTCTCCTCGTAGTCGAGCGAGGCGGAAGCGATGTGATCCTGCAGGTTCTGGAAATAGCGTTTGATGTGTTCGTTGTTGGTTTTCAGCCCCTCCACGATGTCGCTGTCGTCGCTGATGCCGGCGTAGTTCTCCACGATGCGGCGGTCGGGTTCGTCCTTGCTGGCATAGGAATAGCCGGCGTTCCAGGCAATGGTCGCGTCACGGTCGGTGAGGTGGTGCGTACCGGCCAGCTGTCCCGTATAGGTCAGGCGCGAGCTGTACAGCATCTCGGTCTGCTCCTGATACTGGGGGCTGCTGACGTTCTTGATGCCGGTTCGCTCGGTCAGCCGGTTGAGCCCCATCAGGTTGAATAGGTTCTTGAACTCGATCCGGTTGGAAGGGTCGATGACGAACGCCCAGTTGTGCATCGCGCCGACACGGACGTTGTGCGAATACTGGTTGTCATGATAATCATTGATGTAGACCGGCTGATCCGCCGCTGCGGAATAGATGCCGTACCGGGCGTTCTTGATCCCCGTAATCCCCTTGAAGGTGTTGCTGTAATTGACGGCTGTCGTGGTGCCGTACTGCGTTCCCTTCCGGTCGGTGAACCGGCGGGCCAGCGAAAGCGAAAGGCGCTGGTCGGGAATCGGCGTCATGTGGCGCACGCTCCAGTCGGTATTGAATCCGTTGCGGGTGATCTCCGTGATCCGGTCCGGATCGGTAATCAGCTGCATGTGCGGAAAGTCCTCCTGCAGCTGCCGCTTGCCGCCGTCGAAACCGAGGCAGTCGGTCCAGCTGCCCGGATTGATGAGAAAATCCGAAAACTGGGTCCGCACATTGAATCCCGTGCCGTAGCTGACCGAGAAGGAGTTGCGGTCGGGCATGCCCTTGGTGACGATCTTCACGAAGCCGCCCGCAAAATCGCCGGGCAGTTCGGGCGACGGCGACTTGTACACGATCAGGTTGTCGATCTGGCTGCTGGGAATCATGTCGAACGAGAAGGCGCGGCTGTCGGTCTCGGTACTCGGCACGGAGAGGCCGTTGAGCCACGTGTTGTTGTATCGCTGCGAAAGACCCCGGACGATGACGAAGCGGTCGTCGATAACCGTGATGCCCGGAATGCGCCGCACCACTTCGGAGGCATCCCGGTCGGGACCCTTGGAGATCTGGGCGGCCGAAATGCCGCTCGACACCTGCGGCATCGCCTTGATGGCGCCCAGCATGGCGATTTCCGTATCGCTGCGCACCTTGGCCTTGACGACGACCGCCTCCATCTCCTCCGCATCGCTGCGCAGGGCGATATTCATATCCGCAATGTCGCCGGTCACCCGGCAGGCAATCTCCTGCGTCTGATAGGAGATGAAACTAATGACCAGCGTATAATCGCCGGCAGCCAGTCCGTTCAGCCGGTAATGGCCGTCCGCATCGGCCGCCACACCCGTATAGGTGTTTTTCAACATGACCGTCGCACCGACGACGGGTTCGTTGGTCTCCGCATCCGTAATGCTGCCCGAGATGGCATACACCGGTTCCACGGCAACTGCCTGCGGCGCGATACCCGCCCACAGCAGGCCTGCGGCACACAACATCCGGACAATCCGTACTCCGTAGCTCTTTATTTCCATAACTTCTCAATGCTTATCAATGACGCCGCAAAGCTATCCGGAGCGCATTACGAAAACATGAAGCCGCATTTACAAAAAGATAAATTCACGGCCGCCCTCCCCTGCCGCGGCGGCCGCAAAAAAAGATACCCCGAAACCGGTTGGGTTTCGGGGTATGGCTGCCGACAGGCAGAAGCCGGAGGGACTCCGCAGAGGGCTATTGTACGGTATTGATAATCAGCACGCCGTTTCTGCCGGCCGTACCGTAGATCGTGCCGTCGCGCTGAACCGACACGGACTGGATGTCATTGGGGTTCACCAGACTGTTGGCCGCATTGAAGTTGCGGACCGGCAGGCCGTTGACCACCACCAGCGGCACCAGGCCGTCCAGATAGACCTGATAGTTGCCGGGGCCGCCCTCGATCATCAGTCCTGCGATCCGGCCGTTCAGATACTCCGCCAGATCGAGATACTGCGAATTGCTGTCTGCCGCACCGGTGGCATAGAAATAGGGTACACGATAGGTTGCCGGACGAACCGCCACGCCGTTACGCTCGATGGCAACCGCCTTGCCCTTGGCATTCAGGGTCATGACCACCTCCTTCGTTCCCGCAGCGGGAAAGGCATAGTTGAACCGGCCGATCTCCACGGTCACCGTATCTTTTTCCAGGACGCGTACCTGATAGATCTCCGCCGCATCCGCCTCGGAGGCTATGTTTTTGCCGTCCAACATAAAGGAAACCTTGTATCCTTCGGCCGCACCGCCCTCCTGATTCAGGAAACGGAACGTCACCACATCGGACTGAGCCGCCATCGTGAACGGCACACACAACAATAAGCCCAAAAACAATTTTTTCATACGAATAAATTTAAAGTTTCATATTAGATACTCTGCAATATCCGTTCCATTCCCCGCTTTTCTTCCGTTTTTTTCTGCAATTCCCGAAAAATCGTGCCGGACGGACAAACCAACCGAAATATTCCGTATCTTTAAATAAATAAAACCCCAAAAACAATTACCACTATGGACAACCGTGAATTTGCAACCATTGCCACGTTCTCTTCGATGGAAGAGGCTCAGGTGGTCAAATCGATGCTCGCGTCGATGGGTATCGAATGCCAGTTGGTAAACGACATGGTGGCCGATATCCTTCCCATGCTGGAGCGCGACATCCGTCTGATCGTGAACCGCTCCGATCTGCCCAAAGCACAGCAGATCATGAAAGCCAAATTCGACAAATCCGGCTTCAAGACCGGCTGGCACGTATAGAAAGGGCGCAACGAGCCGTACGCACCCTATCGCCCCTCGGAAAACAGCCGCCACGACTCTTCGGCCTGACGTTCGAGCATGCCGCGGCCGTTCCGTATCCGGCAGCCGTGTTTCTGCCCGTGGCGCAGGAAGGTTGTCAGCGGCGGATTATAGACCATGTCATAGAGAATATGGTGCGGCGAGAGCAGGTCGTAGGGAATGGGAGGCGCCCCGTCAATCGCCGGAAAGGTTCCCAGCGGAGTTGCATTGACAATCAACCGGTGGGAAGCCATCACTTCGGGCGACAGATCCGCATAGGCGATCTGCCGCTCTTTTTTCGGGGTACGCGATACGGAAAGGTAGCGGATGCCGAGCTGCGTCAGCGCATAGCGGGCTGCCTGCGACGCCCCGCCCGTACCCAGCACGAGGGCATCGGGACGCTCCCCTTCCAGCAGCGGCCGGAGGGTCTCCCCGAAACCGATCCAGTCCACATTGTAACCGTGCCAGCCGTCCGGACGGCGCACCATGCAGTTCACCGCGCCGATCGCCTGCGCCACCGGATCGACACTGGCGAGATAAGGCATCACGGCCACCTTGTAGGGTGCAGTCACATTCAGTCCGACCAAATCGGGATGCTCCGCCCACAACTGCGGCAGCTCCTCGACCGACTCCAGCGGGAAATTGCGGTACTCGGCATCGGCGATGGCCTCGCGGCGGAACTTCTCCGCAAACCAGGCGGCCGAAAACGAGTGGCCGAGCGGGTAACCGATCAATCCGTACAGGGGCATGGCACAGCGGACGGTATCAGAACACATACCGGATCAGCAGAAAACTGCCGATCAGCAGCACGGTGAAAGCAACGACTATCAGGTTGAAATATTTGTCGATGAAGGTCTTGATCGGTGCGCCGAACTTCCAGATCAGCCAGCCGATCAGGAAGAAGCGCATGCTGCGCCCCACCAGCGAAGCCAGCATGAACATAACGAAGTCGATGTGGAACACGCCTGCGGCGAGGGTAAAGATCTTGTAGGGAATCGGCGTGAAACCGGCCGTAAACACCGCCCAGAAGTTCCACTCGTTATACAGATCGCTCACCGAGCGGAAAGCCTCCTCGGAAAAGATGGTCGGGATGAACCAGTGATCCACGGCATTCCAGGCCCAGAAACCCAGGGCATAGGCTACTGCCGCGCCACAGAGCGAACCTCCCAGGCAGATCGCCGCATAGCGGAACGAACGCCGCGGGCAGCCGAGACACAGGGCAATCAGCAGCACGTCGGGCGGAATAGGGAAGAAACTCGACTCGACGAAGGCCAGGATGAAGAGGGCTGCCTCACCCCACCGGCTGTCGGCCCAGCCGAGAATCCAGTCGTACAGTCTGCGGACGATGTTCGGTTTTTTTGTGATCGTGGTGGTTTCCTGTTCCATGGAGACAAAAATTACGCCCAAAGTTACGGATTTTTTTTTACGATCGTTCAAAAATAATGTCCTCGATCCGCATCGAACCACCTGCCCGCTGCGGATCATACTATTTCGGCATAAATCCGCGTTGATAATAGGTGACGCAGGATAATTTCATTACCTTTGCGTGTCTTTCCGACCGAAGTGCCGCCCGGGGCGTGCCGCAGGAAGGAGAGCGCTGTTTTTCGGGGCTGACCGGTTTTGACAGCAGGCAGAGTCGGAAAGTAAGCATGCCGAGCTTTGTGTGGATGGCTCGTAAATCTCAACGCTCAACTTTATAAATGGCAATAATAGCTATGCACTCGCTGCGTAATCTTACCAAGTAACATTACCTTAATTTTCTGACCCAAGGAGGCCGGAGAACGAGTACTCCGCCGGTGGAACCCGCTTCTTGTTCCGCCGGCACCGGAGTATCGACAATGAGAAGCTGGCTGCGGCGCGTGTCCGGGCTGCCGCGGCGAGAAAATACGGACTGGGCTTCGCATTAGGCTGCCGTATGCCGGGTGCGGAGAGGAGGATTAAACGACGGCTAAGCATGTAGAAAGCCTTCGGGTTCCCTGTTTGGACGAGGGTTCGACTCCCTCCAGCTCCACTACCATGACAAGAGCGGTTTCGCAACGTTGCGGGACCGCTCTGCCTGTCTCTGCTGCCGCCGGTATGCGGCATAACGGCTCGGCAGCCAGCCCCCTCCTTTCCGACCGGCGGGCGGAAACCGTAATTCGGGTAATATCCTCCGTAATCCATCTAACCGGACGGCCGACACACCGCCGTATCTTTGTTGTGCGGGCAACGGACTGCCGCAGCGCCCCGCAAACGAACTTCAAACGCCCACCTCATGACACGACCATTCATCGCCGCACTGATGCTACTCGCAGCCCCGCAGGCCGGCGCATCGGCTCCGGCCGCAACCGAACAACCTCAAAACAATATGGAAAAACTGGAACTGACCCGGGAATGGGACAAGACCTTCCCGCAAAGCAATCGGGTCGAACACACGAAAATCACCTTTCTCAACCGCTACGGCATCACCCTGGCGGCCGACCTCTACCGCCCCGCCGGTGCGCAGGAGCCGCTGGCGGCCATCGCCGTATGTGGTCCCTACGGCGCCGTAAAAGAACAGGTCTCCGGCCTGTACGCCCAGACGCTGGCCGAGCGCGGCTTTCTGACCATTGCCTTCGCCCCCTCGTTCTGCGGCGAGAGTGGCGGCACGCCCCGCAACCTCACCTCGCCCGAAATCAGCACGGACGACTTCAGCGCGGCGGTCGATTACCTGCTGACCCGCGACGACGTCGATCCCCGGCGCATCGGCATCGTGGGCATCTGCGGCTGGGGCGGCTTTGCCCTCAACGCCGCCGCCAACGACCCGCGCATCCGCGCCACCGTCACCTCGACCATGTACGACATGAGCCGCGTCAATGCCAACGGCTACTTCGACGCCATGACTCCCGACGACCGCTACCGGCTGCGCGAACAGCTCAACGACCTGCGCACGGAGGAGTACCGCAGCGGCACCTGCTCACGCGACGGCGGCGTGGTCGATCCGCTGCCGGAGGATGCCCCGCTCTTCGTGCGGCAATACCACGACTACTACAAGACGCCCCGCGGCTACCATCGCCGCTCGCCCAACTCGAACGACGACCTCAACCGGCTCAATGCGCTTGCCTTCATCAACATGCCGATTCTCTGCTACGCCGGAGAGATCCGCAGCGCCGTGCTGATGATCCACGGCGAGAAGGCCCACTCGCGCTATTTCAGCGAGGATGTCTTCAAACGGCTGACGGGCGACAACAAGGAGCTGCTGATCGTGCCGGGCGCCTGCCACGTCGATCTGTACGACAACCTCGATGCCATTCCGTTCGACCGGATGGAGGAATTTTTCCACCGGACATTCGGCGACGTCCTTCCATAACCCCGCATGCCCGACAGGGAGCGGTGACGCCCTCTCCCGCTCCCTGTCAGCATCCGGCCGGTCAAGACACAATGGAGGCATCCGCTTCATGCGGATGCCTCCATTGTGTCAATCTGTTTACAACAGTCCTTTACCGTTCATTTGACGCGGATAGGCGTCCCCTGCCATGCCATTCCATGACGGCTTTGCATCCGGCCGGACGGAAAAATAAAAAAAGACGCCGATGCACTATCGACGTCTTCCGTGATCCAGCTGGGGCTCGAACCCAGGACCCCATCCTTAAAAGGGATGTGCTCTACCTGCTGAGCTACTGAATCTCCTTCTGCACTTCCAAAAGGGTTTCCTTTCAAAAGCGGTGCAAAGATAAGGCAATTTTCCTTTCCTGCAAAAAAACTCGTCAAAAAAATACATTCCCGCTACAAAAACCACCCTTCCCCGCTCCGGCATGCAGATAGGCAGCGCCGGCAGATACTAAATTCGGGGATTCTTCGTATCTTCGATAACTGTCCGCGGGTCGCCTGCACCGCAACCGCCATACCGCACAGGGCGTCTGCGCCGCTGCGGCCGCACACGACGGACTGCCAACGCAAAACAACTGATCCAATCATGAACGATACGCTGATCGAAATCGTCTGCGAAAACAACGAAGCCACCATCTCCGTCGAATGGGGAACTTCGCTGCGCGACGTCATCAACATGCTTTCCAAACCGGAACGCCCTTATCTGGCCGCCTACGTCAATAACAGCATCAAGGAACTCGACTACCGCATCTACCGCCCCGTCTCGGTGCGGTTCATCGACATCACCCACTTTGAAGGCATCCGCGTCTACGAACGCACCCTGTTCTTCTCCCTGCAGAAAGCGGTCCACGACCTGTTCCCCGGAAAGCGGTTCCGCATTCCGCACTCGGTATCCAAAGGGTTCTACTGCGAAATCGAAGGGCTGAGCCACATTTCGGACGACGACATCGCACGGCTCAAGGCTCGCATGGACGAACTGATCCGCCAGGACATCCCGATCGCCCGCCGCCGGCTGCTGACCACGGAGGCCCGCGAAATCTACACCCGCCTCGGATACGACGACAAAATTACGCTGATCAATTCCTGCCCCCGCCTGTATGTCACCCTGTATGCCCTGGCCGACATTGTGGGCTATTTCTACGGCGCCCTGGCACCCTCGACCGGCTACCTGCATCTGTACGATCTGAAGCCCTACTACAACGGATTTTTCCTCGCCGTTCCCAAACGGACCGATCCGGATCGGCTGGAAAGCATGATCCGCCAGGAAAAGATGTTCGACCTGTTCACCGAATACCAGGAATGGAACCGTGTGCAGGGCATCCCCAACATCGGCATGCTGAACCACCGTATCCTCGCAGGCGAAGCCAGCGACCTGATCAAAGTCGCCGAAGCGTTCCACGAGAAGAAGCTGGGCAACATCGCCGACGCGATCTACGACGCCAACCGGCGCCGCAGCATGCGTCTGGTACTGATCTCCGGCCCCTCCTCCAGCGGCAAGACGACTTTCGCCAAACGGCTGGGCATCCAGTTGCGCATCGTCGGCCTCAATCCCGTGCTGATCTCGCTGGACGACTATTTCCTGGACCGCGAACAGACCCCGCGCGACGCCAACGGCGACTACGACTATGAGACGATCGACGCCCTCGATCTGAAAACGTTCAACGAACACCTGGAACGCCTCTTCGCCGGCGAAAGCGTCGAAATTCCCCGCTACGACTTCATATCGGGACGCCGCCAGTGGCACGAGGAGCCGCTGCAGCTCGATGACCGCTCCGTGCTGGTCGTCGAGGGTATCCACGGCCTCAACCCGCGGCTGACCGAAAAGATACCGGACGAGTACAAGTTCAAGATCTATGTATCGGTCTTCACCACGGTCATGATGGACGACATGAACCGTATCCCCACGACGGACAACCGGCTGATCCGCCGCATCGTGCGCGACAATGCCACACGGGGCAGCGACGCCGTGGCCACCCTGCGCCGCTGGAGCAGCGTGCGTACCGGCGAGGAGCAGTACATTTTCCCTTACCAGGAGAATGCCGACGTGATGTTCAACTCGTCGCTGCTGTACGAGCTGCCCGTCCTGCGCGCCCATGTCGAACCGCTGCTGTACAAGGTACCCGACACGGTTCCCGAATTCGGCGAAGCACGGAGGCTGCTGAAATTCCTGAACAACTTCCAGGCCGTGGCCGCCGACGAGATTCCGCCCACATCGCTGCTGCGCGAATTTATCGGCGGCAGCAGTTTCCGCTACTGACCGGAGGCGGCAAAACCTTCCTGCCGCGGCGCGGACGGCACAAAATAGCCCGATCCAGCCAAGGTTAAACCGGAATAGTTTTGTATATTTGCGAAATGTGACCCATCAACAGCGTCATAAAAAACCAAACAAATACAACCTATATGTCTTTTGATAAATTTGCCGACCGCCATATCGGCGTCACGGCAGACAACGACCTGAAGGAGATGCTCAAAGTGATCGGCGTCTCCAGCGTCAAGGAACTGATCTCGCAGGTGATCCCCGCGACGATCCGTCTGCGCAAACCGATCGCGCTGCCCGCCGAGGGCATGACCGAATACGAATTCGCCGCCCACATCCGCGAGCTGGCCGCCAAGAACCGCCCGATGCGTTCGTTCATCGGCATGGGCTGGTACCCGACCGCCACGCCGGCCGTCATCATGCGCAACGTCTTCGAAAACGCCGCATGGTACACCTCCTACACCCCCTATCAGGCCGAGATCTCGCAGGGTCGTCTTGAGGCGCTGCTGAACTTCCAGACGATGACCATCTCGCTCACCGGCATGGAGATCGGCAACTGTTCGCTGCTGGACGACGCCACCGCCGCCGCCGAAGCGATGCTGATGATGTTCGCCCTCCGCTCGCGCGAGCAGGTGAAAAACGGCTGCAACCAGCTCTTCGTTGATGAGAACATCTATCCGCAGGTACTCGACCTGCTCATGACGCGCAGCGAGCCGTTCGGCATCGAGATCATCCGCGACAACTACGCCGCCTACACCTTCACCGGCAAGGAGTTCGGTGCCATCGTACAATATCCGGCCGCCGACGGTGCCGTGCGCGACTACGCCGCATTCGCCGAGGCTGCCCATGCCGCCGGCGCGAAGGTGACCGCCGTGTGCGACCTGATGAGCCTCGTGCTGCTCCAGTCGCCGGGCGAATGGGGTGCCGACATCGCCGTGGGTTCCGCCCAGCGCTTCGGCCTGCCGATGGGCTTCGGCGGTCCGACGGCCGGCTTCATGACCACCAAGGAGGCATTCAAACGCAACATGCCGGGCCGTATCATCGGCGTGTCGGTGGACCGTCTGGGCAACAAGGCGCTCCGCATGGCACTCCAGACTCGCGAACAGCATATCAAACGCGAAAAGGCCACCTCGAACATCTGTACCGCTTCGGCGCTGGTAGCCTCCATGTCGGGCTTCTATGCCGTTTATCACGGAGCCGAGGGGCTGCGCCGCATCGCCCGCCACATCCACTCGCACACGGTGGCCGTAGCCGAGGTACTGCGCGAACTGGGCTACCAGCCCGCCGCGTCGAACTATTTCGACACGCTGGAGGTGAAGGCCGAGGCTGCCGTCGTACAGGATTCGGCACTGGCCCGCGGCATCAACTTCTACTATCCGGACGAAAGCACCGTCCGCATGAGTTTCGATGAGGTGACCACCGCCGACGAGGTGGCTGCCGTAGTGGCTATCTTCGCCGAGGCTGCCGGCAAGAAGGCTCCCAAGACGATCAAGATCGACGAAGCGAAGTGCGCCGTCGAGGAGAAACTCCTGCGCAAGGACGAGATCTTGACGGCTCCCGTATTCGGCAAATACCACAGCGAGACGGAGATGATGCGTTACATCAAACGTCTCGAGCGCCGCGACATTTCGCTGGCCGACAGCATGATTCCGCTCGGCTCGTGTACGATGAAGCTGAATGCGGCCGTCGAGATGATGCCGCTGTCGCTGGCCGAATTCACCAACATCCACCCCTACGCACCCGCTTCGCAGGCCGAGGGCTACCTGGAGATGATCCACGAACTGGAACACGACCTGGCTGCCATCACCGGCTTTGCCGGCGCATCGCTCCAGCCCGAATCGGGCGCCACGGGCGAATACACGGGTCTGATGGTGATCCGCGCCTACCACCAGGATCGCGGCCAGGGCTACCGCACCACGATGCTGATCCCCGCATCGGCTCACGGCACCAACCCCGCATCGGCTGCCATGGCCGGCATGAAGATCGTCACGATCAAGACCGACGAACACGGCAACATCGACGTGGAGGACTTCAAGGCCAAAGCCGCCGAACACGCTGCCGAGCTGTGCGGTGCCATGATCACCTACCCCTCGACGCACGGCGTCTTCGAGAGCAAGATCCGCGAACTGGTCAATGCCGTTCACGAGGCGGGCGGTCTGGTCTTCATGGACGGCGCCAACATGAACGCCCAGGTGGGTCTGACCAACCCGGGCTACATCGGTGCCGATGTCTGCCACCTGAACCTCCACAAGACCTTTGCCATGCCTCACGGAGGCGGCGGTCCCGGCGTAGGCCCGATCTGCGTGGCCGAGCACCTCGTACCGTTCCTGCCCTCCCACCCGGTAGTGGCTACCGGCGGTGACAAGGGCATTACGGCCGTTGCGGCCGCTCCCTACGGCAACGCCCTGCTGCTGCCCATCACCTACGGCTACATCAAGATGCTGGGTGCCGACGGTCTGCGCCGCGTCACCGAAATGGCCATCGTGAACGCCAACTACATGGCCAAAGCGCTGGAAGGCGAATTCCGCACCTACTACACCGGCGAGAACGGCCGTGTGGGTCACGAAATGATCCTCGACCTGCAGAACTTCCGCAAGGATTACGGCGTCGAGGTAGCCGACATCGCCCGCCGTCTGATGGACTACGGCTTCCACGCCCCGACCCTCTCCTTCCCCGTACACGACACGCTGATGGTCGAGCCGACCGAAAGCGAATCGAAGGAGGAGATGGACCGCTTCATCGAGTCGCTCGTCAGCATCAAACGCGAGTGCGCCGCCATCACCGACGCTGCGGACAACGTGGTGGTCAATGCCCCCCACACCGCCCTCGAAGTGGCCGGCGAGTGGAACCACTCCTACTCGCGCATGCAGGCAGCCTACCCGCTGGAATGGGTATCGCGCGCGAAGTTCTTCCCGTACGTGTCGAAGATCGACAACGGCTACGGCGACCGCAACCTCGTCTGCACCTGCTGCGACTGCGAATTCTAACACCCCTGGCAGGGAACCGGCCTCCGCGTCGGTTCCCTCCATTTTGTTTATACGTCGGCGGATCCGGCCGTCAGGGCCGCGACGCCACGGAACACGGATTTAACACGGAGAGCCGAGACAGGCTCCCGCCAAACCAATAAAATTGACATGAAAGTAGAAGACAAAAAATTCGTCACGCTGAGCTATACGCTGACCGTCGATGGTGAAGTTGCCGATGCCGCTACGGCAGAGAACCCGCTCGGATTCGTATTCGGCGCAGGCTACCTGCTCCCCGAATTCGAGAAAAACATCGCAGGCCTGGGCGTAGGCGACACGTTCGCCTTCACGCTCACGCCCGAAATCGGTTACGGCGAGTCCAATCCCGACATGATCGTCGTGCTGCCCCGCGAGACGTTCGCCATCAACGGCGAGGTCGAGGAGGGTCTGCTGACGGTAGGCAACCAGATCCCGATGATGACCAACGACGGCATGCACCTGATGGGCCGTGTCGTAGAGGTGGACGGCGACAAGGTGAAGATGGACTTCAACCACCCGATGGCCGGCAAGACCCTCAACTTCACGGGCAAGATCGAAGGTATCCGCGAGGCTACCGAGGCCGACTATCCCCACGCTCACGGCGGTTGCAGCTGCGGATGCGGCGGCGAGTGCGACGACGACTGCGGCGGTGGCAACTGCGGCAGCGGTTCGTGCTGCTGCTAGGCGAATTCCCATACGCCATGAAGCGAGGGTGCGGACACAGTTGTGTCCGCACCCTCTTCGTTTCCGGTTCAGGCCTCCCGCCTCCGATCCGATGCGTCGCTCCATCCGGCGGGTGCCGGCCGTATTTCCTCCGCGCCCTCCAAGTCCCGAAACGGAAAACACCAGGGGCGTCCGGTTCTGCACCGGACGCCCCTGGTATAATTGATCCCGTCAGCTGGCCGTCAGACCAGTCCGGCAAAGCCCATGAAGGCCATGGCCAGAATGCCGGCCGTGACGAGTGCCACCGGCACGCCCCGCATGGCCTGCGGCACATCGTTCAGTTCCAGCCGTTCGCGGATACCGGCAAAGACCGTCAGCGCCAGCGCAAAGCCCACAGCCGTCGATACGGCATAGGTGAAGGATTCGAGCAGGCTGTACTCCTTCTGCACGAGCAGGATTGCTACGCCCAACACGGCGCAGTTGGTCGTGATGAGCGGCAGGAAAATGCCGAGCGCCTGATAGAGGGCGGGGCTGATTTTCTTGAGGATGATCTCCACCATCTGCACCAGTGCGGCGATGACCAGAATGAAGGCGATCGTCTGCATGTATTCGATGCCCAGCGGCACCAGCACATAATATTGCAGCAGATAGACGACGATGGAACTGATGCCCATGACGAACACCACCGCCGCGCCCATGCCCAGCGAGGTGTTCACCTTGTTGGAGACACCGAGGAACGGACAGATGCCGAGGAACTGCGAGAGAACGACGTTATTGACGAATATCGCTCCGATGATGATTGCAAAATACTCCATAACCTAATCTCCGTTTGATCCCTTACCGCATACGCGTTTTGAGTTTGTTGAACAACGCCATCAGATAGCCCAGCACGAGGAAGGCGCCGGGAGCCAGCACGAAGGCAATCATGCCGTCGCCCGTGATGAACTTGTAGCCGAAGACCGAACCGCTGCCCAGCATCTCGCGCACGGCACCGATCAGCGTCAGCGACAGAGTGAAGCCCAGGCCGATGCCCAGCCCGTCGAGCGCGGAGTCGAATGCGTTGTGTTTCGAGGCGAAGGCCTCGGCGCGCCCGAGGATGATGCAGTTCACCACAATCAGCGGGATGAACACGCCCAGCGTCTCGTAGAGCGACGGCACGTAGGCCTGCATGAGCAGCTGGATGATCGTCACGAACGAGGCGATCACCACAATGAAGGCCGGAATGCGCACCTTGTCGGGGATCAGGTTCTTGATCAGCGCAATGACGATATTGGAGAGAATCAGCACGAACATCGTGGCGATGCCCATGCCCGCACCGTTGATGGCCGAGGTGGTCGTACCGAGCGTCGGACACATGCCCAACACCAGCACGAAGGTCGGGTTCTCCCGAACGATGCCTTTCAGTAATATATCCCACTTTTTCATAAGCTGTCTCCCTTATCGTTTTCCGCATCCGCCTCCGCCGCATGGTGGGTGGCTCCGGACGAGGTGTCCCACTCTTCCGCCGCTCCGCCGCTCACCTCCAGATAGGCTGCATAGGCGCGGCTGACCGCCTGCACATAGGCTCGCGAGGAGATGGTCGAAGCCGTGATGGCGTCGATGTCTCCGCCATCCTTGCGCACCGCCATCTTCAGGTCGGCCGGCGACTTG
Organism: uncultured Rikenellaceae bacterium; assembly: GCA_949287525.1. Taxonomy (GTDB): domain Bacteria; phylum Bacteroidota; class Bacteroidia; order Bacteroidales; family Rikenellaceae; genus Tidjanibacter. The sequence continues at coordinate 24,474 of CASEGL010000015.1, forward strand.
CCCACAAAGCTGACCTCCACCGGATTGCCCTCCTCCGCCACCTTGGCGCCGAGGCCGGGGGTCTCACCCTGCTCCAGCACCCGGATGTTGCGGATGGCGCCCTGCGTGTCGAATCCGACCATCAGCCGGATGTCTCCGGCAAATCCGGCCGCCGCACTCTCCACGGCATAGCCGACCGGTTCGCCCGCCATCGTAGCGGTATAAACCAACGCCTGGCCGCCGTCAACGGCCACCGTATCGACCTGTTGGGCAGGCGCATTGTCGAACGGGGGCAACACCTGCGCCAGGGCGGAGGCCTTCTTCTGCCCCTTGGCGATCTCGATGGGTTCCGCCGTCACGTAATAGACCGCACCGACCGCCGCCGAGGTTACCGCCGTAATGCACAGCAGCACCGTCACCATGTTGAACAACGAACTTTTCATGGCCTTACGCTTTTTTGATTGCGCCGAAACGACGGGGACGCACATACTTGTCGATCAGCGGCACAAAGGCATTCATAATCAGGATGGCAAACGACATGCCCTCGGGATACTGTCCCCACAGACGGATCAGCACGGTAATCACACCGATGCCGATGCCGTAGATCACCATGCCGCGCGCGGTCATCGGCGAGGTCACATAATCGGTTGCCATGTAAATCGCTCCCAGCAGGACTCCGCCCGTGAGCAGGTGGAACAGCGGTCCCATGAACCGGTCGGGGGCGCACAGCCACAGCACACCGGTGAAAACGGCTACCGAACCCAACACGGCCACCGGAATGTGCCACGTAATGACCCTCCGGTAGAGCAGCCACACGAAACCGAGCAGCAGCGCCAGCGCGGAAACCTCGCCGAACGAACCGCTCCGGAAACCGAGCCACAGGTCGCTCCATTCGACCATCCGCATCACCTCCGGCACGGACATGCCGCTCGCCAGCATGCCCTTGACGGCCGACAGGGGGGTCGCCCCCGTTGCCGCATCGACGGCCGGGAAGGTCGTCATGGCCACCGGAAAGGAGAGCAGCAGGAAGACACGGCCGACCAGCGCCGGATTGAAGGGGTTCTTGCCCAGTCCGCCGAAGGTCATCTTGCCGACGCCGATGGCTACGGCCGCACCGACCGCCACCATCCAGAGCGGAATGGAAACCGGCAGGTTGAACGCCAGCAGTAGACCGGTCACGATGGCCGACCAGTTGGTCACCGTCAGCGGCCCCCGCAGCAGGAAACGCTGAATCAGATATTCAAACGCCACGCAGGCAAGCACCGACACGGCCGTCACCGCCAGCACCCTGCCTCCGAAGACCCACGTCGAGACGATCAGCGCGGGCAGCAGCGCGATCACCACATCGAGCATCAGCCGTGCGGTGGACTGCTCCCCGTGGACGTGGGGCGAAGGTGAAACGATCAATTTCTTCTCCATAAATCTGTCAGTAGTCGTGTGCGGCCGACCGCCGGTTGTCCCGCTGCGGGTTCCGGCCGCCGCACTCTCCGTATTATCGTTCGTAAAAGTAGGTCGCGATCTATGCCTTGCGCGAACGGATGATGCGCATGACCTCCGTCTTGCCGACCCGGATGTGGTCGAGCAGCGGCAGTCCCGACGGACAACGCCACGAACACGATCCGCACTCGATGCAGTCGGTCACGTGGTGCGCCTCGGCCTCGTCCCACACGGCTTTCTGCGCCAGCCGGCTGAGCAGGTAGGGTTCCAGCCCCATCGGGCAGACGCTCACGCATTTGCCGCACCGGATGCAGGTCTGGGCCGTCGTCCGGCGCGCCTCCTTCTCCGGCAGGATCAGCAGTGCCGAGGTACCCTTGACGACCGGCGCCTCCAGATTGGCAACCGCCCGCCCCATCATCGGGCCGCCGGCGATCACCTTGCCCGTATCGGCCGGCAGACCGCCGCAATAGTCGATCAGGCGCGCCATGGGCGTACCGATGCGCACCCGCAGGTTGGCCTGCCGCAGCACGGAAGGCCCCGTCACCGTCACCACCCTTTCGATCAGCGGCCGGTTTTTCTGCACCGCCTCATATACGGCCAGCGCCGTGCCGACATTCTGCACGACGGCGCCGACATCGACCGGCAGGCCGCCGCTCGGCACCTGACGCCCCGTCAGTGCGGCGATCAGATGTTTTTCGCTGCCCTGCGGATACTTGACACGCAACGGCACCACCTCCGCTTCAGGCGCCACGACGCCGGCCAGACGGCTCAATGCCTCCACCGCGTCGGGCTTGTTGTTCTCGATTCCGATCAGGATACGCCCTACGCCGAGCGCCGAAGCCAGGATCCGCGCGCCGATCAGGATCTCCTCGCCGCGCTCCATCATGATCCGGTAATCGTCGGTCAGATAGGGTTCGCACTCGACACCGTTGATAATCAGCACATCGACCTTCTTGCCGGCCGGTATGGAGAGTTTCACATGGGTCGGGAAGGTCGCACCGCCCATACCGACGATGCCGGCCGCCGCAATACGGGCGACGATCTCCTGCGCCGACAGCCGGCAGTCCCGCACGATGCGGTCGTCGGTGTCGATGCCCTCGGCCCATTCGTCGGGTTCGGTGCGGATGGTCACTCCCACGCGGCGCAGGCCGGCCGCATCCACAAAGGTGTCCACTCCCGTCACCGTACCGGTCACCGACGCATGTACGTTGGCCGACACGAAACCCGTGCTGCGGCCGATCAACTGACCGGTGCGCACGCGCATGCCCTTGCTCACCACCGCCTCGGTCGGCGATCCGATGTGTTGCGACAGCGGAATGGTCACCGTCTCCGGCAACGGCATGGCCTCGATCCGGCACTCACGGCTGATCTTGTTCTCCTGCGGATGAATACCGCCTATGGGAAACGTCCTCAACATATCTCGTACCCGTTTTATTCACCTTTCTGCGTATCCGCCGCAGGCGCGCCCTGCCCGGACTCCGCCGCACCGTTCTGCGACGGACGGGTTGCCGGCGCCGGGAAATTGACATCCCGAATGGCGCCCGTCGGACACTCGACCACGCACTTGCGGCACAGACGGCACTTGTTGTAATCGATATAGGCCAGGTTGTCGCCCAGCGTGATGGCCTCGAACGGACAGGCGCGGACACACTTGCCGCAGCCGATGCAGGCCGCCTCGCAGCTCTTGCGCGCCACCGCGCCCTTGTCCCTATTGCGGCAGGCGACGTAAACCCGTCTGTCCTTCGGCCCCTTGCGGCGCAACTCGAACAGCTGCTTGGGACACCGTTTCACACAGGCGCCGCAACCGGTACACTTATCCTGATCGACGACGGGCAGCCCCGTTTCGGGATCCATGCTCAGCGCGCCGAAATTGCAGGCGGCCACACAGTCGCCCTGGCCGAGGCAGCCGAACGGACAGGCCGTCTCGCCGGCATAGAGCGCCGACTCGACCGCACACGACGCAGCACCGTCATAGACATTGATCCGGGGACGGTTGGCACAGGAGCCGTTGCAGCGCAGCACGGCCACCATGGGTTCCCGCTCAGGCGCCGACTTGCCCAGAAAATCGCCGATCCGCTTCATCGTTTCGGCACCGCCCACCGGGCAGAACTGGGCGGACAGGTCGGCCGCCTCGACGGCCGTGGCGGCAAACTGCCGGCATCCGGCATAGCCGCAACCGCCGCAATTGGCTCCGGGCAGCATTTTTTCCACATCGTCGATGCGCGGATCTTCGACCACACGGAACTTCTGCGCAACGAAATAGAGAATCAGCGCACACACGACACCCAGCACGCTCAACGCCAGTACCGTATAAACCAACCCTTCCATCCTATAATTTTCTCAGTTTGAAGATAATCTCTTTCTCGATCCGGTGGCGGAAAAAGAAGAGGACGACATAATAGACGGCCACCGCCCCCAATGCCGCCAGACCGGCCACCGTCTCCGACATGCCCGCCCCGAACAGGACGAACAGAACGGCCACCATAACGAAAAACGGGAAGATGTAGGCATAGGTGGCCGCCTTGATGCCCATCCGCTTCTCGATGGAGACCATCACCTCGTCGCCCACCTCGTACAGACGAGCCGAGGCGGTCAATAGCGACACCGTCTTGTCGGCGCTCTCGCCCATGCCGCAGGCCTTGGCCGCACGGCAGGTCGCACAGGCACCCTCGACGGTCATCTCGACATCGATGCGGTCGCCCTCGACGAAAACGACCCTTCCCTTATGCTCGATCGGCTGTTCCATACTGCACAGTTTTTCCGTGTCAGAAACCGAATTTGCTCGTGATGGGCATGACCCGCAACACGCGGAACGGACAGGTCGAAACCCGCAGCACGGGACAGAACTGGAAACGTTTCTGCTCGTTGCGGCGGATCATGCCGTATATCTTCTTGACCAGATCGACATTGAAACCGGCATTGACGATCTCCTCGCACGACTGCCCCTCCTCGATCATGCGGTAGATGATCGAATCGGTCTCGTCATAGGGCGGCAGGTAGTCCGTGTCCTTCTGTTCGGGACACAGCTCGGCCGAAGGCTCCTTCAGCAGGATGTTTTCGGGGATGATCGACCCGTGGCGGTTGATGTAGCGCGCCAGGTCGAACACCTCGCTCTTGTAGACGTCGCCCAGCACGCTCAGCATGCCGGTGCTGTCGCCATAGAGCGTACACCACCCCAGCGCCAGTTCGCTCTTGTTGGAAGTATTGAGCAGCAGATGGCCGAACTTGTTGGAGAGCGCCATCAGCAGCATGCCCCGAATGCGGGCCTGTATGTTCTCCTCCGTGACGCCGAAAGCGGTATGGTCGCCGAATACGGGCGCCATGTCCCTGATGACCATCCGGTACATGTCCGTAATGGAGACCGTGTCGTACTGCATGCCCAGCGAGCGCACCATCTGCATGGCATCCTCGACGGAATGGTCGCTGGAGAACTCCGAGGGCATCAGCAGCACCCGCACATTCTCGGCGCCGATCGCCTCGACGGCCAGCGCGGCCACCACGGCCGAATCGATGCCTCCCGAAAGGCCGAGGCAGACCTTGTCGTATCCGTTCTTGCGCAGGAAGTCGCGCAGCCCCAGCCGCAGCGCCTTGTACACATTGCGCGTCTTATCCTGATAAGGCACATCGACCGGCGCATGCTCCCGATCCAGATCGATGATCCGGTAATCCTCCTCGAACGAAGCCAGCAGCGCGATCGGCCGCCCCTTGCGGTCGAAGACAGCCGACGACCCGTCGTAAATCACGTCCGTATTGCCGCCGACCTGATTGACCATGATAAAATCAACTCCGAGACGGAATGCCAGCCCGCTGAAATAATCGTAACGCTTTTCTATCCGCTGACGGGCATACTTGGTCGATCCGATATTGATCACGACATCCGCCTCGCGGCCGGTAAACTCGGCCGGATGCATGACATCCTCGCCGACCACCACGGCTATGCGCTTGCCGTTCACTTCGACCATGGCGCTGCCCTCTCCGCTCCACAGAAACGAAGCGTCGTCCCGCTGCAGCACATACTTGCGGGTGATGTAGCCGATGATCTTGCGGTTTTTGATGAAAGCGGCGGCGCTGACCGTGCGGCGGGCGTCGTTCTGCACGGGCAGGCCTACCAGCACGGCTATATTGTCGCAACAGGCGGCGATTTCCACCAGCGTCTCTTCGCACAGTTCGAGGAAATTGACCCGATTCAGCAGATCGTATGCCGGCGCACCGCTGATGGCCTCCTCGGCAAACACCGCCAGATCGGCTCCGAGCGACTTGCTGCGCTCGATGGCCTCGATAATTTTCAGTTTGTTGGTTTCAAAATCTCCGATCGTATAATTCAGCTGTGCTATCGCTACTTTCATTGCCGGCAACTTAATGAAAAACTGCTACAAATATAGGAATTTTAGCAGACCGGACACCGGAGTCCGCAATTTATTCGGCATGCCTCCCCCTCATTTTTCTTTTTCCGCACAGCCTCAATTCATTCTATTTATCAGCGCGTTATCATCATACGCCGACATGCGGCGCCCTCCTGTCGGCTCCCAGGCACGGCACCGGCGCCGCAACACTCCCTTCACCCCACCGGCACGCCGCACCACCATCAAGCAGACAACGACCTGAACACAAATACGTTACCACAGCAGTACCACATGTTTCCGCCCGCACTCCATCGCCCCGTTCTATTTTTACCGTTCTTTTTCGGCCATTTTGTTTGGAGAAAAGAAAATTGTCCCTATCTTTGCACCCGCTAACCGAAACAAGATTAGCAGCCCCAAACGATGGTGCCATAGCTCAGTTGGTAGAGCAAAGGACTGAAAATCCTTGTGTCCCTGGTTCGATTCCCGGTGGCACCACTTTGAAAATCTCACGAAACGTTGTAACTGAACAAGTTACAGCGTTTTTTGCTTTTCTGGGGTAAAACAATGGTAAAACATTCATTAAAGTCACTATTAAATACCTGTTTATCAATTACTTATATTGCAAAGATACGGACTTTTCGTAACTTTGCACCACTATTCAAGGAAAATCAAGCATGAAAACGGATATTGGTGGAAAATCAAACGGTTTAGGCGGTCGGTACTGGCATTTCAAGAAACGATGTTGTTTAACCGATTGTTTTTTGATGTAGATATATGGCACGTGCGGAAACCACACAACGGTATATTTACTGTTTAGAGGGCAACTGGAATAAACATCCGCACAGCAGCCACAGCATAAAACCCATATTGGACTTGTTGTTTACTTTCTCCAAGACCAAATACATTTACCGCAAGTGTCCTACCAAAGAGGACTTCATAAAAGGTTTGCAAGCGTTCACGCAAAAAAGGTATTCAAACTACACCGTTTTATATATAGCGTATCACGGGCGTAAAAACCGTATTTATTTCGGAAATGAGTATATTACACTAAAAGAGATTGCCGATGTGTTAGAGGGCAAATTAAACGGCAAAATCGTACACTTCGGAAGTTGTTCAACACTCAACACAACGGAAAGCAATATCACCGACTTTATTAACCGTACTGGATGT
>CASEGL010000016.1 GCA_949287525.1 uncultured Rikenellaceae bacterium
CAATACGTCGTTCGCGGCCGAGGACCGTCAGCGCCGGCGGCCCGAATTCGGCGCCATCTACCAGGAGTACGCCCGCCGCTGCAAGGCCAACAATGCGATGGACTTCGACGACCTGCTGATCTACACGAACATCCTCTTCCGCGATTTCCCCGATGCGCTGGCCGCCTATCAGGAGCGCTTCCGCTACATTCTGGTGGATGAGTACCAGGACACCAACTACGCCCAGTACCTCATCGTGCGCCGGCTGGCGCAGACCCACTCCAACGTCTGCGTGGTGGGCGACGACGCACAGAGCATCTACTCGTTCCGCGGAGCAAAGATCGAGAACATCCTCCGCTTCCAGAACGACTTTCCGACCGCCAAGGTCTTCAAGCTGGAGCAGAACTACCGCTCCACGCAAAACATCGTGAACGCGGCCAACAGCATCATTGCCCGCAACGACCGCCAGATTCCCAAACACGTCTTTTCGGAGAATGCCGTCGGCGACAAGATCAAGGTGCTGAAAGCCTACACCGACCAGGAGGAAGCGGCCATGGTGGCCGACCTGGCCCGTCAGGAGGGGCGCGAAAACGGCGGCCAGTGGAGCGAAATCGCCGTACTCTACCGCAACAACGCCCAGTCGCGCGCCATCGAGGAGGCGCTGCGCCGCCGCGACGTACCCTACCGCATCTTCAGCGGCCACTCGTTCTACGACCGCAAAGAGATCAAGGATCTGGTAGCCTACTTCCGCCTGATCGTCAATCCGCGCGACAACGAAGCCCTGCGCCGCATCATCAACACGCCCGCGCGCGGCATCGGTGCCGTGACGATCAACCGGCTCGCCGCCGTCGCCCAGCAGCGCGGGGTGAGCATGTGGGAGGTGCTGGAGACCATCCGCGAGGAGGAGATCCCCGAACTGAAGTCGGCCGCCCGCAAGCTCTCCGAATTCACCGGACTGATCCGGAGCCTGTCGCTCGAGCGGGCCAACATGGCGCTCTACGACTTCGGCATGGAGGTGGCCTCGCGGTCGGGCATCGTCGGCAGCTACCGCCTCAACCCCTCGCCCGAATCGGAGAACGCGCTGGAGAACATCAACGAGCTGCTCTCCTCGATGCAGAACTTCAAGGAGGAGCGCATCGTGCTGGCCTACGACGACGCCGAAGACACGCAGGCCGGGGAACCGACCGTCGAGGAGTGGCTCCAGAACATCTCGCTGATGACCGACATGGACAAAGACGAGGAGGGTTCCAAAAACCGCGTGGTGCTGATGACCGTCCACTCGGCCAAGGGACTGGAGTTCGACACGGTCTTCATCGTGGGCGTGGAGGAGAACCTCTTCCCCAGCCTGATGAGCGCCTCTTCGCAGGACAAGCTGGAGGAGGAGCGCCGCCTGTTCTACGTGGCCGTCACCCGCGCCCGCAAGAAAGCCTTTGTCTCCTTCGCCCGCCAGCGGTTCAAATGGGGCAGCACGGAGTTCTGCAACCCCAGCCGCTTCATCACCGAAATGGACGGGCGCTACGTCGATCTGCCCGACGACTTTGCCGAAGATGCGTCCGACAGCGCCGTCACGGAGATCAAGCGCCGCTATGACGACCGCCGCCAGGCCCAGCGTCCCGAATATGCGGGACGTGCGGAGTTCTCCCGCAGCGGTCCGCGCCCGTCGGATGGCTCCCGTCCGGCCACGCGCCCGACCCCCGTCGTGCGGGTTACGGTGCCTGAGTCGCGCAACCTGCGCAGCATGGGCAGCCGCAAGGCCGAGAGTGCCGATCCGGCTTCCCGCCCAGCCGCCCCGACGGCGCCCGCAGGCACCTACCGTCCGGGCATGCGCGTGGCACACGCCAAATTCGGACAGGGTACCGTACTCGCCGTCGAGGAGATGACCGCCGACCTGAAAGTCACCGTCCAGTTCGACGATCCGGCCGCCGGCCGCAAAAGCCTGCTCAGCAAATACGCCAACCTGCGCATCATCGGATAACCCCACGCGGAGTATCTCCATACGAAACTTTCCGTATCTTTGTTAAAACGGATGTTCGCCGCGCCGTCGGACAAAACGGCCGGACACGTCCCGCCGCCCCGGGTTCAACGAGTTTAATTTAACCAATACACTGCATTATGAAACAGTTCCTTTTACGCGCCCTGTCCCTGGCGACAGCCGTCGCACTTTTCGCAACCGGTTGTGAGAAGAACTCCGGCTCGGACTCGAATCCTACGCTGAACGGCACCTACACCGTATCGACGACGCCGCTGTACGGCACCGCAACCGCAACTGATCCCGATGCCACGGCCCTCACCTTCGAGGACGAGAACGGCACCACAACGCTGACTTTCCGTCAGATCACCGGCATGCTCGAATCGCTGCTGCCGAACGTTGCCATCATGGACTATGAGGCGCAGATCACCTTCGACAACGGCGCCGTGACGATCACCACCGGATCGGAAAACGGCTCTGTCACCGTTTTCCCACAGCCCGAAAGCGGCCTCACGTCCGACATGGTAGCCTACACCGCCTCCAAGAGCGACATCTATTTCGTAATAGACGTTGCCGCTATTGAAGCACTGCTGTTCGACAAGCTTTCGGAGGAGATGCAGGCTCAGTTGAACGCCGCGCTCGCCACCCTCACGCAGGGTGCTTTGGTCTACTCTTCCGAGGAAGAGACGCTGACCGTCCACCTGCACTACCGGTTGAGCGGCAACACGCTCTCCTTCTATGTGGACAAACCGCTGTTGAGCGAAACGTGGGTCGTACTCGCCCCTGCACTTGAGAGCATCCTTCCCTACCTGAAAGCGTACGACCCGACGAAGGTCGGCATGCTGGAGGCCATCATGCCGCAGATAAACCCGCTGCTGGCCGGCCTCTCGTCGCTGGAGGTGGGCATCCGCATGACGAAATAAGCGTCTGACACCAAAACGACAAGCGGAGAAGATTGCCATGATCTTCTCCGCTTTTTTCGTTTACCGGATTCGGCGATACGGCCTGTATCCGGATCTTCCCGCACGCCTCCTACTCCTACTCCATCTCCAGATCGAGGTCGCGGCGCAGGATGTCGAGTTGGGCATTCTTGCTGCGCAGATGCGCCAGTTTGTCTTCGGGCTTGATCGGCCGCACCGCGCTGTGATCCTCCCGCACCTCGATAACAAATTCGACAACGCCGTTCAGTCCGGCCAGTTCGCGCAGACGGGCGCCCAACTCCTTCTGCCGCTGCACGATATCATCGCGCAGCAACTCCGTCGATACGGTCACGCCGATCCGGCTGCCCGACACCGTCATGCCGGCAAAGGCCGTTGCCAGCCGCGGGCGCGTCCGTCCCAGCTCTTCCAGAAAGGCGGCTTTGGCTTCGTTCAGTTTCCGTTCGCTGTCGGGATCCACAACGACTGCCGCACGCACCGGAGCAGCTCCCGCCTCTTCTGCCACGGCGCCGTGACGTCCGCCTTTCAAAATGCTGTTGATCGACACCCCCGACACGGAACGGGATGCCGCTGCGGCCGGACGTGCCGCTTCCGGAAAGGAGCTGCGGGCAGTCGCTCCGGTCGCCGCATCGGCGGCAGGCGGCACGGAAGCCTTCCGCTCCGGCTGCTGTACGGTGCCTGCCGCAACCGTCGGGACAACGACAGGAGTGGCAGCAGCCTGCCGCTGCATCGGCGCCGTTCCGGCTGCCGGTGGCTGTGCCGAAGCTGGCTGGGGCGCCGGAGATGCCTGGGGCTGCGGTTGTTGAGTTTGCTGAGACTGTTGTGGCTGTTGGGTATATTGCGGCTGTTGGGGTTGCTGAGGCTGCTGGTACGGCAGCGCCGGTTCGGCGGCAACCGGCCTCGCAGCGGCTGCCGCAGCAGGCTCCGGCTCCCTTCTCAGGGGCGGCAGAGCGGGCTGTTCGGGTTCAAGACTGTTTTTTTTTTGACCCATGCCGCACAGCTTCATCAGGCCGAGTTCGGCATGAAGCCGCCCATTGGGTGCGGTGCGCAGCCCGGCATCCACATTGTTCATCAGCGCCGTGGCATTGAAGAGGAATCCCGTATCCAGCTCGGCACTCTGCTGGCGGTAGCGGTCGAGCAGCGTTCCCGTCACTTCGAGCAGCGGCGCGGTCTGGACATCCTTGCACATGAGCAGATCGCGCAGATGGCCGGCCAGTCCGCCGACGAAGGTCTGCACCGAAAATCCCTTGCGCAGCACCTCGTCAAGCAGCAGCAGCGCCGAACGGTAGTCGCCGGCCGCGGCAAATGCGGTCACCTTGAAATAGGTATCGTAATCGAGGACATTGAGCGTCCGGGCCACGTCGCGGAAGTCGAGGCGGCGTCCGCAGAAAGCCACCGCCTTGTCGAACATGCTGAGGGCGTCGCGCATGCCGCCGTCGGCCTTGGCAGCGATCAGGTTGAGCGACTCGTCGTCGTATTCGATTCCCTCCTGCGAGGCGATATGCTTGAGATAGGCCACGGCATCCTCGACCCGTATCCGGTTGAAGTCATAGATCTGGCATCGCGACAGGATCGTCGGGATGATCTTGTGTTTCTCGGTGGTTGCCAGGATGAAGATCGCATGGGCGGGCGGCTCCTCAAGCGTCTTGAGGAAGGCATTGAAAGCCGCCTGCGACAACATATGCACCTCGTCGATGATATATACGCTGTACCGTCCGATCTGCGGGGGGATCCGCACCTGTTCGGTCAGCGTACGGATGTCGTCCACCGAGTTGTTCGATGCGGCGTCCAGCTCGTGGATGTTGAAGCTGCGCCCCTCGTTGAAGGCGCGGCACGACTCACACTCGCCGCACGCCTCGCTGTCGCGGGGCGAGAGGCAGTTGATCGACTTGGCGAAGATGCGGGCGCAGGTGGTCTTGCCCACGCCGCGCGGCCCGCAAAACAGGTAGGCATGCGCCAACTGGCCGCGGGCAATCGCATTCTTCAGCGTCGAAGTGATGTGTGCCTGTCCGACCACCGACTCGAAGGTCGCCGGCCGGTATTTTCGTGCCGAAACGATGAAGTTATCCATTCTCTGACAAATAAGCCGACACGTCCGCGCTGACGTATCCGCTGGACAAAATTACAAAAATCCGCCGTATCCCCGCCCCGTCGGGACGTCCGCTCCGGACGGATCAACGCTGTTCATAAACCCACAGCTCCCCGCTCCGACGCGACAGCGCGCGGCGGCACGAATCGGCCTCCTCCCGTTCGGTCGAGGCAAAGGCGCTCACCAGCAGTTTGCCGCTCCGGAAAGCTACCTTGCGGTAACGATCCCGTCCGATGGCCAACGGATCGGACGCAATCAGCTTGTCGGCATTGGCCTCCTCGGAGAAGACGCCGACCACCACATGGAACAACGGCCTCCCGTCCGGCTCCGTACGCTGTTCGGCAGGCACCGACTCCACCGGCATCTCCGCGAGTCCCCCTGGAGGCAACGTATCCTGCCGCAGGGTATCGGCAGCCGGCATTTCCGGCACGGCCTCGGTAGCCGGTTCACCCGCCTCTCCGAAACATTCCGCGTCCCACGCCCGTTCGGTATGCACCGACACGGCAACCTGAACATCCGAATGGAGCGCCACATTGCGTCCGATCCACCACACGATGACAGCCGCCAGCAACACACCGGCGACAACAGCCGCCGGACGCCGCACCGAACAGTTCGGATGCAACGCAACAGGATGGGTTCCCTGTGGATTGAGCCGGTCGAACAAAGCGGGCGACATCTCGAAAACGCCGTCGCGCAACACACCGGCGCTACCGAAATCGCGGACGCCCTTTTCGCGTTCCGTCGCCTTGAGCCATGCCGCATAACCGGCCTCGTCGCCGAGCGAACGGCACTCCGTCCGCACCTGCGGCGTAAAGACCACCTTATAGAAAGGAGGGCGCAGCGAACGGTTCGAGACGAACTCGGCCGACATACGCTCCACCGTCAGCGTTCCCACCCCCGGCAGTGCGACGCTCCGCCCCTGTGCGAGGGTTTCGAACAAGATATGATCCATATTTTCCATGCCGGACAGCAGGCTAACGTTTCTCTTTTTTCACCGATTTGGCACCCTGCCGCTTCTGCTCCCGCCGCTCCCTTTCGGCGGCCAGCGCCTGCACCTCGGCCAGCGGAGCGGGATGCTGCTCGTGCTTCAACCCATAGACGATCATCACGACACCCGCCACGATGAACGGTACGCTGAGCCACTGTCCCATGTTCAGCCACATGGTCGCCTCGAAATCGACCTGATCGTTCTTGACATATTCGATCAGGAACCGCGACAGGAAAATGCCGATCAGTCCCACGCCGAACAACAGACCCGGATAGCGGCGCCCCGCATCCTTGCCGTAGTAGAGCCAGCACAGAATGCCGAACAGCACCAGATAGGCCAGCGCCTCGTAGATCTGGGTCGGATGGCTGGGCGGGCCGAACACCGGATCGGCGCCCCGCATCCAGTCGCCGAGATTCTCGATGAACTGGAAGGCCCACGGCACATCGGTGGGATGGCCGTAGATTTCGTGGTTGAACAGGTTACCCATACGCACGAAGGCGCCGCCCACGGCAACGGGAATCATCACGCGGTCGAGCGACCACAGATAAGGCATCTTGTTGTGCCGCGAAAAGAGCCACAGACCGATCAGCAGCCCCACCGCCGCACCGTGACTGGCCATGCCGCCGTCGCGGAAGGCGAGAATCTGAACCGGATCGGCCAGATAGTACGCCGGTTCGTAAAACAGGCAGTGTCCCAGCCGCGATCCGAGAATCGTGGCCAACGCGCCGTAAACGAAGATGGAATCGGCCAGTTTGGCAGGCAACCCCTCGCGCTTGCAGAATCGCGTAAAGAAATAGGCGCCCAGGCCGATGGCCAACGCCCACATCACACCGTACCAGCGGATGTCGAACGTCCCGATGCGGACAAATGTCGGATCGAACCGCCACAACACCGTAAGAAATGCACTGAACATCATTCGCTATCAATAATTTGGTTTCCGGAAAAGGCATGATGCGCCGTTCCATCCTGTCAAAGATACGAAGAAAATCCTTTCCCGCTGTTTTCTCCCTGCCGCAGCCACCGGCCGCGCGCAACGCCCCGACGGCGAATGTACGGACAACTGCCATTATTCCCACCAAAAAATCACTATATTTGTTTCATATCCCCTTTTCCTAACTTCAAAAACGTAAACGACATGAAACGTTTCTACCGCACTTGCCTGATCGCCATGGCGCTGACCGCGGCGACGCTGACCTTTGCCGGCTGCGTGGACAAGACGTACGACACGGGCAACATCGATCCTGACCAGGACTTCCAGGTTCTCGGCGACTTCGTAGCGACGCCGACGCTGATCGAAGCCCGCATCTCCTTCGAGGGACTGATGGGCGGCCTGGACGCCATCGAACAGCTGCTGGCCGAATTCGGCCTGACACTCGATGACATCGGCACCGTCCCCGTCCCCATCACGGACGAATCGTTCCGGCTTGAAATTCCGCTGGACTCGGCACTGGACACCTCGCTGCTGGGTACCGACTCCGAAGACAACACGCTGACCCTGATCCTCGGCATCACCAGCACGCTGGCCATCGAAACCGCATTCGACATGGCCTTTGTCAACGGCAGCGGAACCGAAGTGCCGCGGGCCAGCGGCAACATCATCGAAGCCGCTTCGCAGGAAGCTCCCTACACGGCCTCCGAACCGATCGACATCACCTCCCTGATCGGCCAGCTGGACGACGTGCAGAGTATCGTCCTCACGCTGAACCAGATCAACACGGGTGCCGTCATCTTCCAGCTGGATGACTACCTCGACCTCGGCATCCGTTTTGAAAAAACCGGCGGCATCGTGCTGCAATAACCCCACGAAACACGACCAAAAGCATGAAAAAATTCTACGCCATCCTGCTCCTGCTGGCCGTTGCGACGGGCAGCCTGCACGCACAGCAATACCGCACGGCCTATTTCATGGACGGTTCCACGATGCGCAACCGTCTCAATCCGGCACTCCGTTCCGACCGCGGCTACGTCATGTTCCCCATGCTGGGCGACCTGTCCGCCAACTTCAACTCCAATGCACTGACCTTCAACTCGATCTTCTACCCCGTCGATAACGGCATGATCGCGTCGCTGTTCGACAGCCGGATCGCCTGGGATACCGTCGAGCCGCATCTGGCCGCCATGAACAAAGTGTCGGTAGACCTGCACGAAGCGCTGCTCGGCGCCGGCTTCTATACTCCGATCGGCTACTGGACCATCGACCTGAGCCTCGACGTGGCGGGCGGTGTCAACCTGCCCAAGAGCCTGGTCGAATTCACCAAGCAGGGTTCCCGCGCCACGGCCTACGAGATGGGCGGCCTGTCGGCCGGAACGGACATCTACGTCACCCTCTCGACCGGCTACTCGCGCCGCATCAACGACAACCTGACCGTCGGCGGACGCATCAACTTCATCGGCGGCCTGGCACGCGCCAACGTCACCTACAACCGGCTCGACGCCACCCTCAACAGCGACACCTGGTCGATCGCTGCCGACGGCACCCTCTCGGCCAGCATCAACGGCCTGCGGAAAGCCGATCACCTGATCGACGAAGAGGGATACATCATCGGCGACCAGCTGGATGCCGGCACGCTGCTGCAGAACATGAAGGGACTGGCCGGTTTCGGCATGACCTTCGACCTGGGCGCCGAATACGTGCTTTTCGACCGCTTCCGCTTCTCGGCCGCCCTGCTCAACCTCGGCTTCATGTCGTGGAACCCCGAACATACGGTGCTGGGACGCTCCGAGACCGCCTACACCCTCGAAGGCAACGACTACACCTACGACCCCTCGACGGGCGACTGGGTGTCTACCGGAGGCGAACTGACCCCCAACCTTGACGGCCGTTTCAAGGAGACCTCCGGCAAGTCGCGCACCAAAATGTATCCGGGCGTGACGCTGGGTGCCGAATACGACATCTTCGGCAACAACCTGCTGGCAGCCGGCATGCTCTTCACCCACCGCCGCAACGAATACTACGGCCGGACCGAATTCTCGATCTCCGCCACGGTACACCCCTTCGAATGGTTCACGGCCTCGCTGAGCTACGCCGTCGGCAACTACAAGTGCATCGGCGACAACTTCTTCAGTTCGTTCGGCTTTGCCCTGAATTTCCATACGGGCTGGATCAACTTCTTCGTCGGAACCGACTACCTGGTATTCAACGTGAACCCGCAGTTCATCCCGATCAACCAGCGTGCCGTCAATCTCAACTTCGGCCTCTCCATCCCGCTGGGCAGACCGCACGACGACTGGCATTGATCCGGCGGCACCCCCGGTAAGGATAACCTTCCCCCTCCACGGAGACGGTTATCGCCTTTTGCATGCGGTGGATACGGCTGCGAAAAATGGACGATTCGTTTGTTATTTCAAAAACAATCGGATACCTTTGCGTTGTGGTGTCCCCGATGACAAATACACATACCTCGGTATTGTTTCCACGAAAACTCATACAAACAATAACAAACTATCTTTATGGCCAACATCTTTACTTCATCTATCGGCAAGAAGCTGATTATGAGTATTACGGGAGCATTCCTGATCTTGTTCCTGACCTTTCACATGATCATGAACGGTGCCTTGGTCTTCTCGGACGAAGCCTATGACGCCATCGTGAACTTCCTCGGCGCCAACTGGTACGCCCTCGTGGGTACCGTTATCCTGGCTGCCGGCGTAGCCTTCCACTTCATCTACGCCATCATCCTGACGCTGCGCAACCGCAAGGCGCGCGGTACGGTTCGCTATGCTGTCGCCAAGAAAGAACCCGGCGTAGAGTGGACCTCGAAAAACATGTTCGTACTGGGTCTGGTCATCGTACTGGGTCTGTGCCTGCACCTCTACAACTTCTGGTACAACATGCAGTGGGTCGAGATCACGGGTCAGCATGTGAACAGCCTCGGCTACTCGCCCAAAGACGGCGCCGCCATGGTACGCGACCTGTTCGCCCAGCCCGGTTACGTCCTCGTTTACATCATCTGGCTGCTCGGCCTCTGGTTCCACCTCACGCACGGCGTATGGAGCATGTTGCAGACGGTGGGCTGGAACAGCAAAATCTGGATGAAACGTCTGAAATGCATCTCCTACATCATCGCCACGATCGTCGTAGGCGGCTTCATCCTGACGGCTGTCATCCTGTACCTCCAGAGCCTGATGTAGTTTGTTCAACCGGAAAACAACAGAAAAACGCAATATGACAAAGTTAGATTCCCGCATACCGCAGGGTCCTCTCGCCGAGAAATGGACCAAGCACAAGGCCGAAATCAAAGTAGTGAGTCCGGCCAACAAGCGTAAACTCGACATCATCGTAGTCGGAACCGGTCTGGGCGGCGCTTCCGCAGCTGCCTCGCTGGGCGAACTGGGCTACAACGTCAAGATATTCTGCATTTCCGACTCGCCCCGCCGCGCCCACTCCATCGCAGCACAGGGCGGTATCAACGCGGCAAAGAACTACCAGAACGACAACGACTCGATCTACCGTTTGTTCTACGACACGATCAAGGGCGGTGACTACCGCGCCCGCGAGGCCAACGTTTACCGTCTGGCCGAGGTGTCGAACAACATCATCGACCAGTGCGTGGCTCAGGGCGTTCCGTTCGCCCGCGATTACGGCGGTCTGCTGGCCAACCGTTCGTTCGGCGGCGCGCAGGTATCGCGTACGTTCTATGCCCGCGGCCAGACGGGACAGCAGCTGCTGCTGGGTGCCTATGCCGCTCTGAACCGCCAGATCGCCAAAGGTTCCGTGAAGAGCTACCCGCGTCACGAGATGCTCGACCTGGTCATGATCGACGGCAAGGCGCGCGGCATCATCACCCGTAACCTCGTCACGGGCGAAATCGAGCGTTTCGGCGCACACGCCGTAGTGATCGCCACGGGCGGTTACGGCAACGTCTTCTTCCTCTCGACCAACGCCATGAACTCGAACGGTTCGGCTGCATGGCAGTGCTACAAGAAGGGCGCCATGTTCGCAAACCCCTGCTTCACGCAGATCCACCCGACCTGTATCCCCGTACACGGCGACCAGCAGAGCAAACTGACCCTGATGTCGGAGTCGCTGCGTAACGACGGCCGTATCTGGGTTCCGAAGAAGAAAGAGGACGTGGCCAAGCTGCGCGCCAAACAGATCAAGGCTTCGCAGATTCCCGAAGAGGACCGCGACTACTACCTGGAGCGCCGCTACCCGGCCTTCGGCAACCTCGTTCCGCGTGACGTGGCTTCGCGTGCCGCCAAGGAGCGTTGCGATGCAGGCTTCGGCGTAAACGATACCGGTCTGGCCGTATTCCTCGACTTCAAGACCGCCATCGAGCGCCTGGGCAAAGACGTTATCAAGGGTCGTTACGGCAACCTCTTCCAGATGTACGAGAAGATCACCGACGTGAACCCCTACGAGGAGCCGATGATGATCTATCCGGCCGTTCACTACACCATGGGCGGTATCTGGGTGGACTACAACCTGATGACGACCATCCCCGGTCTGTATGCGATCGGCGAGGCCAACTTCTCCGACCATGGTGCCAACCGCCTCGGTGCATCGGCACTGATGCAGGGTCTGGCCGACGGCTACTTCGTACTGCCCTACACCATCGGCGACTACCTCTCGCATGAGATCCAGTCTCCGAAGGTGGACACCAACGCTCCCGAATTCGTCGAGGCCGAGAAGAACGTCCGCGCCCGCATCGAAAAACTCTTCTCGATCAAGGGCAAACAGACGGTGGACGAAATCCACAAGAAACTCGGCCACATCATGTGGGAGAATGTCGGCATGGCCCGTACGAAAGAGTCGCTCGAGAAAGCCATCCGCGAGATCCGCGAGATCCGCAAGGAGTTCTGGGCCGATGTCAAGGTTCCGGGCAAGAACGAAGAGTTCAACCAGGAGCTGGAGAAGGCGCTCCGTCTGGCCGACTTCCTCGAGGAGGGCGAGCTGATGGCTACCGATGCTCTCCAGCGCAACGAGTCGTGCGGCGGCCACTTCCGCGTAGAGTACCAGACTCCCGACGGCGAGGCGCTGCGTGACGACGAGAACTTCGCATTCGTAGGCGTTTGGGAGTACAAGGGCGAGAATGCCGAACCCGTCATGCACAAGGAACCGCTGATCTTCGAGTCCATCAAGGTCGCACAGCGTAATTACAAGGACTAACCACCGGTAAAAACACAGAACGATGAATTTCACACTTAAAATATGGCGTCAGGAGAATGCCAAAGCCAAAGGTCGTTTCGAGACGTACGAAGTGAAAGACATTTCGGCCGACACCTCGTTCCTCGAAATGCTCGATATCCTGAACAATAACCTGATTCACGAAGGCAAGGATCCGGTAGCGTTCGACCACGACTGCCGCGAAGGCATCTGCGGTATGTGTTCGCTCCACATCAACGGCGAAGCACACGGACCCGACACGGAGATCACCACCTGCCAGCTCCACATGCGCAAGTTCCACGACGGCGACACGATCACGATCGAACCCTGGCGTTCGGCCGCTTTCCCCGTCATCAAGGACCTCGTGGTAGAGCGCAGCGCATTCGACAAGATCCTGCAGGCCGGCGGTTTCATCTCGGTCAATACGGGCGGTGTACCCGACGGCAATGCCATCCCGATTTCGCATGACGATGCAGAAGAGAGCATGGATGCTGCAGCCTGCATCGGTTGCGGCGCCTGCGTGGCAACGTGTAAGAACGGTTCGGCCATGCTGTTCGTAGCAGCCCGCGTTTCCTCGCTGGCCAAACTGCCGCAGGGCAAGGTCGAGACCCTCACCCGTGCCAAGAACATGATCGCCAAGATGGACGAACTAGGATTCGGCGGCTGTACCAACACCCGCGCCTGCGAAGCCGAGTGTCCGAAAGGCATCTCGATCTCGCACATCGCCCGCCTGAACCGCAAGTTCCTCAAGGCGAAATTCAAAGATTAAGCATGCACACCCCTTTCTGGGGTCAAACAGATTGCCGGCAGCCGTCTCCGCAGAGACGGCTGCCGTTTTTTTATGGCTGCTCAGGCGGCTGCCGCCCCCTGTATAGAGACAGGTGGTGATTCTCGGCAAGAAGGACCATTCCGAAATGGTCGGACTGGCGATGCCGACAGACAGGCGGTCACCGTGCAGTCACCGGAGGATCTCGATGCGCTGGCTGTCGGCCGAGGGAGTCGCTGCGCGGGAACCGTTGTCCATCCGAATCACACGGGCAGCCGCATGCCGCCGAACACGATGCGACAAAGCGTCACCCGCCGTGCTGACGCTTTGCCAGCCCCGGTTCACGCCGATCGGTCACTCCGTCCTGTTTCCTGCCGATTCCTGCCGGAATGTCTCCCTGGAGCCGTTGGCATTCCATTTGCAGATTATACAGGTGCTTGCGGGTTACACCGCAGGGGCAGTAACCTCACCGGAAACGCCCCCGAAAGCAGAACAAACAAAAGAATAACATAAAGATTAGGAGGACAAAACTATGATGCCTGTAAGAAAAAGTCAAGTATGGTTACCGGGATTTCTGGATGATTTCTTCGGAAACGAATGGGTAGACAAATCGACCACCGCTACGTCGCCGGCCGTCAATGTCATCGAGACGGATACGGACTACAAGGTAGAGATCGCCGCTCCGGGTCTGACGAAAGACGATTTCAAGATCGACATCACGGAAGACAACGAACTGCTCGTTTCGATGGAAAAGAAAAGCGAGACGAATGTTCCCGAACACGAGGGCAAGAAACACACGTACCTGCGCAGGGAATTCTCGTACAACAGCTTCCGCCAGCGTCTGACGCTGCCCGACCATGTCAAGATCGAAGAGATCAAGGCCAAGATGGAAAACGGCGTGCTGACGATCGACATTCCCAAACGCACCGAGGAGGACAAACGCAAAAACATGCGCCAGATCGAGATCCGGTAAGGAATCCCGTCCGACCGGACAAAAACGGAAAGAGCCGCAGTCTGAGGGCTGCGGCTCTTTTTTTATACCTGCGCGCGACAGGACGGCGGATCAGAACACCTCGCCGAGAATCCGGATGGACTGGATCTTATAGACCGTATCGAGATGATAGCCGAAATAGTGCAGCAGCGAAGTCAGAAAATCGGCCCGCTGGCTGCGTGCCAGCGACAGCTGCGACAGCCGATCCACGCCGCATTCCATCAGTTCGGCCAGCAGCGCGGCATTAGGCCGGTTCATGACGATGCCGTGGTCGGGCAGCCGGTCGGCAAAGAGACCCTCCACGATGTCGAAACAGTCACCCGCCGTATAGCCGTTACCCGGATAGAACCCCAGGAACGCACTCAACTGTACGAGAAACCAGAGGTGGAAATTGGCCACCCCCTCCTCCATGCGGTCGAGTGCCAGCACGGCTTCCCGCACAAAGGCAAAGAGTGCCGCATCCGCTTCGGATTCCCGCACCAGTTTGTAGAGCGTCTCGGCCATGAAGAGGGCGATCGTACTCTTGCGCACGTCGAACGGCACGCTCCGCAACGGCTCCAGCAGCCGGATATCCTTCATCCGATCCATCTGCGAACGGTGCAGGGCAATGCCCTCGAACTCCAGCGGGAACATCGGCTGGAAGAGAGCCGCCTTGTTGCCTTTTCCCTTTCCGCCGCAGGCTCCCTGCACCAGGTAGGTCTGCCGGCCGGCAATGTCGGTCAGGACATATGCGACCAGCGACGTGTCGCCGTACCGCACCGTATGCAGGACGATCCCCTGCGCCTTATACGAACCAGCAGCTCCCATAACGTCCGCAAAGATAGCGCATTTGTCAGTTCCGGAGAATACGGCGGCCGAGTCCGGCCGATAAAGATAGGCCGAAAGCCCTTGACCGTGCATTCCTTGTATTAGAAAACATGCAGATTATCAGAACATAATGCCGATCAATCCACAATTTGGGAAGATCTGTTCGCCGCACGCTGCTCCACTTCACGACATTATTTCTATATTTGCATAAATATACACCAACACCACCCTAACACTATGAGCAAAAAGACCGAACGACTGGATGTCATCCGCAATCTGATCAATTCGGAACAAATCTCATCCCAGGAAGAATTACTCGCGTGGCTGAAGAAAGTCGACATCGACGCAACCCAAAGTACGCTCTCCCGCGACATCAAGGAACTGCGGGCCATCAAGGTTCCGGATCCCGAAAAGGGCTATGTCTATCTGCTGCCCGAATCCCTGCAGGACAAACCCCAGCAGGGCAAAGTCACCTCGTCCGTGACGGACAACATCCGCTACATCGACTTTTCGGGCAATACCATCGTACTCCGCACCAAAGCCGGCTATGCAAAGGCCATCGGCGTGATGATCGACAACGAGGATTACGACGAAGTGCTGGGTACACTGTCGGGCGACGATACGGTGTTCGTCCTGCTGGCCGAAGGCGTCCATCCGCTTGAGTTCCTTCCGGCATTCGACTCCATCCACCCGAACATCAAAACACTGTACAGCCCTGAAGGACACAAGACCGTCAAAAACGATACGAAACGTAAATATTTCTGACCGGACAGGTCTTGCCGGCTGCGGATTCTTCCCGCCGGAGCGAAATACGCACCGTATTTTTTGGAAAATCAGGATTAATCCCTATATTTGCACTCCGATCGGTCGTCCGAAAAGCGACCGGTGCCAGAAGGTGCGATGGCCGAGCGGTTAGGCAGAGGTCTGCAAAACCTCGTACAGCGGTTCGATTCCGCTTCGCACCTCACCAACGCAATCCCCTGTTCCACTCGGACAGGGGATTTTTTTATCCGCTCCTGTCCGGACATGAAAAAAGCGATGCCTCCGCATCGCCCCTTCTCCATCCGAGCCTTCCGCCCGACAGCCGCCTACGGCACGGGGTCGTAACCGTGTCCGCCCCAGGGATGGCAGCGCAGGATACGTTTCAAAGCCAGCCAGCCTCCTTTGAAGGGGCCGTACTTGCGCAAAGCCTGCAACGCATACTCGGAACAGGTGGGCGTATAGCGGCAGGACGGCGGCGTAAACGGCGAAATGCAGCACTGGTAAAACTTCACCAGCGCCACCAGCGGGAAAATCGCTATTTTCCTTATCGTCTCTCTTCCCCGCATGTTTCCGGTTCTCCGTTCAGCAGCCGCTGCTCCTCTTCGGCAATCGCTGCCAGAATGCGGCGCATGCTGCTGCGCATCTTATCGAAACCCACTTCGTTCCGCGACGCATAGACGAATGCCACCGATACGGCAAGTCCGGCGCCGCCTCCGGTCAGCACCGCTTTTTCCAGCCGATAGGCCTCGCGCGTACGCCGTTTGAACAGGTTGCGTTTCACGGCCCGCTTGAACATCTTCTTCGGCACCGAGACCATCATGGCTGCAGCAGCCCCCTCCGTCCGGTCGATCAGGTAGTGATACCGAAACGGGAAAACGAACCCGCTCTTCCCCTCCGCAAAGATGCGTCCTACGCATTTCTGGCCGCGCAGCCGCTCCGCTCGCGACAACCCGTATCTTTCCATTATCTTCTGAGTCTTGTTCTACGCCTCTTCCCTGCGCCAAAAACGAAAGGCTTTCCGCCTCTGCGTCCGACGCCGCACCGGAAAGCCTCGTTCATACATACACGGCTGAGCCGCTCGTTATGTTATGCCTTCGTTTTCTTTTCCGCACCGGCCGTTTCAGGTTTGCGGACATGCCGGCGGCTCGTTTTGCCCGCCTGCGTCTTCAGAAATTCGGCCGATTTGGCCCCACCCGATACGACTACTGGATCGGGTTCCTGGCCGCTGTTCACCTTCCCGATATAAATATCAACTGCCTTGGCCATCGAGGGAGCCTCCGGGGTCGGAGCCATGGCGCGCAGATTCAACTGCGCATTGGCCGCCGCACAAGCCGTACCGTTGCCGAAAGCGGCTACGGCCGGTATCTGCTCCACATCGAACGTCGCGACGAGGGTTGCAATCTCCGACGGGCTGTAGAACACCATCAGATCGTACTGCTTCGGATCGACGCCCTCCAGCTCGCCGGCCACGGTTTTCGCCAGCACGACCTTGGAGAAGTCGAGTTTCAGCGAACTCATCGTGTCGGGAATCTTGCCGTTGTTCGGTTCGGTCAGAGCCAGCAGGAACTTTTCATCCTTGTGCTTGAGGATCAATTCCATAAAGGAGTCGAACTTGCCGTCGGCAAAGAAGATCTTCCGTTTGCGGTACACGATGTATTTCTGCAGGTAGAGGGCAATGGCCTCCGTGTTGCAGAAGTATTTCATGGTTTCGGGAACCGTAATCCGCGCCTCTTCGCAGATGCGGAAAAAACTGTCCACCGTGGTACGGTTGGTGAAGATGACAGCCGAATGGTCGAGGATTTCGACCCGCTGGCTACGGAACTCCTTGAGGCTGACGCCTACTACCTTGATGAACGGACGATAGTCGATTTTGACGCCGTACTTCTGACTGATTTCGTAAAACGGAGATTTCTCGACGACGGCCGGAGCCGGCTGCGAGATTAAAATATTTTTGACCTTCAACGTTCGCTGTGTTTAAATCCCACTCTGTTTTACGCCGGCCAGCTCCGCAGCAGACCGACAGCGAGGATGCCAACCGGCATAATCTCGACGGCGCAAAGGTACAAAATCCAAAGCAAAATAGAAAGATTTAGTTTGCCAAACAACCGGAAGGAACGAATCGCATAGCCCAGTGCATGCACACAGGCGATCACGGCAAAACAGACGCCAAAAAGAACCGCCCACCGCTGATCGGCCAACGCGGCGAGCAACACGAAAGGTGTTCCGAAAAGGACAAACGAAGCAAACCAGGCGTGACGCAGCGCCATCAGCCTGCGTACGCGGCTGCGGCTGAATGTCAGTGCGGCAGCCGCGCCGAGCAGCAGCCGCTGGAGGGCGAAAATGCCGAATAACGAGGCAGCAACCGCCCACACGCCCCATCCGATGGCTTCGGCAGCAGCCTGTGCGCCGTTTCCGGCAACAGCCAGGGCGAACCGCATCGTCCCGACGCCCAGCATCCATACTCCGCAACACACCACAGCCGCCTGCATGCCGAACGGCAGCGTTTCCGGCTCCTCGCCGCACTCCTCATCGTCGCGCGTCCAGGCCTGGCGCAACAACCGCCGCCATTCGGTACGCATCCTGAAAAACAGGAAGACGAACAGCAGCAACAGCCCCACAACGGCGAGCTGGTACCCAGGCCGGGCGGTCGGAGGCAGCGACGCACCGGGCCATTCCTCCGGTACGGCCACTGTCCGACAGGTGACATCGGCACCGAACACGGCGCAGACGTCGGCCGTATCGATCGGCTCCGGCGTCCGGACGGATGTTGCTCTCAACGAATCCGCAGCCAGCGAATCGATCAGCCCAACGGCGGTCTGCAGCGAGTCGCTCCGCAACGAGTCGGCCTGCAGCAGTTTTATCCCGCTCCCGGACAACGTATCGGCCGCCGACAGGGACAACGTATCGATCGGTTCCGTCGCCATCATTCATAAGATCTTTTCAGGGCAATCCGGATCGTCGTTCCCTTGCCCAGTTCCGAATCGACGACGAAGATGCGCCCCTTGTGGTACTCTTCAATGATGCGCCGGCTCAACGACAGGCCCAACCCCCAGCCGCGCGTCTTGGTCGTGAAGCCCGGATCAAAAATGCGTTTGAAGTTCGATTTCGGGATTCCCTTTCCCGTATCCCGCACATCCACATACACCCAATCGATATCGTCGGAGATCCGCACGTCGATCTCACCCTGCCCCTGCAGGGCGTCGAGTGCGTTTTTGAGCAGGTTCTCCACCACCCATTCGAACAAGGCGACATTCATCATGGCCTGCACGGGTGCAATGGCCAGACCGTTGTAACTCAGCGTCACGTTGCGCGGCACGCGCGTGCGGAAATACATCACGCTGTTGCCCACCGCCTCATTCACGTTTGCCGACGAAAGCACCGTTTCCGAACCGATTTTGGAGAAACGGTCCGCCACCTTCATCAGACGGGTCAGATCCTTGTTCATCTCCTCGATGACGGCCGGATCGATCTCCTGCACCTTCAGGTACTCCAGCCAGCCGAGCAGGGAAGAGATTGGGGTGCCAAGCTGATGGGCCGTCTCCTTGGCCAAGCCGATCCACACCTTGTTCTGCTCGTCCTCCTGCGAACTGCGGAAGGTCAGCAGGCCGAAACCGATGAAAATAAAAATCACGAAAACCTGCACGAACGGAAAAACCGTCAAAGCCTTCTGCAACTTGGAGTTGCCGTAGAACATATAGAAGCGGGCGCCGTTCCAGGCGTTGATCTCCAACGGCGGATTCTCGCGGGCCAACTGCGCCAGCTTGCGGCTGAGCAGATCGGGATGGTAGAGGATGCGGTCGGGAATCAGATTGGAACTCAGCACCTCGTATTTGTCGTTGGTTCGGATGAACGGAATGTTGTTCCGGCTGTCCATAATATAGGACGACAGCGGATCATCGGCACCGAACTGCCCCAGTTTTTCGATGGTCAAGGCCCACAGGCGCACTTCGTAATTTTCCTTCTCGCGGAGCTGGTGCGCCATTTTGGAAGTAAACCCGATGGAAAGCAGCCCGATCGTCAATCCGACAGAGATCAGCACGATCTTCTGCCGAAACGAGATGGGCATCCGCTCCATCTGCCTGAATTTCCAATTTACAGCCGTTTTCATGGCTTCGCTCCTTATTTTCGTCTCCTTCCGGAATGCCGCCGCGCACACTCCGCGTTATTTGCGGTCGGTATCCCGACGGGTCAGTATCTCTTCGTACAGCGACGGATCCTCCAGTATCCGGATCGCAGCATGCACGTCGGTATCCTCCTGCAGCGCATGTTCGGTCACGCCGGCGCTGTAGGCCTTGCGCAGCACGATCTCGTTCTCGATCAGTTCGGTCAGCTCCTGCCGGTACATCTGCAGCCCCGTCGCCACATCGTCGTGCAGGCTCGCCTCGATGGCCTCCAGCGATGAGGCGATGGCTTCGTCGTACCGCTCGGCCTCGGCACAGGCCTTGAGCTGTTCGAGCGTCCGTTTGGTCTCCGACTCCCACTCCACATCCTTGTCGGCCATGAACTCCACAAACTCGTCATACGTCTCGTCGGTCAGCG
Source organism: uncultured Rikenellaceae bacterium (assembly GCA_949287525.1). Classification (GTDB taxonomy): domain Bacteria; phylum Bacteroidota; class Bacteroidia; order Bacteroidales; family Rikenellaceae; genus Tidjanibacter. Next base: position 19,935 of record CASEGL010000016.1, read on the forward strand.
CAAAGGTCGCCGGATCGAGCTGCAGGTCGGGATGTTCGCGCAGGTAGCGGTCCACGAAATCGAACACGTACCCCTTGCCGTAGACCAGGTAGGCGAACCGGCTCACGTAGGCCGCCTCGACCCGCTCGTCAGGCATGATGCCGCCGCCGTCATAGACCTTGCGGCCCACCGCCGTGCGGTATTCGTGGATCAGCGAATCGGGAATATGGCTGATGGTACCGTCCTCGGCGCGACGCGCATAGTCGATCGCCTGGATGCAGCGTCCGCTGGGCAGGTAATATTTCGCCGTCGTGATCTTCAGGTAGGAGTTGTACCCCATCGGGCGCGTGGTCTGCACCAGTCCCTTGCCGAACGAGCGACGCCCCACGATCACGGCGCGGTCGAGATCCTGCAACGCGCCGGCCACGATCTCCGCCGCCGAAGCCGATGCGTTGTTCACCAGCACGGCCAGCGGCATGTCGGGTGCAATCGGCTCGCTCTGGGTGACGAACCGCACGTCATCGCCGAGGTCGCGCCCCCGCATGCTGACTACCTCCGTACCGCGCGGCACGAAGAAGGAGAGGATCTTGACCGCCTCCTGCACGATGCCGCCGCCGTTGTTGCGGTAGTCCAGCACGAGCGCACGGGCGCCCTGCTCCCGCAGCGACATGACGGCCGTGCGCATGTCGCTGCTCACATCCTCCGTAAAGTCGATATTGAGAATATAGCCGATGCTGTCGTTCAGCATGCCGTAGTAGGGAATGCCCGGAATCGATATCACCTCCCTGCGGATCTCCAGCGGAACCACCTCGCCGCCGTAGAACTTCTCGATCTTCAGTCTCACCTTCGTTCCGGCCTCGCCGCGCAGCCTCTCGCTGATCTGGGCGGTCGTCATGCCGCGGGCATCCTCTCCGTCGATCTCCACGATCTTGTCACCGACCACGATGCCCGCCCGGTCGGCCGGCGAATTGCGGTACGGCTCGGCAAAGACGACATAGTCGCCGCTCTGGCGGATCAGCGACCCGACGCCGGCATAGCGCCCCATGGTCATCACCTGAAAGGCCGCCATGTCCTCCTCGGAGATATATTCGGTGTAGGGATCCAGACCGGACGTCATGCCGGCGGCCGCATCGTACAACAGCTCGTCCGTATCGACCTCATCGACATAGAACAGGTTGATGTCCCGCATCATATTGACCAGAATCTCCATGCTCCGCCCCATCCGGAAGCCGTCGGGCGGCGCAGCCGCAGCAGCCGTCGCCGCCATGCCGAGGGCGGCGCAGACAACCGCCGCCGTTTTTCTAATCGTGCTATTCATTGCGTTTGTTCTGCATGTAGGTATTGATCCTGAATTGGGCGGTAACGACCTCCTTGCGCAAGCCTTCGATCTCCACGCAGCCATCGCCGCAGGCGCGCACCGTGATCCGGTCGTCGAACGTAAGCCAGATGCGACGGAACAGCCCGCCCGCCCGGAAGGTCATCGACTCACCCTCCTGCTCCTTCTCCAGCACATAGCCGTCGGCATGGAATGCGCTGATGATCCGCATGCGGTCCTCCTTCAGATCAACCGGCATCCAGCGCGTAACGTAGCCGAACATGGGATAACAGGCCGACAGAACCGCCAACGCCCCTATCAGCATCAGGCCGCGCTGGGTCATGAACAACTCGCGCACGAAATAATCGGCACTCACCCGCGCCGTACCCGTTACAAACAGCAGCAGATACAGCACGGCGACCAATACGATCAGTTTGATGAAATAACCCGCCGCGCGGCGGATATATTGTCCCTTTTTCATAGTTTTCCGTTTTTTATCGTTCATCCGCCCCGACGAGTTCCCCCGTCCGGAGCGCTACCTCTTCCATCTGCCAGCGCGGCGTGGAGGTCGCTCCGCAGATGCCCACCGAACGGCATCCGGCAAACCACTCGCCGCACAATTCATCCGCCCCCTCGACATGATAGCTCCAGGGATTGGCCTCGCGGCAGACGCCGTAGAGGACCTTGCCGTTGGAACTCTTGCGCCCGCTGACGAACACGACGACGTCGAACCGCCCCGCAAACTCCCGCAGATGTGCCTCGCGTCCCGACACCTGCCGGCAGATCGTGTCCCGCACGGTCACCTGTTCCGGCACCCGGGAACGTTCGCGGATCGTCTGCGCCATCCGTCCGAACAGTTCCAGGCTCTGCGTGGTCTGCGACAGGAAATAGATCGGCCGCGCATAGTCCAGCGCATCGAGATCCTCCGGCGATTCCACGATGACCGCCTGCCCGTCGGCATGACCCGCCAGTCCGACCACTTCGGCATGGCCCTTTTTGCCAAGAATCACCACCTGACCCTCCACCGCCCGCATGCGGGCATAGGCATCGGCCACGATCCGCTGCAGGTTGGCCACCACCGGACACGTCGCATCGATCACCTCGATGTTCAGCTCGGCGGCCCGGGCATAGGTGGCGGGCGGCTCGCCGTGGGCGCGGATCAGCAGCCTGCGCCCCGACAGGCGCGGCAGGTCGTCATGCCCCACCGTGCGCAGCCCCAGCGCTTCGAGCCGCTGCACCTCCAGCCGGTTGTGGACGATGTCGCCCAACGAGAATACCTCGCCGTCGGCCAGCGACTGTTCCGCCCGCGTGATGGCATTCACCACGCCGAAGCAGAACCCCGAACGGTCGTCTATTTCGATCCGTACCTGTTCCATCATTTTCCGTTTTTGTCACCGCCCCCGGCGGCATGTATGCGTTCGGCGAGGATCGGCTCGATCCAGGCCATCTGTTCCTCCAGCGTCATGCGGCTGTTGTCCAGCTCAATGGCGTCCGGCGCCTTGCGCAGGGGGCTGATCTCGCGATGCAGATCGGCCTCGTCCCGCTCGCGTATGTTGCGCTCGATCTCCGCCTCGGAGACCTCCTCGCCCCGCTCCTGCAACTCGAGATAGCGGCGATGGGCGCGTATCTTCGGGTCGGCCGTCATGTAGAGCTTCAGTTCGGCATCGGGGAAGACGACGGTGCCGATGTCGCGGCCGTCCATCACGACCCCCTTCTCGGCTCCCATCCGCTGCTGCAGGGCGACCAGCTTGGCGCGCACCTCCGGGATGCGGCTTACGCGGCTGACCGCTTCGCTCACCTCGATGCCGCGGATGCGATCCTCCACACAGACGCCGTTCACATAGATGTCGCTCGCCCCGCGCGCCGCATTGAACCGGAAGGCGATGGCGATGTCATCCAGCATGCCGACCAACCGGTCGCGGTCGATCGCGCCTCCGCGCACGGCACCGTGTTCGATGCCGTAAAGGGTCACCGCCCGGTACATGGCACCCGTGTCGATAAAAATATACCCCAGACGGGCGGCCAGCAGCCGTGCGAACGTGCTTTTGCCGCACGACGAGAAACCGTCCACGGCAATGACGATCCTGCGCTCCGGCAAATTATTTGGAGAGGAATGCATCGATATGGAAATTAAATATGGAAGAGACGATCGTCACCGCGCCGAAAGCCATGATGACGATACCGGCGATGCGGTTCATCCACAACAGGTGGCGGGGACGGATCCGTTTATGGTAAAGGTTCAGCACCAGCGTCAGGAGGAACCACCATCCTGCAGCACCGGCCAGCACCCCCAACAGCATGGCTACGCCGTTCACATAACCGGCGTCGGTACTGATGCCGAACATGGCGAACAGTCCGACAAAAATCAGGCTGATGGCCGGATTGGCTATGGTGAAGAGAAAGATCGACAGGAAGTCGCGGCCGAGGTTGCGCCCTTTTCCGCCCCGGTTGCGCCGGATCTGCACCACCGGATTCTGCATGAAGATATAGACCCCCACACCCGCTACACAGAGGCCGCCGACAACCTTGAGCCACAATTCGTTGTGTTCAATGAAGCCCTGCACCACGGAGAGGGCGAAGAAGGCGATGGTGGCATAAAAGGCATCGGCAACGGTTGCTCCCAGTCCGGAGACGAAGCCCGACCGCTGCCCCTTGCTGAGCGTGCGCTGAATGCACAGCACGCCCACCGGTCCGATCGAGAACATCGACACGATCAGTCCGACGAGTACGCCGCGCAGGAATATGTCCAGCCACATCTCCATAATAGTTACAAAGTTAATAAGATTGCCGAGAATGCAGGCCGGATTCCCCTATTTTCTCTCCCTCCGGCCGCAGGAGCCGCCCGACGGCTTCGCCACGCCCTGCCGCCGCGGAGGCCGCCCCCTCTCCCGCACCGCCCCTGCCGGCTGCCGCACGCCATGCCCGCCACACGCCCCGGAGCAGAGGACTCCCCCGCATTTAAGGCCTGCCTCCGTCGCCGAATTTGCGGAATGTTCGGTATATTTGCGTGGCTTTTGCCGCCTGTCGCCACACTAAACCGCACACCATGTCCATCGGGAAAAAACTGCTTCTCGTCCTTTGCAGCGTCGTTCTGCTCGCCGCCGGCTGGCTCCGCATCAGCGGACTGACCCTGCTGGCCGCCTTCGTCCCCCTGCTGCTCATCAGTTACCGCTACGACGCCTCACGCCGCTCTTTCTGGAAAATGGCCGGCTGGACGGCACTCACCATCACCCTGTGGTCCGTAGCCACCGTATGGTGGGTGTGGAACGCCGCCCCGATCGGTGTCGTGGCCGCCACCGTCGTACAGGTCGTCCTGTTCGGCACGGCCTTCATGATCTACCACTACACGAGCAAACGCTGCCGACCGGCACTGGCCAACGTGCTGCTCGTGGCGGGATGGCTTGCCGCCGAATACATCTACCTGGCCAACGAACAGATCTCGTTCCCGTGGCTGGTGCTGGGCAACGGATTCGCCAACGACACGTGGGCCGTCCAATGGTATGAATACACCGGCGCACTGGGCGGATCGCTGTGGGTGCTGGTATCCAACCTGCTGCTCTTCAACCTCATCATTGCGACCGAACGGCGTGCATGGATCCTCCGCGAGGCGCTGTGGATCGCCCTGCCGCTGATCGCATCGGCCGTCATCGGCGCCACCTGGCGCCAGCCCGCCGCAGGCGAAGCGACCGTCACCGTTATCCAACCCAACATCGACTCCTACACCGAAAAGTTCTTCATGCCCCAGCAGTGGCAGGACTCGGTCATGCTCGCGCTGGCCGCTGAGGCTCCGGCCGACGCCGACCTCATCGTGCTGCCTGAAACGGCCATCGAGGACGACCTCTGGGAGGAGTCGCTGGCCTACTCGGCATCGCTGAACCGCCTGCGCACCTTCCTGCGCACGCAGCGCCCCGCCGCCGCCTTCATCTCCGGCGCCACAACCTACCGGCAGTACCCGGACGAGGCGACCGTCTCTTCGCGTCCGCTCCGCAACGGCACCTGGTACGACGCCTTCAACAGCGCCCTGATGATCGACACCACAGCCACCGTCACGATCCACCACAAGAACAAGCTGGTCATCGGCGTGGAGATGATGCCCTTCATGAAGATTCTCAAACCCTTCACACAATACATCGTCGATCTGGGCGGCACCACCGGCCAGCTCGGCCGCGACGGCATCTGCCGCGTCTTCAGCCACCCGACCCCCGAAGGGACGACCATCCGCACGGCAGCTCCCGTCTGCTACGAATCAGTCTACGGCGACTATTTCACCGGCTTTGCGGCGGGCGGCGCCCAGATGATCTGCGTCATCACCAACGACGGCTGGTGGGACGACACGCCCGGCTACCGGCAGCACTTCTCCTATTCTCGCCTGCGGGCCATCGAAACCCGCCGCTGGATCGTCCGCAGCGCCAATACGGGCATATCGGGCTTCATCGACCCGCTGGGGCGCCCCCAGGAAACGCTCGGCTGGGAGGTGCGCGGCACACTGACCCGCACGGTACCCCTCTACGACGGGCTGACCGACTATGTCCGCTACGGCGACTTGCTGGGACGGGTGAGCTGCTATGTCTTCCTGCTGTCGATGCTCTATTATGCTGTCTACCGCATCCGGCGCCGCAGCCTGCTGATCGACGCCTGACGGCCATCCGACAGGTTTTCCGCAATACCTATCCGAACATGACCTATCCCGAAGCACTCCGTTATATCGACGACCGTTTCGTCTCGTTCCAGACGGTCGGCCGCACCGCCTATCGGGGCGGACTGGAGGCCATCGCCTCCATGTGCCGCCGGATGGGCAATCCCCAGAACCGCTTTCCCTCCATCCACATCGCCGGCACCAACGGCAAAGGATCCGTTGCCCACATGCTGGCCGCCGTATTGCAGGCCGCCGGCTACCGTACGGGGCTCTACACCTCGCCCCACCTGCATGACTTCCGCGAACGCATCCGCATCGACGGCACCCCCATTCCGGAAGAAGGGGTCTGCGACTTTCTGGAACGCCACGCGGAGGCGATGGAGGCGGAACAGCTCTCCTACTTCGAAATGACCACCGCCATGGCGTTCGACTGGTTTGCCCGCAACCGGGTCGATGCGGCCGTCATCGAGACCGGACTGGGCGGACGCCTCGACGCCACGAACATCATCGTGCCGCAGCTGAGCATCATCACGAACATCGGCCTCGACCACTGCGACCTGCTGGGCGACACGATCGCCCTCATCGCCGGCGAGAAGGCGGGCATCATCAAACCGTCCGTCCCCGTGCTGATCGGCGAAACCCATCCCGAAAGCCGCCCCGTATTCACGGCACGCGCCGCGGAGACAGCCTCGCCGATCGTCTTTGCCGACACCCGCTACCGCTGCACGGCCAAGGAAGACCGCGACGACTGCGCCCGCTATACGCTGCGCGACCTCGCCGACGGTACCGAAACATCCTATGACCTGGATCTGACGGGCGACTACCAGCAGAAAAACCTCGTCACGGTACGCACGGCCGTCGAACTGCTGCGCAGCGGCTCGCCGTTCGCCATCGACGGGGAGGCACTCCGCACCGGACTGCGCCACGCCGCCGCCACAACCGGCCTGCGGGGGCGGTGGCAGGTTATCGGTCATGACCCGCTGGTCGTTGCCGACGGCGGACACAACCCTGCCGGTTTCGCCGAAACGATGCGCCAACTGGCCGCAAGCCCCCGCGACCGGCTCTACATGGTGGTCGGATTTGCCGCCGACAAGGACCTGGACCATCTGCTCGCCCTGATGCCGCACGACGCCCGCTACTTCTTCACCCAGGCCGACTCGCCCCGCGCCCTGCCGGCCGAACGGCTGGCCGAACTGGCCGCACGGCACCGTCTGACGGGCGAAACCGCTCCTTCGGCACGCATCGCCCTCGACCGCGCACGCGCACTCGCCACGCCACGGGACATGATTTTCGTAGGCGGAAGCTTCTACCTGATCGCCGACCTCGTCTGAGCCGGCGGCAGACAACAATTTGGATTTCTCCCGTTTTATCAGTATCTTGCAAGTCGGTAAAGGGTTCTTCCCGCCCGTCAAGTAAACAATAAAACACGTACGCATAACCATGAAAACGAAACTTTTACTGAGCGCGTTCCTCACGGCGACAATCCTGCTGCTGTTCGGATGCAAAAAAGAACCGGCAAAGACGGAACCGACGACCTACACGCTGCAGGCCGACAAAACCGAAGTAGGCATCAACGAGATCGTAACATTTTCGGTCGTAACCAACACCGGCGACGATGTCACTTCCCAATTCCAGATGTGCAGCGACACGAACTGCTACGGCAGCTATGAAATTTCGTGGAGTACCCCCGGCACCTACACGGTTCACGCCACGATGCGAACCGATGAGACGATCACCTGCGAAAACACCATCACCATCACGGTAAGCGGCTCCATCTACACGCTGTCGGCCGACAAGGACGAAATCTACGAGCTGGAGTCCGTCACCTTCACCGTCACCGAGATCACCGACGGCGTGGAGCAGGAGACAACGCCGACCGGATTCCAGATCGGCGAACGGGGCGGCGAACGCTACACGGGCGGCCTGACCCACACCTTCACCGAGGCAGGTGTCTATACGATCGACGCCATCCGCTACAACTACCGCGGTGAGGAGATCGCCCGCACCTCCAATACGGTCACCGTCATCGTCCGCGAGAAGGAGATTGCCGGCTACGAGGACAACTTCTTCCGCCGTTCGCTGTTTGCCGAAGGCACGGGTACGAAATGCACCTCCTGCCCCTATATGGTCGAAGCGCTCGACTATGTGACCACCTACCTGCAGCCCGACCGCATGATTCCGGTGGCCTACCACGAAATCGACGATCTGGCAGTCGATTTCTATCAGCCCTTCTACGATCTGCCCCGCGCCATGAAGGCCAATACCGACCTCTACTTCGGCAACTACCCGTGGTACATCATCGACTGGAACGCCAACTTCGCCAGCGACGGCGACGCCCACAATACGGATGCCAAGGCCGAGGAGATCTCCCACAGCATCAACGCTTCGCTGGCCTCGCTGAGCAAGTCGAAGGTTCCGGGACTGGCCGTTGCCACCACGCTGTCGGGACGCGAACTGAGCCTGACCGTCAAGGCCACCGTCCGTGAAGAGGGCGAATACCTGCTCGGCGCGGTACTGGTCGAGGACAACAAACTGGCTGAACAGATGGGTGCGGACAACAACGAAATGGTCCACATGAATATCGCCCAGATGACCATCACGACGGAGACGGGCACCAACCCCTACATCCATGACGAGGATATGGCCCACTACTTCGATCCGTACGGCAGCCTGTCGCTCGACAAGATGGGTACGCTGACGGCCGATCAGGAGTGGAGCCGCGACTACAGCATCACGATTCCGGATCGCGTCGCCACCGAGAACAGCCGCGTCGTAGTCTATATCGTCAAGACGGATGCCTCCATCCTGCCACTCGGCTTCTTCTGCGCAAACGCCACGACCGTAAAGGCCGGCGAGTCGATCGACTACGAATACGAGCCGATCTACGAAGAATAGACGCAGCAAAGGACCTTGATCCCAAAACAAGAGGGGCGCGGTCCGATCGGGACGCGCCCCGCGGGTTTTTCCTGCAAACCGGACTGAAGCCACTGCGACTCCATCCCCACGCGCCGTCACCGCTGCTCAGGATCCTCGGCGTCGTTCATCACCCGGTTCTGATGGGCAATGCTCTCCATGTGGACGGCATCCAGCACGGTGCGGATAAACTCCCGACTCAGATTCAACGCCGCCGCACGGCCGGTCACATTTGCCACGATTTCGCTCCAACGGCGCCGCTGGAGGATGGTCACGCCATTCTCGCGCTTGATGCGTCCGATCTGCTCGACCACCCGCATACGGCGCGACAACAACGAGAAAAGCTGGGCGTCGATCTGGTCGATCTCCAACCGGTAGCGCTCCAGTTCCTGCTCGAAGCGGGGCTGATGCGCCTCCTCGCTGCGCCAGCAGATGCCGGCCAGCATGCGGCACAATTCGGCGGGCGTCACCTGCTGCCCGGCGTCGCTCAACGCCTCGTCGGGAGCGATGTGGCTCTCGACAAAGAGACCGTCATAGAGCAGGTCGGCCGCCTTCTGCATG
>CASEGL010000017.1 GCA_949287525.1 uncultured Rikenellaceae bacterium
GGGTCCGCTCGTCATGAACATCGATGTCCTTGCATACAACCACAACTACCCATTCAAAACTTCGGCCTCCCACTGCTGGTTCATCGCCCGCCGCGACGACGATTCGATAGCAGGCTTCATGCCCGTATTGTGCAAAGGCCGAACCGCCACAATCAACAACTACTACGTCGCGAACGACACCCCCGACGTTTTTGCGGCTTTGTTGCAGAAGATCGTTGCCGAGCTGTCACAGCACTTCACCCTGGTGGCCGTTGCCCAGACACGCCATCGCACTCTGTTCGCCTCACTCGGCTTTACGCTCTCTCTCCAATGGACCAAATATGTCAAAATGATCTATTCGCGCCATGCCACAAAATGTCTATAAACAGGCCTTAGAACGCCTGGACACCATTTTCAAGGAGTTCGACAACATTTACGTCTCTTTTTCCGGCGGCAAGGACAGCGGGGTGCTGCTCAACCTGTGCATCGACTACATGCGCCGCCACTGCATCACGCGCAAGATCGGCGTATTCCACATGGACTACGAAATCCAGTACACCGAAACCCTCCGCTATCTGGACCGGACCTTCGCCGCCAACGGCGACCTGCTGGAGATCTACCGCATCTGCGTCCCTTTCAAAGTCACCACCTGCACCTCCATGTACCAGACCTACTGGCGGCCGTGGGATGCCTCCATGCAGGATCTGTGGGTACGCCCCCGCCCCGACCGCTGCTATACGGAGCAGGATTTCCCGTTCTACAACCGCGACCTGTGGGACTACGATTTCCAGACGCTGTTCGCCCGCTGGTACCACCGGCGCAAACAGGCGACGCGCACCTGCTGCCTGATCGGCATCCGCACCCAGGAGAGCTACCACCGCTGGCAGTGCGTCTATGCCAACAAACGGGCGGCCCGCTACAAAGGACTCGCCTGGACCAGCCGCAACGACACCGATGTCTATAACGCATACCTGCTGTACGACTGGCGGACAACCGACATTTGGACAGCCAACGGCCGTTTCGGATGGGATTACAACCACCTGTACGACCTCTTCTACCAGGCCGGCGTACCGCTGGAGAAGCAGCGGGTGGCCAGTCCCTTCATCTCGGCCGCACAGGAAAACCTCGCCCTCTACCGCGCCATCGATCCCGACACGTGGGGGAAAATGATCTGCCGCGTAAACGGCGTGCATTTCTTAGGCCTCTACGGCTCGACCAGCGCCGTGGCGCGCTATCGGGTGAAACTGCCACCCAACCACACCTGGGAGAGCTACATGTACTTCCTACTGTCCACCCTGCCGCCCGTCACCCGCAACAACTACCTGCGTAAGCTGTCGGTCAGCGTCAATTTCTGGCGCACCCGGGGCGGCTGCCTGCCCCGGGAAACCATCGATGCGCTGCGCCGCAAAGGCATCCGCATCGAAGTGGGCGACCACTCCAACTACCACACCGACAAGCAGCCGGTCCGCATGGAGTATCTCGACGACATCGACCTGCCCGACTTCAAGAGCCTGCCCACATTCAAGCGGATGTGCATCTGCATCCTCAAGAACGACCACGCATGCAAATACATGGGGTTCTCGCTCACCAAAAAAGAGCAGGACGACCGACGCAAGGTCATGGATCTGTACCACTCGCTATTCTCCTAAAAAACAACCCGTATGACATCTTTCAAAAGTCCCGCATACAACGTCCGGCCCGTTCCGATCGACAAGATCCGCGCCAACGCCTACAATCCCAACATCGTGGCGCCGCCCGAAATGCGCCTGCTGGAACTCTCCATCTGGGAGGACGGCTACACCATGCCGTGTGTCTGCTATTACGACCGCGAAAACGACCTCTACGAACTGGTGGACGGCTACCACCGCTACCTGGTCATGAAAACCTCGCAGCGGATTTACGAACGCGAAGGGGGCATGCTTCCCGTCGTGGTGATCGACAAGGAGCTGTCGAACCGCATGGCCTCGACCATCCGCCACAACCGGGCGCGCGGCACCCACTCCGTGGAACTGATGACCAACATCGTGGCGGAACTCAAGCAGGCCGGCATGACCGACGCCTGGATCATGAAGAACATCGGCATGGACCGCGACGAACTGCTGCGGCTGAAACAGCTGTCGGGTCTGGCCGCCCTCTTTGCCGACAAGTCGTTCAGCATTCCGGAACACGACCTGCCCAACCGGCCGTCCCAATCCAAATCCGTCAAAGTGCCGCACGGCGAATAGCCTTTCTCCCGCTGACGGCCGCAGCCATTTCGGCTTTTTTATGTAATTTTACGTCCGAATCTATTACATGACATGGAACAGGACATCGAATTGCTCCGGTTGCTGTGGCCACAATTTGCGGGCGAAACGGCTATGCTGCCCCTGCAGGACGGCCGTACCTGCCTGGTACACCGCATCGGCGAAGAAGACGGCACGGCCGGCATTTTTCGGGATGCCGAAATAACCATCGGCGGTATCCGGCGGCGCGGTGACATCCATTTCGGTGCTTTGACGGCAACCGACCGCATTCCCTATGTCATTCTCCAGGTCGTCACGGCTCCCTGCCCTTCGGTCTATCTCCGCGAAGACGAACGCCTGCCCCAGTACGTGATGCCGATACCGGAGACGATCCGCCGATCCGCCGCCTCGCTGCAGGCGGGTGCCGCCGGCTACGAATGCGGCCTGTGGCTGGGCGACCTGCCGGCCGCACGCCGCATCAGCCTGCTGGACAGGCTGCTGGTCGAGCGCCTCGACCGCAAGTGCGGCGACGTGATGCGTCTTTTCGACAGTTGCGGAGGCGACTGGTCGCAGACGCTCTACGCCATGCTCTTCCGCGCCCTCGGCGGCAACCGCAACCGCGAAGCCTACCTCGAACTGGCCGCCCGCGCCACCTACCCGATGGTACTCCGCGAACGCAGCTCGATGGACCTGGTCGAAGCGCTCCTGCTCGGCACCTCGGGACTGCTCGAAGGGTGCTTCTTCGACGACTACATCCGCCAGCTGAACGAACACTTCCGCTACCTTGCCCGCAAATACGACATCACGCCGATGTATGCCGGCGCGTGGGAAACCTCGCGCACACGGGCGCAGAACCGGCCGGTCACCCGCATCGTGCAGCTGGCCGCCGTCGTGGCGCACTGCGACTTCCTGTTCGACCGGATCGTCCACAGCCGCTCCCGCGAGGCGCTGCACAGGCTGCTCGACGTGGAAGTGTCGCCCTACTGGGCCACCCATTACGTGCCGGACGGCACGGGCAACCGCTGTCCGCGCAGCATCGGCGCCGAAAAAGCCGACCTGCTCATCATCAACGCCGTCGTACCGGTCATGTTCGCCTACGGCGGCTATACGGGCAAAGAGGAATTCAAGGAGACGGCCATGGAGCTGCTGGCGTCGCTGCCGGCCGAGAACAACACCATCACACGCGGCTGGAGCGGTGCCGGAGTCCCCGTGCGCAGCGCCCTCGACTCCCAGGCGCTCATCCAGCTGCGGAACGAATACTGTCTTCCGCAGCGCTGTGCGGGATGCCGGATCGGGCGCACTCTGATAAAAAACCGCCGATAAGGATTGGGGTTCCGGTAAAAATAGGTATATTTACCGACTATTTTTCAGGAAACCTGTCAAAAACACTTATGGATATTTTATCGAAAATCATCAAAACGTTCTTCGGCACCAAGAGCGACAAGGACCGAAAGGAGATCCAGCCCTATGTGGATCGCATTCTCGCCCTCTACCCGCAGATCGACGCCCTCTCGCACGACGAACTCCGCGCCCGCAGCGCAGCGCTCCGCCAGTCCATTGCGGAGACGATCCGTCCCGACGAGGAGAAGATCGCCGAACTGAAAGCCATTCTGGAACAACCCGATACCTCCATCGAAGACAAAGAGCGCCACTCGCGCGAAATCGACCGTCTGACGAAGGAGATCGACGAAAAGATAGAGACGAAACTCGACGAGATCCTGCCCGAGGCGTTCGCCATCATGAAATCGACCGCCCGCCGTTTCGCCCAGAACGAGACGATCGAGGTGACCGCCACGCAGTTCGACCGCGACCTGGCCGCCTCGAAGGACTTTGTCACCATCGACGGCGACAAGGCCGTGTATTCGAACAGCTGGACGGCCGGAGGCAACAAGATCACCTGGGACATGGTTCACTACGACGTGCAGCTCTTCGGTGGCGTCGTCCTCCACAAGGGACGCATCGCGGAGATGGCGACGGGTGAAGGTAAAACCCTCGTGGCCACCCTGCCCGTATTCCTCAACGCACTGGCCGGCAAGGGCGTCCATGTGGTAACCGTGAACGACTACCTGGCCCGACGCGACTCGGAGTGGATGGGTCCGATGTATGAGTTCCACGGCCTGTCGGTGGACTGCATCGACAACCACCAGCCCAACTCGGCCGCCCGCCGCAAGGCCTACCTGGCCGACATCACCTTCGGTACGAACAACGAGTTCGGTTTCGACTACCTGCGCGACAACATGGCCATCCAGCCCGAAGACCTCGTGCAGCGCAAACACCACTTCGCCATCGTCGATGAGGTGGACTCCGTGCTGATCGACGACGCCCGTACGCCGCTGATCATTTCGGGTCCGGTACCCAAGGGCGACGACCAGCTCTTCGAGCAGTACCGGGGCTACATCGAGCAGCTCTACAACGTGCAGCGCAACTTCGTGAACGACCTGCTGGCCCGCGCCCGCAAGCTGATCGGCGAAGGCAACACCGAGGAGGGCGGCGTGCTGCTCTACCGCGCCCACAAGGGTCTGCCCAAATACAAACCGCTCATCAAGTTCCTCAGCGAACAGGGCAACAAGGCGCTCATGCAGAAGGTGGAGAACATCTACATGCAGGACAACAACCGCCGCATGCCCGAAATCGTGGACGAACTCTTCTTCGTCATCGACGAGAAGCTCAACTCGGTGGAGCTGACCGACAAGGGTCACGACTTCCTGGCCAAGGGTGTCGGCGAGGACAAATTCTTCGTCCTGCCCGACATCGGCGCCGCGATTGCCGAGATCGAGAAAAGCGACCTCTCGGCCGAGGAGAAGACTGCCAAGAAGGACGAACTCATCAACGAATACGCCATCAAGTCCGAACGCGTCCACACGATCAACCAGCTGCTCAAGGCATACAGCATGTTCGAGAAGGATGTCGAATATGTGGTGATCGACAACAAGGTGAAGATCGTGGACGAGCAGACGGGCCGTATCATGGAGGGACGCCGCTACTCGGACGGCCTGCACCAGGCCATCGAGGCCAAGGAGCGCGTCAAGGTCGAGGCGGCCACGCAGACCTTCGCCACCATCACCCTGCAGAACTACTTCCGCATGTACCACAAGCTGGCCGGTATGACCGGTACGGCCGAGACGGAGGCAAGCGAGTTCTGGAGCATCTACAAACTGGATGTAGTGGTGATCCCCACCAACCGTCCCGTGATCCGCGAGGACATGGACGACAAGATCTACAAGACCAAGCGCGAGAAGTACAACGCCGTGGTGGAAGAGATCGTCCGACTGGTCGGCGAAGGCCGTCCGGTGCTGGTCGGCACCACGTCGGTCGAGGTGTCCGAACTGCTCAGCCGCGTGCTGAAGCTGCGCGGCATCAAGCATAACGTACTGAACGCCAAATACCACCAGCAGGAGGCACAGGTGGTTGCCGAGGCCGGCCGCGCCGGACAGGTGACCATCGCCACCAACATGGCCGGTCGTGGTACCGATATCAAGCTGACCCCCGAAGTCAAGGAGGCGGGCGGTCTGGCCATCATCGGCACCGAGCGCCACGAGTCGCGCCGTGTGGATCGCCAGCTGCGCGGTCGTGCCGGACGTCAGGGTGACCCCGGTTCGTCGCAGTTCTTCGTTTCGCTGGAAGACGACCTGATGCGTCTGTTCGGTTCGGAGCGCATCGCCGCCATGATGGACCGCATGGGTCTCAAGGACGGCGAGGAGATTCAGGCCGGCATGATGACCAAGGCCATCGAGCGCGCCCAGAAGAAGGTAGAGGAGAACAACTTCGGCATCCGCAAACGGCTGCTCGAATACGACGACGTGATGAACTCGCAGCGTACGGTGATCTACTCGCGCCGCCGCAACGCGCTGGCCGGCGAGCGGATCGACATCGACCGCAACAACATCGTGATGGACTTCGCCGAGTCGTTCGTGGAGAACTTCGGCGAGTCGGACTTCGAGGAATTCAGCTTCGAACTGATCCGTCAGGTGGCCGTACAGCCCACGTTTGACGAGAAGACCTTCTCGGAGGCCACCAAGGAGCAGCTCGTATCGCTGCTGGCCGCCGACCTGAACGCCGCCTACGAGCGCCGCGCCCAGTCGGTTGCCGCTACGGCGATCCCCGTGCTGCGCAACCTCTACGAGCGTCAGGGCGATCAGGTGAAGAACATCTATATCCCGATCACGAACGGCAAACTGGTCTACAACGTACCGGTGGACTTCAAGAAGGCACTCGACAGCGACGGCGCCGAGATCTACAAGATGTTCACCAAACTGGTGATGCTGACCACGATCGACGACAACTGGCGCGACCACCTGCGTCAGATGGACGACCTGCGCCAGAGCGTGCAGAACGCCTCCTACGAGCAGAAGGACCCGCTGTTGATCTACAAGTTGGAGTCCTACAACCTCTTCAGCGCAATGCTCGAAAAGAGCAACCGCGAAGAGTTGTCGATTCTGAACAAGGGTTACATCCCGATGCGCGAAAATACGGAAGAACCCGTCAAGCAGCGCCAGCCTCAGCAGCAGCCCAGCCAGAAGGTGGACATAAACAAACTGCACGCCTCGCGCATGCAGGCAGCTGCCGCAGCCGGACAGGCCGAAAAGAGCAAACCGGCTCCCGTCCATGTCGAGAAGAAGATCGGCCGGAACGACCCCTGCCCCTGCGGAAGCGGCAAGAAATACAAAAACTGCCACGGCGCATAGCCGTGTGCGTGCGGCCCCCGTGCGAAAGCCTCGTAATCGTGCATTACGGGGCTTTCTTTCCACAGGCGGAGACGCAGCCGGCTACGACATCCGGTCCGCCGCAAGCCCTTCCGCCGACCGAAGCGTATGGCCCGCACCCCGAAACATTTGCATGACATGAAACGATTCCCCAACCGCTGGATGGCAGGCATTGCCCTGCTGCTGTGGCCCTGCCTCGCCTGCGGAGCCACCGATGATCCGCTGCCGCAATTTCCGCTGAATGCAGAGGGCAGCATTGAAATTCTGGGCGAAGGCGCCACGCCGCTGACCCGTGCTGAAGGTATGGAACGGATCACGGAATGGATGCAACAGCTCGGCCCGATAACCGCAATCGGCCTGTCGGCCAACCCCGACACGGGACAGGTCACCGCACCGTGCAACATTGTCATCGCCGAGGAGGCTGACGAAGAGGGCTTCGACATCGAATACATGTCCTACATGATCACCGTGCTGTGCGACGACGGCCGCTATGCCTACCGGATCGGCGACGTGACGGCCGGCATTGCCTCTTATATGGATTTGGACTACGACGGCACTTACGAACAGGTCGGCAACGACTCCATCGTCCTGCCCGACGACTACGTGCGCCTGCTCCACACCGCCGAGAGCGAACGGGAGGAACTCCGCGACGAACTGCAATCCCTCATCGGCCAGGATCTGACCGAACTGTCGGCTCACCAGCTCCGCCGCTACAAACAGCGGCTGAGCGACACGACCGAATGGTACACAACCATCGACGACTACTGCCGGATGATCCGCAACAACTACATGGTCTGCCTGAATTCCTTGACCGACACGGCCGAGGCACTGACTACGCTGCTGTCGCATCCCGACGACACGGGCAACAACAGCGACAGTGACAACGGTAGCGGCATCCTGCTCGACCCGCTGCCCTGACGGGACGGCTGCAAAACCGACGGGCGGGGCTGCGACCAATATCGGTCGCAGCCCCGCCCGTTTCCCTTATCTCCGCCTGCCGGCTACCGCCCGAAATGGTGCCGTTCGGCACTGAAGTCGATCTGCGGCAGGGCGCGCTGCAATTCGTCGATCAGCTCCAGCGAACGACGGCGGAACACCGCCTCGCCTTCGCTTCCGGCATGCAGCATCCGGTGACCGAGCGCCGTCCGCAGCCGCTCCAGACGGGGCAGCAGCGCCGCCGTCGGTCCGTCCATGGCAAACTGTACGAAACGCTCCCACACATAATCGACGGCCTGCTGGGAGGGGTGCGCCATGTCGGGCGCATAGAAACGGTAGTCGCGCAAATCGTCGTTCAGCAATTCATAGGCGGGGAAATACCATACGTTCGGCCAGCGCTCCTCCAGATCGGCCGCCGCACACCGCAGGATCGCCTTGCTCAGCGAGTTCTCCACCAGCCCGTCCTTCAGATGGCGCACCGGGCTGACGGTCAGCAGCACCTGCTTGCCGGCCAGCACGCTGCCCAGCAGCGCATCGTACTCCGCCACGATCGTCTCCGGACGCAGCCGCTCGCGCACAAACGTATCGGCCGGCTGTTTGTGGCAGTTGGTCGCTCCCCTGCCGTCGGGCAGGCGGTAGATCCACGCCGTGCCGAAAGTCAGCATCACGTAATCGGCCTGCCGCAGCGCCTCCGATCCGTCCCGATACGCCGCATTGACCGCCTGCAGGGTCTCCCCGACGGTCGAGCGCGAAAACGAGCCGTGATGGTCGTAGCTGTGCCACAGGCCGTCGGCCGCAAACAGTTCGTCGGCCGTATAGGGGTGTTCCCCGTCCAACCGCCGCAGCATCGCGGCGATCGAGGCCGGATTGAACAGGATGCCGGTCGGATTGGCCGTCACGGGAAACCGGAGCGCAGCCAGCCGGCCGGCAATATGCTCCGCAAAACACGACCCGGCACAAAACCCCGTGCGGTCGTGGGACACCGTAAAGGATGACCGCCGAACCGGTATCTCCGTCCTGAAATCCATACGTCTCCAGATTATACCGTCCCTCGTCCCCTATTTCGCTTTCCGGCTGCGGGGAGATTCGCCGCGTCCATCGCTGGCCGGCTGCCCTGCCTCTTCGGCCTTCGGTCCGGGATGTTTGCGGAACATCTTGTCCGAGAGCGGCACCTCCAGCTCGATCTGCTGCTGCCAGCCCCATCCCGTGCCGTCGTAATGCTGGACGGAGGCCACCTTGAACATCACGCCCGAGGGGAAACGGTGACGCCAATAGACCTCCAGCCGGTTGTATATATTCTTCGTGGTGCGATAGAACGGATCGCCCGGATAGAGTTCGGCGCCGTAGGCGGGCTGCCCTTCCACCACACTGTCGTAATAGGGCATCAGCCCCGCTCCCAGATACAACGTATTGTAGATGCCGAATCCCCAGCGCTCCACGCCCAGCTCGATCTGCATGCCGCCCGGCTTCACGAACCGATCGACATAGAGCCGGTCGCGCTGGAACGACTGCAGCCACCCCACCTGCACATACAAGGCCGAAAAGGCCGGCAGGAAGGTACGGAAGTCGGCTCCGGCAAAGGGATAGATCAGGATGTTGTCCACCACGCCGTTCTCCTCGAAGCTGCATGCGAAATGATACATGTTCGCGTTGTAGCCGCCGTAGAAGGCGCCGTACTGCAGCTGGCCGGCCGAGAAGATCATGAACTTCTCACGCTGTCCGGCTCCGATCTTGCCGTTCCAGTCGAACGCCAGTTCGACGTAGCCGTGGCGGCCGCGCCAGTTGGCCATCAGGCCGTCGAGGTTGCTGTCATAGAAATCGACCCAGTCGCTGAAAAAGGCTTTCGAGTAGTCGCCCATCAGATGCCGGCGGGGAAAACGGCCGAAGTGGACATCGAACCGTTCGTCGCGATAGCGGTAATAGACGATCATCTGTTGGGAGACATCCGTCGTCGTTCCGAAGTCGCTGAACAGGTCGAGGCCGACCATCACCGCATTGCCGCGCCCCCATCCCAGTCCCACTTCGGGCGTCAGCCGCACGCCGAAGATCGTCTCCGAACGGGCCGATGCCGTCGCATCGTACTCCCGATTGTCGAACCGGAAGTCGAAATCGGCATTCCACAGAAACCGCTGGGCCGCCGCATCGGGCGTCAGCAGGAACCATGCGGCCGTCACCGCCGCCAGTATCCGCAAGATTTTCATATCGCTACGATTTTCCAACGAACAAATGTACGGAAAAAGGGACAAAAACCCGATCCTCCGGCCGTCTCAAAACACATCACCGGCCCGACCTCCAGAGGATCGGACCGGTGACGCACATATCGTAAGGCCGCACTCTCACGCCGCGATCTTGCCGCCGGGGAACTTCTGCACGACATAGGCCGTAATGATCGGGAACAGCAGCATGCCGAAAATGGGCAGCAGCACGTTCAGTATCTTGCCCACGAAGGTCACGGGCGACAGATCGGCACCGATGGCCGTGACATTCAGCGCGACCCAGAAAAGCGCATCCCCGAAGTCCTGCAGCCCGGGATTGACGTGCCGTTCGAAATCGTAGAAGATAAGCGCCGAGACATAGGAGAACGAAATCACCGTAAAGACGTAGGTCCACAACAGCTGCGATATTTTCTTGTCGAGCCACCACCGGATGACGATATACAGGGCAAGAACGATCCGCAGCAGCGGCACCGCAATAATAAGGATACTCCATTGGCGCGGTACATCGGCGCCTGTCCAGGCGATGATGTTCATATAGGGAATGGAGATCAGCAGGAACCAGAAGTTGTGTACAAAAAACCGTCCTTTGTGTTCATCGACCGCCATGCGGATGAAGAAATCCGCCATGAAGACCAGGCAGACGAACAGCTGGATCCACAGATAAGTCGGCGAGAAATGCGTCGATGCGCCGGTCAGGATCTCCCACGACATGGCGACCAGCAACAGAATGCCGCCCAACAGCGACAACACGTTGAAAAAACGACGGAGAAACTGCATAGACAAAACACGTTATCGTTCAGGAAAGGAATCGATCGGCACGCTGTCGGACGCTATCGTCATGCCAGCGCAATGACCGTTACGACAACAACCAGCAGAGCAAAGAACATGCACACTACACCGATAAGCGTCAGGATGCCGATCAGACGGAAGTAGCGTTTCAGGTTCATCATGCCTTGCGCCAGCAGCGTATCGTCACCGGCCGCCAGCGCCCTGCGCACCTTGTCGCCGGCCATAAACAGGAAGTAGGCCTGAAAGAAGGTAATTACAGCAATAATCAGGTAGGCAACTCCCATGATCACGAACGGCGCTCCCATATAATCATAAGCGCCGTACCCCTGCATGAACAGGGAATTCATCGCATAGCTCCAACTTGCGCCGCCGACCATACATCCCAGCGCGATCACCATCAGCAGGCCTGTCACGAAAAATCCGACGATTGCCATGAAGCGGGCCCACCACATGGCCTGCCGGATATTTTCCGTGGCGGCAGCGTTCAATTTCAACTCTTTGTTGTTCTCAAAATCAGGTAAAACAATCTCCATAACCGTTGTATTTTAGAGGATAGCAAAAAAATGAATACTCTAAAATACACTTTTCCGCGGAGAAATCCAAACCCGTCCGCCTCGCCGGCAGCATGAGCGCCCTATCCCAGCAGCTCCTTCAGATAGTGTCCCGTGTAGCTCTCCTTCACCTGCGCCACCTCCTCGGGCGTACCCGTCGCCACGACGCGGCCGCCACCTGCTCCGCCTTCGGGACCGATGTCGATCAGATAGTCCGCCACCTTGATCACGTCCAGATTGTGTTCGATGACGATCACCGTATTGCCCCGATCGACCAGCTTGTTGATGACCTCCAGCAGCTGGCGCACATCCTCGAAGTGGAGTCCCGTGGTCGGTTCGTCGAGAATGTAGAGCGTGCGCCCCGTGTCGTGTTTGGCCAGTTCGCCGGAGAGCTTGATGCGCTGGCTCTCGCCGCCCGACAGTGTCGTACAGGGCTGGCCGAGCTTCAGATACCCCAGCCCGACCTCCTGAATGGCCCGCAGTTTGGTATGGATGGAAGGGATCGCCTCGAAGAACTCGGCCGCCATATTGACCGTCATGTCGAGGACGTCATTGATGTTCTTGCCCTTGTATTTGACCTCCAGCGTCTCGCGGTTGTAACGCTTGCCGCCGCACGCCTTGCAGGTTACATAGACGTCGGGCAGGAAATTCATCTCGATGGTCTGCACACCCGCTCCGCGGCACTCCTCGCACCGGCCGCCCTTGACATTGAACGAGAACCGCCCTGCCTTGAAACCCCTCGTCTGGGCGTCGGGCGTCGCCTCGAACAGCTTGCGGATGTCGCCGAAGACGTTGGAATAGGTAGCCGGGTTGCTGCGCGGCGTCCTTCCGATGGGGGACTGATCGACCACCACCAGCTTGTCGATATGGTCGAGCCCCTCGATCGCCTCGTAAGGCAGCGGCTGATCGAACGAGCGGTAGAGCTGGCGGCTCACGGCCGGCCGCAGCGTCTCGTTGATGAGGGTCGATTTGCCGCTTCCGCTCACGCCCGTCACGCAGATCATTGTCCCCAGCGGGAACTCGACGGTCACGTTCTTCAGGTTGTTGCCCCGTGCGCCGACCAGCCGGATCCGTTTTCCGCTGCCCGTGCGCCGCTCGGCCGGCACCTCGATGCGCCGTTCGCCCCGCAGATACCGGGCCGTCAGGCTGTCGGCCGCCATCACCTCCTGCGGCGTACCCTGTGCGACGATATGGCCGCCCTTGCGTCCCGCGCCGGGCCCCACGTCGATCAGATAGTCGGCACTGCGCATCATCTCCTCGTCGTGTTCGACCACGATCACCGAGTTGCCCGCATCGCGCAGCTCCTGCAGGCTGCGGATCAGCCGGCGGTTGTCGCGCTGGTGAAGGCCGATGCTCGGCTCGTCCAGAATATAGAGTACATTGACCAGTTTCGATCCGATCTGGGTCGCCAGCCGGATGCGCTGGCTCTCGCCGCCCGACAGCGAGCGCGACGACCGCGCCAGCGACAGATAGCCCAGCCCCACGCCGAGCAGAAAGCCGACACGCTCGCGGATCTCCTTGAGGATCTCGCGGGCAATGGCCATCTCGCGCTCGGTGAACTGCTCCGGCACGCGGTCGATCCATTCGGCAAACTCCTCCAGGCTCATGGCCGACACCTCGGCGATGTTGCGTCCGGCGATCCGGAAATACAGCGCTTCGTCCTTCAGACGGGTGCCGTGACACACCTCGCAGGTGCGATGCACCAGGAACTGACCGGCCCATTTGTTGCCGCGTCCCGAATCGTCATCCTGCTGACGGGCAATGTATTCGCCGATGCCTTCCCAGCCGATCATGCGCGTTCCGCCATACGACGCAAACTCCTGCATATCGACCCGCACGGGTTCCGAATCGCCGTTCAGAATGGCATTCAGCCCCGCCTCGGGAATATCTTCCACCGCATCGTCGAGCGTAAAGCCGTAGCGGTGGCCGAGTCCCGCGATCACGGCAAAGAGCATGTTGTTGGCATACTTGCCCAGCGGTTCGATCGCTCCGGCGCGGATCGACCGGTGCGGATCGGGAATCACCTTGTCGCGGTCGAACACCGTCACCTCGCCCAGACCGCCGCAATGGGGACAAGCGCCCTGCGGTGAGTTGAACGAAAAGGTGTGCGGCGCCGGATCGCTGAAAGCCATGCCCGTGGTCGGACACATCAGATGACGGCTGTAGAAACGCGACTCGCCCGTGCCGTAGTCATACAGGGCAACGGTTCCCTTGCCCTGCCGCATGGCATCCTGCAGGCTCTTGGCCAGCCGCTCGCGGCTGCCTGCACCGACAGCCAGCCGGTCGACCACCAGGTCGATATGGTGTACCTTGTAACGGTCGAGGTGCATGCCTGCGACGAGTTCGCGGATCTCGCCGTCGATGCGGGCATAGAGATAGCCCTTCTTGACGAACGACTCGAACAGTTCACGGTAATGCCCCTTGCGCCCCACGACCACGGGTGCCAGCAGCGCCACCTTGCGGCCGTCGTAGTTGGCCAGCATCAGATCGACGATCTGCGCGTCGGTGTAATGCACCATCTCCTCGCCCGTGGCAGGCGAATAGGCGCGCGCCGCCCGTGCATAGAGCAGACGCAGGAAGTCGTTGATCTCGGTGACCGTACCGACCGTCGAACGGGGATTTTTGTTGGTGGTCTTCTGCTCGATGGCCACCACCGGACTGAGTCCCGTAATCTTGTCCACATCGGGACGCTCCATGGCGCCGACAAACTGACGGGCATAGGCAGACAGGGTCTCCATATAGCGTCGCTGCCCCTCGGCATAGATCGTATCGAAGGCCAGCGACGACTTGCCCGATCCGGACAGTCCCGTGATGACGACCAGCCGGTCGCGCGGAATCTCGACGTCGATATTCTTCAGGTTGTTGGCCCTGGCTCCGAGGACCGATATGTATTTCGGTTCGTTCACGACACTCATGTTCTTCGTCGGTTGGCTAACGGGTACGGAAATCCTTGCCGGGTATCTTCACCAGCAGGGTCACATTGCCGGGATTGTCGTATTCGTAGGCGCGGATCCAGGGATTCAGCATCCGCAACATCTTGTAGTTCGTCCCGTAACGGCGGGCTACTTCCGCCCACTCGATCTGGCGGCCGCCCACGGCAACCTCCGTATAGTCGTCCAGCGGCCGGTACATGTCCGACTTGCGGAAACGGTAGCCGTAGGTCTCCGGATCGGCCGCAATCATCTTCAGCGACAGGATGCGGAACACGTACCGCATGGTCTCCTGCGGCAGGAACAGGTCGTAATAGCTGTCCGTATGCTGGATGCCGGCACGGCGCACCACGCCGTTTTCGCCCGCATTGTAGGCGGCGGCAGCCAGCGTCCAGCTGCCGAGCGCCTCGTAAGCCTTTTTCAGATAGTGGCAGGCCGCCTCGGTCGATTTCTCGATATGATACCGTTCGTCCACCTGGCTGCCGACCGCCAAGCCGTACTCGCGAGCCGTTCCCGGCATGAACTGCCACAGTCCGGCGGCTCCGGCCGGCGACACCGCTTCGGGATTGAGGCCGCTCTCGGCCATGCAGAGGTATTTGAAATCCTCCGGAATGCCGTTGCGGCGGAGAATCGGCACGATCACGTCGAAATAGCGATCCATGGCGAGCAGCGTCAGGAATGTCCGCGAATGGAGATAGCCGGAGACGAGCAGTTCGCGCTGGAGCGCCTCCCGCACGTCGAAATACTCCAGCGGCACCCGTTCGCCCGCAAAGTCGAGTTCGTCCGGCAAAGCGGGCAGGACGATCGGCGAAAACGCCTCTCCGACGGTCGAGGCCTGCGAATAGGCCGAAGGCATGCACCCTGCAACCGTCATCGTCAAGGCTATGGCAACAATATGGATCGCTTTCATGGCAGACCGAATGACAATCGTACAAATTTACGATTTATTCCCGAACGTTCGCCGTCCGGCTTTCCTCGGAGCGAGGCTAAAGATGCATCTCGAAACCGTCCGCATCGGCCCAGGCGCGGAACCGGTCGCGGAAAGCAGCCAGGCGCTCCGTATCGATCGTCACCCGTACGATGCCCTCCTCGCCGTCCGGCAAGCCGCCGAGGCGATTGCCGAGGAAATCGAAGGCAGCGGTATGTCCGGCATACACGGCCGTCGGATCGGTTCCCACCCGATTGACGCCCAGCACATAGGCCTGGTTTTCGACGGCACGGGCAGGCAGCAGGAGATCCCAGGCGGCCATGCGGCTCGCCGGCCACGAAGCGACATAGACGATCGCATCGTAATCGTTGCGGTTGCGGCTCCAGACGGGGAAACGCAGGTCATAACAGATCTGGGGCAGCAGGCGCACCCCCCGGCAGACGATCACCCGCCGCTCACGGCCGGCCGCATAATACCGGTCCTCGCCGCCGAACGAGAAGAGGTGCCGCTTGTCGTACCATGCCAGCGACCCGTCGGCCTCGGCCAGCACGAACCGGTTGCACATCCGTCCGGCACCCTCCTCGCGCACGATGACGCTGCCGGCCACGGCCACGCCCGTCTCGCGCGCCATGCGGCGCATCCAGCCGACCGTCTCGCCCTCCATCGGTTCGGCGGCAGCATCCGCGCCCGTCATGAACCCCGTAGCAAACATCTCCGGCAGGATCGCCAGATCGGTCTGTTCCAAAGCCCGCAGCCGCCGTTCGGCGACGTCGCGGTTCGTCTTTTTGTCCCCCCAGCGGATGTCCGTCTGGATCAAAGCGGTTCGCAGCAGCATCTTCTCCTCCTTTCCGAACGTATCGGTCGTTCCGTACAAAGATAACGATTCCGGCCGGCACCGTTTTGCGTCGGATCGGAAATAATCCGCCGGCGGCGCATGGCATTCCGACAAATCGCCGTATCTTTGTTTGCTTACCAAATTTTGCGCGACTATGCTGCAAGCGGGCTACTACCACACCCTGAAGGTCAATCGGATCTCCGACTACGGCCTCTATCTGGCGGACGAGGAGGGCAACGAAGTATTGCTCCCCAACCGCTACGTCTCCCTGAACGACGCCGTGGGCGACACGAAGGAAGTCTTCGTCTACCACGACTCGGAGAACCGGCTGATCGCCACGACCGAACGGCCTCTGGCCACAGCCGGCCAGGCGGCCTGTCTGGAGGTGATCGACAAGAACATCCACGGCGCCTTCCTGGCATGGGGCATCACGGCCAAAGACCTGTTCGTACCGATCGCCAACCAACCCTTCCGCATGGAGGCCGGCCGCAAATATGTGGTCTACGTCTACCGCGACCCCGTATCGGGGCGTGTCACCGGAACGGCCAAGT
The DNA here is from genome assembly GCA_949287525.1 of uncultured Rikenellaceae bacterium. Classification (GTDB taxonomy): domain Bacteria; phylum Bacteroidota; class Bacteroidia; order Bacteroidales; family Rikenellaceae; genus Tidjanibacter. Next base: position 16,641 of record CASEGL010000017.1, read on the forward strand.
TGAACCGCTTCATCTCCAACGAGACGGTCACGGTGCGCCCGCGCGAGGCGGTAGACATCCTTGTTGCCTCCCGCTTTGCGGCCGGCTTCCGCGTCATCATCAACAACCGCCACTGGGGCGTGCTGTACGACAACCAGCTGTTCCGTCCGGTAGCCATCGGCGACCGCATGACGGCCTATGTCAGCCGCATCACCCCCGACCGGCGCATCGACGTCAGCCTCCAGCAGCAGGGACTCGACGAGGTGAAGGCCTCGGCCGACAGGCTGCTGGCCGCCCTGCATGCCCAAGGAGGGGTACTGGCGCTGAACGACAAAAGCGCTCCGGAGGAGATCGCCGCCCTGACCGGCATGAGCAAAAAGACATTCAAGAAAGCGCTGGGCTACCTGATGAGCCACGGGAAGGCCCGCACCGAAGAGGATACGATCAAAGCGACGGAAAAGCCATGACCATGCAAAGTGCCGAACGGGTCTCACAGACCGACGCCTCAGACAACTACGTGTTCCAGCGATCGCTGCTGGCCTACGACAAAGCGGCCGAGATCGTATCGGGCGACGTGCTGGAAATCGGCACGGGCAGCGGATACGGCATTTCGGTCATCGCCCCCCGCACCGACCATTTCGTAACGATCGACAAGACCGTTCCGCCGGACGGCGTAATTCCCGACGACGACCGCATCACATTCCGCTGCATGACTGTTCCTCCGCTGAAAGGCATCCCGTCGGGCTGCATGGATTACGTGATCTGCTTCCAGGTCATTGAACACATCCGGGACGACTTCGGGACGATCGCCGAAATCCAACGCGTACTGAAGCCGAACGGCCAGCTGCTCATCTCCACACCCAACAAGGCAATGTCGCTGACCCGCAATCCGTGGCACCTGCGCGAATACACGGTCGATGAATTCAAAGGGTTGATCGGCTGCTATTTCGACAAATTCGAGGCATTCGGCGTATACGGCAACGGCAAGGTCATGCAGTATTACGAGGAGAACAAACGCTCCGTCGAACGCATCACCCGCTACGACTTCCTGCATCTGCAGCACCGGCTGCCGGCACAACTGCTTCGGCTGCCCTACGACATTCTCAACCGGATCAACCGCCGCCGCCTGCTCCGCAACAACGACGAGCTGACCACTTCGATCCGCACCGACGACTATTACCTGAAGAAGGCCGACGACAAATGCTTCGACCTCTTCTTCATCGCCACCAAATAACGCCGTTCTCCGGCAGGAAACGGCACGGCATGCTTGCGCGCGGCCAGGATTTGCCTCCGGTTGCGGATCCGCACAAAAAAAGAGGATGAATGGAACGCCATTCATCCTCTTGTCATTTACCTCTGATCCTGAGCCGCGAACTATTCGGCAGGCTGTTCGGCAGGTGCAGCAGGCATCTCGGTTACGGGAGCTACCGTATTCGGCAGCGCGATCTCCTGCTCCGACACGATCTGCTCGATCACCGCATCGTTGCCGCCGTTATGGCTGCGACGATGAGACGACATGGAGATCGAAGCCAGCAGACTCAACACGACGATGGCGATAGCCAGCGTCCACGACGAACGCTCCAGAAAATCGGCCGTCTGCCGTACGCCCATCACCTGATTGGATGCGCCGAAGTTGGCGGCCATTCCGCCCTTGGGATTCTGTGCAAGAACCGCAAGCACCAGCAGGATGCTCGCTATGATAATCAGGATGATTAAGAAGATGTACATGTTTGAATCGAATATTTTTAGTTATTTATTTTCCTGTTTCTCCATTCGCCTTCCCGCCTGTTTTGCGAGCCTCGGCTTTTTCAATAATCTCGGCAAAATAAACACTTTTTTCGGGATTTAACAAACTTAATCTCCGATATATTTCAATCGCCTGCCCGATCAGCCCCTGCGCCAGATAGATCTCCGCCAGCTGCTCCGTCAGCAGGTCGTCGGCCGGCAGATCGCCCTCCTCACGGTCGGGCAGCGAATCGGGCGTATGTTCGTCGGCCACGATGCGGTGTTCGCCGCCGGCCATGAAGGCGTCGATAATGGAGAGCGTATCCTCCTCCGGAGCGGCCGCGGGATGCGGCGGCTGAGCCGTTTCCTCTCCGGTGCGGTGCAGCAGCCAGGGGCGCAGCCGCACGAGCAGGCGAATCCGCGGCGGCAGGGATTCGCTGCCGACAGCAGCCAGCAGCGGCAGATCGAACCACGGATATCGCTGCAAAACGGACTCCGCTTCCGGCACCGATACGGACACCTTCTCTTGCAATTTCTCTTTCATGCCCTGTTTACCAGTTGGATACGGCTGCATTGAAAATATCCTCGACGAGCATTTCGACCAGTTCGGGAATCAGCGCGGCCTCGGCACTCGACAGATCCATCGTTGCATCGTATTCGAGGAATGCCGAGAACGACTTGTCGGTAAAGTTGAAAGTCGGATCGATCCGGTTCGTAAAGGACACCTGTACGGTGACCGTCAGGCGGTTCTGTGCGGCCAGTTCGTCGCTCTGCACGGAAGTCGGCGACACGACGTAATTGGTGATGGCGCCCTCGAACGCCAGATCGCCGTTTTCGGGAACCAGCGCCAGACGGGTCTGGCTGATAAAACGATCCTGCAGCCCCTGCGTCAGTGTCGAACTGAGCGAGGGCGCCACGAGCGTGGCGTTGTTTGGGAAATAGGCGATGCTCACGGTCTGCGCATTGGCCGGAATCGAGGCGCCCGAAAGCGAATAGCTTACCTTGCAGCCTACGAACAGACAAAGCGAAGCGACGGCCGCTGCGCCGACCAGCCATTTGATTTTAGTATTCATTGATTCCCAACTCTTTGATTTTACGGTAAAGGGTTCTCTCCGAGATGAACAGGTCTTTGGCCGTCTCTTTGCGCCGGCCGTTGTGGCGCCGCAGCGCCTTGACGATAGCCTCGCGCAGCGCCTCCTCCTTGGTCAGTTCGCGCGGCGAATCGGCCACCTCTTCGCTCTCTGCATAACCGGCAGCCGCATCCGGCTGGGCGGGCTGCACCGATGCTGGAATGACCTGTGCCGCCTGCAGCAGTCCTGCAATGCGATCGGTCTGTTCGGAGACACCGCTGCGGCCGGACAGCAGCTCCTGCAGCATCCGCTTGATGTCGGTCATCTCGGCCCGCATGTCGAACATCATCTTATAGATCAGCTCCCGCTCGAAGTCGCCGACCGTTCCCGTCTGTGCCTGGGGCGCCACCGGAACGGGTACCGACGACTGGTTGCCGTCCTCGGGCAGATAGCGTCTCAGGATGTCCGGCGTAATGACACGCGACTCCTCGATGGCGGAAATCTGTTCGGCCACATTTTTGAGCTGACGGATATTTCCCCGCCAGTAATAGTTCTCCAGCACCGTCCGCGCCTCGGCATCCAGCGATATGGGAGGCATCCGGTACTGGATGGCCACGTCGGACGCGAACTTGCGGAACAGCGTGTAGATGTCCTCCTTGCGTTCGCGCAGCGCCGGCACATAGATCGGCACCGTATTGAGGCGGTAGTAAAGGTCCTCGCGGAAGCGTCCTTCCCGGATGGCCAGCTGCAGATTGACGTTGGTCGCCGCCACGACACGGACATTGGTTTTCTGAATCTTGGACGATCCCACGCGGATAAATTCGCCCGTCTGCAGCACGCGCAGCAGGCGCACCTGCGTCGAATGGGGCAGTTCGGCCACCTCGTCCAGGAAGATCGTACCGCCGTCCGCCTCCTCGAAGTAGCCCTTACGCGCCTCGGTGGCGCCGGTAAAGGCTCCCTTTTCGTGGCCGAACAACTCCGAATCGATGGTTCCCTCCGGAATCGCGCCGCAGTTTACGGCAATATACTTATTGTGTTTCCGCGCGCTGAACGCATGGATCACCTGCGGGAAAAACTCCTTTCCCACACCGCTCTCGCCGGTAACCAGCACCGACAGGTCGGTCGGCGCCACACGCAGGGCAATCTCCAGGGCCCGATCCATCGCTTCGCTGGTTCCGATAATACCGAAACGCTGTTTGACGGCAACAAGATCCATATTTTCTCTCTTCTCTCCTTTCTTGTGTAAAATGCACCCCTTTTCCTCCCGTGCGGGCGGCTACTCCCCCGCCTCGGGCTGGTCGGCCGCCGCGGGATCGGCAGTCATCTCCAGCACCAGTTCCTGCTCATGCATGGCCGCAATGTCGCGTTTGGCAAAATAGCCGTACACCAATACGCCGATCGTGATGACCAACGCGATCACGGCAATTACCAGCACGCCGTCGGCCCGCTTGCGCGGCCGGTTCGGACGCCGGATATGGATTTCGGGACGATAGGAGGTCTGTGCAGATTCCGCCGTTTGTCCGGCCGCTGCCGGTTCGGAGGCATCGGCATGCCCTTCCTCGGCCTCGTCGCTCTCGTACAGCACGCTGCGCAGGCGGCGCCCCCCGGTCCGGGATACGTGCGGCTCGGCCGACGCAGGCTGATTGTGCGCGGTCTCCTCGGCAGGCGCCGGGTTCTCAGCGGCAGGCTGACCGGCAGCGGGTGCCGCAGCCGACGGCGCCTCCTGTACTTCCGGTTCGGATTCGCCTTCCGGCTCCTGTGCCGGTTCGGGAACGGGTTCGGTTGCGACGGATACGGTCATTTCGACAGCCGCCTCGACAATGTCCTCCTCGGTCTGCTCTTCGTCGCAGCATGCCTCCTCAGCGGCTGCAACCGCCGCATCCCGTACGATCGGACGCTCCTCTGCCTGCGGAAGGAACGGCTCAAACGTACAGAATCCGTCCTCGGCACGCCGGAGTGTACCCCACCCCGGAAAATCGACGCGGCCCGAACGGGTCAGTTCGAGCCGGATACGTTCGGCATATTCGCGGGTGCGCTCCTGCGCCTGCGCCAGGGTAATTCCTTCACGCTGCGCCCAACAGGCAGCCAGCATACCATCGTCCGCACGCAACAGATCGGAAAAGATAATTTCGCCCGAATCTTTCCGAACGAACGCTCCGACACCTGGAATAACGACCCGTCGGGCGCCGTTGCGGAAGATCCCGTCAATGATACATTCCATATATCCACACAGTTTTGCCCAAAATTAGGGAATTTTCAACGAAAACGGATTTGCGCATTCAAAATAAATGCGTCCGCTAACCGAAAAGAGGCAATGCCGGAGCCGCCAGATTCACCACCCGCACCCCCTCCCGCTCGGCACGGGAAACCGTATAGGCAGTACCGCCCCGCAGTCCGGTATAAAAACAGAGCAGCGTTCCGGCATGACCGACCAGAAAATCGTTCCTCCGATGGAAACAATCGACCGTATAGCCGTCGGACAACAGGAATCGCTGCGACGCCCGCCCCCACACGGCGGCATACAGCGGCCGGAATGCCGCACCGCAACGGTCGCCGTGACCGGCGAACGGCACGACGGCCACAATTTCCGCTTCGGGACACACCCCCGTATCCCGCAACGCCAGCACCTCCGCAGCGACCCACAAGTCGAATCCCTCGGCCATGCCGCACAAGAAACGGCGCCCGCCTTCTGCGTACAGCGCCTTGATTGCCGGGTGCGCCAGCCGGCGCACCCGATCCTCCGCCCCGCCGGACGGCCACACGCTCCGGAACTTCTCCGGACGGTATCCTGTCAAGGCTACGCATGCACTGCGCGGCGCCAGCCTGTCGTCCGCCTCCTCTACCCTGCAGCAGGCCGCCAAAAACTCCCGTCCGGCACTCCGGTCACTCCTGCTGCTTCCGACCGCCATATTCCATGAATTCTCCGCCGATACGGGAAACGCTCCCGATCACATCGTCCGTACCTATATCGAAATCGGCGCCCGCATCCAGACACTGTCCGGGATCGACCTCCTCCAGTTGAGGCCGCACCGCCTGCGTCTTGTCGCGTCCGAAAAGACCGGCAATCGCCCGACGCGCCTTTGCGCGCAGCCCCACCGGCTGAGCGACGGCATGATCCTCCGGCAAACGATCCGACTCGCCCGTCACGCACAGCATCTTGTCCCCCACCTGCAGTTCGGTGTTCCCCTTCGGCACGATGTAGTCGTCGCCGCGGCGAATCATCATGACCAGCGTATGCTTATCCAGCCGCAGATCCCGCATCAGCGAACCGTGGGCGAGCCACTCCGGACGCACCTCCATTTCCGTCAGGTCGGCCTTGATCTCGTCGGGCATGTCGATGCCGAAGCTGTCCTCCTTCAGTTTGGTCGAAAGTCCCAGCACATTAGCCATCGAACTGACTGTCGTCCCCTGCACGACGAGCGATATGATCGTAATGAAAAATACCGTATTGAAAATCAGGCTGGCATGTTCCAGTCCGGCCACCCAGGGATAGGTGGCAAAAATAATCGGCACCGCGCCGCGCAGCCCCACCCACGAAATATACAGCTTGCCTTTGGCCGTGATCCTGCGGAACGGCGCCAGACACAGGAAAACCGCCGCCGGACGCGCCGCTACGATCATGAAGACACCGACCAGCAGCCCCAACTGCCACACGCCGAGCATCTCGTGCGGATTGACCAGCAGTCCCAGCGTAATGAACATGACGATCTGGAACAGCCACATGTAGCCGTCGAAGAAAGTGGCCAGACTCTTCTGATAGACGATCTTGCGGTTGCCGACCACCAGGCCGGCCAGGTAGACGGCCAGGTAGCCGTTGCCGCCGAACAGGTCGGTCACCGAAAAGATAAAATATACGCACGCCAGCAGCAGCACGGAATAGAGCGACTTGTTGCGCAGGTTGATCCGGTTCATCACATAGGTCGTCAGCCGGCCGAACAGATAACCGGCCGCAGCGCCCACCAGCATCTGCACGACGAACATGCCCACAAAAGGCCAGACGCTGCCTTCGCCGCCCGACTGCGCCACCTGTACGAGAATGATTGTCAGGATATAGGCCATGGGGTCGTTACTTCCGCTTTCCAGCTCCAGCAACGGCCGCAGGTTCTGCTTGAGTCCCTGTTTCTTGGACCGCAGGATGGAGAAGACGGACGCCGAATCCGTCGAGGATATCACAGCCGCCAGCAGCATCGACTCGACGAGAGGCAACTCCAGCCCGAACAGACCGCCGACCGCCCAGATGAAGGTTCCGGTCAGAAACGCCGTCATGAAAACGCCCACGGTCGCCAGCACGATGCCTTCGGCCGCCACCGGTTTGATCTCCCCGTAACGGGTGTCCATACCACCCGTAAACAGGATGACGCTCAAAGCCAGAATGCCGATGAACTGGGCAACCATGGGGCTGTCGAACTGGATGCCGAGGCCGTCGCTGCCGAAAGCCATGCCGACCAGCAGGAACAGCAACAGAATGGGGGTTCCGAAACGGGTACCCGACTTGGCGGCAAGAATGGCGACCAGCAGGATGATCGACCCTACCAGCACCACATGTTCGCTATTGAGAAAAGATTCAACCATAATTGTCACGGTTTCGCTTCGGACGGTTCCCGCTCAGGAGCGAATCTGCCGCCGCCCTGCAAAAATACGCACAAATTTCCGATAAAACCAGCCGTCGGCAAACCGCATCCATTCCCTGCCTGACGGTACGGACTACCGCCTTTGCGGCACAAACGCATAGGTAATGGTTCCACTGTGACGGGAGGGAGCGGAAGCATCCACATTGAAGCGCGCCCGAAGCGCCATTTCCAACGCGGCGGAGGTCATGCAGTCATCCGCCGTGGAGCGCGACTTGTCCACATTGGCCGACAGCACATCGCCGTTGCGGCTGACGACCACCTCGACGACCACCCTGCCCCCGCCGGCACACTTGTAGGCCGGCACCGGCAGTTTGACCGCATGGCGTACCGGATCGGCCAGCGAGAACGACACCGTCACGCCGCCCGACACGCGGGCGTCGCGCGCCTGGGTCGGCTGCTCCGGACGAGGCTCCTGCTCCAATGCGGCGAGCCACTCCTCGTATTCGGCGCTGTTGCGATCCATCTGCTCCATCACCTCGTCGGAGGCCTCGAACAGTTCGCGGGTCTCCTCGCTCATCTCGTCCATCGTTTCGGCCTGTTCGTTGGAGATGACGTTGCGCACGGACTCGTATTCGTTCCATGGCGAATTGAGCAGGTCGTTCAGCGCCTGCGCCCGCTGCAGCTCTTCCTCCAGCCGCTGCAACTCCTCCTGTTCCTGAAAAGAGACGACGATGGCCGACTCCGTCTGACGGGGCATCAGCAGCACGCGGGAAGTCAGAATGACAATGGCCACCGCCAGATAGGCGATTACCGTAATGCAGATCGTCTCGCGATTGTCGAAGATCCACTCCCCGATCTCACGGCGTCGCTTCTGCCCGAACGGCAATTTGATCTCCGGAGGCGGTCCTTCCGGAATGCCCCATGCGCGTTCTTCCTCGTACTGTTCTTCCGAAAAATTGTTATTCATACCCCAAACGGCCTCAACGGACGAGCCTCCCGCCGGACGAGCGACCCGAAAAATACGGCAATTGCCACAGATTCCAATCGGTTTGCCGGCAAAAATACGGATTCTTTCAAAAAATTAATACCTTTGCAATCAAAAATTAACTTAACCCATTTCATATGGCTGACAATCAGAAGACACTCAAAACCCCCATCGCTTTCAGCGGCAAGGGTCTTCATACCGGCATCACCTCTACGATGACCGTCCTCCCTGCACCGGCAGGCACCGGCATCGTATTCCGCCGCATCGATCTCGAAGGCAAACCGGAGATTCCCGCCCTGTCGAACTACGTGACCGACACCTCGCGCGGAACGACCATCGAAAAAGACGGCGCCAAAGTCTGCACCATCGAGCATATCATGGCCGCCCTCTGGACGCTGGGCGTCGATAATGCGACAATCGAAATCGACGCGCCCGAAACGCCGATCATGGACGGTTCGGCCAAAGCCTATGCCGAGGCCATCCTGGCTACGGGACTCGACGAACAGAACGCACCGCGCCAATATTATGAAGTGCGCGAAAAGACATCTTTCGACTATCCTGACAAGGGCACTTCGGTAGTCATCTATCCGGACGACAAATTCTCCGTCTCGGTTCATGTGGACTACAACTCGAAGGTGGTCGGCAACCAGTACGCCGTCTATGCCGAAGGTGACGACTTCGCTACGGGCATCGCTCCCTGCCGCACCTTCGTCTTCCTGCACGAGCTGGAGCCGCTGCTCAAGGCCAACCTCATCAAGGGTGGTGATCTGGACAACGCCATCGTCGTCTGCGAACACGAGGTATCCGACGCCGAAGTGGCCCACCTGGCCGGCGTGTTCGACAAGAAGGACATCCGCATCGCCAACGGATACGTCAATAACCTCCAGTTGCGCTTCATCAACGAGATTGCCCGCCACAAGCTGCTCGACGTACTGGGCGACCTGGCGCTGCTGGGCATGCGCATCAAGGGTCGCGTCATGGCACTCCGCCCCGGCCACTTCGTCAATACGGAAACCGTCAAGGGGCTGGTCAAAAACCAGCGCCGCGACGCCAACCGCCCCGCCTTCGTTTACGATCCGGCGGCCGAACCCATCTACGACATCAACCGCATCCGCAAGACGCTGCCCCACCGCCCGCCGTTCCTGCTGGTGGACCGCATCTTCCACATCGACGCAAACAGCGTGGCCGGTATCAAGAACGTCACGATGAACGAGCCTTTCTTCGTGGGGCACTTCCCCGAAGAGCCGATCATGCCGGGCGTACTCATCATCGAGGCCATGGCACAATGCGGAGGCATCCTGGCGCTCCACAATGTGGATGATCCCGAAAACTACTCGACCTATTTCATGAAAATCGACAACGTCCGCTTCAAGAACAAGGTCGTTCCGGGCGATACGCTCCAGTTCGAGCTGCGCCTGACCGAGCCGATCCGCCGCGGCATCGTCATGATGGAAGCCAAAGCCTTCGTGGGCGGCAAGCTGACCACCGAAGCGACGCTCATGGCTCAGGTCGTCCGCAACAAGGCATAAGCCCGACAGCCCCGCCGGCACCCGGACGGCGGCAGCGGTTCGGCCGCTTCCGTCCGGTTTGTCGGAAAAAAATAGTAAGTTTGCGCGCACCGGCGGCACAGCCGTCCGCCCGAACGAATGAAACCGAAGTAAACCAAAAAAGAGACCAAATGATAAGTAACTTAGCCTACATCCATCCGGATGCCCGTCTCGGCAAGGATGTCGTCGTCGAACCGTTTGCCTATATCGCCGGAGACGTCGTGATCGGTGACGGATCGTGGATCGGCCCGCATGCCGTCGTACTCGACGGCGCCCGCATGGGAAAAGGTTGCAAAATCCACGCAGGAGCCGTCATCGCCGGAGTTCCGCAGGACCTCAAATTCAAAGGCGAATACACGACGGTCGAAATGGGCGACTACAATACGGTACGCGAGTCGGCCACCATCAACCGCGGTACGGCAGCCAAAGGCAAGACCGTCATCGGCAACAACAACCTCATCATGGCCTGCGCCCACGTGGCACACGACTGCGTGGTGGGCAGCAACTGCGTGATCGTAAACAACGTGCTGCTGGCCGGCGAGGTTGAGGTCGGCGACTGGGCCATCATCGGCGGCGCATCGGCCGTCCACCAGTTCTGCCGCATCGGCCGCCACGCCATGATCAGCGGCGGCTCGCTCGTGAGCAAGGACATCCCGCCCTTCGTCAAGGCAGCCCGCTTTCCGATCACCTTCGTAGGCGCCAACTTCATCGGCCTGCGCCGCCGCGGCTTCACGGCCGAGCAGATCGGCGAGATCCAGGACATCTTCCGCGTACTTTTCCAGGAGGGACACAGCTACGGCAAGGCCTGCGAGATCGTCATGAGTTCGTTCCCGCAGAGCGAAACGCGCGATGAGATCGTCGAATTCATCCGCTCCTCCAAACGCGGCATTCTGAAGCCCTACAACTGCGCCATCGCAGCCGAAGAGGAATAATCGACGGATATTCCGCACTTTTCCGACGGATCGTTAGGATTTTCCGTCAGGAAGTCGTATATTTGCACTCGTTACGGGATAACACAGGAATTTGGGGACGCGAGTCCCCAAATTTCGTAATCGGGGCATACGGGACGCTGCATCCGCCGCCTGACAGCCGGACATTCCCTCCTCCGCACCCCATCGCATCATCCACAACAAGGAAAAACAGACATGATAGATACTGCACACATCGAAGCGATCGCCAACGCCGCCCTGCAGGACGGCAAGCTCTTCCTGGTAAGCGTAAATGCCACGCCTTCCAACGAAATCGAAGTGGTCATCGACAGCGACGAGTCGGTGGACATCGACGACTGCGTCGCACTCAGCCAGACCATCGAGGCCCAGCTCGACCGCGAGACGGAAGATTTCGAACTGACGGTCACCTCGGCCGGCGTCGGCCAGCCCCTCAAGCTGCTGCGCCAGTACCGCAAACTGATCGGCCGCCCCGTGGAGGTGCTGCTGGCCAACGGCACGAAAATCATCGCCGAACTGCGCGACGCCACCGACGACGGCATCACGCTCGCCTATCAGGAGATGCGCACCGTAGAGGGCAAGAAGCGGAAACAGCCGTTCGACGTGGTGCAGACCTATCCGATGGCGGAGATCAAATACACGAAGGAGTATCTCGACTTCAAATAGCCGCCGCAAAACGCAGAAACAAGAAGAAACTATACATATCAAACCATGGACAACCTGAATCTGATAAGCAACTTTGCCGAGTTCAAAGAGCTGAAGAACATCGACAAAAGCACCATGATCGGCGTGTTGGAGGATGTTTTCCGCCACCTGTTGATAAAGACCTACGAAACGGATGAGAATTTCGACATCATCATCAACGCCGACAAGGGCGACCTCGAGATCTGGCGCAACCGCGTCATCGTCGAGGACGGACAGGTAGAGAACCCCAACCAGCAGATCTCCATCTCGGACGCACGCCTGCTCGACCCGACCTACGAGGTGGGCGAAGAGGTTGCCGACGAGATCAAGCTCGACTCGTTCGGCCGTCGCGCCGTCCTGTCGCTGCGTCAGAACCTCGCCTCGCGCATCCTCGACCTAGAGAAAGCCAACCTGTTCGAGAAATACAGCGAGCGCGTGGGTGAGATCATCACCGGCGAAGTCTATCAGGTATGGAAAAAGGAGATTCTGGTACTTGACGACGAGGACAACGAACTGATCCTGCCCAAAAGCGAACAGATCCCCAGCGACTTCTTCCGCAAGGGCGATTCGATCCGCGCCATCGTCACCAAAGTGGAGATGCGCAACAACAACCCGGTCATCATCCTGTCGCGTACGGCTCCCGAATTCCTCGAAAAGCTCTTCGAGCAGGAGGTTCCGGAGATCTACGACGGTCTGATTACCATCAAGAAGATCGTCCGCATCCCCGGCGAGCGCGCCAAGGTGGCCGTCGAGTCGTATGACGAGCGCATCGATCCGGTAGGCGCCTGCGTGGGTATGAAGGGTTCGCGTATCTATTCGATCGTCAAGGAGCTGCGCAACGAAAACATTGACGTGGTGAACTGGACGTCCAACACGCAGCTGCTCATCCAGCGCGCCCTGAATCCGGCCAAGATCTCGTCCATTACGATCGACGAGGAGAAAAAGACGGCTTCG
>CASEGL010000018.1 GCA_949287525.1 uncultured Rikenellaceae bacterium
CAACCCAGACCGACTACTGCACAGCGGTGCATCGGGCAATATCATCATTCCGGAGACCCTCGAACAGTGCGTAGTCATCCCGCAGGCAGCCACCTTTGAACTGCAGGACAAAATCTTCGTCTACAAGGTAACGGACGGCATCGCCAACCCCGTCGAAGTAACCGTAACGCGTGTGAGCGGGGGCAAGGACTACATCGTCACTTCCGGACTGACGTTCGGTGACACGATCGTTGCCGAGGGCGCCGGTCTGCTGCGTCCGGGTACGCGCGTACAGGAGGCGCAACCCTCTGCCGCACCGCAGAAAACAACCGAGGAAGCCTAAACACGCTAATTTTTCATTGACTATTTTTCAGAAAGCACGACAATGAATCTAAGATATTTCATCGAACGGCCTGTCTTCTCGGCGGTGATTTCAATTACGATCGTCTTTCTCGGACTGATCGGCCTGACGTCGCTGCCGGTCGAACAGTTCCCGAACATCGCACCGCCTACCATCCAGGTCAGCACGACCTACTACGGCGCCAGCGCGGAAACCCTCCAAAACAGCGTTATCGCGCCGCTGGAGGAGTCCATCAACGGTGTGGAGAACATGACCTACATGACCTCCACCGCCACCAACTCCGGTTCGGTTACGATCCAGGTCTACTTCAAGCAGGGTACCGATCCGGACATGGCCGCCGTAAACGTCCAGAACCGTGTCTCCAAGGCACAGGGCCAGTTGCCGGCCGAGGTCACCCAGGTCGGCGTGACGACCGTGAAGCGCCAGACCAGCATGCTGCAGATCTTCGCGCTCTACAGCCCGGACGGCACCTACGACGAGAACTTCATCTCGAACTACATCAACATCAACCTGAAGCCTGAGATCCTGCGTATCACGGGTGTGGGCGACCTCATGGTGCTGGGCGGCTCGTACAGCATGCGTATCTGGATGAAACCGGACATCATGGCGCAGTACAAGCTCAACCCGAGCGACGTGACCGCCGTACTGGCCGAGCAGAACCTTGAGTCGGCAACCGGTTCGTTCGGTGAGAACTCCGACGAGACGTTCCAGTATACGATGAAATACAGCGGCCGTCTGATCCTGCCGGAGGAATTCGAGAATATCGTCATCCGTTCCAACGAGGACGGAACCGTCCTCCGCCTCAAAGACGTGGCCGACGTGGAACTGGGTCAGGAAAGCTACGCCTACCACGGCGAAGTAAACGGCTATCCGGGCGTACAGTGCATGATCTACCAAACGGCCGGATCGAACGCCACCGAGGTGAACAACAACATCGACGCCTTCCTGGCCGACGCGGCCAAGGATCTGCCCGACGGTCTGGAACTGCTCCAGCTGATGAGTTCGAACGACTTCCTCTTCGCCTCGATCCACAACGTGATCCAAACGCTGATCGAGGCCATCATCCTCGTTATCCTGGTCGTTTACTTCTTCCTTCAGGACTTCCGCTCGACGCTGGTGCCGTTCGTAGGCATCATCGTATCGCTCGTGGGTACCTTCGCCTTCATGTCGCTGATGGGCTTCAGCCTCAACCTGATCACCCTCTTCGCCCTCGTGTTGGTGATCGGTACGGTGGTAGACGACTCCATCATCGTGGTGGAGGCCGTCCAGTCCAAGTTCGATGTCGGCTACCGCTCGCCCTACATGGCCAGTGTGGACGCCATGAAGGGCGTGGGTTCGGCCGTATTCACCTCGTCGCTGGTCTTCATGGCCGTGTTCATTCCGGTATCGTTCATGGGCGGCACGTCGGGTACGTTCTACAAGCAGTTCGGCCTTTCGATGGCCGTCGCCGTAGGTATCTCGGCCATCAACGCCTTGACCTTCAGCCCGGCGCTCTGTGCCATGCTGCTCAAGCCCTATGTGGACGAACACGGTAACCAGAAAAACAACTTCGCCGCCAAGTTCCGCCGCGCCTATCAGGTGGGCTTCAATGCGGTGGTCGAGAAATACAAACACGGCGTACTCTTCTTCATCAAGCGCAAATGGCTGGTATGGACCTCGATCGTCGCTTCGCTCGTCCTACTGGTCGTCCTGATGAACTCGACCAAGAGCAGCCTTGTGCCGGAGGAGGACCAGGGTACCATCTTCCTGAGCGTCACGACCTCGCCGGGTTCGTCGCTCAGCACGACGGCCGAGATCATGGACCGCGTCGAGGAGAGCATCAAGACCATCCCGCAGATCGCCAACTACTCCAAGGTGTCGGGTTACGGCATGATGGCCGGCCAGGGCAGCAACTTCGGTATGTACATCATCAAACTGAAGGACTGGTCGGAGCGTCCCAAGAAATCGGACAACGTACAGGCCGTGATCGGCGAGATCTACGCCCGCACCGCACCGATCAAGAGTGCAACGGTCTTTGCCATGTCGCCGGGTATGATCCCCGGCTACGGTCTGGGCAACTCGGTGGATCTGCAGATGCAGGACCGCGCCGGCGGTTCGCTCAACGACTTCTATGAAGTCACCCAGCAGTTCATCGCCGACCTGAGCCAGCGTCCGGAGATCGAACGCGCCTTCACCTCGTTCAACATCAACTACCCGCAGTGGCTGGTAGAGGTCGATGCAGCCCAGTGCAAACGGGCCGGCATTTCGCCCGGAGACATCCTCAGCGTGCTGTCGGCCTACTGCGGCGGCCAGTACGTCTCCAACTTCAACCGTTTCTCGCGTGTGTACAAGGTGATGATCCAGGCCGATCCGCAGTACCGTCTGGACGAGAAGTCGCTGAACGACATGTATATCCGCGTCGGCGACGAGATGGCTCCGCTGGGCCAGTTCCTCACACTGACCCGCGTGTACGGTTCGGAGTCGCTCAACCGATTCAACATGTACAACTCCATTTCGCTGAGCATCTCGCCGAAAGACGGTTACAGTACCGGTGAGGCGATCCAGGCGATCGAAGAGGTGGCCGGCGAGACGCTGCCTTCGGGCTACGGCTACGAGTTCGGCGGTATCACCCGTGAGGAGAGCCAGCAGTCCAACACGCAGATTCTGGTCATCTTCGGCATCTGTACACTGATGATCTACCTGATCCTGAGTGCGCTGTACGAGAGCTTCATCCTGCCGTTCGCCGTGATCCTCAGCGTACCGTGCGGTCTGATGGGCAGCTTCCTGTTCGCCAAGATCTTCGGTCTGGAGAACAACATCTACCTGCAGACGGGTCTTATCATGCTGATCGGTCTGCTCTCCAAGACCGCCATTCTGATTACGGAGTACGCTTCCGAGCGCCGCAAGGCGGGCATGAGCCTGACGGCCGCTGCAGTCAATGCCGCCAAAGCCCGTCTGCGACCTATTCTGATGACGGTGCTGACGATGGTCTTCGGTATGATCCCGCTGATGACCGCATCGGGTGTAGGCGCCAACGGTAACCGTTCGCTGGGTACCGGTACGGTCGGCGGCATGATCGTCGGCACGCTCGCCCTGCTCTTCCTCGTACCGACGCTGTTCATCATCTTCCAGCACCTGCAGGAGAAGGTACAGCCGGTAGAACGGGACAATCGCCACGACTGGCAGATCGATGCCGAGCGGGAGGTTATGGACAAGTCTTTAGATAGATAAACCGTTATGAGAAAACACATCATATTCTTGCTGGCGCTGCCCCTTTTCATGAGCAGTTGCGGCATCTACAACCAATACAAGCCCACCGAGGAGGTCGCCCCCGACCTCTTCGGCGAGGACGTGGCCACTACGGACACCCTCTCGCTGGGCAATGTCGATTGGCGGGAGATGTTCACGGATCCGATCCTGAGACGCCATATCGACTCGGCGCTGGTACGCAACGTCGATCTGCAAACCGCCTATCTGAAAGTACAGGAGGCCGAGGCATCGCTGATGTCGGCACGGCTGGCCTACATCCCCTCCTTCTCGCTGAGTCCCCAGGCCACGATGAGTACCGGAGGCGATCTGAAAAACGCCGCCATGACCTACTCGCTGCCGCTGACCGCCAGCTGGGAAATCGATATCTTCGGCAAGCTGACCAACCAGAAACGGGCCGCCAAGGCCGCCTACTACCAGAGTCAGGAGTATGCCCAGGCTGTCCGCACGCAGATCATCGCCTCGGTGGCCAACACCTACTACACGCTGCTGATGCTGGATGCCCAGTATGCCATCACGCAGGAGACCGAAAAGACATGGCGTGAGAGCGTCGAGGCAACCCGCGCGCTGAAAGAGGCCGGTTATGTAAACGAAGCCGCCCTGGCTCAGACCGAGGCAGCCTACTACAGCATCTACACCTCGATGCTCGATCTGAAGGAGCAGATCAACCAGACCGAGAACGCCATGTCCCTGCTGCTGTTCGACACCCCGCATGCCATCGAGCGCGGCAGTCTCTACGAGCAGGATTTCACGGAAGAGTTCTCCGTAGGCATTCCGATCCAGATGCTGACCAACCGTCCCGACGTCCGTTCTGCCGAGCAGGCACTGGCACAGGCATTCTACATGACCAATGCGGCGCGTTCCGCCTTCTACCCGTCGATCACGCTGAGCGGCAGCATCGGCTGGACCAACTCCATTGCCGGAGCCATCGTCAATCCGATGCAGGCCATCGCCTCGGCCGTGGGTTCGCTGACCGAACCGATCTTCAACCGGCGGATGAACGTGGCCCAGCTGCGGATCGCCAAAGCCCAGCAGGAGGAGGCCAAACTCGCCTTCCAGCAGACCCTGCTGAATGCCGGCAGCGAGGTGAACGATGCGCTGATGCAATACCAGACCGCTCACCAGAAGGCCGAATACTACGTCAAACAGATCGAGTCGCTCTCCGTTGCCGCGGAAAGCACCCGCCTGCTGATGGAACACGGCAGCACGACCTATCTCGAAGTGCTGACCGCCCAGCAGTCGCTGCTGACGGCTCAGCTGACGCAGGTTTCCAACCGCTTCTCGGAAATCCAGAGCCTGATCACCCTGTACAAAGCATTGGGCGGCGGCCGCGAACAGTAAAACAGCCGCTCTACGCAAAAAGATAGCGGTCGCAACCGAAGTTGCGACCGCTATTTTTTTATCCATTGCCCCCGACACAGTCCGCTCCGCCCCCTGCCGGGCGCTGCCGCAATATCCGCTCTGCCGGCCAGACTCCCAGATCGCCGGTACTGCCTCTGCCATCGCATCCGCTCAGGCTCTCCCGACCCGCAAGCGGAAAAGGGACGACCGCCATGTACGCCCCCATTCCGGAGGAAGAGACGCCCCCCTTGAAGCTGCACCTCTTCCCGCCAGCAGCCCCCTGCCTTTTTCCGACAGGATAGCGCAAGAGCGGAACCATGCGCTCCCCACCGGCTCTCTCCTGCTCCGGCCTGCCCGATCCGCTCCGTCCGGCGCGGATCCGCGTGCCTGCACCGACAGACTTCCTCCCCCACCGGCTGCGCCCTTCCGACAACGGAGACGGACACGAAGCCGCCGCAGCCCCGCCCGCACCGGACACGAAAAACGGCAGGGACGCATTCCGCGATGCCCCCCTGCCGTTGCCCTGACAACGGGCCGATACCGGTCAGATCTGGTCGGTCACGTTCCAGACGAACGCCCGCATACCCTGCATCTGCGACTCCTGCTCCAGTTTGCGCAGCGCATCCATGATCGACGGCATCTTCTCGTCCTCGACCATGGCCAGAATCGTCGCATTCATGGCCGGCCACGTATGCGTTCCCATGTGGGGTTCACCCGTGTGGGATCCCCGCCCGTAGGTGAGCGGAAAGAGTGTATAGCCCCGCACACCGTTCGTGTCGAGCGTCCGGTTGATACGGTCGGTCAGCGTCATATTGTAGGCGATAAACAAAGCTTTCATAATTCATTCTTTTCCGTAAAAACTTTCCGAATATCGGGCAGGGCGGCTCCCCGCACCTGCCCTCAGTTCCGTCAACGGGCGGATTGTGCGATCCGTGCCGCCTTGCGCATCCGGCGGCGCTGGCGCCCGATGCCGAATCCGCCGAAGAGCGAATACATGACCGGAACGACCACCAGCGTCAGAATCGTCGAGAAGGTCAGACCTCCAATCACCGACACGCCCATCGGCTGCCACAACTCCGAACCTTCGCCGAGGCTGAGCGCCATCGGGAACATACCCAGAATGGTGGTCAGGGCAGTCATCAGCACGGGGCGGAGGCGGCTCTTGCCGGCAGCGACCACCGCATGGTTGATGCTGTAGCCGCGCTCGCGCAGCAGGTTCGTGTAATCGACCATCACGATACCGCTCTTGACCACGATGCCTACCAGCATGATTGCTCCCAGCAGCGCCATCAGGCTCAACGAGGTACCCGTCAGGTAGAGGGCGAAGAACACGCCCGGCACGGCGAGCAGCACGGTAATCATGATGATGAACGGATAGACGAACGACTCGAACTGGGTGGCCATCACCACATACACGAGCAGCACGATCAGCACGAAGAGCAGGATCATGTCGCCAAAGGTCTCCTCCTGATCCTCCAGCGTACCGCCCACCTCGACGAACACGTCATCGGGCAGCACATAATCATCCAGCAGGGCATTGATCTGCTCCACGACCGTACCCAGCGCCACGCCGTCGCCCAGCATCATGGTGACGTTCACCACGCGCTGACGGTTTTCGCGCTCGATGGTAGGCGGAGCGAACTCCTCGATCACCTTGCCCACGTCGCCCACACGGATGGCATTACCCTGGCTGTTGTAGAGGACGATCTCCTCGATGTCCTGCACCGAGAGACGGTAGGGCTTGGCATAGCGCACCACGATGTCGTACTCGTCGCCGTCCTCGCGGTAGAGGCTGGCCGTATAGCCGTTGATCCGGTTTCGCACGGCAGTCGATACGGTCGCGCTGTTGAGGCCGTAGTAGGCCAGCATGCGGCGGTCGAGCTTGACGTTGAATTCGGGACGCATCTCGTCGCGCGACACGGTCACGTCGCGTGCGCCCTCGATCCGCGACAGCTTGTCGCGCAGGTCGGCGGCAATGGCATTCGTCTCGTCGAAGTCGTAGCCGAAGATCTTGACCTCGACATTCGACACCGACCCCATGCCGGAAGCCATGGATCCCATGCTGCCGCCGGGCGTTACCGTAAAGCGCTTTATTTCAGGAATCTTGGCCAGCTCCTCGCGCAACTCGTCGGTGATCGTAAAGATCGTCTTGTCGCGTTCATGGGCAGGCGGGAACTTGAGCGTGTAGTTGATGATGTAGGAACCCGTGGTGGTCATGGCCGAGAAGGCGGTCGTCTCGGAGGGCGAACCGGTACTGGTCGATACGCGTTCCACATACGGGTAATTGGTCGCGATCAGGTCGTCGATCTGACGGGCGATCCGTTTGGTATACTGCAGGCCCGTATTCTGTTCCAGTTCGACGACCATGCCGATGACGGCATTGTCGGATACCGGCATGAAGTCGGTCGGCACCCTCCGCGCCACCATCAGACCGATCACGAAGATGACCAGCGTACCGATCATCACGGCGGCACGGTGGCCGACGGCCCAACCGATCAGCGCCGCATACCGCTCGTCGAGCCAGTCGAGGAAACGGTCGATCGGCTTGAACAAGATGCCGAGTCCCTTATAGGTATGGTTGTAGTTCGGCCGAAGCAGTTTGGACGACAGCATCGGCGTCAGCGAGATGGCCGTCAGCGTCGATACGGAGACGATGATGGATACCATCCAGCCCAACTCCTTGAACAGGATGCCGGCCATGCCCGACACGAGGGTCAGCGGCAGGAATACGGCCACAACCGTCAATGTCGTGACGATTACCGACAGCCACACCTCGTTGGTACCGTACACGGCCGCCTCCCTGGCCGACGAGCCGCGTTCCATGTGGGTGGTGATATTCTCCAGCACCACGATCGCGTCGTCCACGACCATACCGATCGCAATGGAGAGCGAACTGAGCGAAATGATGTTGATCGTCGAGTCGGTCAGGTAGAGGTAGATGAAGCCCGCCAGCAGCGAGATCGGGATGGTCACGCAGATGATGAGCGTCGCCCGCCAGCGTCCCAGGAAGACCATGACGACCAGAATGACGAAGATGAAGGCGAACATGATCGTCTCGGTCAGCGAATCGATGCTGTCGCGGATATTCTCCGAGCCGTCCATCAGCACGCTGACCTCCACATCCGGAGGGAGGGTCTTCTCGATGGCGGGCAGCTCTTTGAAAATCCGGTTTACGATATTGACCGTATTGGCACCCGACTGTTTCTGTACGACCACGCGTACGCCCAGCCGGCCGTTGATGCGTTCGTCGAGCGTCTCCTCCTCGATGGTGTCGCGGATCTGGGCCACGTCCCTCAGGTAGATGTCCCGGCCGCCGTAACTCGACACGAGTACGTCGTAGAGTTCGTCACTCGTATCGAACTCGCCGTCGGTCTTGACGTTGATCGTGTTGTTGCCGATGTCGATCGTACCGGCCGGCACATTCACGTTCTCGGCCGCGATCACCTGGCCGAGCTGTTCGACCGTCAGGTGATAGGCCTCCATCTTGCGCGGATCCACATCGACCTGCACCTCGCGCACCGGCGCACCCATCATGCTGACCGAACCGACTCCCTCGACCCGGTTGAGCCGGTTCACCAGCTGTTCGTCGAGCAGCTTGTAGAGACCGTTGTAGCTGTCGTCGGCCGTCACGGAAAGCACCATGACCGGAATCATGGAGCTGCTGAACTTGTAGATCGTCGGATCGTCCACCTCGTCGGGCAGCAGCGACCGCGTACGATCCACGGCGTCGCGGATGTCGTTGGCCGCCACGTCGAGGTCGGTACCCCACTCGAATTCGAGCGAGATCATCGAGAAGTTGTCCTCCGAACGGGAGGTGATCTCCTTCAGGTTCTCCACCGTGTTGAGGTTGTCCTCCAGCACACGGGTGACGTTGGTTTCTATATCCGAAGCATTGGCACCCGGATAGGTCGTGATGACCGAAATGGCCGGCAGGTCCATCTCTGGATACATGTCGATGGCCAGATTTTTCAGCGAGAAGGCGCCGAGAATCATCACCATCACGAAGATCAGCACCGTCGAGATCGGTTTTCTGACCGCACTTTCGTATATTTTCATAAGTTACCGTTTTCCCAATTAACATTCACGGCTGCCGGCGGGGCTATTCGCCCTCCATGACCGACACCTCCATGCCGCCCAGCAGACGCGCCGAACCGGCAATGACCACCTGTTCGCCGGCCTTCACGCCGTCCAGGATCTCCATGCGGTCGCCGACCTGACGTCCCACGGTCACGAAGCGGCGCTCCACCCGACCGTTATCGACCACATAGACATAGCGCTCGTTGGTTCCGGACATGCGCTGCACGGCCACGTCCAGCACGGTCACGTTCCGCTCCACGCCCATGTTGAAGATCGTGCGGGCATACATGCCGGGGCGCAGGCGCATCTCCCCGTTGGGAATCGTCACCTCTACCTCGAAAGTACGCGACGAGGCGTCGAGCGCCGGTGCGATGCGGCTCACCTTGCCGGCGAAGGTTTCATCGGGATAGATATCGAGACGCACCTCGACTGGCATACCCATATAGACATGCGGGAAATACTGCTCCGAAACGTAAACATAGGCCTTGAGCGGATTCATCTGCATCACCTGATAGATGCCCGTACCGCCGGCCGCCGAGAAGAGGTCGCCCACCTCGTTGTTGCGGAGCGTCACCACGCCGTCGAAGGGGCTGCACAGGGTGAGGTTCTCCTTGAGGTTGGCCACTGTCTCGCGCAGCACGTTGATGCTGGTTTCGGTGGCATCCATCTCCTGCTTGGAGATGCCGCCCGTCTCATAGACCCGCTTCATGCGGGCGAAGTCGAGTTCCAGATTGGCGAGTTGGATGGCATTGGTGTTGTACTGGGTTTTGTCGAGTTCGGCCAGCACCTGCCCTTTCTTCACGCGATCGCCCACCTCCACGTTGAGCTTCTCGATGCGCGCCACCACGGACGGCACGATGTAGGTCGTCTTGTTGGCCTCCAGATTGGCCGTGAAGCTCACCGTCTGGGCAACCTCCTCGACGTGGGCCTCCTCCACCTTGACGGACACCGCCCCCTGCTCTCCGGCATCAGCCTTTTTGCCTCCGCCCCGACACCCTGTCAGCACGACCGCAGACACGATGGCCGCTGCGATCCAAAGATTGCTTCTACTCATATCGTTATGTGTTTTTTTGATTTGTCGTTCGCTTATTCGTCCGCCGTGTCGTAGTCCATTCCGACGATCTGTTCGTAATCGGCCTGTGCGGCGAGGTAATCATACACGGCCTGTGTATAATTCAGACGGGCCTGCGTCAGCTGCAGACGGGCTGCATTCAGTTCGAGGATGGTTCCCATGCCGCCGCCGTAACGGGCGTCGGTGATTTCGTAGGCCTTCTGTGCCTGCGACATCGAGGTGCGGGTCGCCTCCATCTTGCTGCGCGCCGTCACGAGGTTGCTGATCGACGTCCGAACCTGCATGCCGAGCGCCTCCTCCTGATACTCGCGCTGCAGGCGGAGCTGTTCGATGGCAATGCGCGTCTGGCGGGCCTGACTGTTCACCCGATTGCCCGAAAAGATCGGAATCGAGATCGACACGCCGAACGTCAGCGGGTGCTGCCACCAGAAGCTGTGCGACGAGCCGGCCGAGGACGAGGATCCCATGCCGCCCATCAGATCGCCCATCAGCCCAGCCAGATCGGCCATGCCGGCCGGCCCCAGCGCATTGGTGACGCCGGCCACCAGGTCGGGATATTTGGACATGTCCAGATCGGGGAACATGCTGCCCAGACCGGCGTCCCCGAAGTTGATCTCCGGCATATCATTGCCGTACAGGCTGAACTGTCCGAACGCCGCAATGGTGGGCATGCGCTGGGCATTGACCACCCTGAGCTGATTTTCGAGCATGCGCACCTGGATGTCGAGCGACCGCAGATCGCTGTTGTTGCTGATGTCGGTCGAATAGCATGCCAGCGCCTCGGAACGGTCGGCAAAAGCATCGAGATCGCCGATCAACCGGATCGACACCTCCATCGGCAGATTCAGCAGCATGTGCAGGTAGAGGTCGGCCACCTCGATGGCCCCCTCGGTCTGGATGATGGTCGGTTGCAGTCCGCTGAGCTGCACCTGCGCCGTGATGAGGTCATACTCCGAGGCCAGTTCCGCCTCGAACTTCTGCCGGGTATCCTCGACGGTCTTCTGGGAGAGCGATTCGCTCTCGTGCAGCACATCGAGCGACTCGTTGAGCAGCAGCAGGTTGTAGAACGCCTTGCGCACCTCATTGACCAGCGTCAGGCGCGAGGCGCGGGCCGATTCGACGGCCTCCTCCATCTGGGTGCGGTTCATCCGGATCGACGCATAGACGGCCGGCACGAAAAGCGGCACGGAGAGATCGGCGCCGAAGGTCACCGTATTGTCCGCGCCGAAGGTCAGTCCGCTGCGCGACATGGTCTGCTTTATGGCGGCATAGCTGTACGATCCCGAAGCCGACAGCGAGGGCAGCAGGTTGCCCACCGTCTCCTTCCGGACATAGTCCTGACGCTGGATCTCCAGATCGGCCACATGGATCAACGGGTTGTCGTTGAGTGCTATCTCCAGCGCCTGATCGAGCGTCAGCGTCAACGAAGCCGCCGGCGACGGTTCCTGTGCCGCCAGCGCCAGGGCGGCAAAGACCGTAAAGAGAGTCGTAAACACTCTTTTCATGGTTATTTGAATAGATGGTTATTTGCTCCTTCCTTCATTTTGGCGTCGATATACACGCGTCCCCGCTCGGTCGTAATGCCCCGCACAAACAGCATCATCAACATCCGCATCTCATCCAGCTGCTGCCCCTCTTCGACCGGCCCTGCCGCAATGATCCGTTCCGAGAAATCGCGGTGCAGGCCGTAGAGGTAGCGGGTAAATCCCCGTGCCATGATATGCGTATCGATCCACGGCAGAAACAGCTCCTGTATCTTGCCGCGGCGCAGGCAGGCTTCGTTGCAGGCAACGATCTGCTCGTAATATTTCTTGACAATATCCTCGAATATCTGGGGATAAAACCGCAGCAGGTCGATCATCAAATTCCGTGCCGAAGTTTTGAACTCCGAACCGTGTCCCGACATGATCCACATCTCGTCGATCGCATTCTCGGCCTGCGCCATCTGTCCGGCCAGCATCTCCTCCTGCCGCTTCACATACGCCTCGATCGCCTGGCGCACCAGGTTCTCCCGATCGTCGAACTGCTCGTACAGCGTCCGTTTCGATATGCCGCAAGCCGATGCAATGTCGTCCATCCGGACGGATTTGATGCCCAGATCGGCAAACATCCGGACCGCTGTCTCCAACACCCGTTCCTTCAACTCCATAATCTTATTCTTCAGACGAAGCAAAAGTAGAGAAAACTTTGGAGAAAAAAAAAGTTTTCCGTGTACAGACCAACAAAAAACAGGCGTACACCTTCCCGCCGGCACCTCCTGCAACGGTCTCCGTCCGCCAAAACCGGATCCCGGCCGCCGCAGGACGCTGCTGCCGCCAGCAAACAAAAGACGTCCCTGCCGGTTACGGCAGGGACGTCCATATGTTGTCGCCCTCGGACTCCGCGCTACGAGGCACAACTGCTGCAGTTTCCGCCGCAGGACGTCACATCGCCGCAGGCGGCCTTTTTGCCTGCCATCTCGGCGTCCAGTTCATGCGTTTCCTGCACGGCGCACTTGATGCCGCGTTCGCGCATATGCTTGTTCTCACTGATTTCGGAATCGATATTGTGGCCTTTTATCATCAGCGTCAGGGACATGCCCAACACGAAGAATGCGACCAGCACGATGGCGATCAGGATAACGATCAGTGTAGTACTCATAGACTTGCGAGTCGGCTTGACGGTCGCACACGCAGGCCGTGGATGAAAAAAGGAGGTCACCCGCCCGACTCGCGACAAAATTATTAAATTTGCGGAATAATTTGAGGATAAATTTCTTTTTCCAGATGAAAATCATCATAGCCGGAGCAGGAGAAGTGGGTCAGCATTTGGCAAAAATGCTCAGCGGCGAAGATCACGACATCACGGTGATCGATTCGGATCCCAAACTGCTCGACGATCTGGCCGGTATGGCCGACATCGTCGCCATCGAAGGAGACTGCACCACTTTTGCCACCTTGCGCAAAGCCTCCATCCGGAAGACCGACCTTTTCATCGCGGTCAATCACGAAGAGAACATCAACATTCTCTCCGCCATTCTCGCCAAACAGCTGGGCGCCCGCAAGTCCATCGCCCGCATCGACAACAACGAATACCTCGAGCCGAACAACAAGGAGATGTTCATGAACCTCGGCATCGACTACCTTTTCTATCCGGAACGGGTAGCCGCCCGCGAGGTCATCAACCTGCTCGGCCACACCTCGACGACCGAATACGTCGATTTTTCGGGCGGCAAACTGTCGCTGGTGGTCTTTCCGATCGACGCCACCTCGGAATTTACGGGACGCACCGTGGGCGAAGTCTGCACCCAGGTGGGCGAGGATTTCCGGCCGGTCGCCATCAGCCGCGACAACCGCACCATCATCCCCCACTCGCGCGACCGTTTCTACGAGGGCGACACGGTCTATATCATCGCCAACAACGCCGTTGCGCGCAAGGTGACGGGCTACTCCGGCAAGACCAACGTGGTCATCCGCAACCTGATGATCCTCGGCGGCAGCCGCATCGGCGTCCGCATCGCCACGGAGCTGCAGGACGAGCTGAACGTCAAGCTGATCGAATACAACGCCGACAAGGCCTACAAGCTGGCCGAGATGCTTGAGAAGACCCTCATCATCAACGAGGACGGCCGCGACATCGACGCCATGATGGAGGAGGGTATCACCAGCATGGACGCCTTCGTGGCGGTCACGGGACGCGCCGAGACCAACATTCTGACAGCCATGCTGGCCAAACGGCTGGGCGTCAAGAAGGTGATTGCCGAGGTGGAGAACCTGACCTACATCAACCTGGCCGAGAGCATCGGCATCGACACGATCATCAACAAGAAGCAGATCACGGCCAGCCGCATCTTCCGCTTCACGATGGACACCGACGTGCAGGCCATCAAATGTCTGACGGGCAGCGAGGCCGAGGTACTCGAATTCGTGGTGAAGCCCGACGCGCCCATCACCCGATCGACGCTCCGCACGGCCGGTTTTCCGGACGATGCGACCATAGGCGGCATCGTGCGGGGCGACAAGGTGTTCATTCCGAACGCCGACTTCCAGATCAACGCCTACGACCGCGCCGTGGTTTTCGCCCTGCCGGCCGCCATCCCGAAGATCGGCAAGTATTTCAACTAATGTGCCAAAACCTTCCCCTATGCCTCTTATTACCCGTATCATAAACACGTACTTCGCCAAACGCCTGCGCGAAATCGATCGGTTCAGGCGCCATCCGGCCGAAGTGCAGGAAGAGCAGCTGCGCTACCTGCTGCGACAGGGTTCCCCGACCGAATTCGGACGGAAGATGCGGCTGGCCGACATCCGTTCGGCCGAAGCCTTCCGCAGCCGGATTCCGGTGACCGACTACGAAGGCATCCGCCCCTACATCGACCGCACGCGGCGCGGCGAAGCCAACCTGCTGTGGCCCGAACCGACCCGCTGGTTTGCCAAGTCCTCGGGAACGACCGACGCCCGCAGCAAGTTCATCCCCATCACGGCGACGTGCCTCAACCGCAGCCACATGCGCGGTCCGAAGGACATCATGGCGCTCTACTGCCACCGATACCCCGACACCAAGGTGGTCTGCGGCAAGATGCTGACCCTCGGCGGCTCGAAGAAGATCGAACGCGAGGGCGACCGGATGCTGTCGGGCGACCTGTCGGCCATCCTGATTGAGAATACGCCCGCCATCGCCCACATGCTCCGCGTGCCGGACAAACAGACCGCCCTGCTGCCCGACTTCGACGAGAAGGTACACCGCATCGCCATGCAGGCCATGCGTCAGGACGTCCGCTCCTTCACGGGCGTACCATCCTGGAACCTGGTCATGCTCAACCGCATCCTGGAATATACGGGCAAGGACAACATCCTGGAGATCTGGCCCCACATGGAGCTGTTTGTCCACGGAGGCATGAACTTCCAGCCCTATGAAGCCCAATATCGGCGGATCATCCCCTCGCCCGACATGCGCTACATGGAGACCTACAACGCCTCGGAGGGATTCTTCGCCATTGCCGAGGAACCCGGCCGCAGCGACATGCTGCTGATGCTCGACTACGGCACCTACTACGAGTTCCAGCCCACCGACCGGCTGGGCGATCCGGATGCCGTCGTACCGCTGGAAGGCGTGCGCACCGGTGTCCAGTATGCCATGATCATCACCAGCACCAACGGCCTGTGGCGCTACCTGATCGGCGACACGGTCGAGTTCGTCTCCACGGATCCCTACACGATCCGGATCACGGGCCGGACGAAACTCTACATCAACGCCTTCGGCGAGGAGGTGGTGATCGGCAACGCCGACGCCGCCATCCAGGCCGCCTGCGAGGTCACTGGCGCCCAGATCGCCGAATACACCGCCGCACCGGTCTACATGGAGGGACGCCGCAAGGGCGCCCACGAGTGGATCGTGGAGTTCCGCCGCCGCCCCTCCGACATGGCCGCATTCTGCCGGACGCTCGACGACACGCTGCGCGCCGTCAATTCGGACTACGACGCCAAACGGTTCAAGGACACGACGCTCTCCGCCCCCCGCATCACGGAGGTTCCGGCCGGCACCTTCGAGGGATGGTTGCGCTCCAAAGGCAAGCTGGGCGGCCAGAACAAGGTACCCCGCCTGAACAACGACCGCACCTATGTGGACGAACTGATCCGCTTTGCGGCTCAGGCTCCGCAATCCCAATCATAAACCATCCGACACCTGCAGGATCATGTATATCGCCATCTCCGGAAACATCGGCAGCGGCAAGACCTCGCTGACCGAAATTCTGACCGAACGGCTCGGCGCCACGCCGCTCTACGAAGAGATCTCGAACCCCTACATCGCCGATTTCTACGAAGACATGCGCCGCTGGTCGTTCAACTTCCAGGTCTATTTTCTCGGTTCGCGCATGAACCAGGGGCTGCGCATCCGCCAGACCGACGGCTACATCGTACAGGACCGCACCATCTACGAGGATGCCTACATCTTCGCCGGCAACCTGCATGAAATGGGGCTGATGTCCTCGCGCGACTTCACGACCTACATGAAGATCTTCGACCTGTCGTCCCACCTCGTGCCGATGCCCGACCTGCTCATCTACCTGCGGGGCAGCGTCCCGACGCTGGTGAGCCAGATCCTCAAACGCGGCCGGAGCTACGAGATGGGCATCGACCTCGACTACCTCAAGCGTTTGAACAACAAATACAACGACTGGATCGACAACATCTACAAAGGCCGTGTGCTGACCCTCGACATCGACCGGCAGGATTTCATCATGGACCCGTCCATCGTCGATGATCTCGTCGCCCGCATCCAAACGCTGAACAACGAACTCTCCGCACGATGACCCTGCCCCTGCCCGAAGCATTTCTCGACAGCACGGCCCCGCTGCTGGGCGATGCGTTCGCCGACTTTATCGCAGCGATGAATGCCGCATCCCCCGTGTCGGTGCGCTGGAATCCCTACAAGACGGATGCGCCGGCGGGCGGTCCCCCCGTGCCGTGGAACCGCTACGGCCGCTACCTGGCCGAACGCCCCTCCTTCACCACCGACCCGCTCTTCCATGCGGGCGCCTACTACGTGCAGGAGGCCTCGTCCATGTTCGTCGAACACCTCGTGCGCTCCGCCGCGGAACCGGAGGGGGCGCGCATCCTCGACCTGTGCGCCGCCCCCGGAGGCAAAGCGACGCTCTACGCCACGCTGGCCGGAGCCGAAGGCATCGTCGTCGCCAACGAGGTGGTGCGCAACCGCGCGCTGACGCTGGCCGACAATGCCCGCAAATGGGGCATCGGCAATCTGGTCGTGACCAACGACGAGACCGCGCGGCTGGCCGGCCTCACGGAGTGGTTCGACATCGTGGCGGTCGACGCCCCCTGTTCGGGCGAAGGCATGTTCCGCAAAAACCCCGAAGCGATTGCCGAGTGGAGTCCCTCCGCGCCGGAGATGTGTGCCGCACGCCAGCGCCAGATTCTGGCCGATGCGTGGGAGGCACTGCGGCCGGGCGGCCTGCTCGTGTACAGCACCTGCACCTTCAACCGCACGGAGAACGAGGAGAACGTAGCCTGGCTGGCCGAACACTACGACTGCTCGGATGCCGGCGTGGAGGTTCCCGCCGAATGGAACATCGAGCAAACCGAAGCGAGCGGCATCCGCTGCTTCCGCTTCTGGCCCCACCGCACGACGGGCGAGGGTTTCTTTGCCGCCGCCCTGCGCAAGGAGGGACAGAAGGGGCGCCCCTTCCGCCCCAAGGCGCGCAAACCGCTCTTTGCGGAGCCTTCGCGCCGCGAAGCCGAGACGCTGGCCGGCTGGATCGCCCAGCCCGAGTACATGCGCTTTGCCCGCATCGGCGACACCTACTACGGCTACTACGCCGCCCCCTACGGCAACATCCGCACGCTGGCCGAACACCTCCACACGCTCCATTCGGGCGTCTGCATGGGACAGCTGTTCAACGGCACGCTGAAGCCCGATCCCTCGCTGGCCTTTTTCCACGACCTCGACCGCACGGCCGTCGCCGAAGCGGCGCTCCCGACGGAAGAGGCGCTGCGCTACCTGCGCCGCGAGGAACTTCCGGCAACGGACTCCTTTGCCGAAGGGATGAACCTGGTCTCCTGCGAAGGCTACGCCCTGGGCTGGGCGAAGCGGATCAGCCACCGCATCAACAACCTCTACCCCAAATCGCTGGCCATTCTCTACAAATAAACCCGGCGCACGACCGGCCGATCGCGCGCCACCAACCGTACGGCACCATGGCAGACAACTATCTGGAGCGAAAAATGGAAGAATATCTGGCGCAGCCGGCCGGCGGACGCTCGAAGCCGATCGCCACGCTGACCCGCCTGCTGCGCAAAAACCGCAGCCACCGCGGTTACGACAGCCTCTTCACGGTACGCGAAGACCAGCTCCGCCGCATCATTGCCGTCAATGCGCTGATCCCCTCGGCGCGCAACCGGCAGGCGCTGCGCTTCCGTCCCGTTCTCTCGGACGAGGCGCCGAAGGTGCTGCCCCTCATCCGGCTGGGAGGCGCCCTGCCCGAACTCCATCTTCCCGTGGCCGGTACGGAGCCGAACGCCTTTATCGTCATCTGCGCCACCGTTCCCGAAGACCGCGATCTGGACATCGACCTGGGCATCTCGGCACAGAGCATGCTGCTGCAGGCGGCGGAGATGGGACTGAACGGCATCTGCATCGGCGCCTTCGACCGGCAGCGCCTCCGCGAAGCGCTCGGCCTGCCCCTCGAACCGCTGCTGGTGGTGGCCATCGGCAAGGGTATCGAACACATCGAACTGGTGGAAGTCAATGCTTCCGCCCCGCTCGCCTACTACCGGCGCGACGGCATCCACTACGTCCCGAAGATCCGGCCGGAGGAGCTGATCGTCCGGTAACGTTTTCTCGACAGGCGGCCGACCGCCGCACGCCCCGACAAAAAAGCGGGAGGAGGATCGCCATCGAACCTTCTCCCGCTTCGCTTCTTTTCCTCAACGACAATGCCGCTCAGCCCGACGTACCGGCCAGCATTTCGCCTGGCCGATTCCGCCCGCCGGCAACGCCCCGGTTGCAGCCCCCGCCGCCAGTCGCTGCGACTTCTCTTGATCCGCCCCGCCGCCGGCCGCCGACGCACAAGGCTCCGCCGCCGAAACGGCATACGAAAAAAGCGACCATCGTGATGATGATCGCTTTCCTTGTGGGAGCACAGGGATTCGAACCCCGGACCCTCTGCTTGTAAGGCAGATGCTCTGAACCAGCTGAGCTATACTCCCATTACTGCCGAAAGGCATTCCTTTCGTTTGCGAGTGCAAATATAGCACATTTTTCGCTCTCACCAAAATTTCGGCTGTTTTTTCCATCCCGAACGACACAAAATCCGCAGCCGGAACCAGCAACGGCCGAACCAATGCTTTTTCTACGCCCCAACCCGAAAATTCTTCCCCCGAAACAGGGGAAATGGAACGGTTATTGCATCCTTACCCGTATAGTCTTCCGATCCGTTCCGCGTTTACGGACAACATGTATCGACACTGCGCAGCCGCATCGCGCGCAACCGACCGCCGCCCGCAACAGACACACGGCATCGGAACCCGTTTTTGAACTACTACATACTGCTTATGAAACACACGTTTCTTTTACTGGTTTTTCTGCTGAGCGCCTGGATCGGCTACGGCCAGCACCACGAACTGGAACAGCCCGCTTCGGTCGATGAGGTGCGTACCCAGTCCGGCGTGGACCCCACGCGCGTCACCTCGCGTCTGGGCTATTCGTTCCGCTTCTTCGACCGGCCGTCCGATGCCGCCCAGATCAACAACCGCATCAGCGCCACCTTCGGCGTGAATGACTGGAGTTTCAACCTGAAGGCCGACCTGATCTCGCTCAATACGGTTCCGGGACGCACCGGATTCGTATCCGGTTTCGGCGGCGTGGCCTTCTCGGCGCTGAACGCCTTTTTCGTCAATGAACGGCATGCGCTGGCCGCCTCGCTCGAACTGGCCTTTCCATTCGCATCGCCCGCCATCGGCAACATCTCCGGCGCCAACGGCTCACTCAACCTGACCCCGGCCCTGACCTACAGCTATACGATCAACCCCAGCCTGATGGTGGCCTGCCAGCCGCAATACACCTTCTCCGCGGCAACCGGCCCCGGCTACATCGGCACGAGCCAACTGACCGTACGCATCTTTCTGGCCAAATTCTGCGATTCGGGCTTCTATTTCGTCATCGAGCCGCGTCCGATCTACGACTTCAAGGCCAAACGCTTCGACATGATCGTCTCCCCGATCGTCGGTACGACGCTTGGCGGCGGCTATGCGGTGGCTCTGCTGGCCGAAATCCCCGTTCAGGAAGCCATGTTCCGCAGTCGGGGCGCCATGTACCTGTTTGCCCTGACCCGCACGTTCTGATCCCGCCCTGCGGCACACCTTCCGGCAGACGACCTCCACAGGATGCGTCTGCCGCTGTTTTTTTACAGCCCTTTCAGGTCGGGCAGCGCCGACAGGGGGGCATACCTTTCCTCTTCCTGCAATATATAGAAATAGTGGCGCATGCCGTTGGTCAGCATCAGGTAACGCGCCGCCACCACGCTGTTGTAACGTACGGCCTGATCGAGCGTCCGTGCATCTATGGCCACATCGGCTGCCTTGCATTCGACCAGCAACAGCGGACGCTGCATCCGGTCCAGCACGACGACATCGGCCCGTTGCTTGGCGCCCCCCAGCGGCACGGGGTATTCCTGCACGATGGCCGTCGGCGCCACCTGCTGCCGCTCCCGCAGCCAGCCGATCACATGACGGCGCACCCACTCCTCCGGCGTCAGCAGCAGCCAGGTGCCGCGCAGGTCGTCCCAGACGTAATTGTTCCCGCTGTGCCGCATCGCCCGCAGCCGCACGGGCGGAAAATTCAGAACCGGATAAGTCATCTTATAGAGGAAAAACCGTAATTTTACCGTTCGTTTTTCCGGCCGCACCCAGGGCGCGGCCGGCAGGACAAAGATAACGCACGACAACGACAAAACGCATCGCACCACTCCATGAAACGACGGCTCCTTCGTCTCGCCACGCTGCTGACCGCCTGCCTGGCGGCCGGTTCGGCTCCCCTTTTCGCCCAACCGCGCGACACGGTTGCCACCACATACGGACCGCTGACCGCCCGTCCGGAGGTGACCGGCGCTGGCCGGCTGCTCGCCCCGCGCAGCCCGCTCATTCCCTACGAAACCGAAGCCGAGGCGCTGGCTGGAGGCATCTCCCCCTATGTCATTCCGCTGAACGAATGGCAGCGCGACACCGTGGACGGCGGTATCCGCCTCACGACCCGCTTCAAGGTGCGCTACACCTGGAACAACCGCGCGGTGCTGCTGCGCACGGAGGATGTCTCCTCCTCGTTCGGCGTTGCCGTGAACGGCCATCCGGCCGGTTACAGCCAGACCGGTTCGGGACGCGCCGAATTCGACCTGACGGAATGGATACGCCCCGACTACAATACGGTCAGCCTCACGATCTTTGACAACTCCCCCGCCGCACGGCTCGAAAACGGGCGCGAACCCGCTCCGGCCGGATTCGGCGCGGCGCAGATCATCTCCCAGCCGACCGTCCGGATCGAAGATGTCTTCATCCGCACCACCCTCTCCGACGGCAAGTGCTACGTGGCCTGCGACGTGGCCATGCAAAGCATCCTGCTCAACTCCAAGGAGTGCGTCATCGGCTACGAACTGTTCGATCCCTCGGGCGAAACGGCCGCCCGCTCCCAGAAGGCGGTTCACTCCGCCATGCTGCAATGCGACACGGTGCGGTTCGTCATCCCCGTCGCCGAACCGCAGCTGTGGAACCACGAGACTCCCTATCTCTACACGCTGCTGCTGACCAACCGCAACGAAGGCCGCCTGACGGAATGCACGGCCGTCCGCTTCGGCATCCGCCAGACCGGCTGCCGTGACGGCGTCTTTCTGCTGAACGGACGCCCCGTCACGCTGAGCGGCATCCGCTACCAGGCCAACGAAAACATACCGCTGGGCATCGCCCGCCTGCAGGCACTCAAACGCGAAGGCTACAACTGCATCATTGCGGCCGGCCGTCCCCAGTCCGACTACCTCTATGCCGCCTGCGACAGCATCGGACTGTACGTGTGCGATGCCGCCGACATCGACACGAGCCACCAGCCCGAACGCATCACCCGGGGAGGCAATCCCAGCAACGACCCCGTCTGGCTGAATGCCTATCTCGACCGCCTGCGCCGCATGTATGCCGCCTCGCACCTCCACCCCTCGGTGGTTGTCTATGCTCCGGCCCACGCCTCGCGCAACGGCTACTGCCTCTACGAGGGCTATCTGGCACTCAAACAGTGGGCGCCCGATACGCCGGTCTGGTACGACGGTGCCGACGGCCAGTGGAACAACGACCTGCCCGACGACGCCCTGCGCCATGCACCCGATCCGACCGCACGGGTCACCCCCGTCACGGCTCGCGTATGCGCAACGGAAAACGGCCAGTATGTCATCGAACTGCACAACCGCATGCAGCAGACCGACCTGACGCTGTTCTACAAGATCAAAGGCCGCGCCGGAAAACAGCGTACCGCATACAGCGGCGATACCGTCCTGTGCGGCAACGACACGTTCCGCATCGCATTGGGGCTGCCTGCCGCACCGGCCGAAGAAGGCAAGGTGCAGATCGAACTGCATGTCCGCAAGCCTGTCATCCACCGCACGGCCGCGGAAAAGACGCCCCGCAAGGTGGCCGACCTGTACGACACGTACAGGACGACGGTCGTCCTGCCCGTCGCCGAATAGCGCCCCGCCCCTTTACCCTACCGATCGCCGTTCTCCTGCCGAAAGAGGACGGCGATGTTGTTTCCGGCAGTCTCGGCCGTTCCTGGGACCGGCCGCCCCGCCGGTGGAGAAAAGGAGGGCGGCACACATGCAGATGCGTGGTTTTTTATTTGCATATTTTCCGCATTTCATTATTTTTGTGTTCGGCTCCCGACAACGGGATCCGAAAAACCCAAAACTGACGCAAAAACCTATTTCTGACATGCCATCGATTTCCGAACGCGCGGCCCGTATGCCCGCCTCGCCCATCCGCAAGCTCGTGCCGCTGGCCGACCGGGCCAAAGCCAAAGGCATCCGCATCCACCATCTCAACATCGGACAGCCCGACATTGCCACTCCTCGGGAAGGACTCGACGCCCTCCGCCACATCGACCGCAAGGTGCTGGAATACAGCCCCAGCGAAGGCATCGCCTCCTACCGCAACAAACTGGTGGGATACTATGCCCGCTTCGGCATCGACCTCACCCCCGACCAGATCATGGTCACCACCGGCGGATCGGAAGCGCTCCAGTTTGCCTTCCCCGCCTGCATCAACCACGGCGACGACGTCATCATGACCGAGCCGACCTATGCCAACTACATCTCGTTCGCCATGCAGTCCGGCGTCCAGGTACGCGCCATCCGCACCAACATCCGGGACGGCTTCGCCCTGCCGAGCGTCGAGGAGTTCGAGGAACTGATCGACGCCAACACGAAAGCGATCCTGATCTGCAACCCCAACAACCCGACTGGCTATCTCTATACGGAAGAGGAGATGCTGCGCCTGCGGGACATCGTCAAGAAACACGACCTGTTCCTCTTCTCCGACGAGGTCTACCGCGAGTTCCGCTACACGGACGCCCCCTACATGTCGGCCCTGCACCTGAAGGGCATCGAGGAGAACGTCGTGGTGATCGACTCGGTATCGAAACGCTATTCGGAATGCGGCATCCGCATCGGCGCCGTCATCACGCGCAACCGGCAGCTGCACGACGCCATGATGAAATTCGCACAGGCTCGCCTGAGTCCGCCCCTGCTGGGCCAGATCGTTGCCGAGGCCTCGCTCGACGCCCCGCAGTCCTATCTGGACGGCATCTATGACGAATACATCGCCCGCCGCAACCTGCTGGTCGAAGGACTCAACCGGATTCCGGGCGTCTATTCGCCGATGCCCAGCGGCGCTTTCTACACGATGGCCGAACTGCCCATCGACGACTGCGACCGTTTCTGCGAATGGCTGCTGGACGAGTTCTCCTACGAGGGCGAAACGGTCATGCTCGCCCCCGGGTCGGGCTTCTACATCCACCCCGAATACGGACGCAGGGAGGTGCGCATGGCTTACGTGCTCAAACAGGAGGATCTGCAGCGCGCCCTCTTCCTGCTCGACAAGGCACTGGCCCAATACCCCGGCCGCACCAACCGCTGACCTGATCCTACCTTACATACACCCCGTAATACGCCGCGCCCGATGATGCGCGGCGTATTGTATTTTCAGCCTCCGCCGCCCGTCGGGGAAGAGCCGGAAAAAACAGCAGGGTCCGACAACGATCGTTGTCGGACCCTGTCAGGTTGCGGGTCGCAATGCCTATTCGTAAACCTTCGGCGACAGTTTGCCTTCCAGTACGCGCAGTGCGTTGAAAGCCAAAGCCTCGAGTTCGTTCTCACCCGGCATGGGAACCACCTCGGCGATGAACGATACCATGTCGGCGATGTAGTCGCAGACATATTTCTCGTAAGCGATACCGCCGGTCAGGATGATCGCATCGACCTTGCCTTTCAGCACGGCAGCCATCGAGCCGACCGCCTTGGCCACGTTGTAGCACATGGCATCCTGCAGCAGAGCGGCGCGTTTGTCACCGTTCTCGGCACGACGGGAGATCTCCATGGCGCTGTTGGTTCCGAAGTGAGCCACGAAACCGCCCTTGCTGGTCACGAACTTGGAGATCTGCTCTACGGTATATTTGCCCGAAGCCATCCATTTCGCTACGGCCAGCGCGGGCAGACCGCCCATACGCTCCGGCGAGAACGGACCTTCGCCCTCCAGTGCGTTGTTCACGTCGATCACCTCGCCCTTGCAGTGAGCGCCGACCGAGATGCCGCCGCCCAGATGCACGACGATCAGGTTGAGATCCTCATACCGTTTGCCGTGTTTCTCGGCATAGGCACGGGCCATGGCCTTCTGGTTGAGGGCATGGAAGATCGACACGCGCTCGATGTCGGGATGACCCGTGATGCGAGCCACGTCCTGCATCTCGTCCACTACGACCGGATCGGCCATGTAGGCTTTTGCATCGGCCTGTTTGGCGATGTCGTAAGCCAGCAGGGCGCCCAGGTTGGAGGCATGGTGGCCTACGGGACGGTTGCGGATGTCGTCGATCATCGTCTCGTTCACCTCATATACACCCGATTTCAACGGTTTTATGAGGCCGCCGCGACCGATCACGGCATCGATTTCCGACAGCTGGACACCGGCTTCCTTCATGGCGTTCAGGATGATGTTCTTGCGGAAGTCGAACTGGTCGATCACATTGGCGAACGGAGCGAGTTCCTCGGTCGAGTGGCGGAGCGTCAGCTCGCGAACGACCTTGTTGTCATGATAAATGGCGACTTTCGTGGAAGTCGAACCGGGGTTGATGGCTACTATCGTGTACATGTCCTTTTCGTAAGATTATTTTGCGGAAAGACATGCGAGTGCGATAGAATACATCTTGGTCTTGCGGGAGTCGCCGCGCGAGGTCAGCACGCACGGAACCTTGGCACCGACTACCATGGCAGCCAGTTCTGCGCCGCCGAATTTGGTGCAGGCCTTGAAGAATACGTTGCCGGCATCGATGTTCGGGAAGAGCAGACAGTCGGCATCGCCCACAACGGGGTTGTCGAGCTTCTTGGTCTGGGCAGCCTCCTTGTTCACGGCTACGTCGAGAGCCAACGGACCGTCGATATATACTTTCGTACCCAGCTGGCCGCGCTCGCCCATCTTGGCGATCATGGAAGCCTCGATCGACGACTGTACGCTCGGCAGCAGCTGCTCGCTCGGAGCGATGCAGGCCACCTTCGGGATCTCGATGTCGAGTTTCTTGGCCGTCTGGATGATGTATTTGGCGATAGCCGTCTTCTGGCCGAAGTCCGGATAGGGAATTACGGCTACGTCACCGATGGTGAGCAGCTTGTGGTAAGCCGGAATCTGCATGACGGCTACGTGGCTCAGCACGCCTTTGGGCGGAACGAGACCGAACTCCTTGGAGAGGATGCCTCTCATGTACTTGTCGGTCGAAACGAGACCTTTCATCAGCACGTCGCCCTTGCCCTCGCTGATCATCTGCACGGCAATGCGAACGCAGTTTACATCGACCGTTTCGGGAACGATCTCGAAACGCGACATATCGATGCCTTCCGCCTTGCAGACCTTTTCGATCTCCTGCGGGTCACCGACAACGGTAACATCAACAATACCAGCCTCGATAGCGTCATTCACAGCTTCGAGCGTGTGCGAATCCTGTCCGTAAGCTACGATGAGCCTGCGTTTACCTCTCGCCTTGGCTTTGGCGACGAGTTCGTCTAAGTGTTTGATCATAGTTTATGTAAAATCTACGTTTGATTCGAAAAAGCGGTCAAAATTACCATTTGCAGGGCAAATAACAAAGACTTTCATCTTCATTCTTTGCCCTGCGGTGTTTTTCGGCCTAAAAAACCGGTTTATTTTCTCTTCTCCACGATGTTGAACGTATCGGTAGCGATCACCAGCTCCTCGTTGGTCGTGATCAGCGCCGCCTTGACACGCGAGGAGGGTTTGGTGAGGATGGTGTCCTTGCCGCGCAGGCCGCTGTTGATCTGCGGGTCGAACTCCAGTCCGAGGAACTCCATGTTGCTGCAGACGTATTCGCGCAGCGACGGGTCGTTCTCGCCCACACCGCCGGTGAAGACCACCAGGTCGAGACCGCCCATGGCGGCCGCATAGGCGCCAACGTATTTCTTCACGCGGTAGTAGTAAACGTCCAGAGCCAGACGGGCGCGCTCGTTGCCTTCGGCAGCCGCACCTTCCACGTCACGCATGTCGGACGAAAGCTCCGTGATACCCAGCACGCCGGCCTGTTTGTTGATCATGCCCCAGATCTCGTTGCCCGACATATGCTCCTTTTCGGCGATGTAGGTCAGCGCACCCGGATCGACCTCGCCGCAGCGGGTACCCATCAGCAGACCGTCCACCGGCGTGAAGCCCATCGAGGTATCGACGCTCTTGCCGCCGTCCACGGCAGCGATCGAGGCGCCGTTGCCGATGTGGCAGGTCACCACCTTGGCCGTGTTGAAGTCGAGGCCGGCCAGTTCGCAGCCCCGCTGAGCGACGAACTTGTGGCTGGTTCCGTGGAAGCCGTAGCGGCGCACGCGGTATTTCTCATAATATTTGTACGGCAGACCGTAGATGTAGCTGCGCGGCGGCATGGTCTGGTGGAACGATGTATCGAAACATACCACCTGCGGGATGTTCGGACACAGCTCGCGAACGGCATACACACCCTTCAGGTTGGCCGGATTGTGCAGCGGAGCCAGTTCCACGAGGGCTTCGATCTTGGCGATCACCTCATCGTTTACCAGTGCGCTCTCGGCAAAGAAATCGCCGCCGTGCGCCACGCGGTGACCTACGGCCTTGATGTCGTCCAGCGACGAAATGACACCCGACTCAGGATCGGTAATCGCCTTGAAGATCAGGTCGATGCCTTTCGTGTGGTTGGGGATGTCGGTCGTGATCTCCTTACGCGGTTTGTCTACCGGTTTGTGGGTAATGACACCGCCTTCGATGCCGATACGCTCGACCAGACCCTTTGCCAGCAGCGTGTTCTCGCGCGGGGAAACCATGTCGATCACCTGATACTTGATGGACGAACTTCCGCAGTTCAATACAAGAATAATCATCTCTCTTGATGAATTAGGTTAGAAAAATAGAATTTTATCTTATTTGTATCTTTTCCAAAAACTTTCGGCGGCGCTACCGCACCCAGCGTCCGGCTGCAGCGACTCCCGCCCAGGCAAGCAGCACGCAGAGAACCGCACTGCCGACCACATAGGCCAGCGCCAACCCCGTCGCTCCGCTCCGCAACAGCCGCAACGACTCCAGCGAAAAGGTGGAGAAAGTCGTGAATCCGCCGCAAAATCCGGCTACGGCCAGCACCTGCCAACCGCCCGCCGGCAGCGCAGCCCACAGCAGGCCGATGGCGAAAGAGCCGATGCCGTTCACCAGCAGCGTGCCGACCGGAAATCCCCAACTCGCCGCCGCAGAAGACAAGGCGCAGGAAATGGCAAAACGCAACGCGCTGCCAGCAAATCCGCCCGCACCGGCCAGCAATACATCCCTGAACATTGCGTATCGGAGTGAAAACGTCTGATTTAAACCTTTGCAAAGGTAATAAAATAAAAGCATCTTTCCGGTCGTTGGATCATATATTTCTTCCGGCCGGACGCTTTTCGCCGCCGTCACGCGCAGCCATTCGACGGGGTCGGCCGCACACCCGCCTGGAGGCTGGGTCTCCCAAGGCGCAAAACCGTCGAAATAATTGGTTTTTCGGAAAAAAGGCCTACTTTTGTAAATTATCTTAGTTGTTCGTTCGGGAGAACCGAACGCTTTAAATCCTTGCAAGATGTCTATCGAAAAGACCAACATCCCTGTTCCCGAGGAACAAGTCGGCGCAGCCGAAGATGTGAAGACCGTAACTGAGTGTAAGGAACCCGCTTCCGCGACCTGCGGCGAGGCTCCCGTTGCGGCGGAGGAGAAATCCGCTCCCGCCACCCAGGCCGCCCCTGCGGCGGCTGAAGAAGAGGAGGAATCCGGCACGGAAGGCCGCCTCGACTTCGAAGAAGAGGATGCGGCGCTGGCCGCTGCACAGTCCGATCTGGACATGGGCGAAGATACGGACGAAGAGCGCGCTTCGGCCGACCGCACCGACGCCGAGACGGCCCGCACGCTGGCCGCCATCGCCGGCATGGACAAGCATGCGCTGGTGGACTGCTTCGCCTCGCTGCTGACCTCCCGTCCGGTACAGCAGATCCGCCGTGAAGCGGAAGCCATCAAGGTGG
>CASEGL010000019.1 GCA_949287525.1 uncultured Rikenellaceae bacterium
ACCAAACCCCACGGAGGCAAACTCCACTTCTCGATGGGTATGATGTTCTAAATCCATTCTTCCCGACAACAAAACCTGTAAAACTATGACGACGATGAAAAAGATTCTGGCAATCGCTGCGATCGCGGTACTCTTCGCAGCAGGGACAGCCTCTGCACAACAGCCCTACATGGTTGTGAATACCGAAACCATCTTCAAGTCGATGGACGACTACAATGCCGCCGTAAAGGAGATCGACGAAGCGGCCAAACAGTACCAGCAGAACATCGACGAGGCCTACAACCAGCTTGAGGAGATGTACAACACCTACATGTCGCAGAAATCCTCGCTGAGCGAAAGCGTCCGCAGCCAGTACGAGGAGACGATCCTCAACAACGAGAAGAAGATCGCCGAATACCAGGAGGAGGTCTTCGGCGAGAAGGGCAAGATGGCCGAAATGCAGACCGAGAAACTCGAACCGCTGCAGAAGAAGGTCATGGAGACCATCTCGAAATATGCGGCCGACAACCAGTACGGCCT
This sequence comes from uncultured Rikenellaceae bacterium, assembly GCA_949287525.1. Taxonomy (GTDB): domain Bacteria; phylum Bacteroidota; class Bacteroidia; order Bacteroidales; family Rikenellaceae; genus Tidjanibacter. The sequence continues at coordinate 520 of CASEGL010000019.1, forward strand.
CGTGCTTGACATCGCCACCAACCCGATGGTGATCTATTACAATCCCGAAGCGGACAAGACCCAGGAGATCGTAACATTATTAAAATAACAGACAAACACATGAAAAGAATCGTTCTTACGCTTGCCGGCGCACTGCTTTTCTGCTCGGCCTCGGCACTGGCCCAGCAGCCCAAATTCGGCCGCATCAACATCCAGGAGGTTGTGTCGATGATGCCGGAGCGAGCCGCCGCACAGGAACAACTGAAAAAGATCAACGACGACTATGCCGAGATGCTGGAAGTCATGCAGGTCGAGTTGAACAACAAGGTGCAGGAGTACCAGAAGAACATGTCCTCCTACACCGATGCCATCCGTCAGTTGAAGGAGAGCGAACTGCAGGACATGAACGCCCGCATCCAGCAGCTCTATGCAACGGCCAACCAGGATCTCGAAGCCAAGAGCAACGAACTGATCGCCCCGATCATCGAGAAGGCACAGAACGCCATCAAGAAGATCGGCCGTGACAACGGTTTCACGATCATCTTCGACGAGACGAGCCAGCCGATGGCCTACTACGACGAGAAGACCGTACAGGACATCATGCCGATCGTAAAACAGGCGCTCGGCATTCCGGCCGACGCTACGCCCGAAACGGCCATGGGCATGATGGCTGCTCCGGAAGCCGCTCCGGCACAGTAAGCGGTCTCCACTCCCAAATCCCAATCCCTGCCGGCCGCAGTGCCGACAGGGATTTTTCATATACGCCCCCTGCGGCCGCATGAGAGGGATAAGGCGGCCGGAAAAGGCGGCGGTACCATGCCACGCCGGCCGGATGCAACAGGCCGAGCGGTTGCCCTGGCTATTTTCCTGGTCGCCGTCCCTGGTGCTGGTGCCGTTCCCCTCCAACGGCATGCCTGCGTAGCCACGCCCCTGCCCCCTACTTGTGGGTATTTCTGCCCGGCAGCCCCCCACATGGCAATTCTTTCCGTTTTTTTGCGTACCTTCGCTCCGAAACAACGACAACCCCTATCGTGAACGCCCGCAATGTCCAGCATATCGCATGGCTGCTCCTGGCAGCGGTACTGTGGTATCACTGCAGTATCTCGTTGTTTTATCATACGCATACAATCGACGGCATCGTCGTCACCCACTCCCACCCCTATACAGGCACTCCGGACACTCCGCGCCATGCCCATTCCGCGACACAGTTCCTGACGATCGCCGCCTTGGCCGCCTTCGTCGCCACTGTCGCCGCGCTGGTCTTCGTGGCAGCCGCCCTGCAGCCCCGGATCGCCATCCTGCGCGACCGGCAGGTGCTGCGGCGCCAACCCGCCCTGCTGCACAGCCACACGCTGCGCGGCCCTCCCTGCCGTATGTCCGTTTCGTGGTAATACCGTCTGCGTATCGCCACGCCTCCGCACCCTTCGTCTGCGGAACGGGAGACCGTGCCGCCGCTCCGGCGGCCATGCGCGCCTCCCGACCTTCACCCATTGTACAAACCGACATACGACACAACAACCATGCACCAGTTTATCAAGGGGCTTTGCTGCTCCCTGCTCTTCCTTTTGTGCGCCGCGCCGCAAACCCTGCGTGCGGACGACGCCCCCCAGAAACCCCGCAGCGATGCGAACATCACCGGCCACGTCATCGACGCCGCCACCGGCGAACACCTCGCCTACATCACGGTGGTCATCAAGGGAACCACCATCGGCGTGACGACCGACGCCACGGGACACTATTTTCTGAAGAACCTGCCGGCCGGCGATCTGCTGCTCGAAGCCTCGTCGCTGGGCTACACGCCCGTCACCCAGGCCGTATACACCGAAAACGGCAAAACGATCGAAGTAAACTTCACGCTTGCCGAAAGCGCCACCGGCATCGAGGAGGTGGTCGTAACGGCCAACCGGAACGAGACGAACAAAAAGGAGACCTCCTCGATCGTGAACATCACCTCCGGCAAGCTCTTCACCGCCATCGCCTCCTCCACGCTCTCCGAATCGATGAACTTCACCCCCGGACTGCGCATCGAGAACAACTGCGGCAACTGCGCCGTCACCCAGCTGCGCATCAACGGCCTCGAAGGACAGTACTCCCAGATCCTGCTCGACAGCCGCCCGATCTTCAGTTCGCTCGCCTCGGTGTACGGACTCGACCAGCTGCCCACCTCGATGATCGAGCGCGTCGAGGTCATCCGCGGCGGCGGTTCGGCGCTTTACGGGGCGAATGCCATCGGCGGCGTGGTCAATATCATCACCAAGGACCCGCTCTACAACACGGTCAATGTCTCCAACACGACCAACATCTTCGGCGACGGCGGCCTCGACATCAATACCTCGCTGGGCGGCTCGTTCGTCACGGACGACAGCAAGGCCGGCATCTACCTCTTCGGCATGGTCAAGGAGCGCGACCCCTATGACCACAACGGAGACAACTTCTCGGACGTACCGGGCATCAAGTCGGAGACGATCGGTTTCCGCGGCTACTACCGCACCGGACTCCACTCGCGGCTGACGGCCGAATACCACCACATCCACGAATTCCGGCGCGGCGGCCAGATGCTCGACGACAACGGCGACGACATGTTCGACCGGCCGCCCCACGAGGCGATCATCGCCGAACAGCTCGACAACACGATCGACGGCGGCGGCCTGCGCTTCGACGCCTTCTCGGCCGACGGAAAGCACAAGGGTTCGGCCTATGCCTCGGCGCAGAACATCGGCCGCAAGACCTATTTCGGCACCGACATGCAGCTCGACTCCTACGGCGCCACCCACGACCGCACGGCCGTGGCGGGCGGCCAGTACACCTACAACATGAAACGGCTGCTCTTCATGCCCGCCGAGCTGACGGCAGGCGTGGAGTACACCTACAACCACCTGCTCGACCGCTACCTGGCCCTCGGCCGCGAGACCGACCAGACGACGCACATCATCGGAGGCTACCTGCAGAACGAATGGCGCACCCGCCAGTTCAGCCTGCTGATTGGCGGCCGCATCGACAAACACAACCTGATGAACAAGGCGGTCTTCAGTCCGCGCGCCAACGTCCGCTACAGCCCCACCGAGAACATCGGCCTGCGCGTCAGCTACGCCAGCGGCTTCCGCGCCCCGCAGGTCTATGACGAGGACCTGCACGTGGACGCCGTGGGCGGCACGCTCCAGCTCATCGAACTGGCTCCCGACCTGCGTCCGGAGTACTCGCACAGCGTGAGCGCCTCGGCCGACCTCTACCACACCTTCGGCCGGCTGCAGACCAACCTGCTCGTCGAAGGGTTCTACACGAAACTCAACGATGTCTTCACCCTCGTGAAGATCGGCGAGGACGCCGACGGCAACCTCATCATGGAGCGGCGCAACGCCGCGGGAGCTACGGTCATGGGCCTCAACTTCGAGGGCAAACTGGGCATTCCGGGCATCTTCGAGATTCAGCTGGGCTACACGCTCCAGCGCAGCCTCTACGACGAACCCTTCTCGTGGGCCGAGAACTCCGACCTGCCCGCCCAGCGGCGCATGTTCCGCACCCCCGACCAGTACGGCTACTTCACCTCGACGTTCGACATCACGCGCAATTTCCACGCCTCGCTCTTCGGCACCTACACCGGCTCGATGCTCGTCCAGCACACCAAATACAACGAACTGACGGGCGGATACGACGATCTGGAGAAAAACACGCCCGACTTCTTCGATCTGGGCATCCGCTTTTCCTACCTGTTCCGGCTCTCGGCCAGCGTGGGACTCGAACTCAGCGCAGGCGTGAAGAACATCCTCAACAGCTATCAGGACGACCTCGACTTCGGCCCGATGAAGGATGCCGGCTATGTATACGGTCCGGCGCTGCCCCGCATGTACTTCGTGGGGCTGAAGCTGACCATGTAACCCGACTGCGGGCGCATGCCGCAGGACGTCCGCCTCCGCCTCTCCTCCCCGCCGGAACGCGGCCTGCCCGAAAGCACCTGCCCCCGACGCCCCGCCCATCCGGCGGGGCGTCTGCTTTTGCAGCCCCCGTCCGCACGTTCCCGCCACTTCGCCTCCCGCACGGGCAACGAACTCGGCGCAAAACCGTATCTTTGCAGGCAAGTAACAATACATACGCCATGGTTTACCAACGGGAAATCACCCTGCACGGCTACGGGCGGGGCATCCACCTGATTACGAACGACATACTCTCCGTGCTGCCGCCGCTGCCGGAACGGGGGCTGCTCCACCTGTTCATCTGCCATACCTCGGCCGCCCTCGCCGTAAACGAGAACGCCGACCCCGACGTGCGGCACGATCTGGAGGCCTTCTTCGACCGCAGCGTCCGCGAACGCGAAGCCTACTACCGCCACACCGACGAGGGCGACGACGACATGCCCGCCCACATCAAGGCCGTACTGACAGGTCCGTCCGTCACCCTGCCCGTCACGGGCGGCAGACTGAACATCGGCCGCTGGCAGGGCATCTACCTCTGCGAATTCCGCAACACCCGCCAGGACCGGCGCATCATCGCAACCATACTGTCATGACCCCCGCGCTTTCCTACACCGGCTGGATCATCTATCCCCGCTACGTCGCCCGCCACAGCGACAACGCCTTCGGCTGGCTCACCGACGAGGCGGCCGCCTGCGGCATCGACCTGCACGTTCTCTTTGCCGAGGAGCTGACCGTCGGCTACGGCCACGGCGCCCCCTCCTTCTGGCATCGGGGGACGGCCGTCACGCGCCTGCCCGACTTCGCCATCGTGCGCACCTACGACACGGTGCTCTCGCGTGCGCTGGAACGCGCCGGCGTGCCGCTCATCAACTCCTCCGCCTCGATGGAGCTGTGCAAAAACAAGATGCTCACCCACGAGCTGCTCGCCGCAGCGGGCATCCCCACGCCGCTGACTCTCTATGCGCCGGAGGGCGAATACGACTACGACCATGTGGCCGGCGTGCTGGGATCGGAACGTTTCGTGGTCAAACGGATCGACGGAGCCAAAGGCGAGGATGTCTTCCTGATCGACGACGCGGAGGCCATGCGGCAGGCCGTGGCGCAATGCAAGGGACGCTGCCTGTGCCAGCAGTTCATTGCCTCGAGCAGCGGACGGGACGTGCGCGTGTGGGTGATAGGCGACCGCGTGGCCGGTGCCGTGATGCGTTATTCGGAGACCTCGTTCCGCTCCAACTTCTCGCAGGGCGGCCAGGTGGCTCCCTTCGACCTGCCCGAATCCGCCGCCCGCCTGGCCGTGCGCAGCGCCCGCCTGCTGGGCGTGGCCTTTTCCGGCATCGACCTGCTCTTCGGCCCCGACGGCGGGTTCATCGTGAACGAGATCAACGGAAACGCCGGATTCCGCACCCTCTCCCATACCGGGCGCCCCAACACCATTCCCCAGGAACTCTTCGCCTACATCCGCGACACCTTCCTGCGCTGACCCGCTCCCGACACGAAAAGGAAAGAGCCGTAACCCCGACGGGAATTACGGCTCTTCGCTTTTCCGTATCCGGCAGGCACCGGGGCTAACGGCGTCTGCGGCGAATCTGATACCACACCTCGCGTACAATCAGCACGGGCGAAGTAACCAGCAGGATCATGATCCACGTGCGGGTACTCAGCGGATGCGTCTGGAAAACCTCGCCGCCGACCTGAACGATGAAAATCGTCGCCACCAGCACCAAAGCCGCCACGCCGATGAATTTCGGATTGCGTCCCAGACCGGAGAAGACCGACATGCCCTTGCCGATGACACGGGCATTGAAGAGGTTCCACCAGTTGAGTACCATGTACCCGGCAAAGAAAACGGTGCGGTCGATGCCGTCCACCAATGCCATGCCGTGTTCCATACCCCACAGGATGACGGTGCAGAGCAGCCAGATGAACCCGCCGAAACCGAAGATGGCCGTTGCCAGCGGGCGGTTGATGATGAACTCGTTGCGGTCGCGTGGACGGTCGCGCAGCACCCGTTCGTCGGCCGGTTCGGAGGCAAGGGCGATGGCGGCCAGCGAGTCCATCACGATGTTGATCCAGAGGAACTGGGTGACCGTAAAGGGCATCTCCACGCCTACGATGGGGCCGAAGACGGCGATCAGGCAGGCCGACACGTTGATCGACAGCTGGAAGTAGAGGAAGTTCTTGATGTTCTTGTAGAGCGAACGCCCCCATTTGACACCCGTGACGATCGACGGGAAGGCGTCGTCGAGCAGCACGATGTCGGCCGCCTCCTTGGCAGCCGAGGTACCCGATCCCATGGCAATGCCCACATCGGCATAGTTGAGGGTCGGCGAGTCGTTCACGCCGTCGCCCGTCATGGCGCAGACATGGCCGCGCTCCTGCGTCCAGCGTAGAATGTCCAGCTTGTCGGAAGGGGTGCAGCGGGTAATCACGTTGGGGAACTGGCGGCCGTTCTGCGGCGTCCCGACCGCTTCATGGAAATTCCTGGCCTCGATAGCCCAGATATTGCGGAAACCCGACTGACGGGCGATCTCGGAACCGGTCTTGATGTTGTCGCCGGTCATCATCACCACGTCGATGCCTGCCCCGTAGCACTGCTCGATAGCGTGCGGCACGTCGGGACGCACCGGATCCTCAATGAACCAGGTACCCACATAGCGGGCCGACGGCAGCGTCTCCCCGCGTTCGAGGCGAGCCTTGACCTCCTCGGCCGCCATCTCCTCGATGACCGCCGCGGCAATGGCCCTGCGGCCGCGCTCCTGCTGTTCGGCCACGAGCGACAGGTAGCTGTCGTTGCAGATAATGCGCGCCACCACCTCCGGCGCACCCTTGAGCATCAGCAACCGGCGGCCGTCGAGTTCCGTCTCCGAAACCATGTATTTGTAGGCGCTGGAGAAGGGAATGACAATCCGGACGGGATGGCTCGCACGCAGCTCCGCGGTGCGCCCCTCCCCGATAAATTTCAGGATGGCCGCTTCGGTCGGATTGCCCAGCACGGCACGTCCCGACCAGTTGGCCGTCGAGTTGAGTGCGCCGACAATCGTCATCGCCTCCTCGCATCCGGCCACAATGTCGGCCTGAACGACTGTCATGGAGTTCTGGGTCAGCGTACCGGTCTTGTCGGTGAAGATGACGTCCACCGCACCGACCGTTTCGCAGGCGTGCATCTTCTTGACGAGGTTGTTCTCGTGCGCCATGGTCTTCATGGAGAAGGCCAGCGCCATGGTCACCGACAGCGGCAGACCCTCCGGCACCGCCACGATGATGACCACCACGGCTCCCATCAGGAAGCGCACCTCGGTGAGCAGCACCTCCTCCCATCCGGCCGCCCCTTCATAGGGGATCCAATGCACCAGATTGAGGATCAGGAACATCAGGCCAGCAATAGTAAAGGCGGCCACATTGATGCGCTGCGCCAGTCCGTTGAGCTGCCGCTGCAGCGGGGTGACGTTGTTGGTCTCCTCCGAGGCCTTGCGGGTGGTCTGGCCGATCTCGGTGGCGTCACCCACCCGTTCGACCACGCCTTCGCCCGCACCCTGCGAGACGAGCGTGCCGCGCAGCAGGAAGTCGGGGGCAAAGCCCGATCCGGTGTAGGGTTCGTCGGTCGGATACTTGGAGACCGGCACCGATTCTCCGGTCATGGCCGACTCGGAGACCTTCATGTCCGAGGCTTGGAACAGGCGGATGTCGGCCGGAATCTCGTCGCCGGCCGAGAGGATTACCACGTCGCCCACGACGAGCTGGTCCTTGGTCACCTCGACCACCACACCGTTGCGGCGCACCTTGACCGGTTCGTAGTCCTGATCGGAGCGCATGGCGTCGAACTTGCGCTTGGCGCTGTACTCCTGCCAGAAGCCCACGCCGGTAGCGATCACAACGGCGAAGATGATGCCCAGCGACTCGGTGAAGTCGCCGTGGATGATGCCGAAGATGAGCGAAATGGCCGTAGCCACCAGCAGGATGACAATGATGGGGTCCTTGAATTTCTCCAGGTAGAGTTTCCACCACGGCGTCTGTTTGGGCGGGGTCAGCAGGTTGGTGCCGTGTGCTTGGCGGCTCTCCTCCACCTGGGCATCAGTGAGGCCGTTGCGGGTCTCTTGCGTTTTCATAGATTGGATAGTTGTTTGAATTTGTTTTTCAGGCGGCATCGTGCCGTCCACAATACGATATAACGCAGCAAAAGGCATTATCGTATAAAACGGGTAGGCAGTCAGAAACCGCCTCCCCGTCCGTTACCGTTATCGGATGGTCATCTCGTCGAGCAGATAGCCGGCTCCGCCGACCTTGTCGATCACGAAAAGCACGTAGCGTATGTCAACGGCGATGTTGCGGCACATGGCGGGGTCGAACTCCAGGTCGCTCATCGTACTCAGCCACGTGCGGTCGAAGTTGATGCCGATCAGTTCGCCGCGGCCGTTCAGCACGGGGCTGCCCGAATTGCCGCCCGTGGTGTGGTTCGTGGCGATGAAGGCCACCGGTACGGTGTAGTACGGTTCCTTCTTCGTGCCGATATTGATTGCCCAGCGGCCATAGTCCTTCGCATCGTAGATGGCACGCAGGCGGTCGGGTACGTCGTAGTCGTAGATGTCGGGGTTATCCTTGGCAATGATGCCCTCCAGCGTCGTGAACGGCAGACAGTACATGCCGTCTTCGGGATAATACCCCTCCACGGTGCCGTAAGCCACACGCAGGGTGAGGTTGGCGTCCGGATAGAAGTTCCGTTCCGGCTCGAACTCCATCTGCGCCCGCATATACAGCGGATACAGGGCGTCGATTTCCGCATTCAGCCGCTGATACTCCGGAACAATCTCCGCATTGTAGGTGCCGCCCAGCAAACTGTACAGCGCCACAGCCGGATCGGCCGCCATCGTATCGACGAACGCCGCCTCGTCGAGCGCACACAGCGCCGCATACCGTTCGCGGGAGGCGAATGCCGAATTGTCGAACAGATAGCCGACATAGGCCTCCACGCTTCCCAGCTGCGCAATGGCAGCCGTCAGCTGCTGCGGCACAAACTCCTCCGGCACGGCCGTCACGAACTCCTCCAGCATGACAGCGGCCAACTGACGGTCTACGGCCTGTTCGTAATCCTTATACAGCACGTCCGCATCGGGGAACGGTTTGCCCAACGCCATGGCCGTTTCAAGCTGCTGCACCATTTTCAGCAGTTCGATGGTAAATACGCTTTCGCGGTAGAGTCCGTTGGCCAGTGCATAGGGACGCCACTGCTCATACACCTCATGCAGCCGGTCGAGCAGGCCGGCATATTCGGGACGATCCGCCATCCACTGCTCCAGACGCGCTTCGTAGTCGCGCTTTTTGGCGACCGTTCCCAGACGCGCCAGGCCGAGGCTTTCGCCCTGCCACTTTTTCCAAGCATTGGCGATCTGCGCCGCCTTGGAGGCATATTTGATGCGCACGGCCGGATCGGCCGCCATGGCCGCACCGATAATGTCCAGCCGCTCGGTGCGCAACCGGATCGTGTGCGGATTCAAGTCATTCAGCACATAATCCACATAGTCCGAAACGACATACTCGCGCGTCGTACCGGGGAAACCGTACACAAAGGTAAAGTCGCCCTCCCGGATGCCTTTGGTCGAGATGGTGAAATGTTTCTTCGGACGGTAGGGGACGTTTGCCGGCGAGTAGTCGGCCGGCTGGTTGTCGGCATCGGCATAGATGCGGAACACGGTAAAGTCGCCCGTATGGCGCGGCCACATCCAGTTGTCGGTGTCCCCGCCGAACTTGCCGATCGCCGAAGGCGGCGCGCCGACCAGGCGGACATCACGGAATGTCCGGTAAATGAAGAGGAAATACTGGTTGCCATAATACATCGACTCCACGGAAGCCTCGTAGCCTTTCGCGTCGCCGTAACGGGCCAGCGTCTCTTCGACGAGGATCCGGCAGTTTTCGTCGATCCGAGCCTGACGCGCCTGCGGGTCCATACCGTCGGTCACACCCTCCAGCACGCGGCCGGTCACATCGTCCATCCGTTCAAGAAACAGCACCTCCAGTCCCGGGTTGGGCAGCTCCTCGGCACGATTCATCGCCCAAAACCCGTCGGTCAGGTAGTCGTGTTCCAGCGAACTGTGGCTCTGCACCTGGCCGTAGCCGCAATGGTGGTTGGTCAGCAGCAGGCCTTCGTCCGACACGAGTTCGCCCGTACAGCCCCGTCCGAACAGCACGATGGCATCCTTGAGGGAGGCCTGGTTGATGTCGTAAATGTCCTTGGCCGACAGTTTGAAGCCCTTGGCCTTCATGTCCTTCACCTGACGGCCGATCAGGCTGGGCAGCCACATGCCCTCGTCGGCCGACGCCATCGTCGTCACCGCGAGCAGACAGGCCGCCAATGCCGCAAAACGTCTTCTCATCATAAAATTCTTTTGCAATCTATTTGGTTAATAATTATTCCTTTCCGTTACGCCCGCGGCGTCCACAGCTCGTCGGCCAGCTGGTCGAGTTCGGCATAGACGGCCTGCACGGGCAATCCCATCACATTGTAGAACGACCCCTCGATCTTCTCGATGGCCACATAGCCGATCCACTCCTGAATGCCGTAGGCGCCCGCCTTGTCGAAGGGGCGGTAGTGATCAACATAATAGGCGATCTCCTCCTGCCGCAGGGGGCGGAACCATACGTCCGAGGCCACCGAGAAACTCCGCTCGGCACGGGCATGGCGCAACGCAACGCCCGTCACCACCCGATGGCGGCGGCCGGAGAGGGCGGCGAGCATGGCTTCGGCCTCCTCCCGTCCGGCGGGCTTGCCCAGTATGCGGCCGTCGCACAACACCACCGTGTCGGCAGTAATCAGCACCTCGTCCTCGGTCAGCGGCTGCGGGTAGCTGGCCGACTTGAGGCAGGCCAGGTATTCGGGCACCCGTTCGGCCTCCAGCGTGGCGGGATAGGTCTCCTCCACCTCGTAGCCGTCGGCCAGCACAAAGTCGAATCCCGCGCCGGAGAGCAGTTCGCGGCGGCGCGGCGAATGGCTGGCCAGGATCAGGCGCCGGCCGGCCAGTTTGTCTTTGAGCAACGTCATGTTCCTTTTCCTTTTATGAGGATCGGGGCGGACAACAACCGCCCCCTCCCCGTTCTACTCCTTGGTCAGCACGTAATGGTTCTGCAACGCGCCGACAATGGGTTCTCGGGACTGGTCGAGCATGACCAGACGCCCCTCCCCGACCTGAAAGTACAGCCGGCTTCCGCCTTCCGCAGCAGTCAGCGTCATCGTATTGCCCTGCACGGCGCAGGTTCCCCGTTCGGCAAACGTCCGGTCGCGACCCAGATACTCCATCGTCATCGCATAGGCGCCGTCAGGGGTTATCTCCAGCCGGGTGCGGATGCCCTCGCAGTCGGCTGCCGGCAGCGTGCCGACATAGACGCCCCAATAGTCCAGCGCATTTTCGGCCGTATGCCCGTCGGCTGCCACGGCCGTCTGCAGATAGGTTTCGAGCGCCATGACGAAATCGTTGAAGAACGACTCCAGCGAGGCCTTGGCCCCCTCGTTGCGCACATCGCCCTTGGGATTGAAAATCACGCTGGCGGAATTGGGCTGGCAGGGGGTCACATTCACGCCCCGGTAGTCGCGCGAGACGAACAGCGGCACCCGTCCCACCGGAACGACGGCCTCCTGTGCCGTCACGGCAGGCTCCACGAAGCGGTACATCGCCTCCACCACCGGTTCGCACACACGCACCGCCCCGTCGCGCACCTCGAACATCATGCGGAAAGCGAGGTTGTAGGTCATGCCCGACAGTCCCGACAGCACCACCCTGTCACAGACGGTGCCGCTCACGGCAAACGCCTCGTCGGGCAGCGTGCTGAACCGCGCATCGGGCGCGGCAAACTGCGCCTGCGTAAAAAACTGGGCCTTGCGGAAAAGGGTCGCCCGATCCGCTCCGCCCACCTCGATCACATAGTCGCGGCGCGACGGCTCCTGCGCATTGACGAACCCGTCAGCCGTCAGCCGGAACTGCGCCTGCAGGGTCGGCACCGCAGCCAGCAGCAGCCCGACGGCCAGTCCTATCTTCTTCATCGTTTTCATATCTCTGTCTGTCTTGTTCTGCAGTCCGAAAACTGCCTTCTGTTTCATGCCGGCCTCAACGGATGTCGAAATCCAGCAGCGCCTCGCCCTCCAGCGATGCGGTAAGCCGGTCGCCCGGTGCCACGGGTCCCACGCCGGCCGGCGTCCCCGTATAGATCAGGTCGCCCATGCGCAGCGTCAGGAACTGCGACACGTACGACACGATGCGATCGACCGAGAAAATCATCTGCGCCGTGTCGCCCCGTTGACGCACCTGGCCGTTGAGCGCCATCTCGAAATGGAGTTCCCCGACCGGCTTGCCCAGCGCGGCAAGCGACAGCCAGCGCGGCGCGATGGCCGCCGAATAGTCGAACGCCTTGCCGATCTCCCACGGCAGACCCGCCGCAATCGCCTCGCGCTGCAGGTCGCGCGCCGTGAAGTCGATGCCGAGGGTCACCTCGTCGTAGTAGCGGTGGGCAAAACGCTCGGCGATGCACTTGCCCGTGCGGTTGATCTTCACCACCAGTTCGGTCTCGTAATCGACCCGGTTGCTGAAAGGCGGGATCCAGAAGGCGTCGTTGTTGCGCAGCAGCGCCGTGTCGGGCTTCAGGAAGAAGACCGGCGCGGCATTTGGCTCCCCGCCGTCGAACTCGCGGATGTGTTCGCGATAGTTGCGTCCTATGCAGATAATTTTCATCGTCGTTGTCGTTTTACCGGGCTGCCGGAGTCTCCTCCCCCCGCAGGATGGCCACCATGCGGGCGGCGAAACGGTCCGAAGCCCCCGCCCCGCCGATCACCTCGCGCAGGCGGGCATAGTCGGCCTCCATACGGTCGTGTTTCGCACCGCCGGGCAGGATGGCCCGCAGTTCGGACTCGGCGTTCTCAACGGTCATGTCGTTCTGAATCAGCTCGCGCACCACCTCCTTGTCCATCACCAGATTGACCAGCGAGATGTAGGGGATCTTCAGCAGCATCCGTCCGGCGGCCACGGTGAGCGCATCAGTCTTGTAGCACACCACCTCGGGGATGCCGATCAGCGCCGTTTCGAGGGTGGCCGTACCGGAGGTCACCACCGCCGCATCGGCATAGCGCAGCGTCTCGTAGGTCTTGTCGCACACCACACGGATAGAGCTTCCGGCCAGCAGCTGGTCGTAGAGCGAACGGTCGAGCCACGACACGGCCGCCAGCACAAACTGGAAGTCGGGCATCCGTCCGGCCAGCTCCACCATGAAAGGCAGGTTGTTGCGCACCTCGCTGCGGCGGCTTCCGGCCAGCAGGGCGATCGTGGGCCGATCCTCCAGGCCGTTCTCCCGCAGGAAATCCCCGCGCGCAGGCATCGCGGCACACCGCTCGGCAATGGCATCCATCAACGGGTTGCCCTCGTAGATGGCGCGGATGCCCCGCCGGGCGAAATAGTCGATCTCGAAGGGGAAGATGATGAAGAGTTGATCGACCCACTGCCGGATGCGCTTCACGCGCCGCTCCTTCCATGCCCACACCTTGGGCGATATATAGTAAAAGACCTTGCACAACTGCTGCTCGTGGGCAAAGCGCGCCATGCGGAAGTTGAAGCCCGGGTAGTCGATCAGGATCAGCACGTCGGGGGCGTAGGCGGCCACGTCGCGCTTGCACTCCTCGATCTGGGAGAGTACCGTGCGCAGGTTGCGGACGATCTCTCCGATGCCGAAGAACGACGCGTCGCGGTAGTGTTTGGCCAGTCCCTGCCGTCCGCCCACGGCGGCCATGCGGTAGCCGCCCCAGAAGCGGAACTCGGCCTGCGGGTCGCTCTTGAGCAGCCCCTTCATCAGGTTGGCGCCGTGCAGGTCGCCCGACGCCTCACCGGCTATGAGATAGTATTTCATGACTGTTTCAAAACGCCTTTGACAATACTCATGATGTACTCCAGATTGCTGTCATCCATGATCTTGTCAATAGCATAATCACCTGTACTCAAATGTCCCGTATCCGAAACGTCCCGAGCGATGTGCTTGGGATCATCCAACGAACCTTGTTTGGCATTGATATATAATTTCAATCCTTTCTTCTGCACTTCAACAGAAACGATATTTCGCCCATTCTGCTTAAATGCCACATACCACTTCTGCGGCTTCACTTCGATGCCATCCGCCAGATCAAGAATCGCCGTCCGGAAACGTTCATACAAAGCAACTACATCTTCCGATTTGTCTTCCAACAGATTTTCTTCTGTGTAAGTTTTAATCTCGTCCGACACAGTTTTCAATGTTGCATTATCATTTCCCAACAATTTAACACTTGCCGCATTAGCACTTTTCTGAATAGGCGATACCGCAATCTGACCATTCTCATAACGCTGCACTTTCCACAACTCTATGGAAAAATCCCGGAAGTCGGTAGCCTGAATCTGGTTTTCGGTAAAGTTGGTCGAGACAAATACGACCCGCGTCTGCGACCAATCGACATCCGTGCGTCTGAGTTGCTGCCCACCCCGCTCGTTATACTCCACCAGGAAATCCGCCTTGTTCTGCAACAGCAGATTGAGGTAGGTAATCCCCTGATCGAAAACGCTCATGTTCCGGTCGCGCTTGTACTCGATGATGACAAACGCCCGGGTCTGCGGATCGAAAGCCAGCGTATCAATGCGCCGGTTCTTGATCGTAAACTCCGACTTCACCAGCTCCAGCCCCATGATGGTCCCGAGATTGCGCTCGAACAGCTGCTGCATCTCGCGCTCCAACTTGAACGATTTCTCCTTCACCTGCGAGACCGTTCCGTCCGTATTCGTTCGAAAAAGAATCATGTTGAATCTCTCTTATCGTTTATTTTTCCAGCAGGTCGGGGCGCAGGCGGCGGGTACGCTCCAGCGCCTGCTCCAGTTTCCACTCCTCGATGCGAGCGTCATGGCCCGACAGCAGCACCTCCGGCACCCGCCAGCCGTTGAACTCCGCCGGACGCGTATAGACCGGCGGCGCCAGCAGGTTGTCCTGGAACGAATCGGTCAGCGCCGACTCCTCGTCGCCGATGGCGCCCGGCAGCAGTCGCACCACGCTGTCGGCAATCACCGCGGCCGCCAGTTCACCTCCCGTCAGCACATAGTCGCCGATGGAGATCTCGCGCGTGATGAGGTGTTCGCGGATGCGGTAGTCGAGCCCCTTGTAGTGGCCGCACAGGATGATGATGTTCTCCAGCGTCGAGAGACGGTTGGCCTCCTGCTGGTCGTACTGGATGCCGTCGGGCGTGGTGAAGATCACCTCGTCGTAGTGGCGCTCCGACTGCAGGTGCGTGATGAGCCGAAAGACGGGTTCGGGCTTCATCACCATGCCCGCCTCGCCCCCGAAGGGATAGTCGTCCACGTGGCGGTGCTTGTCGGTCGTCCAGTCGCGGATGTTGTGGATCACGATCTCCACCAGCCCCGCCTTCTGCGCCCGCTTGAGGATCGACTCGTTGAGCGGCGACACCAGCAGCTCGGGTACTACGGTCAATATGTCGATACGCATGGCCTCGCAGGATTATTCGGGACGGACTTCGCCCTCCATCACCTCGGTGATGAACGGATTGTAGTGCATTTCGTGACCCAGCGTACTCGAAGGGCCGTGGCCGGGATAGATGGTCGTCTCCTCGCCCAGCGGCAGGATGTTGTCGATGATGCTCTTCATGATCCAGCCGTAGTTGCCGCCGGGCAGGTCGGTGCGGCCGATGCTCTCGCGGAAGATGGTGTCGCCCGTAAGCAGCACCTTGTTCTCCGGCTCGTAGAGGCACACGTGGCCGGGCGTGTGGCCGGGCGTGTGGATGACCCGCAGCACGGTGTTGCCGAAGCGCACCTCGCCGCCGTCGGTCAGTTCGATATTCACCTCAGGCACCTCTTCGACCCTGAAGCCGTACAGCGCACCGTGGGTGGGCGCCGATTCGATGAGGAAGCGGTCCTCGGCATGGAGGGCAAACGGAATGCCATAAGCCTGTTTGACCCGCTCGACACCCAGCATGTGGTCCACATGGCCGTGCGTATTGACCGCCAGCACGGGACGCAGCCCCTTCTCCTCGACAAAGCGCAGGAGCTGTTCCGTTTCGCGCTCGGTGTAGTTGCCCGCATCGACGATCACGGCCTCGCCGGTCTCGTCCCAAAGCAGATATGTATTCTCCTGGAAAGGATTGAAAGTCAGTTGTGCTATATTCATAAATCGCAGGATTTTGCGGAGCGGAACCCCCGTCCGCCTACCGAATGACAAATATACGGATTTTACCCGCGGCCTGCAAGATCCGGACAGGGCGGCGGAGATAGTTGGCGGCACATGCCGGAATTTTGGTTAAATTTGGGGCAGAATCGGGCGGAACCGACCGTTCGCGCCCCCAACCGACTGTAAGAACGTGGCACGTAAAAAGAGAGAATTGCCCCTGATCGAGGGGCTGGAAATCACCACGCTGGCCGCTGAAGGCAAGGCCATGGGCCGCTATGACGACATGGTCGTCTTCGTCCCGCTGACCGTCCCCGGCGACGTGGTGGACGTACAGATACACAACAAGCGCCGCCGCTTCATGGAAGGCAGCGTGGTGCGCTACATTGTCCGCTCGCCCCTGCGCGTGGAGCCCTTCTGCGAACACTTCGGCGTGTGCGGCGGCTGCAAATGGCAGAACCTGCCCTACGAGGAGCAGCTGCGCTTCAAGAGCGAACAGGTCTTCGACCAGCTCACCCGCATCGGCAAGCTCGACCTGCCCCCCGTGGCGCCCACCCTCGGTTCGGCCGAAACGACCTACTACCGCAACAAGCTGGAGTTCACCTTCGCCCCGCGCCGCTGGATGACCTACGAGGAGGTGGCCGCCGGAGGCGACATCGCCTCCGGAGCCGCCCTCGGATTCCACATCCCCGGCCGGTTCGACAAGGTGATGGACGTGCGCCGCTGCTGGCTCCAGCCCGACCCGTCGAATGACATCCGTCTGGAAACCAAACGTTTCTGCGAGAAGCACGGCTACCCCTTCTACGACATCCGCCAGCACAGCGGCCTGATGCGCAACATCGTGATCCGCACCGCCTCGACGGGTGAGATCATGGTGATCGTGGTCTTCGCCGAGGACGACCGTCCCCGCATTGCCGCCCTGCTCGACCACCTGCGCGACCGTTTTCCCGCCATCACCTCGCTCATGTATATGGTGAACGCCAAACTGAACGACTCGACGGGCGACATCGACGCGGTGCTGTGGAGCGGCCGCGACCACATCTTCGAGGAGATGGAGGGGCTGCGCTTCAAGATCGGCCCCAAGTCGTTCTACCAGACCAACTCGCGCCAGGCCTACGAACTCTACAAGGTAGCGCGCAGCTTTGCCGACCTGCACGGCGACGAAACGGTCTATGACCTCTACACGGGAACGGGAACCATCGCCAACTTCGTGGCACGCCACTGCGCCCGCGTGGTAGGCATCGAGTATGTCCCCGAGGCCATCGAGGACGCCAAACACAACTCCGCCCTGAACGGCATCGACAACACATCGTTCTTCGCGGGCGACATGAAGGATGTGCTGGATGATGCCTTCATCGCCCGCCACGGCCGTCCCGACGTGGTGATCCTCGACCCGCCCCGCGCCGGCGTCCACGAGGACGTGATCGCCACCATCCTGCGCGCCGCCCCGCGCCGTATCGTCTATGTGAGCTGCAACCCCGCCACGCAGGCGCGCGACCTCGCCCTGCTGGCCGGCGACTACCGCGTAACGGCCGTACAGCCGGTGGACATGTTCCCCCACACCCACCACGTGGAGAACGTCGTCCGCCTCGAACGCATTGAACACTAAATCAGCCGAAGCCATGAAAAAGGCACTCGTCACCCTCATTGCCTGCACCGCCGCCCTCTGCGCGGCAGCTCAGACGCCCCGCGTCGGCATCGACGCCGCCACAGCCCCCGACAACCGGCTCCTCTTCACGGCCGACATCGACGGCTGCGGCACCTTCACCGTGCGGCTGCACTTCGACCGGCTGGAGAACGTCTCCGCCCTCGACCTCACGGACGGCAGCACCGTAACCGTCGCCACCCGCGGCGGCCTCTTCTACACGCTCATGCCCCGTGACGCGGCACGGCCGGCCGAGGCTACCTTCACGGCCGACTGGCTGCAAGGTGCGCTCAACGCCACACCCGACGCCGATGCCGTCTACCGACTCCCCTTTGCTGCCGGCAGCACCGCGCTGGCCGAAACGCTCACCCCCGCCCAGGCGGGTCTGATGCGCGCCAACGTCCTCGACTTCCGCATGTGGCAGTTCACGCTGGAGGCGGATGACGACGTGTATGCCATGCGGCGCGGCACGGTCATCCGCATCGAAGGCTTCGGCCTCACGCGCACGGGCGGCAACACCATCGTGGTGGAGCATGCCGACGGCACCCAGGCCAGCTACACGATGCTGGCCGAAGGGTCGCTGCAGGTGGCCTGCGGCGACACGGTGACGCCCGACACCGTACTGGCGCGTGCAGGCAGGACGGCCGACGGCAGCAGCTGCGTGCAGGTGGCTCTCTACCGCTATGTCACCAACCGCAAGCCGCTCGCCTTCCCGCAGATGATCGCCACGACCGCCTACCTCGACCCGACCTTCATGCTGCCCGTCGGCAAGGGCCACCTGCGCGACGGCAAACGGATCAAGGCGCGCGTCACCCGTGCGCTGATCGGCGCCGAGGAGTGACCCGCCGACGGACGCCGTTGAAAAATTTTCGTCTTCCGCTTATGGAATTTGCCGCCATTGTGCATCCTTAAAGCAGAAAACGAAACCAAAAAACAGATACGACCATGAAAAGGATGTTGATGACGGCAGCCGGCGTGCTGCTTCTCGCAACGGCTGCGGCCGCCCAGACCCCGAACGACTATGCCAGTTATGTGGCGGTGACCGGACGTGCCGAACGCACCGTGACCCCCGACGAAATCTATGTCTCCATTACGCTCGACGAAGCCGAGATCAAAGGCGGCAAGACCACCCTCGCCCAACAGGAGCGCGAGATGATCGCCTCCCTGCGCGACCTGGACATCGATGTGGAAAAGGATCTGCAGGTGGGCGACATGAGCGGCGACCTGCAGACCTACCTGCTGCGCAAGGACCGCGTCCAGACCCGCAAGAGCTACATACTCAAACTGCACGATGCGGCCACGCTGGCTCAGGTGTACGCCTCGCTGGGCGCCCTCAACGTAGCTGACATGCACCTGCTGAAAGCCACCCGCAGCGACATCGACGCCATCCGCACCGAGCTGAAGGCCGAAGCGATGCGCGATGCACGCGCCACGGCCGAGACGCTGGCCGGAGCCATCGGACAGACCATCGGCAAGGCCTTCTCCATCAACGACAACAGCTACTACGGCAACGACGCAATCTACTACGACACGGCCATGCCTGTGATGCGCGCCACGGCCGAAAACAAGGCGCTGGCCGAACCGGCTCCCGTCATCGAGTTCCGCGACCTGAAGGTGGAGTGTTCGGTGAGCGTCCGCTTCGTGCTGGAATAATCCCGACCGACGGGCCGACGGGAGAGCGTCACCGCACCGGCACCGACCAATCCGAAAGGCGAAGCCTCCCCTTGCGAGGGCTTCGCCTTTTTCGTATCCGGAAGCCGCCGGCAGCCAGAAAATGACGATCTTTGCGGCATGGATTCCGTCCGCACCATCACCCCGACCATCGAGCCAACCGACGACGGCTCGGCCACCCTGCGCCACCCGCTGCTCGGCGACACCTACCATTCGCTGCGCGGTGCCACAGGCGAAGCGGCGCACGTCTATATCGCCAACGGGCTGGCAACCCTGCCGCTGGAGCGGATACGCATTCTGGAGATGGGATTCGGCAGCGGCCTCAACGCCTGGCTGTCGCTCAACTATGGCCGCCGACACGGCCTGACGATCGACTACCGCGCCATCGAGCGCTATCCGGTCGATCCCGACACCGCGGCACGGTTAGGCTACACGGACGATCCGCTCTTCGACGCCCTGCACCGCGCCCCGTGGAACGTACCGGTCGCGATCACCGACCGCTTCCGGCTCACCAAATACGACGCCGACCTCACCGCCCCCGACGGGGCATGGGAAACCGGCGGCTACGATCTGGTCTATTTCGACGCCTTTGCCCCCGACACACAGCCCGAACTGTGGAGCGAGGCGCTCTTCCGGCGCATCTACGCCCGCCTCGCCGAAGGCGGCATCCTGGTGACCTACAGCGCCAAAGGGTGCGTCAAACAGGCGCTGCGGGCAGCCGGCTTCGAGGTCCGCCGCCTGCCGGGCGCCCTCGGCAAACACCACATGGTGCGTGCCGCAAAGCCCCGCTCCCTGCAGGAATAGACGGCACGCCGAATGGCGAGCCGAGGCAAAACACATGTTGTTGTGCATCACGGGAATATTGCCTACCTTTGGCAACAACCATCCAAACCGACTTCAATATGAACCGCTCCCTGTGCCGCCTCGCGACCTGCCTCGCGCTGGTGGACGGCAGCACGATCAGTCAGGCCGAATATACGGCCATTACCGTCCAGTCCCTGCCGAACGGCTGCACAGTCGGCTCGATGACCATGGGCGCCGACGGCGACATTTCGATCATTCCGCTGCCGGGCGGCTACCAGACCGTCATCTCCGGTCTCGGCGTCTATTACCCCGACGGCAGCGAAACTCAACGCTACGGCGTGCGCATCGACTATCCCGCCACCCCGACCCTGGAGGGTGTACTGGCCGGCCGCGACGAGGTGTTGGAACGCGCCCTGCAGCTCTGCCGTGAACGGCAATAAACCCCTCCACACCACAAAAAAGAAGCGGTCGGACGATGCGACGGCGGTCTCTTTGCATTATCTTTACAGACAAGACAGCGTGCGGCTCGGCAAAATCCTCCCGCACACGGAGCCTCCGTACGCGCGTTGAACCGTATATTTGTCGAAACACTCAAAACCGAACGACCATGAAATTCAGTCACATATTGTCCCGCGCGGGTCTGATGGCCGCAGCGCTTGCGATGGCCTCGTGTACCGTATATCCGACACATCCCGGACCGGTCCCCCCGCCCGACCACGGCCACCGGCCTCCCCACTCGATGCAGGCACCCCCGCCTCCTCCGGAACACCGGCCGGAACACAAACCCGACAAGCCGCACCACAAGCCGGAGACGCCGCCCCCCGCACACAAAAAAACGAAAAAACACGACAAAAAAGCCCCGAAACACCAGCCGGCTCCGCCCGACAACCACGTTTCGGTGCGGGTCTCTTGGTAAAACCATACGGCCGACATGAATCGCTTCATGCCGGCCGTAATGCGTTTCGCGGCTGTTTCCGACGCGCCTATGCTTCCGCCGTCGGCCGGTGTTCGGCATCCGACGGCGCCACAAACTCCTTCGTCGTCCTCGCGATAAAATATTCCATGCGGTTCAGCACGCCCTCACGCACATCGGGACGGGAAAGCACCAGGTCGTGCAGGCCGTCCTTGACCTCGGACAATACCACGTTGTTGCCCAGCAGGGCGCCGTAACGGCGGATGTGCCATACGTCCAGAATCGTATCGGACGCCATAGCCTCTTCATGCCACTTGCGATGCCACGACGACTTGTCGGAGAACATCACCAGTACGGGAATGGCCAGATGCAGCCCCCGTTTCACCTTGCGGTGTCCCTCGCGGATCGCGCGCAGCCAGGCCAGCCACAGCGGCGGCAACTTGTCGGGTTTCCACGTCGTATCGAAATCCCATTCTCCGTGACGGCTCGCATGCACCGAATCGAAATAATTGGGCGACAATACATTGCGCGCAGACGCATAAGGATGGTTGCGGCCGATGGCACAGGCGATCGGAATCACCACCAGACTCCGCCACCAACCGGCATTGAACTCCAGGAAGGGCGAGTTGAGAATCAGTCGGTTGATGAACTGGCGGCGGCTGCCCTCCGCGCAATAGATGGAAGCCAGCAGACCGCCCGTCGAATGGCCGATCAGCGTGATGTCGCGATTGCCCTCTTCGCGTATGCGGTCGATGGCGCGGTCGATCTCGGGATAATATTCGGTCAGGCTGCGGCAATAGTTGAAATGCTGGTGGGGCATCCACGAACGGCCGTACTTGCGCAGGTCGAGCGCATAGAAGTTATGCCCCTGACCAGCAAAGAACTGCCCCATGTGGTGCTGGAAATAATAGTCCAGATAGCCGTGCAGGTAGAGTACCGCCGAATGGCTCGGCCGCTCGGCCGGCAGCGCCAGCAGCGTGGCACGCACGGCGCCTTCGTAGTCGTCGGGCAGGTCGAAGACCGTAACCCGATAGTTGGGTTCCTTCATCATCATATCACACTCTGAAAAATATTCTGTCCAACGAATAGCGCATGCCGCCGCTGATGAACAGCGCCACGCACAGGCCTGCATAGACGAACGAAAGTTCATGCGCAGCGAACGGTTCGTTCGGATAGGTGCAGAACGTAGCCACCAGCATCGTCAGCGCAAGCAGCAGGGCGGCCGGACGCACGAACAGCCCGACGATCAGCAACAGGGCGCAGAGCGTCTCGATGCAGATGGCCGCCACGAGCGACGCACCGCTGCCGATGCCCAGCGGATCGGGAAACGAGGCGAACAGCATCTCGTATCCGTTGATCTTGGCGATGCCGTGTACCAGCATCATTACGCCGACAAAAATCCGCAGGAAGAATACGGCGGAGTCTTTCCAACGTTCCGTAGAAAGAAATTTGTAAAGTTGTCGTCTGTTTCGCATGGTTCCTTCTCCTTTCTTTTCGATTCCGGCAGTCGGTCGGGCTGCCCATATTCATATAGAGAAGTTCCTGCAAGAAACATACCAGACGACCTGCAGAAGGCGTGTTTTTACCTTCCAGAGCGTTCTTTTCCCTCGCTCAGCGTCTCCAGCAGCCCGACAGGGTCGGCACAGCGCTTCCACCACACGGCCGGCCACCCTGCAAAAATCACCTCCACACCACCGCCCTGCTCCGGAGGCAGGGGCCACAGCCGCACCGCATCGGGCAGATCGGGCGGCAGGACGAGTGCCGGACGCCCCCTACCGAAGTCCACGTCATAAATCGGGAATCCGAGAAAATCATTCACATAACTCACCGGCGACCGCCGCGCATACATCCCAGCCACATCGAAAGGAACATACGGCAGCTTCTTCCGCACAACGGTCAGATAGCAGCGCATGACTTCCGTCAGCCGGTTTCCACCGCCGGCAAACAGGTCGTGGAGCGAACGGTCGATCCGTTCGGCGACCGCCTCCACAGGATCGGCCGAAGAAAAAGGCTGCGATGCGACATTATACACGGCATTGCCGTCAAATCGTTCCGGTACACCTGCCATGCGCCGCCGCAGATTCACCACCGACACGTGGGTGCAGGGCTTCCCGACAGGAACGCTGCTCAGCCGCACCCCGGCCGCTGCCAGCAGGGCCGACAGCACGACATGGCGGCCGTACCGGGTCGCTCCCGCCGCATTGACCCTCCCGACCAGGCCAGCCTCCTGCTCTTCCGTCAACCTCAGTCTGTAACGGCAGCGGGCAACACCCCTCAGGCTGCCCCACACCATGCGCACGAGCAGTCCCATGCCAACGCGCGGCCAGCCGTATGCCTCGGCATGAGCCTGTGCCGCCGGATCGTCGGCAAAATCCGGATCGGTGAGCAGGCAGGTTGTCTCGACGGGATCCGTCACCGCCTCGCCGCGGCACAGCCGTCCCCACTCGTCCATCAAGGCATAAAAGCTGCAACCGTCCATGCAGGCATGCGCCCCCTGCACATACAGCAGCGACCCTTCGTCCAGCTGCACGAGGCTGACCGCCAGCGGCACCGCACTTCCCCTGCGGAAGGCAGCCGGCGAAAGCCGCCCGGCCAGGCGGTCGAGGGCATCGCCGCGTGCCAGCTCCTCCGCCGCCTCCAGTCCGGGAAGCGCACGCTCCACAAACGGCACTCCGTCACCTGCACCGCAGGCAATTCCCTGTGCCGTAAGCCGTCCGGCCAGCCACGGACGGCGCTCCAGCACGCTGGCCAATCCGCGGCGCAACTGCTCCCCGTCGAGCCGCTGCCGGAAATACCATACGCCCTTGACGACCATGCCCGCCGTCGCCCGATCGAGCGGGGACAACGGACGAACCTCCATGCTGACAGCAGAGGCCGCTTTCACCATCGTGTTTATCTCCATTTCACCTCCTCATAACAAAAAGCGCGGGACGACAATCCCGCGCTGCTGTGTGTGTTTCGCAGACTGCAGACATTCGCCTACTCGGCTTTCTCGGCCGTCTCTTCGGCAGGCTGCTCCTCCTTCTCGATGCGGAAGTCGGTCATGCCGGCTCCGACCAGCAGGTTGAACCAGGCGAACACCTTTTTCATGTCCGATACATGCACCCGCTCGCGATCATAGTCGGGCAGCACCTCGGCAAAGGTCTTTTTCAGCACGGCGGCATCGGATTTGGGATCGACGGCCGGTTTGCCCTGCGTATAGGCGTACAGTTTCTCGAATACCTGCCACAACGGCATCTCCTCGCTCTCGGTATAGATTGCAATCTCGGCCAATGCGCTGATTTTCGACATGCCGGAAGCATTGATGCGTTTGCCGTCAATCAGCGACTCCACGATCACGCCGTTGCTGCTGCGGGCAATATAACGGTACAGCCCGGGTTGCCCCGAAATGGCGAGCATATCTCTCAGTTCCATCGTTTCAGAATGATTAAGTTTACGTTAAAGGTTGTTTTGCTTCATGCAAAGATAGCAGATTCGGCGTTACGTTCAAAATCCGAACCCTACTCAATTCATCTCCCGAATCTCCTGAATGCCCTCCCGCGTCACCTCCAGCCGGAAACGCCGGTACAGCACCTTGTCGCCGTAGCCGAACTGCATGATGATGTTGATGTAGTAGATCTTGTCCGTGTGGACGGTCTCGGTCGTCCCGTCGTCCCGCAACCGCTTCAGCGTGACCTGCGGGTCGTCCATCTTCTGCATGAAGCGCCCGATATGAATCCGCAGGATGTCGTTGATGCCCGCCAACCGGTAGGTGTCGTACCGGGCCAGTTCGGCGCCGTCGATATGGACCAGTTTGCGGAACAGGATGATCTTCTCGTCGGAGAGCCGGTTCTCCACCTCGGCCAGCGGCGTGCGGCCGCGCAGCTCCATCACCTCGACGGGCGTCTTGGCCTCGGAGATGAAGTCCATGCCCTCCTTCAGCCAGCCGATGGGCTGCTCCTTCATGTGGATTACCGCCTTGTGGTCGAAATAGCGGTGCCGGAGCCGGTAGGCGAAGAAGTAGCGCATCAGCTCCTTGATGCGGTCCTTGAGCATGTAGCTGATGACCAGCGCCACAAACAGCGGCCCCGAGAAGTTGCCGAACCGTTTCTGAAAAGCGAACGCCACGATCGTGGCGAACACCATCGCCAGGCCGGCCGCAATGCTGGCATAGAGCTGCCGCACGGTGCGTCCGTCCTCCTTCTTGACCAGCCGGATGTAAAGGTCGCTGCTGATGTATTTCTTCAGAATGCTCTGCCGGTAGACCAGCCAGCGGTTGCGCGCCGGATCATCCGACGACACGACCGGATAACCGCTCCGCTGCTTGTAGTCGCTCTCCTCCCGCACCAGCCGTGTGACCGCCGTGCGTGCCGCCCGCACGACATCCTGACGGCGAACGCGTTCAAGACGTTCAAGAATACGGAATCCGCCGCCGCTCACGCAGTAGCTCATGTACTCGTCTCCGAACGCGCAGTAGTGCCGAACCGACTCCGGCAATACGTCCTCCACCGCCGCACCGGCCTCCCGATAGGCGCACAGCGTGCGACGGACATCGGTCACGAACGATACGCACAACGCATCCAGCATCTGCAGATCATCGCAAGCCACAATACAGTTTACAGCCTCACGCAGGGCGCTTTTGACGATGGCGCCATACATCTTGATATGGTACTCGCAGTCGGCTTCGGCCTCGTGCGACGGTTCGGCCGCCAGCCGCTGCAGCGACGCGCGGAGATGCGCCACCGGCACCGCCTCGCCGGAAGCGATGTCGTGGAGGTCGAACACGGGCGTAATGAACCGCACGTTCGACTTGACGTCGCGATAGAAGTCCTCCTTCCCGTAGGTCGAGGGATTGATGTCGAGGCTGTCCGGCAGGAAGATCCAGGTGTTGATGGCAAACTCGTTGTCGCAACGGTCCTCCGTCACGAACCCCACCTTGAACTCAACCGAAAAGCGGTCGTGTATTTTGGTCTTGATGTCGATCATGGCGCACGCCTACGCTGTTAAAACGACTTGCGCACGCCCTGCGGCGTGCGCATCGTCCTCCTCCACCGGACTAAGCCGGCTCGGACTCACTTTTCCCTTTCTCCCCGTCATTGGCAGACGGCAGGCCGGTAATATTGACATCCAATTGATTGAACGGGATGGACAGGCCGTGCTGCGAAAACGTCTTGTACACCTTCTCGTTCATATCGTAGAACACGCCCCAATAGTCCTCGGCCTTGACCCATGCCCGCACGACAATCTGTACGGCGCTGTCGGCCAGGTTGCTGAGCGCAATCATCGAAGCGGGTGTCTTGAAGATACGCTCGTCCGCATCGATCAGGCGCTGCAGCACGCGCCGCGCCTCGTCGTAATCGTCGCCATAGGCAATGCCGAACGTCCACTCGATCCGGCGGGTTCCCGAATCGGTCACATTGTTCACAATGCTGCTCGACATACCGCCGTTGGGGATGATGATCGTCTTGTTGTCGGGCGTGGCCAGCACGGTATTGAAAAGGTTGATCTCCTTGACCGTACCCTCCTGTCCCTGAGCCACGATATAGTCGCCCGTACGGAACGGTTTGAGCAGCAGGATCAGCACGCCGCCTGCGAAATTCTGCAGCGTACCGCTCAACGCCATGCCCACAGCAAAGCCGGCCGAAGCGAGAACGGCGAGGAACGAAGTGGTCTTGATGCCGAGGATGCCGACAATAATCAGCAGCAGGAAGATCCAAGCCACGATTCGCATCATGTTGCGAATGAACTTGTTGAGCGACGAATCGAGCTTGCGGCGTTCAAAGATCCGGTTCAGCAGGCGGTCCAGCCACCGGATCAGCCACCGGCCCACGATATATACGAGTACGGCGGCCACGAGTTTGCCGCTCAGTTTCATCAGGTCGGTCATCAGCGTATGGGAAAGGTCGTCCCAACTCATCTGGAGCAATTCATGGAACCGATTGCTGATCTTGTCGATCACCACGCTGTCGGCAGGGACATCGACATTCGGTTTTGCCAGTTGCAGGAAGTGTATCATGCGTTGCAGGATTTTAGGTACGCATACGGATCAAAAGACAAGCCGTATCGGACATTTTCTACAAAAATACGTTTTCCGTTCGGGATATTCCACATTCCGCCCCTGTTTTTAGGAAAAAATCATTACTTTTACGCCGCTTTACCCAAAGCCTCTGCTCGGATGGTGGAATAGGTAGACACGCGGGACTTAAAATCCCGTGGGCAGCGATGTCCGTACGGGTTCGATTCCCGTTCCGAGTACAAATACTTACTAATTATCAGCGAGTTACACGCAAACATGGATCAAATGGAGGACCATTTGAGACAAAAAAGCAAGGCCGTTTGGCCTTGCTTTTATCTTATCCGGCTACCATTGCCAAATACTGTATTGGATGCCGAGGCCGATGTAAGGCTCGAAGCGGCCCGTGCGCGGCGCCAGGCCGTAGCCTGCCTGAATGCCGATGCCCCAGCGGCGCGCACGGGCGGCGGCCGTTTCGGTGACTACCTGC
>CASEGL010000020.1 GCA_949287525.1 uncultured Rikenellaceae bacterium
TATTCGGTGGCCTGCCCGATGATGATGCCCGCAACGAGGCCCGTGATGACCGAGAAGGAGAGTCCCAGCCAGTTCTGAATGTCGAGCAGGTAGAGAATCACGAAGGTCGCAACGGCAATCAGCAGCGAGCTGACGTTCACGCCGACACCCAGCGAACGGTGAACGTTGAACGGATCGAACTCCTCCCAGTTGCGGTAGCCGTTGCCGGCCTCGGCGAAGACCAGACCGTAGATGGTGGTCATGCCTTCGCGCATGATCGGGTAGCGGAGTTCGAGGGTATATTTGTTGTAAACGTTGGCGTATGCATACGGGTCGGCCGGATCGTAGGGGGTCAGGTCGCCGTCCGAATAACCGCGCAGGGCAATCATGTCCACACCGTAGATGTTGTAACCCGTCAGGCCGTCACCGCCGACATCGAAACCCTCGAAGGGCGACTGCTTGTATTTGTTGTAGTGGCCGAGGTATCCCATCTCCGCACGCGCCATCAGCACGAGTTTGCGGTCGGGGGTCAGCGGCAGGAACCACTGCGCCTTGGCGGTCCATTTGTGGTATTCGATCCATTTGTATTTCGAGGGGTCGTCGGGTGCCATGTGGGCGTAATCCTTGCCGTCCAGCAGCGAGTAGGGCGGGGTGAGGGTCAGCGAGAGCGAGAAGTCCGAACCGTAGCTCGGGTAGATCGGGTCGTTCACCGTGCTGCGGCCGAAGATGGCCTTGAAGGTGATGATGTTCGAGAGACCGTTGTCGAAGTTGGAGAACATCTCCCAGTCCTTCAGGTCGTAGGCCGTGTAGCCCAGCTCGTAGTAGAGGGTGAAGTAGGGGTCGGGCCAGGCCAGACGGCGTCCCAGTCCGGCGGCCACGCCGATCGTGCGGAAGTGGCTGTTGCCCTTGTGGAAGATGCCGCCCCACTGGTAGGAGTCGGTCTGGTTCGAGTAGTAGGCCGTGATGGTCAACGCATGCGGTTTCTTGCCGCCCAGCCAGGGTTCGGTGAAGCTGCCCATGAACGACGAGTAGTACGAACCGTTGGTCTGTGCGCGGATGACGAGCTGCTGGTTCTGACCCTGCGGGTAGGGGCGCCATGCGCCTTTCTTGAAGAAGTTCTTGATCGATAGGTTGTTCAGCTGCAGACCGATCGAACCGACGAACATGCCGGCTCCCCAGCCGCCCGAGATCTCGATCTTGTCCGAAGCCTGTTCCACGAGCGGCCAGCCGATGTCCACCAGTTCGCTCGATACGGGCTGGATCTGCGGCATGATGGAGGCGGGATCGAAGTGCTGCATCTGGGCCAGCTGCCGCAGGGTCTGCATGAGCATGGCGCGGTTGTAGAGTTCGCCCGGACGCGTATAGAGCTCACGGCGGATCACCTCGTCGTCCACGCGCCGGTTGCCGCTGATGTTCACGTTGTTGATGGTGAACGGCTTGCCCTCGAATACCTTGATCTCCAGGTCGATCGAGTCCTTGCCGATGACGATCTCCGACGGCTCGATGTACGACATCAGGTAGCCGTTGTTCTGGTACATCGAGGAGATCTGCGTCGGATTCTCGATGTCGGTCTCTTTGCCGATGCCCAGACGCTCGTGGAGCGTTTTGCGGTCATAGGTGTCGCCCGACTCGACGCCCAGCATGCTCTGGAGCAGTTCGGTCGGGTATTTCGTATTGCCGATCCAGGTGATGTTGCGGATATAGAATTTGTCGCCCTCCTCGATCTGGATGTCGATGCCGATGCGCTTGTCGTTGATGGTGTAGATCGAGTCGCGGACGATCACGGCGTTGCGGTAGCCCTGCGAGTTGTAGAGGTCGAGGATGTTCTCCTTGTCTTCGGCGAAGTTGTCTTCGTTGAACTTGAAGGTCTGGAAGAAATTGACATTGACCTGATGGGTCTTCTTCATGGCGCGGCGCAGCCGTTTGTCGTCAAATTCGTTGTTGCCCTCGAAGCCGATCGCACCGATCTTGACGCGGTGTTTCTTGTCGATGACGAAGGTGACATTCACGGCATTGCGCACCAGTGAGTCGTTCTCGATGCGCGTATTGACCTCCACGTTGCGGAAGCCCTTGTCGATGAAGTGTTTCTTGATGAGGGTGACGTTCTTCTCCAGCGCGTAGTCCGACAGTTCCGTACCGCGTTTGAGTTTCAGGTTTTCGGTCAGCGTCGAGGCTTCGCCCTTGCGGATGCCCTCGAATCGCCAGTTGTATACCCTGGGACGTTCGGCGAGGTAGATCTCGATGTTCACCATGTCGTCGGGCAGCATCTCGGCGACGACTTTCACGTCCGAGAAATAACGCTGGTTCCACAGACGGGTGATTGCGTCGGCGATGCTTTCACCGGGGATGGTGATCTGTTCGCCGCGGCGCAAACCTGTCGATGCGGTCAGGATATTGGTGTCGAGGTATTTGACACCGAAGATCTTGACGTCGTTGATCGTGTAGGTTTTCGGTTCGCCGTATTTCAGCATCGGCGCTTCTTCGCTCGGGGGTGTCGCTTCGGAGGGTTCCTGGGCGACGACGTTCCACAAAGAGACGGTCAGGAGGAAGATGAGTGCCGGTATTGCCTTTCTCATTATCGTGGGTATCTATGGACAAAAAAAAATCGGAAGTTCGGTTTGTGTGTCGTTTTTTACAACGTTTCGTCTTCTTCCACCTTGCCGAATCGGCGGTGGCGTTTGGCGTATTCGGCCAGGGCGGCTTCAAAATCCTCGTCGCCGAAGTCGGGCCAATAGACCGGAGTGAAGTACAGTTCGCTGTAGGCGCCCTGCCAGAGCAGGAAGTTGCTCAGCCGCTGCTCCCGTCCGGTGCGGATGATGAGGTCGGGGTCGGGGATGCCGTGCGTGTAGAGTTCCGTCTCGAGGGTCTCCTGCGTGACGGCCGACGGGTCGAGGCTGCCTGCGGCTGCCCGCTCGGCAATGCGGCGGATGGCGCGGGTGATCTCGTCGCGCGAGCTGTAGTTGATGCACAGCAGCAGATCCAGCGAAGTGCCGGCTGCCGTATCATTTTCGATCAGGGCGATGTGTTCGTTCACCTTCGGCGACATGCGTTCACGGTCGCCGAGTACCCGTACGCGCACGCCGCCTTCTTTCAACTCGGGCAGTTCGTTGATGATGCTGCGGCAGAGCAACTCCATCAGCATGTCCACCTCCTCCTGGGGGCGTCCCCAGTTTTCGGTCGAAAAGACATACAGCGTCAGATAGCGGATGCCTGCATTTTTGGTGGCGTTGCGGACGATGGTCCGCACGGTGTTTACGCCGGCCTGGTGGCCTTCGTAGCGTTCGAGGCCCCGTTCTTTGGCCCAACGGCCGTTGCCGTCCATGATGATGGCTACGTGTGCCGGTACCCTGTCCGTTGTATTGTTCATTTGTGCTTCGTTCTGGTACAAGATGCGAATGAATCTACAAATATAATACGATTTGTGCGGATACGCGCTATGCCCGATCCTTTTTCGTCCGGAAGGGGGTGTGTCCGTCCTTTCTTCCGGCTCTTGAGGCAGGCATGGTGCGAACCCGCTCGGCTACCGGGCGTTTTCCCAGCCGTCGAGACCCCACATCATTTTATTCCTTAACGTGTCGTAGAAGGATATATTTTGCAGGTTTGCCAAAAAAACGGGCTTTCCGGCCTTGCGTACGGTGAAGACCGAACCGCAGGGGATCCGGAACGAGCGGTTGTCGAGGCTGGCCGCGGAGTAGGCAGCCCGGCCGTTTACGCGGAACGTGATTTCCGACGTGTCGGGAATCACGACGGGGCGCATGGTGAGGTTGTGGGGGGCGATCGGCGCGATGACGAAGCAGCCGCACATCGGATCGACGATCGGGCCGCCGGCACTCAGCGAATAGGCCGTCGAACCGGTCGGGGTGGAGATCAGCACGCCGTCGCCGCGGTAGGTGGTCAGTTTGCGCCCGTCCACGAAGACGTCCGTGTAGGTCATGTTGATCTCGATGCGGTGGATGGAGAATTCGTTCAGCGCATAGGGATGTTCGGCGATGTTGCCGCCCTCGTCGGCCACGTGCAGCATGGTGCGGGGCTGGACCTCGTACCGTCCGGCGCGGAGTTCGGCGAATACGGCGGCCATTTTTTCGCGCGGGGTGCAGGCCAGAAAACCCAGATGGCCGTAGTTGATGCCCAGGATGGGCATGTCGTAGCCGTAGGCGAGCCGCACGGCCTCCAGGAAGGTGCCGTCGCCGCCGTAGCTCAGCATGATGGCGCCGTCGGCCAGGCGGGGCGAAATGGTGTCGTAGAGCCGTTCGTCCGGCATCTTATGCCCGATCGTGTCGGCGAACGTGCGGGCAAAGGGGCGGTTGACGTACCAGTCGAAGCCGCTGGTCGCAAGTGCGTCCAATATATCATTCAATTCCGCTGCGGTGAAGCCGAGACCCGATCGCGAGAAGAGAATAATTTTATTCATGTTGCATTTTTTAATACCTTTACGGTCGCAAACGGAGGTTCCCGACCGCAAGGGGTGATCCGTTCCGTCTTTTGTACCCCTAAATCGTTAAGGATATGACAAAACTGAGCGTAAATATAAACAAGATCGCAGTAATACGCAATTCGCGCGGCGGAAATCTCCCCGACGTGATCGAGGCTGCCCGCCGCATCGAAGGGTTCGGCGCGCAGGGTATCACGGTGCATCCCCGTCCCGACGAGCGCCACATCCGCTACAGCGATGTGCGCCAGCTGAAAAAGGTGGTTGCCACCGAGTTCAACATCGAGGGCAACCCCTTCGACCCGTTCTGCGATCTGGTGATGGAAGTGGTGCCGACCCAGGTGACGCTGGTGCCGGACGCCCGCGACGCGATCACCTCCAATGCCGGCTGGGATACGGTCAAGTACCGCGACTTCCTGCGCGAGAAGGCCGACCTGTTCCACAGCAAGGGCATCCGGGTGTCGATCTTCGTCAATCCCGACATCGAGATGGTGCGCGGCGCCGTCGAGTGCGGCACCGACCGCATCGAACTCTACACCGAGGGGTATGCGTCGGGCTATGCCGCCGACCGCGAGGCAGCCATCCGCGACTATGTGGCCGCCGCCGAGGAGGCGCAGCGGCTCGGTCTGGGCGTCAATGCGGGTCACGACCTCAATCTGGACAACCTGCGCTATTTCATTGCACGCATCCCCTTCACGGCAGAGGTGTCGATCGGTCATGCGCTGATTTCGGATGCCCTCTACCTCGGCATGGAGGCCACCGTGCATCGTTATCTGGAGGAGGTACGGGGGTAATCCGCATGCCGTTGTCATTACCCATATTCGGGCGCATTTCCCGCATCGTGGACGCGATGGGGGTGGAGGCCTATGTGATCGGCGGTTACGTGCGCGACTACTATCTCGGGCGGCGGTGTACCGACATCGACGTGGTCGTGGTGGGCAGCGGCATCGAGGTGGCCAGGGCGCTGGCGCGGGAGGTGGGGACGAACGTTACCGTCTTCAAGACCTTCGGCACCGCCATGCTCCATGCCGACGGGCTGGAGGTGGAGTTTGTCGGCGCCCGCCGCGAGTCCTATTCCCGCGATTCGCGCAAACCGGCCGTCGAGGCGGGTACCCTGCGCGACGACCAGCTGCGGCGCGACTTCACGATCAATGCGCTGGCCTGGTCGCTCAACGGAGAGACTTTCGGCCGGCTGGTCGATCCCTTCGGAGGCATGGCCGATCTGGAGGCCTGTATCATCCGCACCCCGTGCGATCCCGACGTCACCTTCTCGGACGACCCGCTGCGCATGATGCGCGCCGTGCGGTTCGCCACCCAGCTCGGCTTCGACATTGCGCCGGAGACCTTCGAGGCCATCGAGCGCAACCGCGAGCGCATCGGCATCGTCTCCCGCGAGCGGATCATCACCGAGATCAACAAGATGGTGGCCTCTCCGGTGCCGTCGATCGGTTTCGACCTGATGGACCGCACGGGACTGTTGCCGCTCGTCTTTCCCGAACTGAGCCGCCTCAAGGGAGTGGAGCGTCGGGGCGTGCATGCCCACAAGGACAATTTTCTCCATACGCTGATGGTGCTGGACAATGTGGCGCGGCAGAGCGACAACCTGTGGCTCCGCTGGGTGGCCATCCTGCACGACATCGGCAAACCGGCCACCAAAGCCTACCAGGCAGGGGTGGGGTGGACCTTTCACGGTCACGAGGTGGTCGGCGCGCGGATGGTGCCGGACATCTTCCGCCGGATGAAACTGCCCCTGAACGAACACATGAAGTATGTCCGCAAGCTGGTGTCGCTCCATCTGCGGCCGATCATCCTCTCCGAAGATGCGGTGACCGATTCGGCGGTGCGCCGGCTGCTCTTTGAGGCGGGCGACGACATCGACGACCTGATGACCCTCTGCGAGGCGGACATCACCTCGGGCGACGAGCGCAAGGTGAAACGCTATCTGAAGAACTTTGCCGTCGTGCGCCGGAAGCTGCGCGAGATCGAGGAGAAGGATCGGGTGCGCAACTTCCAGCCGCCCGTCTCCGGCGAACTCATCATGGAAACCTACGGCATTCCGCCCAGCCGCGTGGTGGGCGAGATCAAGGAGGAGATCAAGGAGGCGATTCTGGACGGCCGCATCGCCAACGACTACGAGCAGGCCTATGCCATGATGGAGGAACTCGCCCTCCGTCACGGGCTGACCAGAAAGTCGTAACGCCGGCCTGTGGATCGGGTGCGGCAGCCGCTGCGGAACACGGAGCGGTACGGGCCGCCAGCCCGTTGCTGCGGCAAAACTCCGGCGGAAACAACATTTTCATTACACACAAGGGGCGGAATCCTTCATGGATTCCGCCCCCTTTTATCTTGCGGCAGCATCAGGCGGGGCAGGCCTTGCTGCTGCATCGGATCGGTACGTCAGCGGTTCTCGTGCTGGAGTGCCTCCCACAGGGTGTCCTTCAGCTGGGTGATGTTCTGTCCGCTGACCGACGAGATGAAGGTCGTGCGGATGCCTTCCGGCAGCCGGTTGCGAAGGGCGGCCAGCTCCTCCTCGCCGACCGTGTCGCATTTGGTAATGGCCAGCAGCCGTTCCTTGTCGAGCAGTTCGGGGTTGTAGAGGGTCAGCTCGTTGAGCAGCACCTCGTATTCGGCGCGGATGTCCTCGCTCGTGGCGGGGATCATGAAGAGCAGGATCGAGTTGCGCTCGATGTGGCGCAGGAAGCGGGTGCCGAGTCCCTTGCCCGTATGGGCGCCCTCGATGATGCCCGGAATGTCGGCCATGACGAACGAGTGGCCGTCGCGCACGGCAACGATGCCGAGGTTCGGCTCCAGGGTGGTGAAGGCGTAGTCGGCAATCTTGGGCTTGGCGGCCGACACCACCGACAGCAGGGTCGATTTGCCCGCATTGGGGAAACCCACCAACCCCACGTCGGCCAGCACCTTCAGTTCGAGGATGAAGGCTCCCTCCTGTCGCGGCTCGCCGGGTTGGGCATAGCGCGGCGCCTGGTTGGTGGCCGTCTTGAAGTGCCAGTTGCCCAGGCCGCCCCGTCCGCCGGCCAGCAGGACGAGTTCCTGTCCGTCTTCGGTCACCTCGCCGACGATCTCGCCGGTCTCCGCATCGCGTGCCACGGTACCCAGCGGTACGGGGATGATCGAATCCTCGCCGCTTTTGCCCGAACTGCGCGCTCCTGCACCCGATTCGCCGTCCTTGGCGAATATGTGGCGTTGGTATTTGAGGTGGATGAGGGTCCAGTACTGGCTGTTGCCGCGCAGGATGACGCTGCCGCCGCGACCGCCGTCGCCGCCGTCGGGACCGCCGAAGGCCACGAATTTCTCGCGGCGGAAATGGGCCGAACCGGCGCCGCCGGCACCCGAACGGGCGAATATCTTGACGTAGTCTACGAAGTTGGATGATGCCATGCTGTGTTGGATGAGGGTAATCGGATGCAAATATACGCAAAGCAGAGAGCAGTGACAAATCGGAAACACGGTTTACGGAGTTGTTACTGCCGAGACGCCTCCTGTATTATCCAAATGTAAGCAAAGGCGGGCGTCCGGCAGCGATCCTGGCGGGGGAGCCGCCCCGTTGCTGTTGTGAAAAATATGCGATAAGTCTTTTTTTGTCATTCCGAAAGAGATGTTTGTAACACAATTTGTGTAAATTTGTGTATTTCATAGTGTGGATGCCGACCGGAATGATCGGTATTCTGCGGCCTGCAAGAAAAAAATACATGACGGAACAAAAAGTACGAACGGAGGATGTGCTGACAGCATGCCGTACGGGACGGTTCGACGTGCGGGCATGGCGAGTGGACGCGATGCGGATCGAAGTGGGGGTATTTGTCGAGCAGACGATCTTGTTGGTCGTTGCGGGTAAAGGCCGTTTTGTGAGCGGCGACAGGGATTCGGTGCCGGTAGCTGCCGACAGGATCATTCTCTGTCCGGCGGATTGCTGCTATCGGCTGACGGCCGAGGTGCCGTTGGATGTCCTGGTCGTCCGTATCGACGGCGTCCGTTTCGGTCGCAGTGCGGATTTCGGGAAGGATACCGACAGAGGCTGTATCCTGTTGCGGATGACGTCGCCGCTGCGCGAGTACACGCATTGTTTGGCGTGCTGCCTGGCGGCCGGCATGGAGGATGATGCATTTGTACGGCTGAAGGTTTGTGAACTGTTGTATCTGTTGCGGGTCTGTTATCCGGAGAGCGTGGCCGTGGCGCTGGAGGCAGGCAAGAAGCGGGACATGGATTTCGTCCGACTCGTGGAACGGAACTGGAATAAGGTGCGGAACAAGGCGGAACTGGCAGCCGTTGCGGGGTTGAGTATTTTCCATCTGGGGGTCAAGTTTCGCGAATCGTTCGGCAAGCCGCCCTATCAGTGGCTGACCGAGCGGCGCTGCGAAGCGATTTATCAGCGGCTGGTTTACGGGCGGGAGACGTTTCGCAAGATCGGCGCCGATTTTCATTTCCGGTCGGCGCAGCATTTCAACGATTTCTGCAAAAAGCATTTCGGTGCCACGCCTGGTGTGATCCGGCGCACGGGAGGCAATCGCGTGGTGGCCGTCGATGTGGAAACGGTCTGAACCCGCCTGCCGGATGCAGCAAAATACGGCGAAAGGCCGCTGGAGAGGAAAACTCCGGCGGCCTTTCGTCCGTTTCGGCGGGGTGTCAGTCCATTTTCAGTACGGCGAGGAAAGCCGACTGCGGCACCTCGACGTTGCCGATCTGGCGCATGCGTTTCTTGCCTCGCTTCTGCTTTTCGAGCAGTTTGCGCTTACGCGAGATATCGCCGCCGTAGCACTTGGCTGTCACATCCTTGCGCACCGCCTTGATGGTTTCGCGGGCGATGATCTTCGCGCCGATGGCCGCCTGTACGGCGATGTCGAACTGCTGGCGGGGGATCAGCTCCTTGAGTTTCTCGCACATCCGGCGCCCGAAGTTGTAGGCGTGGTCCTGGAAGATCAGCGACGAGAGGGCATCGACCGGTTCGCCGTTGAGCAGGATGTCGAGTTTGGCCAGGCGGCTCTCGCGGTAGCCCGTCTGGTGGTAGTCGAACGAGGCGTAACCGCGCGAGATGCTCTTGAGCTTGTCGTAGAAGTCGAAGACGATCTCCGACAGCGGCATGTCGAACGTCACCTCCACGCGGTCCTGGGCGATGAAGACCTGGTTGCGCAGGGTGCCGCGCTTGTCGATGCAGAGTTTGATGACGTTGCCCAGATAGTCGCTCTTGGTGATGATCTGCGCCTCGATGTAGGGTTCCTCGATTTTGTCGATCATCGTCAGCTCCGGCAGTCCGGAGGGGTTGTGGACGAAGATCACCTCGCCCTTCTTGGTCGTTACCTTATAGGATACGTTGGGGACGGTCGTGATGACGTCCATGTCGAACTCGCGGTAGAGACGCTCCTGGATGATCTCCATGTGGAGCAGGCCGAGGAAGCCGCAGCGGAAGCCGAAGCCCAGTGCCAGCGAACTCTCCGGATCGAAGGTCAGCGAGGCGTCGTTGAGCTGGAGCTTTTCCAGCGAGGCGCGCAGGTCCTCGTATTCGTCGGCCTCGACGGGGTAGACGCCCGCGAAGACCATCGGCTTCACATCCTCGAAACCGGCGATGGGCGTGTCGCTGGGGTTTTCCACGTGGGTGATCGTGTCGCCCACCTTCACCTCGCGGGAGTTCTTGATACCGGAGATGATGTATCCTACGTCGCCGGCGCGGATCTCGTCGCGCGGCGAGAGTTTCAGTTTCAGTACGCCCACCTCGTCGGCCTCGTATTCGTGGCCCGTGTTGATGAACTTCACGGCGTCGCCCGTGCGGAGCGTGCCGTTCATGATGCGGAAGTAGGCGATGATGCCCCGGAAGGGGTTGAATACCGAGTCGAAAATGAGTGCCTGCAGCGGTGCCTTCTCGTCGCCTTTCGGGGCGGGGATGCGCTCGACGATGGCTTCGAGAATCTCGTCCACGCCCTGACCCGTGCGGCCGGAGGCGGCGATGATCTCCTCGTGCTTGCAGCCGATCAGATCGACGATCTGGTCCTTGACTTCCTCGACCATGGCGGCTTCCATGTCGATCTTGTTTACGACCGGAATGATCTCCAGATCGTGGCCGAGGGCAAGGTAGAGGTTCGAGATGGTCTGTGCCTGAATGCCCTGTGTCGCATCGACGATCAGCAGGGCGCCTTCGCACGAGGCGATGGCGCGCGATACCTCATAGGAAAAGTCCACGTGTCCGGGGGTGTCGATCAGGTTGAGGATATATTTCTCGCCCCCGTGCATGTACTCCATCTGGATGGCGTGGCTCTTGATGGTGATGCCTTTCTCGCGCTCCAGTTCCATGTCGTCGAGTACCTGATCCTGCAGTTCGCGTTGCGAGACGGTCTGGGTTTTCTCCAGCAGGCGGTCGGCGAGGGTGCTTTTGCCGTGGTCGATGTGGGCTATGATGCAAAAATTCCTAATGTTTTTCATCTGGTATGTGTTGATTGTCAGCGTCGTCGTTCCGGCAGAGAGCCTTCCGGCGCCGGTTCGGACTGCGGCGTGACGCAATAAAACGTACAAAGTTAATTAAATTTGCACGATCCTAAAAACAGCATTATGAATACGGTTTCCAAATATGCTTCCCTGGTGAAGTTCTCGCACACGATTTTCGCCATGCCTTTTGCCCTGTTCGCCTTTGTGTACGCCCTCACGAGTACGGGGACGGCATTCGACTGGCTGCTGCTGGTGAAGATCCTCATCTGCATGGTGAGCGCCCGCAATGCCGCCATGGGTTTCAACCGCTGGCTCGACCGCGACATCGACGCCGCCAATCCCCGCACGGCCGCCCGCGACATTCCCGCCGGCCGCATTACGCCCCGCGCCGCCATGGCCTTCGTGGTCATCAACTGCGTGGTCTTCGTGCTGGCGGCCTGGTGGATCAATACGCTGGCGCTGGCCCTGTCGCCCGTGGCGCTGGTCGTGCTGCTGGGCTACAGCTGCACCAAACGGTTCACCTCGCTGTCGCATCTGGTGCTGGGGCTGGCGCTCGGCATCGCTCCCGTGGGCGCCTATATTGCGGTGACCGGCACCTTCGCATCGATGCCCTGCATGCTGGCGCTGGCCGTGATGACCTGGACGGCCGGCTTCGACATCCTCTACTCCATGCAGGACGTCGCCTTCGACCGCAGCCATGTCCTCCATTCGGTGCCGGCGCGCTTCTCGCTCGTGCAGTCCACGTGGATCAGCCTGGCGCTGCACGTGGTGGCGCTGGTCGCCGTGGCATCCATCGGCGTCGGATACGGATTCGACTGGTGGTACTGGATCGGCACCGCGCTCTTTGCCGTGATTCTGGTCGTGCAGCATATTCTCTACCGTCCCTCCCGCATCGACCGCATCGGCGCCTCGTTCGGTCTGGTAAACGGACTGGCCAGCGTCACCTATGCGCTGCTGGCCATCGTCGATCTGCTGGTGCGGTAGCCGGGTTGACCCGATAAAAACTGCAGCGCCCGTTCTCACCGAAGAGAACGGGCGCTGTGTTTGTTCCGGGGAGGGAAGGTTATCCCTGCACGTTGCGTTTGGCCTCCATCAGGATCGAGAAGGCACGGTGGATGTCCTGATTGCCGACCACGATCGTGAATTCGTTGGCGGTGCTGATGACCTCCACGATGTTGATGTTGTCCCAGGCCAGTTCCTTGAACAGATAGTAGTAAACGCCCGGACATACGGTGTTGTCCGAGGGGAGGCGCACGGTGATGAGCGACAGGTTCGTGTTGGTGCTGATGATTTGTTCGCCGGCGAAGAATTCGCGTACCAGCGGCACGATCGAATCGCTCACGACGAGCGTCGTCTCGTAGATGCCCTGCGAAAACGTGCAGAAGACATTCTTCAGGGCATGTACTTCATTCAGCAGACGAGCCTGCAGGCCGTACAGTGTGGCGGTATTCAGAAAGGTAAAGTCCGACAGGTTGGAGCGTACGACAATGTCGCCCATGTTTTCCACGACACTGCGGATCTTCATGGCCGACATGAGTTCCAGGCGGGGAACCAGCCGGTTGAGCGCCATGATGACGGCACTGTCATTGACGCTTTTGCCGATTCGTTCTTCGACTTCGGGTTTGATTTGCCGGGCGAGGGCCGACAGGTTGATGAGTCCGTCTACCAGGGCGCCTTCGAGAAAAGGCTTTTTCTTGATGACTTCCTCTACGGCTACGGGAATTGAGATCATGGTCGTAACGGGTTCTTGGTTAATAAAACGAATCGCTGCTTAGGGTGTTGTTGTTCCGTATTTTAACGGATAGTGCAAAAGAATGAAAAAAACGGCATGATTCCAAGAAAATGATCGTCTTTTTAGCTGTTTTACAAAAATATTCCGTTTTATAACGACAGGGAAAAAACATCTTCATGTGAATTGTTTTTACACGAAATGACAAATTTTTTGATGTTTGGGCGGGTGTGCGGCCGACAAAGGGTGTGCGGCCGGATGCACGATCGGGCGGTGCGGCCGGCCGATGCCGTTGCCATACGGGCGAAAACGGTTGCTGATGGCGAAAAAAGGCGCATAAGCGGAGTCTGAAGATGCAAGATTGCAAGATTCTTAGTATCTTTAACTCGTTTTATTCGAAACTAAAGGGAACACTATGAAAATATCTTACGAATGGCTTAAGGACTATCTCCATACCGATCTTTCCGTCGATGACGTGCTGACGATTCTGACTGACATCGGTCTGGAAGTCGATGGTGCGGAAAAGATCGAAAGCGTACGCGGCGGTTTGGCCGGTGTGGTGGTCGGCGAGGTGCTGACCTGCTGCGATCATCCCGATTCGGATCACCTGCACATCACGACTGTCGGTGTCGGGGCGGAGCAGCCGCTCAATATCGTTTGCGGTGCGGCCAACGTGGCTGCCGGCCAGAAGGTGCTGGTGGCGACCATCGGCGCGACGCTCTATCCGACCGGGGCCGAGGAGGGATTCCGGATCAAGAAAAGCAAAATTCGCGGCGTGGAGTCGTTCGGCATGATCTGTGCCGAGGACGAACTGGGCATCGGCCAGTCGCATGAGGGAATCATGGTGCTGGATGCCGATGCCGTTCCGGGTACGCCGGCAGCCGAGTATCTCCGCCTCAAGGAGGATTACGTGATCGAAATTGGCCTGACGCCCAACCGTGCCGATGCTACTTCGCACTATGGCGTAGCGCGGGATCTGGCGGCTTATCTGCACTCGCGAGACTGGCGGGTGACGCTGTCGCTGCCCGATGTGTCGGCGTTCGACGACGGCGGACAGCCCGCTGCCGACGTGACGGTGGCCTGTCCGGAGGCTGCGCCGCGCTATGCCGGCGTGCTGATCCGCGACGTGAAGGTCGCCCCGTCGCCCGAATGGCTGCAGACCCATCTGCGCGCCATCGGCATCAACCCCAAGAACAATGTGGTGGACATCACCAATTTCGTCCTGCATGAGGTGGGGCAGCCGCTGCATGCGTTCGACGCCGACCATATCGAGGGCGGCCGCATCGTGGTGCGCACCGTCGAGGCCGGCACCCGGTTCGTGACGCTCGACGGCGTGGAGCGCACGCTGTCGGACCGCGACCTGATGATCTGCGATGCCCGCAAGCCGATGTGCATCGCCGGCGTGATGGGCGGTCTGGAGTCGGGCGTGACGGAGCAGACCCGCAACGTCTTCCTGGAAAGCGCCTACTTCAACCCCGTATGGATCCGCAAGAGTGCGCGCCGCCACGGCATCAACTCCGACGCTTCGTTCCGCTACGAGCGCGGCATCGATCCCAACATCACGCGCTATGCGCTCAGCCGCGCCGCGCTGCTGATTGCCGAACTGGCCGGCGGCCGTATCGCTTCGGGTGTGACCGACATCGTGTCCGACCCGCAGATTCTGGAGCCGTTCCGTTTCGACATCGCCTTCAGCCGGATCGATGCCCTCACGGGCAAGGCGATTCCGCAGGAGACCGTCCGCAAGATCCTCGACGCACTCGAGGTGCGCATCGAGGCCGAACCCGACGGCGTGCTGTCGGTGGCCGTACCGGCCTATCGCGTGGATGTGCGTCGCGAGGCCGACCTGATCGAGGATATTCTGCGCATCTATGGCTACAACAATATCGAGATACCCGCCCGTGTAACCGCTTCGGTGTCGGTGGCCAAACGTCCCGGCAAGAGCGAAATCGTGAACAAGGTGTCCGAATACCTTACCGACAACGGCTTCACGGAGATCATGAGCAACTCGCTCACCAAGGCGGCCTATTACGACGGGCTGACCTCCTGTCCGGCCGAGAACTGCGTGCGGATCATCAATCCGCTCAGCGCCGACCTGAACGTAATGCGCCAGACGCTGCTGTTCAACATGATGGAGGCCATCCAGCTCAATACCAACCACCGAAATCCGAACCTCAAACTCTACGAATTCGGCAACGTGTACCGTTACGATCCGTCGCGCAAGGAGGAGGGCGGTCTGGCGCCTTATTCCGAGGACTACCGTCTGGCCGTGGCCGTTACGGGACTCGACCGGGTGGCTTCGTGGAACGAGAAGGCCGCTCCCGTCACCTTCTTTACGCTGCGTGCGGCGGCCGAACAGGTGCTGCGCCGCTTCGGCCTCGACCTCTACCGGTTGCAGACCGAGCCGCTGCAGAACGATCTCTATGCCGACGGCCTCGACGTGAAACTGAACGGCAAGACGCTGCTCACGATCGGCGTGGTGGCCGGCCGGATCCGCCGCATGTTCGACCTGAAGGCTGAGGTCTATTACATGGAGATGGATTTTGAGGCCTTTGTCAAGAGCGTGCGCAAACACACGGTGACGGCGTCGAAACTGGCCAAGTTCCCCGAAGTGCGCCGTGACCTGGCGCTGCTGGTTGACAGCAGCGTGTCGTTCGCCCAGCTGCGTACCATCGCCTTTGCCACGGAGAAGAAGCTGCTGCGCAGCGTGACGCTGTTCGATGTGTACGAAGGCGACAAGCTGCCGGTCGGCAAGAAGTCCTATGCGCTGGGCTTCGTGCTGCAGGATCCGGAACGCACGCTGACCGATACGGTGATCGAGAAGATTATGAAGAACCTCGTCGCCCAGTTCGAGCGTCAGGCAGGCGCGCAGGTACGTGCTTAGACCGTCACAGAGGCGGAACGGACAACATGGGGCAAAGGCATGCTGCAACGGGTGTGCCTTCGTCTCGGTTTCGGAAACCAAATGAATCGTCAAAAGAACAATATGAGCAAACTGTGTAAAAACGTGGCGTTGGTGTTGGCCTGTCTGATGGCGGGGGCAGCCTCCGTTCAGGCGAAAACGCGTCCGGTCGAGGCGGTAGCCTCCCAGCCTGCACCGTACTACAATCCGTCGTTGTACTGCCACAACGTGACGCTGTCCTATGGCGTGATCTCCAATTACGGCATCAAGAGGATGTTCCAGGGACTGTTCCCTGCCTTGCAGGAGAGCATGTATGACGAAGGCATCCGGATGGGAGCCGTGACCTTCGGATATACCTATGACCTGTCGTCCAAGTTGTCGGTCGGCGGCATGTTCAGCTATGCCGGTGCGCTGGGTACGATTGCTGCCATACCGACTACCTATCTGGTCTATCAGAACTTTTTCAGCATCATGCCGCAGGTGAAGTTTACGTGGTGGGAGAAAGGTACCCTGCGTCTCTATTCGCGGCTCGCTGCCGGCGTGGTGGTGGCGAATGTCCGCTATCAGGAGAGCGTCAGTGTGGAAACACCCCTGACCACGGCGTCGTTTGCCTTTCAGGTATCGCCCATCGGCCTGGAGTTCGGCCGTTCGCTGGCCGGTTTCGTTGAGGCCGGTTTCGGTGCGACGGGCGTCGTGTCGGTGGGGCTGCGGAAAAGTTTCTGAGTCGGATCACCATGCGGACGGCCAGCCCTGCATGTCGTCCGGCAGACGGAAACGGAGCGGAGAGTCTCGATGACTCTCCGCTC
The DNA here is from genome assembly GCA_949287525.1 of uncultured Rikenellaceae bacterium. Taxonomy (GTDB): domain Bacteria; phylum Bacteroidota; class Bacteroidia; order Bacteroidales; family Rikenellaceae; genus Tidjanibacter. The sequence continues at coordinate 16,278 of CASEGL010000020.1, forward strand.
CGTTTTTTATTTTGGCGCGACATTGCGGTACAGCCAGCCGGACAAAGGGCAGCGGAAGTTTTAGCAAGGAGTGCAGCAGGTGAGCAAGCCGGATAGGGAAACGGGGGCGTCCGGACGGTCGGATGAAGACGACGTGAAAAAGGGGAGTGCAGGCGGCGAAAACGAAGGGCGGCAACGGACATTCGCACCGTTGCCGCCCTTACGGTCGTTATGGCTGGATGGGTCTATCTGACGTAGTAGTACAGGATGCCGATCTGGCGTTGGCCGTTCCAGAGCCAGAAGTAGTTCTGGTCTTTCTTCAGTACGACCATCGACAGGTTCTCGTAGGAGGGAATGTCGCCCTTGCCTTTGGAGGAGATGGTTACATTCACCTTGCTGTCAGCTATCAGGTCCTCGGCCGGAGCGGACAGTACGAACTGGACGTAGGAGGCGCCGTCGTCCGCAACGATACGGGAGGTGCGGGTTGTCGCATTGTAGTACAGCTGGTCGTTGATCTTGTCCAGTGCATAGAGGGTTTTGTTGTCCTGGTAGATGCCGGCGAGCGTCTTGCGTTTGAACTGTTCGCGCTGCAGGGGGGTGTCGGACGACGAATTGTCCCGTTTGCAGCCGCTCAGACCGAGTAGCAGCACGCCGGCGACGAGCAGCAGTATGTTTTTCGTTTTCATGATGCTTTAATCGGTGATGTTGATGTATTTCGTGAAGTATTCCGTGCCGTCGGCCGTTTCGATTTCAGCCGTCAGACGGCGTCCGACGCCCGCTTCGGGGGACTTGATGATCGTGCCGCTGACGGGGGTGTCGTCCAGATACCAGCGAACCGAAGAGATGTCGGTCGAGATGTTGCGATAGCGCAGTACGATCGCATCCTTGGTCGTGTAGCTGGCCTTGACGTCGATGGTCGGCATTTTGGTCGGATCGACGGCTGCCGTGACTACCTCCTGCACTTCAAAGGGTTCGGCCGAAGCATCGTCGCCGTAGATCAGTGAGATCGTGTATTTCGTCGAAGGCGTCAGGTCGGTGAAGTGGATGGTGCGCTCTTTGGTCGAAATGTTGGTGGAAGAGCCGTTTTCGGGCGTACACACGATCGTGTAGGTGTCGTCGAAGGGGGTGAAGAACGAGATGCAGATGTCGAACTGTCCGGCATCCACTACCAGGTCGCGGATCTCGCCCTGAGCCAGTTTCTCGACGTCGAAAGTGATGTTCGCCGTGCCGTTCTGGGTGATGTTGTGCAGCTCGAAGCCGGTCGAGAAGCCGTTCCAGCCGACGAAATAGGGAGCTTCCTGTGCGGTGAGATTGGAGATGTTGTCATCGCCGGGGAAGAACATCTTGCCGAAGTCGCGCAGGATGGCGTTCGTCCGTTCGACCGGCGAGGCCATGAACAGGCGCATGCACTCATGGTCGCCGAAGCTGTTTACCATGTTGGCGTTCAACTCCCACAGGTCTTTGGCCCGATAGCTGCCCACACGGTTGTCCGACTGATCGACATGGTAGATCAGCATGCCCGATCCGCTGCCGATGGCCTGATAGCCCACGTCGGCTCCTCCGGTGTTGCCGATCTGCAGGAAGTTGTCCCAGCGGTTGATGGCGCCGTTGCGGTATTCCAGGATGAAGTATTCGCCGTCGTTTGTCGTGTTGATGCGGAATCCGTTGCCGTCGTAAACGGGTTCGAGGGTGTAGCTGCCGGGTTCGGTGATTTCGACGGGGGTGGCCCAGCCGACCATGTAGCGTTCAAAGGCATTCAGGGCGGGAGGCGTTTTGCCGCCGTTCACATAGGAACCGGCTGCCATCAGCGAGAAGATGTCGAGGTTGAACCCCGTTCCGTTCTGCGTGTAGTCGGTGTCATAGAAGTCGGGCCAGCCGAGGATGTGGCCGAACTCGTGGCAGAAGGTGCCGATACCGGTCATGGTCGCGCCGCTCGAACCCTTCAGCTCGGACGTGTAGGCGGCAGCCAGCAACCGGCCTCCGCCCCAGGTACCGAAGTCGATGCTCGGGTCGGAGTAAAACATGCGGGCCGGCCACAGATAGGAGCCGCCGGCTTCGGCCTGGTTGTAGCCGGCGAAGAAGATGAATACGTCGCGCAGGATGCCATTGTCCACATACTGCGAAAAATCGACGCCGTTCTCTGCGGCCAGGTTGCACGATTCGATGATGAACCACGCCTCACGGTCGGTATAGCTGGTCTGGTTGCCGGAGAGCGTAAAGGGTCCCACCACATCGAAGTGGGGGTTGAACTGGCCGTTGGAGTTTTCCGTATAGTAGTCTCTGGCGCTTCCGGTAGCGTTGTTGTCGGTGTATCCCTCTTCATTCAGCAGCCGGTCGAATGCCTGTTGCGGGTTGGAAACCGTAAAGGCGGCGTCGGCAAACTGGACAAGAATGACCAGCGAGTGGAACTCTTCGCCGGAGTTTGTGGCTGCGCGCAGTTGTTTGGCTTGTGTCCCGTTCTGTTCATCCAGCGGGTTGAAGGAGGCGCCGAAGCCCGTTTGGGCGGCGGCAGCCTGAGCCTGCGCCGTGGCCAGGGCGGCATAGGGGACACCGGTCGTCACCGAATTGAGGATCGCCCGATCGGCAGCCGTGCGCTGCATGGGGTCTTTGGCTACAATGCCGGTCGAAGCCAGCGAACCGCCCTGCATGCGGGCATAGTAGTAGTTGCCGTTGCGGTGGACGACGTTGTAGCCGTCGCTCGTGGTGGTGTAGTGGAACCGTTCGTCTCCGTATACGCGGATGGTGAGTGTCGTTCCGTCGGCCTGTTTTACTTTAATCGGTTTCGGATAAGCCGGAACCGCCTGTGTGTCTGTCGCAAAAGCGGTCAGCAGTGCGAACAGCGCACATGCGCTGAGGGAATGAAACCATTTCATTGTCGAGAGCTGTTAAAGTATGAGGTATCTGACTGTCTGTTAGTGTGCTATATGCTTTTCTTTGCAGGCATCCGTGCCTGTTGAAGCGCAAATTGCCGATACCAAGATACTGTTTTTTAGCTAACACACAACCGCGTGGATTTAAAATATTGTCGTTTTTTGTGTCTATCGTGTTGTCGTATAGTGCGTTGTGCTGGTAAAAATATCCCGCAGCGGGGCAGTGCCTGCTGCGGGACATGTCGGGAATCGGCCGGAGCGGATCGGTCAGGCATTTACGGAGAGGATAAAAGTTTCGATGCCGTTGAGAATCATCTGCAGTCCGATGGCGGCCACGATCAGCGCCGTGATACGGATCAGCGGCATCATCATGTTCTGGCGTTCGAGGAAGCGGCCGATGCGGTCGGCATGGCGCATGATGACCCAGTTGATGACCAGTGCGAGGATTACGGCAGCCATGGTCATCCAGCGGCCGAATACGGCCGGCATCGTGACGACGGCCGTGATGGTGGCCGGGCCGGCGATCATCGGGATGGCGATCGGTACGGCGATGAGTTCCTCGATGCGGGTGTTTTTGTCGAGTGTCAGGAAGGCTCCCTTCTGCAGGCCGACGAAACCGTTGTAGAACAGGACGACTCCGCAGGTGATCTGAAAGGCGTAGATCTTCAGGTTGAACACGTAGCCGAGAATCGCTTCGCCCATCAGCAGGAAGAGCAGCAGGACGCCGATGGCAGTCACGGTGGCCTTGTTTACGATGCGCCGCAGCTCGGGGCGGGAGTAGTTTTCCTGCAGGGAAACGACGACGAAGACTTTCTGGATCGGGTTGATCAGTGCGAGGAAGGCGAGGCAGGCGCTGATGAAGGTTTTGATGTCCATGGGGAGCCGTTTGTGAAGATTCCACCGGCTGCCGCACAGCCGGTGGAATCGGGATTGATGTAGTATCTGTTATGGGTGCAATCAGCTGTTTACGATCACCAGCAGGGAGAGTACCGAGACCACTACCCAGAGGATGATGCCGAGGATCAGCGGTTTCCAACCCACCGAGCGGATCTTTTCGACCGAGAGGCCGGCGCCGATCAGGAACAGCGTGATGACCAGGGCGGTTTTGGAGATGCTCGTTATGGTCGGGCCGAACGTGCTGACGAAAGGCAGGTAGCTGTTGGCAAGCATGGCGAGGATGAAGTAGAAGATGAACCACGGGATGGAGATCTTCTTTCCCTTGCTGCGGAACAGGAAGGCCGACAGCAGCGATATGGGGATGATCCACAGGGCGCGGGCCAGTTTGACGGTGGTGGCAACCTGGAGGGCTTCGTCGCCGTATGCCGAGGCGGCGCCGACAACCGAACTGGTGTCGTGGATGGCAATGGCGCTCCAAAGGCCGAACTGGTGTTGCGAGAGATCCAGCAGGTGTCCTACGAAGGGGAAGAGAACGAGTGCGACGGCATTCAGCAGGAAGACTACGCCCAGCGAGACGGAAATTTCCTTTTCGGAGGCGTTCACGGCCGGCGCTACGGCCGCGATGGCGCTGCCGCCGCAGATGGCCGTACCCGAAGCCACCAGGTGGGACGATTTGCGGGGCATCTTCAGCCAGCCGCCGATGAAGTATCCCAGGGTCAGCACCAGCGTAATCGAACCGATGGTCAGGCCGAGTCCCTCGCGACCCACCTGCAGGGCGCTGTGGACGTTCATGCCGAAGCCTAGGCCGACCACCGATGCTTTCAGCAGGATGTTGGTCGCCTTGTGGTTGAGTTTGGCGAACGGATGTCCGAAAAACAGGGTGAACAGGAAACCGCCCACCAGCGCGATGGGAGCCGATACATACGGCGTTGCGCAGAGTGCCAGGGCGATGATGAAGCCGGCTTTGATGGCAGCTTCCCGTTTGGAGTTGCGTTTGGTGGCGGGAGCCGTTTCGGGCGTGGCGGCTTGCTGCGGTTTTGTTGAAGTGGCGTTTGTGGTCATATCCGTTTTTTATTCGTTGCTGTCGCAAAAATAGCGGGCGATGCAATAAAAAACAAATATTGAATTATACTTGACTATAACTTGTAGTTATTGGCCTCCATGCAGAACTGTTTGAACAGGTCGTTCATGCGGTTGTGCTGGCCGTGGGCGGCAACGAAGCTGAAGTTGCGGCGAATTTCGAGTCCTTCGACATCGATGATCCGCAGTTTGTGCTGGATCAGTTCGTCCACGACAGCCTGCACCGAGATGAAGGCGAAGGCGCCGGAGTGGTAGAGGTAGCGTTTGATGCTTTCCGTGCTGCCGAGCTGGATCTCGATGTTCATGGTGCGCAGGTTGAGGCCATAGCGTTCGAGAGCCTCGCCGAGAATTTCGAGCGTACCCGAACCGGATTCGCGGATGACCAGCGGCAGGGAGGCGAGTTGTTCGCGGTTCACCTCATCGAGCCGGAAGGCGGAGTTGGCAGTAGCGGTGACCAGTACCAGTTCGTCGTGCATGAAGGGTTCGTAGTGGAGGTTATGGCCGGTGGCCTTGCCTTCGATGACACCCAGGTCGATGCGGCTGTCGGCGGTGAGGTCTTCGATCTGTTCGGTATTTCCGGTGGTCATTTCGATGCGGATGTCGGGGTAGCGCCGCCGGAAGAGGGCGAGTATGCTGGGCAGGACATACTGGGCGATCGTGGTGCTGGCGCCGAGACGGATGGTGCCGGAAGGGAGATGGCCGTTGTCGGCGAAGGCGTCGTTCAGGTTGCCGTACAGGCTGAGTATGCGGTTGGCATAGTCGAGCAGCAGTTCGCCCTGCCGGGTCAGCGCCACGGTTCCGCCGCGCCGGTCGAAGAGGGGGGCGCCGACCTGCTTTTCGAGTTCGCTGATATGTTTCGTTACGGCCGGTTGCGAGATGAGCAGTTCGGCCGCCGCTTTGGTGAAGCTGAGCCGGTAGGCCACGGTTTTGAAGACTTTGAGCCGGAAATCGGTAATCATAGTGGTTCGCGCATGAACGTTAGGAAGCGAAGATACGCATAATTGTCGGAAAATCCGGTTGCCGTGCGGGATACGGCCGGCTGTCGGGTGGCCGGAGCCGGCAGCGGCGGTGCGGTATGAAAAGCGCGGGGAAGCCTCCCGACAGGGTAGGCCTCCTCGCGCAGACAGGTACGGCGGTGCCGGGGCTATCGGACCGTATCCTCGAACAGTTTCGGGATGCCGGTGGTGAAGTCGAGCCGTTCGCCGGTCACCGGATGGACAAAGCAGAGCCGGTAGGCGTGCAGGCAGACGCGGTCGGCGGGATTGGTCGTAGCGCCGTATTTCTTGTCGCCGGCGATGGGGGTTTTCATCCATTCCATGTGGGCGCGGATCTGGTTCTTCTTGCCGGTCCGGAGCGACAGTTCGACCAGCGAGTAGTCCTGGCCGGTGCGCAGCACGGTGTATGAGGTGACGGCCTGTTCGCCTTCGCCGGTACGGACGGCCCACATCTTGCGGTTGCGGTCCTCGCGCAGCAGCGTGTCGATGACGCCCGACGGCTGGGGCAGCCGCCCTTCGATGACGGCCACGTAGCGGCGGTCGCACACGAGGTCTTTCCAGTTGCGCTGGAGCTGTTCCTGCACGGCCTGGCTTTTGGCGTAGATGATCAGTCCGGAGGTTTCGCGGTCGAGCCGGTGGACGACGAAGAGGCGTGCCGCGGGGTTGAGCTGCTTGATGTGTTCGCTGAGGATGTAGAAGGCCGTTCGGCGGCGTTCCTTGTCGGTGCCTACCGAGAGGAGGCCGTTGCGCTTGTCGGCCACGATGAGGTAGTCGTCCTCCCAGACGATGCGCAGCATCGGGTGGCGGAGCGGGCGGGCGGCCATGCCGTGCAGGATCGACACGGTGTCATCGGGCTGCAGGGCGGCGTCGTATCGGGTCGTGCGGCTGCCGTTGATGGCGATGCGTCCGTGGGTGAGCAGCGACTTGACGGACGAGCGGCTGCGGCCGGCCAGCTGTTTCTGCAGGAAGGCCAGCAGGGTATCGGGTTGGGTGACTTTGAAATCCATAGGTTGTGCTTGTCAAAAGGGACGGCCTGGGGCAGGACTCCGGAAGGGCTGCCGCGAGCAGGCCGCTCCGGCAAAGATACGACCAATTTGGCTAAACTCGGCTTTCGGTGTCCGAAAAGCGACTCAGCGGCGGGAACGGGCGCTGCGACGGTCGGCGGCCGGTGCGGAGTCGAGCTGAGCGCTCCACTTGCGCTCGAAGTCGGCGAATGACTCCTCCAGCCGGCACATCAGAATCCGTTTCTCCTCCTCGGGCAGGAATCCGTATCGGATGCTGTTGCGGACCAGCTGTTTGAGGTCGTAGTAGTCGAGTCCGTAGCGTTCGACGGCCATCATGTACTGCTGGGTCAGGTCGGTGCGCAGCACGCCGGCGTCGTCGGTGGCCAGCACGGTCGGCACGCCTGCCTGCCGGTATAGGGGGAAGGGGTGTTCGTCGCCCTGCACGCCGAGGATGAATTCGTTGCTTGCGAGGTTGATCTCCACGACGGTCTGGCGGCCTCGCATCGTGTCGAGCAGGGCGCAGCTTTCGGTTTCGTAGGCGATGTCTGTGCCGTGTCCGATGCGGTCGGCGCCGGCCGTGAGGACAGCCTGGCGGATGTGGTCGCGCAGTTCTTCCGGCTGCACGAGGGCGAGGGTCAGTTCACCGGCGTGGAGCGATGTGCGCACGGTGCCGCCCGTAGCCTCGTCCAGGAATCGGAACATGCGCATGTGGCCGGTGTAGTCGGCCAGAGCCGTTTCGCCGTTTTCCGGGGAGAGGATGTTTACGCCTACCAGTTTGGATTCAGGTTTCAGGCAGCCTTTGTATGCGGCGTACAGCATGGCATAGACCTCCAGCGGTTCGGCGTTCCTGTCGGCATACCCCTGGTAGCGGCAGAGGGGAGTTGCTGCAAGACCTTCGGCGCTGCGGGTGTCCAGACTGTCGATGGTGGCGACGTATCGGTCGATGCACTCCTGCATGGCGGCCGAGTTTTCCCACAGGTCGAAGAGTTCGGCCAGCAGGGCGTCGGTCTTTTCGGGTCGGGCATCGGGGCCTATGGCCTGTCGGAGTCGGGCATTGTTCCGGTCGAAGAAGCCTGCGCCGCAGATGGAGTCGATTTTGTCGGCATAGAGGTTTGCAGACAGGGGCATCAGTTCCAGATACAGTACGTTTTCCTGTACGGCCCGTCGGCGGAGTTCGCGGAGGAGTTCGGCGAGGTGGTTGTCGGCCGCAGCGGAGAAGAGGCCGAATGTAGCGAAGAAGTGTTCGTCCGGAGGCAGGGTTTGGCATGAGCTGCGGTAGTTACGCACCGACCATTTGTCGATCAGCGCGGTACGGTAGGCCGGACGGTCGGGCATGTCGGGTGTCAGCCGGACGGTGGCGGAACTGTCGGGCGTCGGGGCGAGGCGTCCGGAGTGCGGATCGAGCCACAGGCTGTCCCTGCAGGCGATGTCGAAATAGGTTTCGGCATAGGCGGCTCCGGTCAGATGGGTGTGCAGGTCGCCGCCTTTGGGCATTTCGTTGAGGAACTGGCGCAGTCGGCAGGGGTTTTCGGCGACGATATCGAATCGGTTGTTGATGCGCACGGAATCGGGCTTGCGGCACCATGCGGCGGAACATCCGAGCAGGCACGCCGTCAGGGTGAGGATTGTTTTTTTCATGCTTTTGGTTTATGTTTTGCTTTCGGTTTGGTTGTTCGGTCTGTAGCGGCGGGTTGTTCGCAACGGGAGGTTGTCTGTGTCGTGTTAATGCCGGCCGCAACAGGCGCTTCCGAAACGTATCGGTTTGGTCTGTTCCGTCAGTAATGAGGTCGTCGCGAAGATAGGGATCATTTGCGAGAGATTGCTTTTTGGAGCAACCGATTTTCGCTCACACTACCTTTTCGGTCGGTTTGGCAAACGGAGACACCGACAGCGTTTTTTTTGCCGTTTTGTCTGCATGGTTCGGGCGAGATCGAAATCCCGCCCGATTATCATATTTTTTTTCAGAAGGCAGGCTGTCGCCCCCGTTTATTTTATATCCAATCAGCCAAACTTTGGGCCCGGCTTTTATTGTTGCCTTTATTCCAATGCAGGTAAACCCTCCTCGTCGAGACTATATTGCAACGCTAAGCCCGCACTCTTCAGGGCGGTGTTCATGGGATCAATGGTATCTTCCCATTTAACATTTGTGCCGTCCACCTTGGCGGTGCCGTTGGTGCCGCTATCCATTTTGCCAATACCATTAGCAGGGTTGCTGCTCCAGTAGCAGGCGGTGAAGGTACCACTGCTATTGAAACCTACGATGCCGCCGACATTGCCTTGTCCGCTGACAGTTCCCGTGGCATGGTAGCAGCCGGTTACGGTACCTTGGGAATTAGCTCCCACCACGCCGCCGGCATTGCCGGTAGTCAATGTGGCGGTCACGTTGCCCGTGGAGTAGCAGGCCATGAGCGAGCAGCCATTTCCCAAGTTGCCCACCACGCCGCCGACAGTGCTACTGCCCGATACAGCCGCTGTGGAATGGCAGCCCTCGATGATTACCCCGAGGTAGCTGCCTCCGGCTATTCCGCCGACATTGACGTCACCCGTCACAGTCCCTTCCGCCGAGCAGCCGGAGATGGTGCCATAATTCGTTCCCACGATGCCGCCTGTATCGGAGAGCCCTGTACCTGTCACCGTGCCATCGACCGAGCAATTCTCTACAGTGCCATCGTTCTGTCCTGCCACGCCGCCGACATAGTTGCCGCCTGTCACGCTCGCTTTTGTCAGCGTCACGTCCTTCACCGTGCCGCCGGAGCCGATACGTCCGAACAGACCCGTATAGTCGTTACTTCCTGTAACGGTCAGCCCCGTGATGGTCTTATCTTTGTATTGGATAATTAAAAAAGCTGTATCTGATTGATACACAGAATAGAATTGAAGAGTGTGAGATTTTAGGTAACGATTTAGCGACATTCAGAACGCTCTGACTTGCTGCGGTTTACCTCATAGATTCAAACAACTCTTTCGTAT
>CASEGL010000021.1 GCA_949287525.1 uncultured Rikenellaceae bacterium
GCAGGTAGTCACCGAAACGGCCGCCGCCCGTGCGCGCCGCTGGGGCATCGGCATTCAGGCAGGCTACGGCCTGGCGCCGCGCACGGGCCGCTTCGAGCCGTACATCGGCGTCGGCATCCAATACTCAATATGGCAATGGTAAACAAATAGAGATCTATCCTTCGGGGGAGGATATAAAAAAGCCCCCGTCTCCGTACGGTAGTTTCTCAGGCGTACCGTACGACAAAGGTGCCGGCCGCCGCGAGCAAAGCGTCACGATCAACCACTTCTCGCACTACACGGACATCATGATGCTCAAGAATGAAGTTGGGCGGTAAACGTTCCCCTCTGCGTTCCCCTGCAAAAATAAAACCCGCTGACATTCAGCGGGTTTTATAATTAATTGGTGCCCAGAACGAGACTCGAACTCACACGCCGTAAACCGGCACTACCCCCTCAAAGTAGCGTGTCTACCAATTCCACCATCTGGGCAAATTGTGTATCCCTCTTTCCGGACGACTCCCGACGCACGGGTTATTTCCGAAAGGGTGTGCAAATGTAGCTATTTTTTTTCTATTGCAAAAAGATTCGGCAAAAAAAGCGCGAAACGCCCCAAAAAATATGGCCGCAGCCCCGTTTTTCCGCCCCCTTCGCCCGAACGGCAGGGACATAACGTGCGGAATGTTTGCAGATTGGCCGGGAAAAGCTTATCTTTGCACCCGCAAGCGGGATGGAGGTATCCGGTTCCGGCCGGATGCGGGAGTACCGCCCAAGTGTAACACATCAAAAAACAATTCACAACATGGAAACCATCCAGATTCACGGTGTAAAACGTGAGAACTTCGGCAAGAAAGGCAGCAAGGACGTTCGTCGTAACGGTCTGATCCCTGCAATCGTTTACGGCGGCCAGGAAGAGGCCGTACACTTCGCACTCGACGAAAAAGAGCTGAAACCGCTGCTCTACACGCCGAACTCGTACATCGTAGAACTCGACATCGACGGCACCAAACAGCTGGCCGTACTGCGCGAGGTTCAGTTCCACCCGGTAAAAGACAACCCCATCCACATCGACTTCTTCCGCGTACTGCCCGGCCGTCCCGTTGCTATCGACGTGCCGATCCGCATCGTAGGTAACTCGGAAGGTGTAAAACTCGGTGGTAAACTGACCGTACAGAAACGCAAACTGCGCGTAAGCGGTCTGGTAGAGTACCTGCCCGACTATCTGGAGATCGACATCACCAACCTCGCCATCGGCAAATCGATCTTCGTCGGCGACCTCAAATACGACAACCTGACGCTGCTGACTCCGGCTACGACTTCGGTTTGCGCCGTTATCATGACGCGTGCCGCACGTGGTGCCGCAGCTGCCGCATCGAAATAGTACAAACCCTTTGAACTAATCGGATAGTTTTGAAATATCTGATCGTCGGTCTCGGAAATATCGGCAACGAATACGCCGAAACCCGACACAACATAGGTTTTAAAGTGTTGGATGCCTTTGCTATGGCATCCAACACTACTTTTAAGACGGAGCGTTACGGCGACATTGCCGAAGCCCGTTTCAAAGGCCGTTCGTTCCTGCTGCTCAAACCCTCCACCTACATGAACCTGAGCGGAAACGCCGTCCGGTACTGGATGCAGAAGGAGAAGATCGAGTTGCAGAACATACTGATCGTCGTCGATGACCTGGCCCTTCCGCTGGGTACGCTGCGCCTGCGCGGCAAAGGCAGCGACGGAGGTCACAACGGTTTGAAGAATATCGACTCGTGCGTGGGTTCCAACAACTACCCCCGCCTGCGCTGCGGCATCGGCCACGCATTCAAGGAGGGTCAGCAGGTAGACTACGTCCTCGGTGAATGGCTGCCCGAAGAGAAGGAGACGTTGAATGCCGTCATCGAGGAAGCAGTCGAAGCAGTCCGCTCGTTCGCCCTGCAGGGCATCGAACGGACGATGAACCAGTTCAACAAGAAAGGGGTCGGCAAAACGCCGGACAAAGAAGAGTAGCCCGCCCGCTACAGCCAGCCATCGCATATAATAAAACGGAGCATGAACCGAACCGGCCATGCTCCGTTTTATTATGTTTCCTTTCTCCGCTGTCTTTCCTCACCGGTTCGCACAGTCCATTGCCGCGCGACGTCCGGTTATTTTTTGGCACCGCGCGACGTCGATTCTTCCGACGCCGAGAGTCGCATCAGTTCGGCCTGCAGTTCCGTCGAGGAGAGACCGACCTTGATCCGTCCATTGTGTGCAACGGAGATATTGCCCGTCTCCTCCGATACGACCACCACGATGGCATCGGTGACCTCCGCCGCGCCGAGCGCCGCCCGATGGCGCATGCCGAACGACAGCGGCACCTCCGAACGGGTCGAGGGCAGCACACACTTGGCCGCCGAGATCCGGTTGCCCACGATGACCATGGCACCGTCATGCAGCGGCGAGTTCTTGAAAAAGATGTTCTTGATAAGCGACGGCGAGATGACGGCATCGACCGTCACGCCGGAATCGATGATCTCCTGCAGGCTGCCCTCGCATTTGACCAGCACAAGCGCACCCGTCTTGCTGGCCGACATATCGGCACAGGCGCTAACCAGCGGAGCGATATAGGCAACGTCAATCGACTTGTTGCCGTTAAGGCCGAAAACACGCCCCAGAAAGGACTTCTGCCGATTGCGCGACTGATTGCCTATCACCTGCAGGAAACGGCGGATTTCGGGCTGGAAAATAATCACCAACGCTATCAGACCGACGCTCATCAGGCCGCTCATAATAGCCGACAGCAGCTCCATATTGAGCGCACTGACCACGATGTAAATCACGAACAGCAACAGGATACCGGACAGGATACTCATCGCATGCGATCCCTTCAACACCTTATACAGGTAGAACATCAGCATCGCGACCAATACGATATCGAGAATATCGACAAAAGTAACTCTGATAAAGCCCATGACTTTCCAATTTATTTATATGCAAAACTACAAAAAAAGCGCTTACGACACATCGTATCGTCCGGAAAAACCTGCACCCTTCCTGTTCGGGAACGGCCGGTCTGCCAGACGGCGCCGCTTCTCCGCATGAAGTGAAATTGCCGAACCGGACGGAGCCGGCTCCGTCGGAATGGCAGGCCGCAGCACCCCCCGCCCCGCATCCGCCGGAACACCTCCTCCCCCATCCGCCCGACCGGACCGGCGCACACCGGTGCCAGCCATGCAAAAAGGGGTTCCGCAATCATGCGGAACCCCTTTCCAACCGGTATTTCGACAATCCCGATTATTTGTTCGATTTGGCCGGAGCGCCTGCTTTCACCTTCTGCGACATCAGGTCGTAAGAAACCGGTGTTGCGATGAAGATCGAAGAGAGCATACCGATCACGATGCCGAACATCAGTGCAAAGATAAAGCCGCGGATCACTTCGCCGCCGAAGAGGAAGATGGCGAGCAGCACCACGAAGGTCGTAGCCGACGTGTTGATCGTACGCGACAGCGTGCTGTTTACGGCATTGTTGATGTTGTCGTACATGGCGCGTTTCGGATAGAGTCCGATGTATTCGCGGATACGGTCGAAGATCACCACCTTGTCGTTGATCGAGTAACCGATGATCGTCAGGATGGCGGCAATGAACGACTGGTTCACTTCGAGGCTGAACGGCAGGATGCCGTAGAAGAGCGAGAAGAGACCGATCGTCAGGTAGGCATCGTGAGCCAGAGCGATCACGCTGCTGGCACCCCACTGCCATCTGCGGAAACGGGCGATGATGTAGAGTCCGATGGCGAACAGACCGATGAAGACGGCGATGAACGAGTTGCGGGTAATATCGCTGGCCACGCTCGGACCTACCAGGTCGGCCGAAATGATACCGTAGGGGTTCGTTGCGGTCGAGTGGAATTCATCGAACGAGATCGGCGTCGCATACAGCGGGCTGAGGGCGTCGTACATCAGCTTCTCGACAACATTCGTCGCATCCTCGCTGCTGTCATCGTATTTGTACTGCGTGGTGATACGTTTCTGCATCTGAGCCTCTGAACCGTACTGTTTCACCTCAAAGCTCTTGTAGGCGTCTTCACCTTCGACATTGTCGGACATGAAGGTCTTCTCAAGTGCGTTACGCACATCGTTGTCCGAGATCTCCTGGTCGAAACGGATCACGAAAGTGCGGCCGCCGGAGAATTCGACACCGTAGTTCAGTCCGCGGGTTGCCAGCGAAACGGTAGCGATGACGATCAGCAGCAGCGAGATGCCGTAAGCCCACTTGCGGATGCCGAGGAAATTGACATGCGTGTTGGCCAGGAAGTTCTGCGACCATTTGTTGGCGAACTTGATGTTCTTGCCCTTGTCGAGCATGCCGGTGAAGATCAGACGCGTGATGAAGATCGACGTGAAGAGCGAGGTCAGGATACCGATAATCAGCGTCGTTGCGAAGCCCTGTACGGGACCCGTACCGAAGACGAACAGCACGATACCGGTAATGATGGTCGTCACGTTGGAGTCGATGATGGCCGACATGGCATTCTTGTAGCCTTCGCTGACTGCCAGGCTCAGCCCCTTGCCGGCACGCAACTCCTCTTTCACACGCTCGTAGATGATTACGTTCGCATCGACGGCCATACCCATCGTCAGCACGATACCGGCGATACCCGGCAGGGTCAGCACGGTGCCGAACGATGCCAGCACGCCGAACAGGAAGAAGAGGTTGGCTACCAGAGCGATGCTGGCCACCCAACCGGCTCGGTTGTAGAAGATCATCATGTAGACCAGCACGAGACAGAAGGCGATCACGAACGACAGCATGCTGGAGTTGATCGACTCCTGGCCGAGCGACGGGCCGACGACAGCCTCCTGGGTAATGTGTGCCGGAGCAGGCAGTTTACCCGACTTCAGCACGTTGGCCAGGTCGCTGGCCTCCTCGATGGTGAAATGGCCCGTAATCGACGAGCGTCCGTTCGGGATTTCGCTGTTTACACGCGGTGCGGAATAGACGTAACCGTCCAGCACGATGGCGATGCTCTGACCGATGTTGTCGGCAGTCATGCGCGCCCACGTTTTGGCACCGGTCGGGGTCATGGTCATGGAAACCTCGGCAGCGGAACCCTGCTGGGCGAACTCACCCTTGGCATCGGCAACGGCCGAACCGTCGAGCGGCGCCTTGCCGTCACGGGTGTTTGCCTTGATGGCATAGAGTTCATAGGTGGTCTCGGCCGGATCGATCGGCTTCACGCCCCACATCAGTTTCACGTCACGCGGCAGGAGCATCTTCACCTGCGGCGTGTTGAGCATTGAATTGACTGCAGCCGTATCATAGGATTTGGCATAGCCGATTACCGGACCGTCCATCAGCTGGCCGGCCGGATCAACAGCCGGCGACAGTTTGGCAAACAGCGGGAACTGTTCGTTGAGATCGTCCTCCGTTACGGCGAGCTGAGCCGAGGCGTCGGGATTGCTCTCCAACTGGGTGAGCAGATCCTCTTCCTCCAC
Source organism: uncultured Rikenellaceae bacterium (assembly GCA_949287525.1). Taxonomy (GTDB): domain Bacteria; phylum Bacteroidota; class Bacteroidia; order Bacteroidales; family Rikenellaceae; genus Tidjanibacter. The sequence continues at coordinate 5,452 of CASEGL010000021.1, forward strand.
GGCGGTGCCATCGGCTGCCACGGCAACTTCCTCGGTTTCCGTCTCGATTACCTCTGCGCCTTCGCCCTCAACGACCTGGGCGGCATCCCGCATCTCGCGCAGCACGCCGTCGGCCTGTTCGAGCATCGGGAAGATCTCGCTGTTGTTATAGGTGAGCCAGAACTCCAGCGATGCGGTACCCTGAAGGAGTTTGCGCACACGCTCCGGCTCCTTCACGCCAGGCAGCTCGACGAGGATGCGGCCCGAGATTCCGATCTGCTGGATGTTGGGCTGCGTCACGCCGAAACGGTCGATACGGCTGCGGAGTACGTTGTAGGAGTTGGAGATGGCACTCTCGGCCTCCTCACGCAGCACGCGCACCACCTGTTCGTTGGTGCTGGTGGGCGAAATCTTCTCGCGCAGCTCCTGCGTATTGAAAATCAGCGCCAGCGGGGCATTGTTGGACAGTCGGGCATAGGCACGCTCGAACAGCGTGATGTAATCCTCCGAACTGTTTTTCTGCTCGTTGCGGGCCTCTTCGAGGGCGGCGACGAATACCGGATCCTGATTGTCGTTCGACAAAGCCCGAACCACGTCCTCGACCGAGATCTCGAGCATGACGTTCATACCACCCTTCAGGTCCAGACCGAGGTTGATCTCACGTTCCTTGACCTGTTTGTAGGTGAAGCCCAGATAAACCTTCTGGGATTTGATCGAGTCGAGATAGGCCTGCTCTTTTCCCTGCTGCAGTTCAACGGGGAAACCCTCTGCATAGCGGGCCGCCTTCTTCTCGATGTTCCGTGCCACCAGCGTGAACGAAAGCTGATAGGCACAGGCGATCGCGAGAATGATCGCGAATGCTTTGATGGCGCCTTTGTTTTGCATTGTAAATAAAAGTTATTGTTTTTCGGTTAATTGCAATGCCTCGCCGCAGTCCGCAGAGGGACTGCGCGCACTATTTCCCAATAGTGCGCAAAATTAGCTATTTTTTTCCGAAAATACAACCGATAGGCCGCCTCGAATCGCATGATGCCCCATGCTCCTCGTTATCAATCCATTCATTACGGAGCCGAGTCCGCGCGGCATCCGGCGCGCGGCATCCGCACGCGCCGGATGCCGTCCGGACGACAAAAAAATCGGGACGGTCACAATGACCGTCCCGTCTCTATGCTGCTTCCGTATTTCCGGTAGCTTGTTCGGCTTATGCCGGATGCAATCTTGGCCGAAGATCGCGTATGTTACTCTCCGAGGATGCGTTTTGCGCAATCGAGAATCGTCGTATCGTCCAGCGTTACGATTCCGCCGTCGGGACCGGGTTCAAAGTGAACACCGACCGTATTGCCGCTGTCAAAATGCTGACCGCCGAAATAGTTTCTTACCACTTCTTCGTCAATTCCCAGTTCCTCAGCGATGCGCTTGGTGCTGCCGCTCGGAAGTGCATCCTTGATACGGCGCAGTTCATTAAAAGTTATCGTCATAACAGTATAGGTTTTATTTGAAGTAATAACTGTTTTTATCTTGTCTGCGATTTAAAATTAGCTATAAAATTCCAATAAAAAAAATTTACAGACCATTTTCTCGCCTTCTTCCGCGCCGGTCTTCCCTTCGTTCCGAGCCAAGCAAACGCAAATCAGCAGGAAACGTTCGGATTCCGTTTCCCCGCCCCACACACCGTCTCTGCCCCGTCGCGGAGCGAATCGCCCGCCGGCTGTCCGATGCTACCTTTCTTAATATGGCGAATCGGAACCGGAACCGAAGAGGCCATGTCACGACGACACAGACCTATGCCGATAGGGCAATTCCAATGAAGCGAGAGACGGCAAATCAAGAGTTCATGAAAGTAAGACGAAACTTGCAGCAGCCAGGAAAATCCGCTTTCTTTGCATAAGACACCGTTCCTCCTTAACCATTAAAACGAAGCAAGAGAGAGATGGCAAACATTACATTCCGGAAACTTGCCGAGCAGGAATATGCCAGGTTTCGCACAGATGTGAAAGAGATTTTTTCCATCGCTGTCATTGCGACTTTTGGGAACCCAGACCATCAGGAAGAAATTATTCCGGATAATGATATCGACCAGTCCTTATACGACCCTCAATGCGAGACACTGGCTGTATATGCCGACGGAGAAAAGGTCGGAGGGGTCGTTGTCAGGATCGACTCGCATACGGGGATCAATTGGCTGGATCTGTTCTATGTTTATCCTGACAAACATGGACAGGGGCTGGGGCTTCAAATCTGGGAAGGTTTGGAAAAGCGATACCCCGACACGAAAACATGGCGTCTGATAACGCCCTATTTTGAAAAACGCAACATCCATTTTTATGTAAATAAATGTGGCTTTAAGATTGTCGAATTCTTCAATAAAGCGCATCGAGATCCTTCCAGGCCAGCAGGCAGGAGTGATTTCCATGATGAATATTTCATATTCGAAAAAGCAATGGAATAAATCGAAGGTGCATTACAGCCCCCACAAGGCTGTTCCCTTCATGTTAATCTGTGTCTGGTTCGTCCAATCTGATGCAGATTTTCATTTTAAAGCAGACAGCGCCATCCCATCAACTTGTCCGGCAACAATCCGGAATTCCACAATCCACTGAAGGGAAACGGGCGGAGCCGACTCCGCTCTTCCGGATGGCGGCAGCCGCAGCGGCTCAAAGCGGCGGATGTCATGACACCGCCGTGTCACGATCTGACAGTTTTTCCGCCATTTGTCCCCGACGACTGCCATTTTCGCGCCAGCCCCGTCTTGGCACGGGGATTGATGAGGTAAAGATGCTCTCACGAGCGAAAGACAACGAAACAACAGAAAATAACAAATAAAAACCGATACAACTATGGGAAAGATCATTGGAATTGACCTGGGTACGACGAACTCCTGCGTAGCAGTAATGGAAGGCAACGAGCCTGTCGTAATCCCCAACAGCGAAGGACACCGCACGACGCCGTCCATCGTTGCATTCACCAAAAACGGCGAGCGCAAGGTAGGCGATCCGGCCAAACGTCAGGCCATCACCAACCCGAAGAACACCGTATTCTCGATCAAACGTTTCATGGGTGAAACCTGCGGACGGGTTCAGGGCGACATCGCCCGTGTCCCCTACTCGGTGGTATGCGAGAACAACATGCCCCGCGTGGACATCAACGGACGCAAATACACGCCGCAGGAGATCTCGGCCATCATCCTGCAGAAGATGAAGAAGACGGCCGAAGACTACCTCGGCACGACGGTGGACGAGGCCGTTATCACCGTGCCGGCCTACTTCTCCGACTCGCAGCGTCAGGCTACGAAGGAGGCAGGCGAGATCGCCGGCCTGAAGGTTCGCCGTATCATCAACGAGCCTACAGCAGCCGCGCTGGCCTACGGTCTGGACAAGGCCAACAAGGATATGAAGATCGCCGTATATGACCTCGGTGGCGGTACGTTCGATATCTCCATCCTGGAGCTGGGCGACGGCGTATTCGAGGTAAAATCGACCAACGGCGATACGCACCTGGGCGGTGACGACTTCGACCACGTCATCATCGACTGGCTGGCCGAGGAGTTCATGAAGAGCCACAACGTCGATCTGCGCAAGGATCCGATGGCCATGCAGCGTCTGAAAGAGGCTGCCGAGAAGGCTAAGATCGAACTGTCGAGTTCGACGCAGACGGAGATCAACCTGCCGTACATCATGCCGGTTGACGGTATTCCGCAGCACCTGGTAACGACGCTGACGCGTGCCAAATTCGAGCAGCTGAGCGACCGCCTGATCCAGGCTACCATCGAGCCGTGCCGCAAAGCGCTGAGCGATGCCGGCCTGCAGGCCAAGGATATCGACGAGGTGATCCTCGTGGGCGGTTCGACCCGTATCCCCGCCATTCAGAAAGTGGTACAGGACTTCTTCGGAAAGGCTCCGTCGAAAAACGTGAACCCCGACGAGGTGGTAGCCATCGGCGCCTCGATCCAGGGCGGTGTGCTGACCGGCGAAGTGAAAGACGTGCTGCTGCTTGACGTTACCCCGCTGTCGCTGGGTATCGAGACGCTGGGCGGTGTCTTCACGAAACTGATCGACGCCAACACGACGATCCCGACCCGCAAGAGCGAAGTCTTCTCGACGGCTGCCGACAACCAGCCTTCCGTTGAGATCCACATCCTGCAGGGCGAGCGTCCCATGGCGCGCGACAACAAGACGATCGGCCGTTTCCACTTGGACGGCATTCCCGCAGCGCCGCGTGGAGTGCCTCAGATCGAGGTAACGTTCGATATCGATGCCAACGGCATCCTGAACGTATCGGCCCGCGACAAAGGCACCGGCAAGGAGCAGACGATCCGTATCGAGGCTTCGTCGGGTCTGACCGAGCAGGAGATCCAGCGCATGCGTGACGAGGCCAAGGCCAACGAGGCCAAGGACCGCGAGGAGCGCGAGAAGGTGGACAAGGTGAATGCCGCCGACACGCTGATCTTCTCGACCGAGAAACAGCTCAAGGAGTACGGTGACAAGATCCCGGCCGACAAGAAGGCCAACATCGAGAGCGCCCTGGCAGCGCTGAAGAGCGCCCACAGCGCAGGCAACGTGGCCGACATCGACGCCGCTACGCAGAAGCTGAACGAAGCCTGGCAGGCTGCTTCGCAGGAGATGTACGCAGCCCAGCAGCAGGCCGGAGCCAATGCCGGTCAGCAGCAGGCGGGCAATGCAGGCGCAGGCCAGCAGGCAGGCGGTGCGAACAACGACGGCGGCGTAACCGACGTGGACTTCGAGGAGGTCAAATAACCTGACACAATATGCAGGAGGGCTGTTCCCCACATGGGAAACAGCCCTTTTTTTATATCCGCAGCCTTTTCCTGACAACGTCCTGCCGACACGCCATCTCCCTGCCCGTTCCGCTGTCCGGCCGACACCTTCCGCCTGGCCTGCACGCCGTCCTCACAACGGCACGCTGGACTGTTTTTCCCGTACTGCGCAATCCTCAACCTCTGTTTCAACCTCAGCCTCGGCGGCAACAGCACCTATACAGCAATCGGGCAGCCCGAACGATTCGGGCTGCCCGATTTTGCCTAACCGGTTCCGGCCTCGGACACGGCTGTAAGCTGAAACCTTTACAAATGTTCCAGACAGTAGTCCACCATCTTCTGGCGCACGTGGGCGCGGCCGTAGGGCAGCATGGAGTGGTTGTCGTCCGTGTAGATCATCATGTCGAACGGCTTGCCCGCCTTGACCAGTTCGTGAGCCATCTTGTAGCTGTTCTGCGGATGGACGTTGTCGTCGGCCGAGCCGTGCATCAGCAGCAGGCGCCCCTGCAGGCCGTCGGCATAGCCCAGCGGCGAAGGAACGTCGTAACCGTAGGCATTCTCCTGCGGCAGGCCGTTCACACGCTCGGTATAGACCGAATCGTAGTAGCGCCACGAGGTAACCGGAGCCACGGAGATGGCCATCCGGAAAACGTCGCCTCCCTTGAGGATGCAGTTGAGCGACATGAAGCCGCCGTAGCTCCAGCCGTAGATGCCCACGCGGGCGGGATCGACATAGGGCAGCGTGGCGACATAGCGGCCGAAATCGATCTGATCCTCCGTCTCAAGCAATCCCATGCGTCCGTAGGTGAGTTTCTTGAAATGCTCGCCGCGGCCGCCCGTACCGCGCGGATCCATGCAGAAGACAATGTAGCCCTGCTGTACGAGGGCATCCTCCCAGTCCACGAACCAGCGGTCGAGTACCTGCTGCGAAGCGGGGCCGCTGTACTGGGTCAGCAGGACGGGATAACGCTTCGACGGATCGAAATCGCTCGGTTTCACGACATAATAGTTCAGTTCGAGCGGTTTGCCGTCTCGCTCGACGGTAAAGGTATGGAACTCCTTGACGGGATAGTTCACCTCGGCGGCATAGGCTTTCAGTGCCGCATTGTCCTCCAGCGTCCGGATCCTGCGGCCGTTGTCGCCCTTATGAAGCGTCACCACGGTGGGTGTCGAGGAGTTGGAGAAGTAGCTGATGTAATATTTGCAACCCTGGCTGGGAGCGATGCGGTAGGTACCTTCCCCCTCGGTCAGCCGCTGTTTGCCGCCGCCGTCCGTACCGATCACATAGAGGTTGTTGCGCAGCGGCGAGGTTTCGTTGGAGAGGAACCAGATCCGCTCGTCGGTGACGCAGACCAGATCGCGCACCTCCCAGTCGCCGGCCGTCAGCGGGTAGAGCAGCCCCTCCTGCACATCGTACATGTAGAGGTGCATGAAGCCGGTACGCGTCTCGTTCTTGACCACGAAACGGCGGCCGTCGGGCAGGAAGGTGATGGCCGTGCCGATGTTGTCGATATATTTGTCGGACTCCTCTTCGTAGATGATCTGCTGGGAGCCCTTCAGGTTGTCCATCAGCACGCGCAGGCGGTTCTGCAGCCGGTTGATGCGGTAGAAGTAGAGTTTGCCGTCGGGCGTCCAGCCGAAATAGGGCATGTAGTAATCCTCCGTAAAGAGGGCGCGGTCGGCGGCCGTCTCCCCTTCGGCCGCAGCCGTCATGTCCACCTGCACGGTTTCGTTCCGATCCAGGTCATAGACATGGAGGGTCACCACGGCATTCTCCTCGCCCGCTGCCGGATATTTGTAGGTAAACCGGCGCGGATAGAGCGGATCGGTCAGTTCGCCGCCCTCCGCCTCGGTGTACATGTCGAGGCTGTACTCCTTCACGCGGTTCTCGTCGAAACGCAGGAACGCCAGCTTCCGTCCGTCCGGCGACCAGCGCAGCGCCTCGGCCAGTCCCCACTCCTCCTCGTAAACCCAGTCGGGCAGGCCGTTGATGATGTGGTTGGCACGGCCGTCAAAGGTGACGCGTGTCTCGGCGCCCGTGGACATGTCCCGCACATAGACGTCGTTGTCGAGTACGAAGGCCACCCGATCGCCGTCGGGGGCGCAAACGGCATAACGCACGCTGTCGCTCTCGGAGAGCCACTGTCCCGTCCGGCCGTCAATATCGTAAATCATGTAACGCGAGAAGGCCGAACGCCGGTAGAGCGGACGGCTGTCGATCCGGAAGACGATCTTGTCCTCGTTCGCGCTCAGTTCGTAACCGGAGATCCGTGCGGCCTCCACTCCCATATCCTCCGGCGTGGAGAGCGTGCTGACCGTCCGTCCGGTCGCATAGGCATGCTGCACGACCGCGCCGTTCTCCAGCGTGGTATAGTGGGCGCCGTCGGCCATGGAACGGACACCGACAACGGTGCGCGGCGTAAACCGGCCGGCCGCCACATCCGCATAAGTAAAGGACGGCGACGCACCGCCGGCGACCGCTCCCAATGCGACGGTAGCCGCCGCGATCAAAAAGAGTTTTTTCATGGTAATTGTTTGCTCTGTTCCGGCGCGGCGACACAACGCCCTGCACCGGTCGGACAGACCGCCCCGCTCAGCCGGAGACTCCCTCCGGCCGACGACAGGACGCCGCCGTTGGTTTTATTTGCAAGCCTTCAGGCTCATGTCCAGACTGCTGATATGATGGGTCAGCGCACCGACCGACACGAAGTCCACGCCGCACTCGGCATAGGCGCGCATCGTCTCCAGCGTGATGCCGCCCGACGACTCGATCTCGCAGCGCCCGCCGATCTTCTCCACGGCACGGCGCGTCATCTCCACCGAGAAGTTGTCAAGCATGATGCGGTCCGCACCGCCGGCAGCGAACACCTCGTCGATGTCCTCCAGCGAACGCACCTCAATCTCGATCGGCAGCGAACGCCCCTGTGCGGCCAGATAGCTGCGCACGGCGCCGAGCGCATTGGCGATGCCGCCCGCAAAGTCGATATGGTTGTCCTTCAGCAGGATCATATCGAACAGGCCCATGCGGTGGTTCTCGCCGCCGCCCAGACGCACGGCCATCTTCTCCAGCACGCGCATGCCGGGCGTGGTCTTGCGCGTATCCAGCACCCTGCAGCGGGTACCCTCCAGTTCACGGACATAGCGCGCCGTGCAGGTAGCCACGCCGCTCATCCGCTGCATGATGTTGAGCAGGATGCGCTCGGCCTGCAGCAGCGACACGGTGCGTCCCTCGACATAGAAAGCCACGTCGCCGACATGCACCGGCTGTCCGTCCTCGATACGCTGGTCGAACTGCACGTCGGGGTCGAGCCGGCGCAGCACCATGCGCGCCACCTCGATGCCGGCAATCACGCCATCCTGTTTGACAAGCAGACGCATCCGTCCGCGTGCATCATGGGGAATCGTGGCCAGCGACGTGTGGTCGCCGTCACCGATGTCCTCCTTGATGGCCAGTTCGATCAGTTCCTCTACAAATGGAATATATTCCGTTTTCATCCTCGTTTCATTTATTGGATTTGCAACGTTGCAAAGATAGCCATTTTTCAGGGTGTCGCAAACGGAACGGCACAGCCGCCGCAATCGTCCGGATATGCTACATATCCGCCTTTTTATATAATTTTATCCCCACAAACCGGCCAACCCATGCACCTGCCCACCCTTGCCGCCTTCCGCGAAACGCTGGACGCCCCCGACGGGCGCTTCCGCACGCTCGGAACCCCCGTCTGCGAACGCGACGCACGCGACGAACTCCGCTTCGCCACGGGAGGCAGCGCGGTCGTCTTCCGCGCCGCAATCGACGGCCGGCGCCTTGCCCTGAAAGGCTACCTCCACCCGCGCCCGCAGGCGGCCGAACTCTACGCCGCCCTCGAACGCCACCCCTCGCCGCTGCGCTGCCCCACCCGCTACCTGCCCGAAGAGATTTACCTCTACATCACCGACTGCGGGGCATGGTACGACCTGCTGGTCACCGAATGGGCCGACGGCCACACGCTCGACTACGAAATCCGGCGGGCGCTGCACTACCGCGACGCCGGCCGCCTCGCTGTCCTGGCCGCGGCATTCGAGGCGATGGCCGCCGAACTGCTCGCCCAGCCGTGGGCGCACGGCGACCTGAAACCGTCGAACATCGTCGTCGCACCGGACAACACCCTGCGGCTGATCGACTACGACGGTGCCTTCGTTCCCGAACGGGAGGGACTGCGGGCCGTCGAAACGGGAACCCCCGCCTGCAACCACCCGCTGCGGGGCGACCGCTACGACAAACACATCGACGACTACCCCATCGCCCTGATCGCCGCCTCGCTCCATGCGCTGGCCGCCGCACCCGATCCGGCCGCGACGCCGCCTTCCTCAACGCCCTGCGGCAGGCCGAAAGCTGCCGCGACGGACACCTGCTTGCCCTGCTCGACTGTCTCCATGCGCCGCCCCCGGCCATTCCCGGACTGGCCGAACTGCTTGCCGTCCCTGCCAATCACCGCATACCATGTATACGACCCGAATAGACGAAGAACACCGCGCCGCCATCCTGCTGCTCTGCGACCGCTCCGGCTCCATGGCCGAGGAGACCTCGCTGGACGGCCTGCCGATGACCCGCGCCGAAGCCGTAGCCAGCCTGATCAACCAACTGCTGGACGAACTGCTGGGACGCCTGCGCCGCTCCGACCGCGTGCGCGACTGCCTCGACCTCGCCCTACTGGAATATTCCGGCGAGGGGGTTCTCAACCTGCTCGATGACGGCGGCGGGTTCGTCACCGTATCGGAACTGATCCGCCGCCCCGTCACCGTCCGCCCCCGCCACGTGCTGCGCCGCCTGCCTTCGGGCAACCAGGTGGCCGCCACCATTCCCCAGCGCCAATGGATCGAGGCCAAGGCGATCGGCAATACCCCGATGAAGGCCGCCTTCGAGGAAGCGGAACGGCTGACCCGCTGCTGGTGCGCCGCCGCCCGCAACCGGGACAGCTTTCCGCCGATCGTCATCAACATTACGGACGGCGAGGCATCGGACGCCGACGACGAAGAGCTGACCCTCGCCGCCGAACGGCTGCGCGCCGTAGCCACCCGGGACGGCGCCCTGCTGCTGTTCAACGTCCACCTGGCCTCCGAAGAGGAGAACCCGGCCGAGACGCTGCGTTTTCCCTCGGAACACGACCGGTTGCCCGACCGTCCCCATGCCCGCCTGCTGTACGACCTCTCCAGCACGCTGCCGCCCTGTTACGACACAGCGATCCTCGCCGAACGTCCGCTTGCTCGGCCGCCTTTCCGCGCCGTCGGCTACAACTGCCCAATCAATACGCTGTTTGCCGTGCTGACCGTCGGCACGACCGCGCCGCCATGCTGTAACCTCTGCCATGCCCGTCTCCCTCACCGCCCTCTCCGAAAGCCTGCTCAACCCGCAGAGGAGGTTCCGCTCGCTGCGGAACCTCGCCCCCGTCACGGACACCAACGGATGGCCGCACTGCCGCACGGAAGCGGGATTGGCGCTGTTCGACGTCCGGCTCGACGACCGCCCCGCCCGACTGGTCGTCCGCACGGATGAACAGCCTCTGCCGGAACCGGTTTCATCCTCCGGGGACAGCCTGTTCCGCTGTGAGACCCGCCTATTCCGACACGAACTGCTGCTCTATCCCGACGACGGCCGGCCGCAGCGGCGCGACCTGCTCATCGAGACGCTGCCCGACGGCCTGCCATTCGGCGACTTCATCCGGCTCCACGCCAATCTGAAGGGACGGCGTACCGTACGCCGCCTGCTGCAGCATCTGCCGCCGCTGGCCGACCGGCTCACCGACGCAGTCCACTCCCCCCTGCGCATCGACAGCCGCACGCTGTTGGTAACTGCCACAGACAGCACGCCTGTACTCTCCGGCTGCGACTACCTGCCCTCCCGAACGGACGAACCGCCCGCCGTCGCCCTGCTGCGCCTGGCTTTGTTGACCCATGCCGTCATGTGCGAACCCGACTTGTTTCCCTGCCTGCACGGCACGAAACTCCGGCAGGCCGCGGGACTGCTGCAAGCCCTCCGGCTGCAGGGCGAGTTCAGCCGCATCGAACCGCTGGCCGATGCCGCCGCCCTGCTCTCCGCCGCCTCTCCGGACGCAACGGCCGCCCGCGTGCTGCTCGACGCCATCGTATCGCTGCACTTCGCCCCGATGCCGCTGCTCGTCGGGCTGCTCGACGACGGCACAGACACTGCCGCCCCGACACCCCGCGCGACGGCCGCAGCAGCCGACGAAGATCGCTCGCTGCTGATTGACTTTGCCGCCTGCGACGAGGTATGCCCCAGAGCCGACACCCTCATCCGCTACCGGCAGGCCAGACGCTGGGGCTTTGCCGACCGGCACGGCCATCCGCTCGGCAGGCAGACCTTCCTGCTTGCCGGCGATTTTTACGAAGGACGTGCCGCCGTACTGACGGAAACGGGCTGGGGGCTGCTGCGGCGCGACGGCACGTATGCCTTGCCGCCCGACCGGGAACAACTGGAGTGGTACGGTCCCGACAACGTCGCGACAGCCGCCCGCGACGGCCTTTGGCATCTGTTCGACCGCTGCGGACGGCAGCTCACCGAGACGGGCGCCGACTGGATGGGCGAACCGTCCGAAGGGCGCATCCTGTTCCGGCGCGGCTCCCGCTTCGGATTCATCGGTCTCGACGGCCGGCCGGTCACACCGCTGCGGTTCGACGAAGCCTATTCGTTCCGCAACGGACAGGCCTGGGTGCGTATTCAAGGCGACAGCTTCCGGATCGACCCTGACGGCCACAGAATCGGCTGAGCCTACACAGCCTGCCCGACCGTTCTTTTTTGGAATTTTCTTCCGCCTGAATTCCATGAATATGCCAACACAGCCCCCGTAATTCATAAAAATCCAAAAAAGATTCAGATTTATTCGGGAAAATTTGGATATTTCTTCCGGAGATTTTATATTTGCAGTGAAGTTTTAAGGTTCATTTTAGGTTAGTAGTTTTAGGTTAGTAGTTTTAGGTTAGTGAAGGAAATGTAGCTTCGGAGCAATCCGGCTGCGTTTCCTTTTTTTTATGTCATCCGCACAAGACGCCCCTGCCCTGCCATTTCCACAGCACGCCGTAAACAAAAAAATCCGGCCGACTGACGTCGATCCGGACACCCTGTTTCCTCTCTTGTTTCTTCTGCTTAACGCATGCGGCGGCGAAATTCCGCACAGACCACTGCCGTCGCTACGGCTACATTGAGCGATTCGGAACCGTGCCTGTCGAAGGGGAAAGGCGGCACGAACAGTTTGTGCGTCACGCATTGCGCCGTCTCCGCACTGATGCCGCGTCCTTCGTTCCCCATGACGATCACCCCCCGCGGAGCCAGTTCCGCACGGTAGATGTCCTCTCCCTCGAGAAACGTACCGTAAACCGGCACCCCGCGCCGCACCGCATCGGCCAGTTCTCCGGCCACGGACGCATACCGCACCCGCACCCGAAAGATGGCACCCATGGTGGCCTGCACGACCTTCGGATTGTAGCAGTCGGCCGTGTCGGGCGAACAAAGCACTTCGCCGATGCCAAACCAGTCGGCCACACGCAGGATCGTACCCAGATTGCCCGGGTCCTGCACATTGTCGAGGCAGAGCGCCAGCTCCTCGCCGAATGCCGCTCCGCCCTGCACACGTCCCTCCGGCAGCCGCACGAGCGCCACCGCCTGCGAGGGGGTACGCAAATGGCTCAGCCGCTCCAGTTCCTTGTCGGAAACCGCCTCCGCCAGGCCGCTCCGCAATTCCGCGCGGAACGCCTCCGAGACGGCCTCGCCGGCATAGATCCGCTCCACGCGGAAATCCGATGCCAGCGCCTCACGGATCATCTTCGTCCCTTCGACCACGAAAAGCCCCGACTCGCTCCGCGCCTGTTTGTCGGCGAGCGAACGCACCAGTTGTATCTGAGCCTTGGTTACCATCCGATTCGACGCAAAAACGTCACTCGCTGAGCAACGTAAACACGATATTGATAAACTGCACGACCCCATAGCCCAACGCCTTCTCGTCGGGGCGGAAAGTGGCCGTATGCACCCGGCCTGCCGCATGGCTATCGAAAAAGTCACCGTCTCCGCCCACTCCCAACCGGTAATAGACTGACGGATAACGGAGCGTATAGAAACCGAAGTCGTCCGACGTGGGGCGCATGCCGAGCGCCACAACCGCCTCGGCGCCGAACAGCGCCTCGGACGAAGCGGCCAGCGTGCGGGTCAGTTCCGGATCGTTGATGACACACGGATAGCCGTCGCTGATGTTCACCTCCGTCTTCGTGCCGAAGCGGAGATCCACCTCCCCGGCCGCCTCACGGATCAACTCCTTGATACGGGTGCGCCACGCCTCGTCGAAAGTCCGCATCGTTCCTTCCATGTAGGCTTCGTCAGGCACCACATTCGTCGCGCCGTTCGCTTCCACTCGGCCGATCGACACGATGGTCGAGAGCGTCGGATCGGGTCGCATCTCCGGAATGTCGTAGAGCCTCCGGATCAGTTCGGCCGCCGCCCCGACAGGATCCTTGATCCGCTCACGCAGCGCCGCATGACCGCCCACGCCCCGTATCCGGAAGCGCAACTCGTCGCTCGAAGCCATATATTTTCCCTCGCGGAAACCGTACGTTCCCGTCTTGAGCATCGGTTCGACATGCTGTCCGGCAAATGCCACGACCCGGTAGCCGGCAAACGGATCCTCCCGCATCACCAGCGAGGCTCCGCCCGGATTGAGTTCCTCGCCAGGCTGGAACAGGCCGAACACCGTGCCGTGAAACTGATCGCGATGATGCTGCAACACGCACAGCGCACCCAGCAACATCGCCGTGTGCATGTCGTGTCCGCAGGCATGCATCACCCCTTTGTGGGTGGAAGCGAATGCCAACCCCGTAGCCTCGGCCACCGGCAACGCGTCCATATCGGCACGCAGCACCACCGCCTCGTCTCCGCGCCCTGCGGCAGGCATCGTTCCCCGAATGGTTGCCAGCACGCCCGTACCGGCAATGCTGCGGCAGGCGATACCTTCGCGCGTCAGTGTCTCCATGACGAAACGCGCCGTCCGATGCTCCTCGAAGGCCAGTTCCGGATACTGATGCAACGTCCGGCGCCACATCATCACCTGCGGAAAGATACCGAACGTTTCATTGATGATTCTCTGCTTCTCTTTCTTCTCCATATCCGCTGTCTGCACAAACCCTTACCGTATCCGTTACGGTTTCTTCACGATCTTTACCCGATAAATCTTGTTCCAGTTCTTGCCGGTGACGTAGATGCTGCCCGTCCCTGCATCATAGGCGATGCCATTGAGGACATCCGTCTGGGGCAGCATGTCTTCGGGCTTCTGCAAGTCGCTGAAATCAATCACGCCGACCACATGGCCGCTCTGCGGATCGATCATCACCACCTCGTCGTAGAGATAGCGGTTGGCCCAGATCAGGCCGTCGATCCACTCCAACTCGTTCAGCTGGTCCACCGGCCGCCCCTGCGCCGTCACCTCGAACGTGCGCACGATGCCGAACGTCTCCGGATCGCGCACGACAATCCGCTCCGAACCGTCGCTCATATACAGTTTCTCGCCATCGGTGGTCAGTCCCCAGCCTTCGCCGTCATAGACGAACGTCCGCACGAGACGGAAAGTCTGCTCGTCATAAACGTAGGCCTTGCCCATCACCCAGGTCAGCTGATAAATGCGGCCATTGTACCGGGCGATGCCTTCGCCGAAATATTGACGTTCCAGCCGCACCCGCTGCAACACGCGTCCGCTGGCAGGATCTACCTTGCGCAGTTCCGAACGGCCGTTGCCGCCCGTACCTTCGTAAAAAAATCCGTCAGCCCAATACAGCCCCTGCGTATAGGCCTCCGTATCGTGGGGATATTCAGCCACCACCTCGTACACGTACTGTACCGGCGGCACTGTCTGCTCCTTCGCTTCGGCAGGTCGTGCGGCGGGCTGGGAAGCCGCGGCGGCCGTTCCGCTCCTGGCCGTCCGTCCGCCGCAGGCGACCGCCAGCAACGCGGCCGCCAGCAATCCGAAACCAATTTTCCTCTCCATAAACATTCCATGCCATCTGCCGGCATGTCGTACAAAGTTAGGCAAATTCCGCAAATGCGGATATTTTCCTCCGGTCAAACCCCGTTTTTCCGCCGACTCTGCCTGCAAAATGATTACCTTTGTAGTCAATCAAAATACACGAAACACCATGCTCACGTTAAAACAGATTCGGGAAGAACGCGACAACACCGTCGCCCGCCTTGCGGTGAAAGGGGTGGATGCGGCTCCCGTCGTCGATCAGATCATAGCCGAAGACGACCGCCGCAAGTCGCTTCAACAGCAACTGGACTCCTGCCTGGCCGAACAGAACGCTCTCTCGAAAGAAATCGGCAAGATGTTCGCCTCCGGCCGCAAGGAGGAAGCCGAAGCCGCCAAAAGCCGCGTCTCGACGCTGAAGGAGGTGTCGCACCGGCTGGAAGACCAGCTGCGCGAGACGACCGACCGGATGAACGCCCTGATCGTCACCCTGCCGAACGTTCCGGCCGCCATCGTTCCGGAAGGCAAAACAGCCGAAGACAATGTCGTTGTCAAAATGTCTCCGCTGCCGGAACCGCTGCCGGAAGGATCGCTGCCCCACTGGGAACTGGCAAAAAAATATGACATCATCGACTTTGAACTGGGCGTCAAGCTGACCGGCGCCGGCTTCCCCGTATACAAGGGTCAGGGAGCCGCCCTGCAGCGCGCCCTGATCAACTTCTTCCTCGCCCGCAACACCCGCGCAGGCTATACGGAGGTGATGCCCCCGCTGATGGTGAACGAGGCTTCGGGCTTCGGCACGGGACAGCTGCCCGACAAGGAAGGTCAGATGTACCACGTCGGCCTGGACAACTTCTACCTGATTCCGACCGCCGAGGTTCCCGTCACGAACATCTACCGCGACACGATCGTCGACGAACAGGAGCTGCCGATCCGCCTGACGGCCTACACCCCCTGCTTCCGCCGCGAGGCCGGTTCCTACGGCAAAGACGTGCGCGGCCTCAACCGCCTGCACCAGTTCGACAAGGTGGAGATCGTCCGCGTCGAGAAGCCGGAGAACTCCTATGCCGCGCTCGACGAAATGGTAGCCCATGTCGAGGGTCTTGTCCAGGATCTGGGTCTGCCCTACCGCATCCTGCGGCTGTGCGGCGGCGACATCAGCTTCACTTCGGCACTGACCTACGACTTCGAAGTGTGGTCGGCCGCCCAGGGTCGCTGGCTGGAGGTGTCGTCCGTCTCCAACTTCGAGACCTTCCAGGCCAACCGGTTGAAACTGCGCTACCGCGACGCCAACCGCAAGACCCAGCTGGCACACACGCTCAACGGCAGTTCACTGGCTCTGCCGCGCATCGTGGCCGCCCTGCTGGAAAACAACCAGACGCCGGAAGGCATCCGCATTCCGGAAGTGCTGCGTCCTTTCACGGGATTCGACATGATAAAATAACAGCCGTTCATATATCATAACAGATAAAACCTTATATTTGCGCTGTTGTTTCACAACTTTTAAATCTTTAAAGAAATGGCTTACAAAATTGATGAAAACGTTTGCATCTCCTGCGGTACCTGCGCAGGCGAATGCCCCACTGAGGCTATCTCGGCCGGCGATAACGCTTATGTAATCGACGCAGATAAATGTATCTCCTGCGGCACCTGCGCAGGCGTATGCCCGACCGAAGCTATCTCCGAGGAGTAATAGCATCGATCAGATAGAAACGCCGGCCGCCCCTGATGGAGCGGCCGGCGTTGTTTTTTCTGCGCCATCCAACCGGACTCAGAACACCCTTACCCACAACCTGACGCCATCCCCGCGGCATGGCACCCACCCTTTGGTACACAGACGCGCCCGGAAGAAGGGACAGGCCATTCGGAAAGGCTACATGTAATAGGCGTACTGGCCATCCTGGTCGGCGATGAAATAGGTGCCGTCCGAGAGGAACTTGACCCGATAGACATCGATATCCACCTCGCGCAGTTTCTGACGCAGCGTATCGGGTACGTTGCCCTGCAGCCGGTAGCCGTTCTCGAAACACAGGATGATGCCGTCATCCGTCATGTGAGCCGTCCACAACTGGCCGTACATTTCGATACCCTCCGAAATCCAGCTGTCCAGATCCGGCGACGAGGTATTGAAATGCTCCGTCGAAATCAGGATCCAGTCGCCCTTGTCGTTGAAGGCAACCGAGGTCACGATATCGCCATCCCTGTTATACTCGGCAAGTTTACTCTCCAGATCCGGCGGCAACTCATCCCACACGAAGCCATTGTCATCGTACAGGATCAGCCACACGCCCTTCTCTGTCAGCTGCACGTCGTCGATATACGCAT
>CASEGL010000022.1 GCA_949287525.1 uncultured Rikenellaceae bacterium
ATCCTAAAGAACCTTGCCTTGGAGTTCCGCTCTCAAAGCGGGTGCAAAGATAAACCACTTTTTACCCTTTCTCCAAATTTTTCCCAAACTTTTTTTCAAAAAAAATCGCCCCACACAAACAATGCCCTATCCTGCTGCATGTTGCGAAAACAGGCTCCTCTCCTCCACAAACACCGCCGTTTCTCTTCACCTATTATTAATTAAATATTAAGTTTCCGGCAAAGCATGTCAGACCGAAAAATAATCCGTATCTTTCGACATTCTGAAGAGACCACTCACGAACACTCATTTTTATGACAACATCGAATAAACACCTCACCACACAACCCGACCGTCTCTTTGAAGTCAGTTGGGAGATATGCAACAAAGTCGGAGGCATCCATACCGTTATCGCGACCAAAGCGCGCACCATGATCGAAATGTTCGGCACGCGTTATATCGCCATCGGCCCCGACATCCATCGTGAAGGCGACAATCCCGAATTCGAGGAGACAACCGAACTGTGGCAGGAATGGAAACAGAACCTGCTCCATCAGGAAGGCATCCGCGTCCGCATCGGACGTTGGCGCACGGCCGGCAAACCGGTCACGCTGCTGGTCGATTTCAGCACGTTCATCAACCAGAAGAACGACATCCTGCGTAAATTATGGGAAGACTACCACGTCGATTCGATCAGCGGCCAATGGGACTACATCGAACCCGTCCTGTTCGGCTATGCCGCCGGCAAGACGATCGAAAGCTTCTGCCGGACCTTCTGTTCGCCCGAAGAACATCCCGCAGCCCATTTCCACGAGTGGATGACAGCCAGCGGCGGTCTGTATCTGCGCCGCTTCGTACCGCGCATCGCCACGCTGTTCACGACCCATGCCACGGTACTGGGACGCTGCATCGCCGGCAACGGACTGGGACTGTACGGATCGCTCGCAACGTTCGACCCCAACGACATCGCACGCCGATTCAATGTGGTTGCCAAACACTCCATCGAAAAGATCGCGGCAGCCAGTCACGACTGCTTCACGACCGTCAGCGACATCACGGCACGCGAGTGCCAGTATCTGCTGGGCAAATCGCCCGACACGGTCACGCCCAACGGCTTTGAAGACGACTTCACGTGGACGGGCAATGCCCTGACCGACAAGCGGAACGAAGCGCGCCAGCGGCTCTTTACCATAGCCGGAGCCTGTTTCGGCCACGACTTCCCCGACGACACGCTCGTGGTCGGCACGAGCGGCCGGTTCGAGTTCCGCAACAAGGGACTCGACGTCTTTCTGGACGCCATGGGTCAGCTGTCCGCCGCTCCCTCCCAACGCGACATACTGGCCGTCGTAGCGGTTCCGGCCGGCAACAACGGCCCCCGCAAGGATCTGGCCGCCCACCTGTCCGACCCGGACAGCCCCGTCGATGCCGCCCAGCTGCCGTTTGTCACCCATTATCTGAGCGCCCCCGACGACGATCCGATCGCCCGCGCCATCCGCTCGGCAGCCGACGTGAACAAAGCCGACGGCCGGATCTTCATCCTGTACATACCGACCTATCTGGACGGCAAGGACGGCATCGTCAATCTGCCCTACTACAACCTGCTGGCCGGTATGGATCTGACTGTCTTCGCCTCGTACTACGAACCGTGGGGCTACACCCCGCTGGAAAGTGCGGCCTTCTCGGTGCCGACGGTCACCACCTCCCTCTCCGGTTTCGGCTCGTGGGCCGAGCAGCAGTTCCCTGCCAACTGCGGCATCGAGGTCATCCCGCGCAACGACGACAACGACGCCGAGGTCACCGCACAAATCGCCGCCACGATTCGCAAATATGCCGACATGGAGGCCGATGCCTACCGGACGGCTCGCTCCGAAGCCCGGCAGGCGGCCGAAGCCGCCCTGTGGGAGCGCCTCATCACCCACTACCGCAACGCCTACGAGAAGGCGCTGCAGACGGCCGCCGAGCGCAACCGCCAACAGTCCGACATCGAGATGCATCGTGAGCAGATCAACTGCGTCCATCAGCCGTTCTGCCCTTCCCAGCCCACCTGGACCCGTCTGATCGTCGAGGTTTCGCTGCCCGAACGGCTCCGCCCGCTGGCCGCCCTGGCCAAGAACCTGTGGTGGTCGTGGACGCTCGACGCACACGAATTGTTCAGTTACATCGATCCCGATCAGTGGGAGGCATGCAGCCGCAATCCGATCACGCTGCTCGACCAACTCTCGGCACAACGCCTCGGCGAACTGGAAAAAGATCCCGCTTTCCTCGAACGGATGGATGCCGTCTATGCCGATTTCCAGCGCTACATGGCCCGCAAGGCCGAACAGAAGGCGCCGAAAATCGCCTACTTCAGCATGGAGTACGGCCTGAGCCATTCGCTGAAGATCTATTCGGGCGGTCTGGGCATTCTGGCCGGCGACTACCTGAAGGAGGCCAGCGACCGGAATGTCCCGATGGTGGCCGTGGGTCTGCTCTACCGCTACGGCTACTTCACGCAGCGCCTCTCCGCCGACGGCACTCAGGAGGCAGCCTACGAGGCGCAGGATTTCAACAAACTGCCCATCGTCCCCGTCCGCGACGAGTTCGGCAACTGGTGCGCCGCCCAGATATCGTTTCCCGGACGTACCATCACGGCCCGCATCTGGAAATGCGAAGTCGGCCGCACCGACCTCTACCTGCTCGATACGGATCACGACCTTAACCTGGCCGAAGACCGGGCCATCACACACCACCTCTACGGAGGCGACTGGGAAAACCGCTTCCGCCAGGAGATTCTGCTGGGCATAGGCGGCATCCGCGCCCTCGACCGGCTGGGCATCCATGCGGATCTGTTCCACTGCAACGAGGGACACGCCGCCTTCATCGGCATCGAACGCCTCAACAAACTGATCGACCGTCACCGCCTCACCTTCAACGAAGCGCTCGAGGTGGTTCGCTCCTCTTCGCTGTTCACGACCCATACCCCCGTTCCGGCCGGCCACGACGCCTTCAGCGAAGACCTGGTTCGCAAATACCTGTCCCACTACCCCGACCGGCTGGACATCAGCTGGGAACAGTTCTTCAATCTCGGCAAAGCCAACCCGCAGGATCACAACGAGAAATTCTCCATGAGCGTGCTGGCCAGCAACCTCTCCCAGGAGGTGAACGGCGTGAGCCGCCTGCACGGCGAGGTGAGCCGCGAACTGCTGGGCAACATCTGGCCGGGCTACTTCCCCGACGAACTACACGTGGGCTACGTGACCAACGGCGTCCACTTCCCCACCTGGGCGGCTTCGGACATGCGCAAGCTGTACGCCCGCTATTTCCCCGAAGGCTTCTCCGAGGACCGCTGCGATCCGCAGGCCTGGCAGAAGGCCAAGACGATTCCCGACGAGGAGTACTGGCACGAACGGCTGAGCCTCAAGGCTCGCCTGCTGCGCCGCGTCAAGGAGTATGTCAGCCGTCCCGAACAGAGCAACCTCTCCTCGCCTCAGGCGATGGTCAAGATTCTCGAATCGCTCGACACGGACGTGCTGACGATCGGCTTTGCCCGCCGCTTTGCGACCTACAAGCGCGCCAACCTGCTCTTCACCGACCTGGATCGCCTGTCCGCCATCATCAACAACCCCGAACGGCCAGTGCGGTTCATCTTCGCCGGCAAGGCACACCCGAACGATGTGCCGGGACAGGCGCTGATCAAGCGGATCATCGAGGTGGCATCCATGCCGCAGTTCACCGGCAAGATCATCTTCATCTCCAACTACGACATGTACATCGCCCGCCGCATGGTTCAGGGCGTGGACGTATGGCTCAACACGCCGACCCGTCCGCTGGAGGCCTCCGGCACGAGCGGCATGAAGGCCGCCATGAACGGCGTAATGCAGTTCAGCGTGCTGGACGGCTGGTGGGTAGAGGGCTATGAAGAGGGTGCCGGCTGGGCGCTTCCCGAAAAGCAGACCTATCAGGATCCCGCCTTCCAGAACGAACTCGACGCAGCCATCATCTACCGCACCATCGAGGAGGAGATCGTACCGCTCTACTACCGCCGCGGCAAGGACAACATCCCGCACGACTGGATCGCCGCATCGAAACGGTGCGTGGCCGACATCGCCTCGCGCTTCACGACCACCCGCATGCTGGCCGACTATCAGGAACGCTTCTACAACAAGCTCTACATGCGCACTCTGGCGATCACTGCCGACGGTTACGCCATGGCACGCAGCATCGCCGCATGGAAGCAGCGCGTCAGCAGCGTCTGGGATCAGGTGCGCATCGTCAGCACGCAGCGTTTCGACATCGGACGGGCTGCCGTCGTGGTCAGCCATCCCTACCACATCGAGACGGTGATCGACGGCGCCGGCCTGTCGCCCGACGAACTGGGCGTGGAGATCGTGCTGGCCGAGCAGATCGAGTCGGGTTCGCGGGTGCGTGTCAAAGGACGCATCGAACTGACGCCCGCGGGTCAGGAGGGCAACCTGCTGCGCTATGCGCTGGACTACACGCCGATGACCCCCGGCTCGTTCGACGTGGCCATCCGCGTCTACCCGAAGAACGCCCTGCTGCCCCACCGGATGGACTTCGCGCTGGTCAAGTGGGCCTAACCTGTTCACGAAAAAGGTTTAGGGATGCCAATTGCATCCTTAAACCTTTTTTTGCACGATTTTCCGTCCGAAAACGGAAAACTATACCTATATTTATATAAATATCCGACACCCCGCAAGGCTCGGCTAAACGCATAACACCATGTCATTCCTCGAATTTGACAAAACCCAGCTCGGCAATCTGGAATATTCGCTCCGCAGAGAGATGCTCTCGACCAACCGTGCAGGCGGCTACATGAGTACCACGCTGGTGTGCTGCAATACCCGCAAGTACCACGGCCTGTTCGTCGCCCCGGTCATCGAAGGCGACGAACACGACTATGTCATGCTCTCCTCGCTCGACGAGACGATCATCCAGCACGAACAGGCGTTCAACCTCGGCATTCACCGCTATCCGGACGCCTACGAGCCGAAAGGACACAAATATCTGGTCGATTTCCGCTACACGCCGACCCCTGCGCTGACCTACCGCGTCGGCGGCGTACTGCTGCGCAAGGAGTTGCTGTGGATCCATTCCCATCCGCAGCTGCTGATCCGCTACACGCTGCTGGAGGCCTCCTCGCCGACCACGCTGCGTCTGCGTCCCTTCCTGGCCTTCCGCGACAAACATGCACTCAGCAAAGCCAATTTCCATGCCGACGGCCACTCCTATCCGGTGACGGGCGGTGTCCGCAACCGGCTCTACGAAGGCTTCCCGTGGCTCTACCTGCAGGTGGACAGCGACGAGGCTGAGTTCGTAGCAGCCCCCGACTGGTACTACAACTTCCAGTACGACGAGGAGCGCGACCGCGGCTACGACTACCAGGAGGATCTGCTCACGACCGGCTACTTCGAGGTGCCGATCACCAAGGAGCGTCCGATCGTCTTCTCCTGCTCGATCGAAGCGGCCCGCTCGGCCGCCTCGCTGGACGAACTGTTCGAGGAGGAGCTGGCGCGCCGCAGCGACAAGCACGACTTCCTCACCTGTCTGCGCCACTCGGCCCGCCAGTTCATCGTGCGCCGCAAGGAAGGCACCGAGATCACGGCCGGCTATCCGTGGTTCGGCCGCTGGGGGCGTGACACATTCATCGCCCTGCCGGGCATCACGCTGACGCAGGGCGACGTCGCCAGTTGCGTCGAGACGCTGGATACGCTGACGGGCGAGATGCACGAAGGGCTGTTCCCGAACCTGGGTTCGGCCTACAATTCGGTGGACGCCCCGCTGTGGTTCTTCTGGACGCTGCAACAGCTGGCCGAACACCTGCCCGAACAGCAGATCTGGGAACGCTACGGCAAAACCATGCGCACCATCCTCGAATCCTACCGACGGGGCGTTGGCGACAACATTGCCATGCGCGAGGACGGTCTGATCCGCGCCTCCCATCCGCATCTGGCCATGACCTGGATGGATGCCGTGGTGGACGGCCGCCCCGTCACGGGACGCGAAGGGTGCCAGGTGGAAATCAACGCACTGTGGTACAATGCCGTCTGCTATACGCTGCACCTGGCCGGGACATACGGCGACGAGGATTTCGTCACCCGCTGGCGCGATCTTCCGACCCGCATTCACGAGTCGTTTCTGGAGGCTTTCTGGGATGAGAACCGGGGCTATCTGGCCGACTACATGACCGACGGCGGCGAACGCAACACGGACATCCGTCCCAACCAGGTGATCGCCTGCTCGCTGGCCTACAAGATTCCGGACGAAGCGCAACAGGTGGCCATCCTCTCGACCGTGAAGCAGCACCTGCTCACGCCGCGCGGGTTGCGCACCCTCTCGCCGCGCAATCCCAAGTACAAGGGGCGCTACGAAGGCAACACCGCCGAACGCGACCGCGCCTACCATCAGGGAACGGTGTGGGTATGGCCGCTGGAACATTACGTGCGGGCATGGTTCGACCTGTGCGGTGCCGATTTCCTGCCCGAAGCCGAAAACCTGCTGGTCGGCTTCAAGGAGGATCTGGACAGCTACGGCATCGGTTCCGTTCCGGAAATCTACGACGGAGACCCGCCCTACACGCAGCGGGGAGCCATTTCGCAGGCATGGAGTGTGGGTGCCGTGCTGCGCATTCAGGAAATGATCGACCGGATGCAGGCCGCCCGATCGTCCGAAAATCGTCAAACCGATCAACCGCAAGATAAATTATGAGAGTATTGATGTTCGGTTGGGAGTTTCCGCCGCATATCGCCGGCGGACTGGGAACCGCCTGCTACGGTCTGACCCGCGGTCTGGCGCGCAACGACGTCGACGTGACGTTCGTGGTGCCGAAAGCCTACGGCGACGAGGACGGACGGTTTGCCCGTATCGTCAATGCCAGCGATGTGGAGACCCGCTTCACCGAAGACACCTATTCGCAGGAACTCCGGCAACGACTCTCCTTCATTCAGATCGACTCGCCGCTGACCCCATATATCTCGCCCGAAGAGTATGCCGAAGGGGAAACATTCCTCCACACCTCGCAGGGCGAACGGAAAAATATCTGGCAGGGACGCTATGCCTTTGCCGGAGCCTACGGCCCCAACCTGATGGAAGAGGTGGCCCGCTACGCGATCATTGCCGGCCAGGTGGCCGGCGAGCGGCGCGACACGTTCGACGTGATCCACGCCCACGACTGGCTCACCTACTATGCCGGCATCGCGGCCAAACGCGCCTCCGGCAAACCGCTCGTGGTGCATATCCACGCCACCGAGTTCGACCGCAGCGGCGAACACGTCAATCAGACGGTCTATGACATCGAACGCGCCGGCATGGAGGCAGCCGACTGCGTGATCGCCGTGAGCAACCTCACGCGCCGCATCGTCATCGAACGGTACGGCATCGCCCCCGAAAAGGTGGTGACCGTCCACAATGCCGTGCGGTTCGCCTCCTCGCCCGACCAGGAGGTGCGCCGCGGACTGGACGACAAGATCGTCACCTTCCTCGGCCGCATCACCTATCAGAAAGGCCCCGACTACTTTGTCGAGGCGGCGGCCAAGGTGCTGGCCCGCGTGCCGAACGTGCGCTTCGTGATGGCCGGCAGCGGCGACATGATGCCCCACGTGATCCGCCGTGTGGCTCAGTTGGGCATTGCCGACCGGTTCCACTTCACGGGTTTCCTGCGGGGCGCCGACGTCAACCGCATGTTCGCCCTGAGCGACGTCTATGTCATGCCCTCCGTCTCGGAGCCGTTCGGCATCTCGCCGCTGGAGGCGATGCGGGCCAACGTACCCGTCATCATCTCCAAGCAGTCGGGCGTGGCCGAAGTACTCGACTACGCGCTGAAGGTGGACTACTGGGATGTGGACGCCCTGGCCGACTCCATCCATGCGCTGGTGGCCTACCCTGCCTTGGCTCGCCTGTTCGCCCGCAAGGGGCGCGAGGAGGTGACCGGCCTCAAATGGAACGACGCCGCCGCCAAAGTCAAACGGGTTTACGAACGCGTCATTGCGGAGGCCGGCCGCTGAACCGCACACGACGAATTTACGGAAAACAATGAAAGAACCGAATATGAAAACTCTGTCGCTTTTCTTTGAGGTACACCGCCCCATGCTGCTGAAGACCTACCGTTTCTTCGACATGGGCGTCGATCACAACTACCTCGACGATGCCCGCAACCGGACCGCCATGCAGCGCGCCGCCATGAACGTCTTTCTGCCCATGAATGCGCTGCTTGCCGACCTGATCCGCACCTACGGCGATCGTTTCCACGTCAGCTTCTACCTGTCGGGGCTTGCCATCGAACAGATGCGCTCCTTTGCGCCCGACGCGCTGCAAAGTTTCCGCGATCTGGCCGCCACCGGCAATGTCGAATTCGTAGCCGGCACCTACTCCGATTCGCTGGCCTCCCTGGCAGGCGAGGCCCAGTTCCGCGACGAAGTGGTGCGCCACACCGAAATCATCCGCAAGGAGTTCGGCCAGACACCCCGTACCTTATATAATACGGCCATGCTCTATTCCGACACGATCGGCGAGATGGCTGCCTCGATGGGCTACCAGACGATGCTGGCCGAAGGCGCCCGCCACCTGCTCGGCTGGAAAAGCGCCAACTATGTCTATGCCAACCCGTTGAGCCAGAAACTGCGCGTCATGCTGCGCAACTATCAGTTGAGCGACGACATCGCCTTCCGCTTCTCGGATACCCGCTGGTCGGAATGGCCGCTCACGGCCGAGAAGTACCTCGGCTGGATCGAGGGCGACCGCGGCGATACGGTCAATCTGTGTCTGGACTACGACGTGTTCGGCAGCTGGCAGCGCGCCGAGAGCGGCATCTTCGACTTTGTACGGGCTTTTGTCGGCCAGGCACTCGACCGCGGCTACACGTTCGCCTCGGTTGGCGACAACGCACTTGCCCACCAGCCCATCGGCATCCTGCACGCCCCCCACGCCACGTCGTGGGCCGACGAGGAGCGTGACACTTCGGCATGGCTCGGCAACGAACTCCAGCAGGAAGCCTTCAACAAACTCTATGCCCAGTATGAAGCGGTGCGCCAGCTCGATTCGCCCGACCTCAACCACGTCTGGAACTTCCTCCAGACGGCCGACCACTTCTACTGGATGGGTACCAAATGGTTCACGGAGGCAAGCCGCCAGAACAGCAACAACCCCTACGGATCGAGTTACGACGCCTTCATCAACTACATGAACGTGCTGAGCGATTTCATCAACGAACTCACCCGCCGCAGGGAGGCTGCCGCCACCGCCCGATAGCGCATGCGGACACTCCGCTTCCGACAACGCCAAGGGGGAGAACCGGATCGGTTCTCCCCCTTGGCATATCTTGCTTGCGCCATTGCGCAGACCTTACCTGCACAGCGGCCTTTCCACCTCGACCTCCTGCCGGATCAGCACGCCATTCTCGAACGTGGCGGTCGTAATCACCCGATTGTCCGTCCACGCCACGCCGATGTAGATCAACCTGTCGTAACGGACGCCGTTCTCCTCGTACATCTCCTTGCCGACCGGCTGGCCGCACATCTTCACGAAATCATCGATCGACATGCCCAGATCCACCTGTCCGCCCGATCGCTGCGCTACCACCGAAGCACTGCACCCCGCCAGCATCAGACCTGCGCCCAATACCACGCCACAAAGCCACAAACGGCTGCCTGCTCTTCTCATACGCTTCGTTTTTCTGCGTTCCCGCCCGGCAGAATCGGACGGGACTGCATGATTCTTTCACAAGATAGCCATTTATCCGCCACCTTCTTCACACCCCGCCGCAAAAAAAAAGACGGCCACTCCGTTCTCCGGAGCAGCCGTCTTTTTATATATAAGTATCCCTGCCGTTAGTAGCTGCGGGCAAAGAGTACGCGGCGGTGCGACGGTTTGCCGGTGAGCATATCGACGCCCTCCTCGTCCACCGTGTCGAACGGGATGCAGCGGATCGTCGCCTTGGTGCGCTCCTTGATCTCCAGCTCGGTCTCGGTCGTACCGTCCCACGGAGCCAGCACGAAGCCGCCCTTCTCGTCGAGTACGCGTTCGAACTCCTCGAACGTATCCACCTTCGTAATCATCGAGTCGCGGAACTTCACGGCCTTGGCATAGATCTGCTCCTGCATGTCGGCCAACTCCTTCTCGATGAAGTCCTCGATGCCTTCGAGAGCTACGGACTCCTTCTCCAGCGTGTCGCGGCGCATCACCTCGGCCGTACGGGCGGCCAGGTCGCGCGGACCGATCACAATGCGCACCGGAATGCCTTTCAGTTCGTACTCGGCGAACTTGAAGCCCGAACGCACGTTGTCTCGGTCGTCGATCTTCACCGTGATGCCCTTGGCTTTCAGTTTCGCGGCGATGGTCTCCATCTCGGCCACCATGCGGCGCAGCTCCTCCTCGCCCTTGTAGATCGGGATCATGACCACCTGCGTGGGGGCCAGACGGGGCGGCAGCACCAGACCGTTGTCGTCCGAGTGAGCCATGATGAGGGCGCCCATCAGACGGGTCGAAACGCCCCACGAGGTTGCCCATACATAGTCGAGCTTGCCGTCGCGGCCGGCGAACTGCACGTCGAACGCCTTGGCGAAGTTCTGGCCGAGGAAGTGCGACGTACCGCTCTGGAGCGCCTTGCCGTCCTGCATGAGGGCCTCGATGGTGAAGGTCTCCTCGGCGCCGGCAAACCGTTCGTTGGCCGTCTTGCGGCCCATGATGACCGGCAGGGCCATCCACTCCCGTGCGAAACGCTCATAGACGTTGATCATCTTGTTGGCCTCCTCCAGCGCCTGCTCACGGGTCTCGTGGGCAGTGTGACCCTCCTGCCACAGGAACTCGGCCGTGCGCAGGAACAGACGGGTACGCATCTCCCAGCGCACCACGTTGGCCCACTGGTTGATGAGGATGGGCAGGTCGCGGTAGGACTGGATCCAGTTCTTGTAGGTATTCCAGATGATCGTCTCGGAGGTCGGACGCACGATCAGCTCCTCTTCGAGCTTGGCATCGGGATCAACCACCACGCCGCCGTCGGGATTGTTCTTGAGACGGTAGTGGGTCACCACGGCGCACTCCTTCGCAAATCCCTCCACGTGGTCGGCCTCACGGCTGAAGAACGACTTCGGGATGAACAACGGGAAATAGGCATTCACGTGACCCGTTTCCTTGAACATGTCGTCCAGCGCACGCTGCATCTTCTCCCAGATGGCATAGCCGTAGGGCTTGATGACCATACATCCGCGGACAGCCGAACTTTCGGCCAAACCGGCTTTCACTACCAGGTCGCTGTACCATTGCGAATAATTTTCCGCACGACTGGTCAGCTCCTTCAACTCTTTCGCCATAATCGTATATCTGAATGAATTATTATCTTCGTATCTTTGCGGAGGACAAAGGTACTGAGAATCCCCGTAACTCCGCTTATCGGAAAGGCAATTTTTCGGTTTCCGGCGAGCAAATGTAGCCAGCAGCGGGATACGGAACGTTTACCTCCCTTTTCGGCCGTTTCGCCGGCGCCTGAAGGTGAAGGAAAGGATGTTTTCCTATATTTGTTACAGGGATCAACCGGTACCGCCGCTGCAACGCCTTCCGCCGCCGCAGCGTCTTTCCCGCAAAACAGGGAGGAAGGCGACGAAACAAAAGCCGCCTGCACCGCGTTTGTTTACCATAGACAACAAAAAGAACGAATTTTCCGACATAAAACCGCAAGACCATGAAAAAGACGATCGGATACATAAACGCCGCACTGCTCTTTACGGCAGCGCTCCTTTCCGGCGGATGTACGAGCGCCCGTCAGTCCGCTTCGGCCTCCGTCTACTACGACGACATGTACGGCTCCTACGACCGCGAAGCGGCCGTCCGCGCCGAGGCGGAACGCAAAGCGGCTATCCGCGCCGAGGCGGAAGCCAAACGCGCCGAAGCTACCGCCATGCTCGCCGCAACCGATGCGCCCGCCTCGTCCATCTCGGACGGCATCGTGCTGGAGCCTCTGCAGGATGACAGCTACGTCGAAGGCTATGTGGACGGCTACGAAAGCGCCTACCAGCGCAAACTGTCCATGTTCGACGACCCCTACTACGTGCGTCCGGCCAGCTACTACACATACTATTACGACACGGCCTACTTCATCGACGGCATCTACGGCCCCGGCTTCTACGACGTAGCCGTGGTGGCCGGCAATGTGGTCGTTACACCGGTCTACATGACCCCGTGGAACTACTGGACTTCACCCTATTATTGGGCGCCGGGCTTCTATTTCGGCAGCTACTACTCGCCCTATTGGGGTTGGGGATGGAACTGGGGCTTCAACTGGTATTGGGGCTGGGATTACTGGTACCCGCACTACGGGCCTTGCCCGCCGCCCCACCACGGCCCCAACTACGCCTACCGCCCCCACTCCAGCACCAACAGCAGCTACCGCTACGGCTCTTCGTCCCCGTCGCGCTACGCTTCCTCGTCCTCGACACGGCGGGGCAGTTCGGCCAGCAGCAGCGTCCGTACCGGCAGCAGCAGTAGCAGCTCCTATCGCGGCAGCAGTTCCATGTCCTCCTCGCGCAACAGTTCGTCGTCCTCGTCAGTAAGGGGTTCGTCTTCGACCTCCTCCTCGCGGGGCAGCTATACGACCGGCAGCGGCCGCCAGTCCTCCACGAGTGTAAGAGGTACCTCGACCTCCGGACGCGGCACCGGCATCAGCTCTTCGGGACGCGGCACCTCCAGCAGCAGCTACCGCACGCCGACCACTTCGTCCCCGTCGGGCAACAGCTACCGCACGCCAACCACTTCGTCCCCGTCGCGCAGCAGCTATTCGACACCGAGCCGAAACACCTCCTCGTCGAGTTATTCGCGCGGAACGACCACGTCGCCCTCACGTTCGAGCAGCACCACGACTTCGCGCGGACGCTCGACCTCTACCGTTTCGTCGGGACGCAGCACTTCGCGCAGCACGTACAGCACCCCGTCGCGTTCGAGCAGCAGCATCAGCTCGCCTTCGCGTTCGGGCAGCATCGGCAGTTCGTCGCGCTCGGGCGGCAGACGATAGTTCCGTTCAACCCCATCCTTACATTTTTCCAAACTCATTGACATGAAAACGATCCGAAGGTTCGCCATAACGTTGGGACTGCTGGCAACGTCACTCCTGCCGGCACAGGCACAGAACAACTCGTATGTGCAGGGCGGCATCCTGCTGGCATCGGGCAGCTTTACGCCGCTCGACATGATGCGCAACTCCCGCAACGACTATTCGTTCACCACGGCACGGGCCGCTGCCATGGGAGGCGCATTCACGGCGCTGGGCGGCGATCTCGCTTCCATAGGGATCAACCCGGCCGGCATCGGCATGTCCCGCCACTACGCCATCGGCCTGTCGCCGTCCCTGACATTCACCCAAAGCCGGAACGACCTCTCCGACCGGACGGCCAACGCCACACGCTTCACGTTCAACAACGCAGGCATCATCTTCCCCTTCTCGGCCAACAGAACCCGAACCGTCTGCTTCAACATGGGTCTTTCCTACAACAAGACGAACGACTTCAATTTCGGCGGACGCGTCCTTTTGCCGCAGGCACAGGGCGGATCGCTGCTGAACATCTTCCAGCTGCAGCTCAATGGTCTGTACAGCGGCTGGGAAGGCATCTCCCAGGATGCCCTGCGACACAACCCGTTCAACAATTCCGACATCTACATCGACGAATGGGGTGCCGTACTGGGTTACCAGTCCGGTCTGTTCACGGCCACGGGCGACGGCACCTACGCCCTGGCGGCTCTGCCGGCAAATGCCAGCTTCACCCCTTCGCTCACCTACCAGAGTATCGGCTCTGTCGGTGAATACAACATCGCCGGCGGCTTCAATTTCAACGACATCGTGTACTTCGGATTCGACTTCGGGTTCCAGGATATCAGCCAGACCATGATGCTGTCCTACACCGAAGACTACGGCAACCTCCCCGGCGGCAACGACTACCTGGCGCGCATGAATTATTCGCAGCGGATCCGGTCCTACGGCAGCAGCTTCAATGTCAAGCTCGGCGCCATCATCCGGCCGATCCCCTCGCTGCGCATCGGTATCGCCTACCACAGCCCGAACTTCACCTCGCTCTACAAGGATTATGTCGCCAGCATGGAGACTCTCCGCCAGGGCAGCAGCAATGCGAGAGTCTACAATACGCTCCAGACGGAATATCTGTACGAATACCAGACCCCGTCGCGGCTGCTGCTGGGCGCCGCCTATACGCTGGGCAACTACTTCGCCCTGTCGTTCGACTACGAGTGCGTATGGTACAACGGCATGCGTTACACGAGCGAAAGCTATGCCGCACAGGAAGCCTTCCGTTCGGAAATCCGCAGCCTCTACCGTCCGGCCAACAACTTCCGCGTCGGCGTGGAGGTGAAGCCCATCCAGAAAATCGCACTCCGTGCCGGCTACGCCTACTACGACACGCCCCTCAACGAGAAGGACGAGAACGGCGACCCAATCGTATTCAACGACATCTTCACCACCTCGTCGCACCACATCTCGGCCGGCATCGGTTTCTGGCTGAACAACACGACGACACTCGACCTGACCTATGTGTACGGACGCTACCGGATCGCTCCCTTCAGCATCTATTACTACGACGGCGCAGCCCGTCTGCCCGAGGGCATGGTGAACCATGTCACCTATTCGCCCGGCGATGATGTTTTCGGAGGCCACCTGGACCGCCACACGATCACCCTGTCGCTGAACATTCTCTTCTGACAATCCCTTACGTCATGTCTCCGTTCCGCCGAACGGGGACATGACGCTTTATACGCACCGTTATGTTTCGTATTGGCATCCTGCTGCTGTTCGGCATGCTGTGCGCCGCCCTTCCGGCGGCCGCCCAGGCTCCCGAACTCACCCTCGACCAACTGGATGTGATTGGACCGGATCGCCAGCAGGAGCCGGAAATGCCGCCGGCCGCCCCGAAAGAACGCCCCGCATCGCCCTGGCGTTGGGGCATCACGGCCGGATACCAGCATTCGACCACCAACTGGCTGATCGTCGGCGGCGACATGACCATCAACATGCGCGACCAGGTGCGCAGCCATCCGGGTTTCACGGTGGGATTCAACGCCTCGCTCCCCTTCGGCCAGGTATGGTCGTTCGATACGGGAGCCAATGTTTCGATGTGGGGTTTCGGATACGACGGTGCCGGCACCTCCATCACCTGCACCCAATACGTGCTGGCCGTACCCGTGATGATTACGTTTTTCGAGAGCAACGCCCGCATTCCCGTCTTCCTGCAGGCCGGTCTGCAGGCGGGCATCACGCTCTTCGGCACACAGCGCCTCGAAGCGGCCTGGGCCGACGGAATCGACGGCCGGTCGCCCTTCTCGACCGCCTCCTGCGGACTGGTGCTGGGCATAGGCTATGCCGGTTTCACTTTCCAGTTTCTCCAGAACTTCACGAACGGCTGGAGCCGCGGCTTCCTGCACACCTGGGAGCAGCAGACCGGCCAGACCATCACCCAGCAGCTCCAGAGAGCCTACTGCCTGACCTATACCTACTGGTTCTAAGCAAAGGGGCGCCGATGCCCGAGCCGTCCGCAGCCGGTCAGTCGCGGCGATGGTCTGCGCAACAGTGCCAGCGTCTTCTCCGAGGTCAGTTCGCGCACCGCATCGCGCCCGATCCATCGCGCCGTTTTCTCTTCCGATGCCGCCAGAGCCTGAGCCGTCTCCAAAGCCATCTCCCGAAAAGCCATACTCCGCTTGCCGATCTGACGCAACGCCCAGTTTACCGCCTTTCTGACAAAGTTGCGCCCGTCGCCGGCATACCGCACAATCAGTCGCAACCACTCCGCCGCTTCGCCTGCCGTCACCGTACGGTCATGCACGGCCAGCGCGGCCATCAGCACGAAACCTGTCCGACGCACATACTCGCGTCCGTCGGCCGCATACCGCCCGACCGCCTCGCGCACAAACGGCACCCGCCAGAACAGGTTGCCGCAACACTGGTCACACACATTCCACGAATCGAATGCAGCCGTCCAGTCGTCCATCTGCTCCGGCGTCAGCCGCAGCGGATCGGCAATCATGCCCGCCAGCACACGAGCCTCGTGCCATCCCGTATTCCATAGCGCCAGCGCCACATCGTGGCGGCCGCGCCACGGCTTCGCGGCCTGCCGCAGTGCAGGGATCGCTATGCCGAAGGCACGTTCGTTCCGAATGCCGAAGCGCGCCATGCCCTCCCGCTGCCGCTCGTTCCGGTTCTGCTCCATCCACGCCAGCAGCGTCGCTACGGCTTCCCGTGTATTTGTCCCTTCCGTCATCGCCTCTCCTCCGTCGAATCGCCATACGGCAGGCCGAACAGGCGGCACTCCTCACCGTGAAAGCCGAATCCAGCATCGCACCTATCGTCTCGTTCCATAATTCTTGCTGTCCTGCCGACAAAGATAGCGCACGGACTCCGTTTCGGCACGATTTTCGCTATCTTCGTAGTATCGAAACCCAATTACCGCACCCAAACAAATCCGCGCGCGTTCTATGAAACTACCCCGACTCTTCCACAACTTCGGCCTCGAAAACCCCGACCTCATCGAATTCCTCGACGTGGCCTTCACCCTGCTCGTCATCAGTGCAATCAGCTGGCTGCTGTATGTCATCGCCAAAAAATACCTGCCCCGTCTGATCCGGCGCATCGCCGGCGCATCACGCAGCCACTGGAGTACCTGGCTGATCGACCGGCAGTTCTTCAAGCGGCTGGCCGGCCTGTTCGTCCCGATCATCCTGCGCACGGGTCTCTCCGCCGCCAGCTGGCACTACATGTGGATCATCGACCGGATCATCGACATCTGGATCGTCGTGGCGGCCGGACTGCTCGTCACCTCGCTGATGAACGGCATCAACCGCGTCTACGAACACATCGCCAGCGTCAAGGACAAACCCGTCAAGATCATCACACAGGTCATCACCGTCGTCATTTGGTGCGCCATCGTCCTGATTATCGTCAGCATCATCACCCACGAACGGCTGACCGTCCTGCTGGGAGGTATGACCGCCTTTGCAGCCGTGCTGATGCTGGTCTTCAAAGACCCCATCCTCGGCTTCGTGGCGGGCATCCAGCTCAGCTCGAACAACATGGTCCGGCTGGGCGACTGGATCGTGGTGCCGGACGGCAATGCGGACGGCAACGTCACCGAAATCGGCCTGACAACGGTCAAGATCCAGAACTGGGATCAGACCATCACAACCATCCCCACCTACAACCTCGTCTCACAGCCGTTCACCAACTGGCGCGGCATGGAGGAGTCGGGCGGCCGCCGGATCAAACGCTCGATCAACATCGACATCTCCTCGATCCGCTACCTCACGGAACAGGATCTGGCCACCCTCAAGGCCTCCGAACTGCTCAATGGCTACATCACCCGCAAGCTCGCCGAGCTGGAGCGCTACAACGCCGAACGGGCCAGCCATCTGGACAAACGCCGGCTCACCAACATCGGCACGTTCCGCGAGTACCTCAACCAGTGGCTCGAAACCAACGAAGACCTAAATCAGGAGATGACCCACATGGTACGCCAGCTCCAGCCGGGGCCGACGGGGCTGCCGCTGGAGATCTACTGCTTCTCGGCCCGGCAGTCGTGGATCCCGTACGAAAATGTCCAGGCCAACATCTTCGACCATGTCTATGCGGTCATGCCGCTGTTCGGGTTGCGCGCCTTCGAATATGCCGGCACCGTCGTCTCCGAAGAGTGATTCCGTGCAGAAAAATGCAACGACAAAACGGCCGCTGCATGACGAACCGAACCTATTAATGCTTAATTTTGTAGCATAACAACGAACGCCGCCTCCACAGGCCGCCGACATTCCGCCGCATTCCGACCGGCGGATCCAGGCAGGCAGTCCGTCGGCCAACCGTCCGACCCGTACATGCGGCAGCACGACCATTACTTTCCACTATGGAAATTCAAACGCTCAAAGAACTATACGCCAACAGCATCAATGCTTACGGCAGCCGTCCCGCATTCTCCATGCTGGGACGTGAATCGATGACCTACAATGATTTCGACGACCGCGTGGACTACGTCCGCGGCATCCTGCTCGGCGCAGGCCTCAGCAGCGGAGACAAGGTTGCCCTGCTGAGCAGCAACATGCCGAACTGGAACGTATGCTACTTCGCCGTCGTCACGGCCGGCATGGTCATTGTCCCCATCCTGCCCGACTTTTCGGGTGCGGAACTGGACACCATCATCGCCCACTCCGACGCCAAGGCGCTGATGGTATCGGACAAACTCTACTCCCGTCTCTCGAAAGAGACGCTCGGCCGCATGAATATCGTCATCCGAACGAAGAATCTGGGCATCCTGTCGCGTTCGAGCAGCGCACTCGGCATCATGAAGGAACCGCAGCCCGACGACCTGGCCGCCATCATCTACACGTCGGGGACGACCTCCGCCCCGAAGGGCGTCATGCTCACCCACTACAACCTGGCCACGCAGATCCAGATGGGGCGCGACCTCTTCGCCGTCCATCCCGACGACGTATTTCTGTCGATCCTGCCCCTGTCGCACACCTACGAATGCTCGCTGGGCATGCTGCTGCCGTTCCTGTGCGGCGCATCGGTCGTCTATGTCGACCGGCCGCCAACGGCATCGAACCTGCTGCCCGCCCTGCGCGAGGTGCGTCCGACCATCATTCTCAGTGTCCCGCTGATTATCGAGAAACTCTACAAGAAACAGGTTGTCGGCCGCTTCTGCACCTCGAAATTCCTGCGTACGCTCTACTCGCGCCCGCTGTTCCGCAAGCAGATCCACCGTGCCATGGGTCAGCAGCTGCGGGAATTTTTCGGCGGACGGCTGCGTTTCCTGGGTGTCGGCGGCGCCAAACTCGACGTCGAGGCGGAACGTTTCCTGCTGGAGGGACGCTTCCCCTACGCCATCGGCTACGGCCTGACCGAAACGGCTCCCCTGCTGGCAGGCGCCACGCCGGGCAAGGTTCGGCTGGGTTCCACGGGTCCCGTACTGCACGGCATCGAAGCCCGTCTGGAGCATGTCAATGAACTCGGCGAGGGCGAACTGGTTGTCAAAAGCCCCTGCACGATGCAGGGTTACTACAAAAGCCCCGAACTCACGGCCGAGGTCTTCACCCACGACCAATGGTTCCGCACCCGCGACCTGGCAGCCTTCGATGCGGACGGCTACCTCTACATCAAAGGGCGCCTGGGCAACATGATCGTCGGCCCGAACGGGGAGAACATCTATCCGGAAGACATCGAAAGCGTGCTGAACAGCCATTTTCTGGTGACCGATTCGATTGTCCGCCAGGAAAACGGCAAACTGATCGCCCTGGTTCACTACGACCAGGAACAGTTGAAAAAACGGTTCCACGAGTTGCGCCACGACCGCGCCTCTGCCATGTTCGACATTCGGGACGAGATACTCCGCTACGTCAATGCCAAAGTGAACAAGGCATCGAAGATCTCCGCCATTATCGAGCAGAAGGAAGAGTTTGAAAAGACGCCTTCGCTCAAGATCAAACGCTACCTGTACACCGCACCGAACGGTGCGGCCAACGCTCAACGGGAGAACGGCAGCGACCGCAAAGAGGCCTGATCCGCCCAACCGTCATTCCAACAGACGGGCTTCATCGATGAAGCCCGTCTGTTTGCGTTACACCGGCCGCAACCGGAACAAACAGATCGCGAAATAGCCTCTGTATCGTGTGTTTTTCATCGGAAAAACGTATATTTGCGTCACATTTGATTCGACAGCCGGCACCCCGTCCGGCAATCACCCGCTACAACATAAGAGAAACCTTTTTCCCGATATGCAAGATCTCGATGCATTGCAACAGAAGAGTATCCTTCAGTTGCGCGAAATAGCCAAGGCGATGGGCGTCAAGAGCGTCACGACCATGAAAAAAGACGACTTGATCCGAGCCATCGCAGGCGATTCCCAACCGTCCGCCCCGCAGGTAATTCGCAACGAGCAACCCCGCACCCGCCGCACGTCACGGACGGAAGAACCGGAGCCGCAGGCCGACAACAGCATGGCTCCGGCCGAACAGCCCGCAGCCGGAACGGACGCGGCAGCCGAGGCCAGCGGCAGCGGTTCCGACCGCAACAAACCCCGCCGCGGCCGGCCGCGGAAAAACATGCCGCAAGCGGCCGAACCGCACCGGCCGGCTGAACAACCGACCGGCACCCCCGCAGTTCCGGCCGAGCAGACGGCCGCTGCAGAGTCGCCGGAACAGCCAGCCGGCCGCCCCGACCAGCCCGCCTTCCGACAGCCCCGCCCCTGCCGGCAGCAGCACCACCGCCCGCAGCACG
>CASEGL010000023.1 GCA_949287525.1 uncultured Rikenellaceae bacterium
CTACATTAATGGTTACGGAGGTTTCGCCGGTGCTGGGCAGGGTCACCTCTGCTTTTTCGAGGTTGATCCAAGCACTCTCCTTGGATTTGGTACAGCCGATTGTCGTCAGTGCGAGCAGGGTGATGAAACCGGCAAGGCTCGAACACAGGTTTTTCATACAGATTGTTGTTAAGGTTAAACTAAATTGTGAAAAGTTGTTTTTTGTTGTACATCGGCAGGGGAATTACCCTGTTCTGTAGGGCAACAAACATTCAAAATTAATAATTATTCTAAATAAAAGCAAGGCTTTTGCCTGTGAACTGCATAATTTCCCCTGTCAATCCGATCCGCATCTGTCGGACGGGATTTGCGAGTCCGGTGGGGAGACGGCTTTGCGGGGGATCAATATAGGGAAGAGGAGGCGGGTGACGGCCGGTCGGACAGGTGGTCGAGATAGAAGAGGATGTGGTCGATGATGTAGCTGTCGCTGGCTCCGGTGCATTCGATGGTGGCCGAAGCCTGGGTGTAGAACGGCTCCCGTTCGGCGAGCGTCGTGCGGATGTAGCTGAGCAGCTCCTCGTCGTTCAGATTGGCCAGTTTGGGACGTTTCTGGCGGCGGGTGTAGAGTATGCGGTAGAGGTAGTCGGCCGTGATGGCGATATACACGCTGTGGCCGTGCGCCTTCATCCAGGCAAGGTTGTCGGGGTTGCAGGGGGTTCCGCCGCCCGTGGCGACGATGGTGTTGCCCTCGGTGGGGATGCTCCGCAGCGCCTCGCTTTCCATGGCGCGGAAAGCGGCCTCGCCGTCGGTGGCGAAGATTTCGGGAATGGTGCGTCCGGCAGCCTCCTCGACCATGCGGTCCGTGTCGGCAAAAGCGTAGCCCGTGCGTTCGGCGATGCGGCGCCCGATGGAGCTTTTGCCGCAGCCCATGAAACCAACCAGATAGAGAATCATAGCGAAATCGGTGGGAAAAGGGTCACGGATCGCCGGACGGCGATCCGTGACCATGGCGTGTGACGGTTCAGAAAAGGTTGAGCTGGGCGGGGTCTTCGGCCGGCAGCGGTTCGTCCTCGTCTTCGGAGCGTTCGATGATCAGGTCGTCGTCGGCCACGGTCACCGTTGTTTTCTGCACGGTGCGGGGGCCTGGCGCAGGAGCCGGTGCGGGCGATTCGGCCTCGCGGGGAGCTTCCGGTGCGGGAGCCGGCGATTCGGCCGTCATGGCATCGGTTTCCTCCTCATCGCTGGCGGGGGTCTCCTCCGGATCGGGGCGCATCGGTTCGATAAAGCGCAGCGAGGCCACTTCGTAGGTGGTGATCCGTTTGCCCTTGGCGCGGTGGCTCTTGACGCCGATGAACTGCTCCACGTCGATGCGGTCGGCCGGACGGTTCTTGTGGGCGCCGCCGTAGGTGACCTCCAGCTGGGGATAGCAGTCGGCGCAGAGGGCCGTCAGGCGCGAGCGGCCCGTCTCCTCGTCGATGAACGGCTGGGTCTTGTCGCTCAGCTCGGCCGCAAAACGCTTCAGGTAGTAGAAGCGGCTCTCGCCGTCGAAGTAGGCGGCGCTGTACACGCGCTGCGGGTCGTACTTCTCCACGCGCAGCGTGTCGGCGGGGAAGTGGTGTCCCGTGTCGAAGCCGGTCGTGTAGTAGCGGCCGCCGGAGGTGAAGACCACGATGCGGTCGTCGCCCTCGAACTCGCCCAGCAGGCGTCCGCGGCCGTCCGTGTTGAGTTTCATGACATCCTCGTCGAACCAGACGTTCTGGCCGGCGAGCGTCGAGGCACCCCGCTCCTTGATCTGGATCTTGTGGATGGCGTAGCGCGAGAAGAGATTGCCCTGCGAGCTGCGTCCCTTGATGGCCAGCTTGCTGAAGTCCAGATCGACGATCGCCTTCTTGAGGCGGGTGCGCTGTTTGAACATGATCTTCAGCACCTCGGCCTCGCCGTTGGGATTGACGCTCATGTAGAGGATGCGGCTGCCCGGCGTGCCTTTGGTGATGGTGTACTCCTTGTCGCGCGTGATGCCCTTGATGGCGCACCGCTTCATCATGATGGCGCCCTTCTCGCCGTCGCGGTAGAGGACGTTGTAGATGGTGCGCTCGTCGTTGCGCTTGAAGATGCCGATGTACTGGATGTGGGGGGCATAGAAGGCCTTGTCGCTCACCTTGGTGATGATGTAGTTGCCCTCCTGCGTGAAGACGATCACGTCGTCGATGTCCGAGCAGTCGCAGACGAATTCGTCCTTCTTCATGGCGTTGCCGATGCCGAAGAAGCCCCCTTCGCGATCGACGTAGAGCTTGGCGTTGGCCACGACCACCTTGGTCGCCTCGATGCTGTCGAAGGCGCGGATCTCGGTGCGGCGTTCGCGCCCCTTGCCGTATTTCTCCTTGATTTTCCGGTACCAGGCCACCGTGTAGTCGGTCAGGTGGTCGAGGTCGTAGCGCACCTGCTCCATCTCGGCCTCGATGGCCTTGATCTGGTTGTCGGCCTTGGCCGAGTCGTATTTCGAGATGCGGATGAAGCGCAGTTCGGTCAGCTTGATGACATCCTCGCGCGTCACTTCGCGTCGCAGCAGTTTCTTGAACGGTTCCAGGCGCTCGTCCACGGCATCGTAGGCCTCCTCGCGCGAGGTTTTGCCCTCGATGGCCTGATACATCTTGTTTTCGATGAAGATGCGTTCCAGCGAAGCCATGTGCCACTCCTCGTCCAGCTCGCCCAGCCGGATGCGCAGTTCGGCGCCCAGCAGGCTGCGGGTGCGGTCGGCGCTGCGGCGCAGGATCTCGCTCACGCCGATGAAGTGGGGCTTGTCGTCCGAGATGACGCAGGCGTTGGGCGATACGGAGACCTCGCAGTTGGTAAAGGCGTAGAGGGCGTCGATCGTCTTGTCGGCCGACTCCTCGTTGCTGACGTGGACGATGATCTCGACCTTCTCGGCCGTGTTGTCGTCCACCTTCTTGATGCGGATCTTGCCCTTCTCGTTGGCCTTGATGATCGACTCCTTGATCGACTCGGTGGTCGTTCCGTAGGGAATCTCGGTGATGGCCAGCGTCCGTTTGTCGAGTTTGGCGATGCGGGCGCGGATCTTGACCGAGCCGCCCCGCAGGCCGTCGTTGTAGCGTGATACGTCGATCAGACTGCCCGTCTGGAAGTCGGGGTAGAGCGTGAACGGCTCCCCGCGCAGGCAGGCGATCGAGGCGTCGAGCAGCTCGTTGAAGTTGTGGGGCAGGATCTTCGAGGCCAGGCCGACGGCAATGCCTTCCACGCCCTGCGCCAGCAGCAGCGGGAATTTGACCGGCAGTGTGACCGGTTCCTGGTTGCGGCCGTCGTAGGAGAGCATCCATTCGGTCGTCTTGGGGTTGAAGACCACCTCCATGGCGAACTTGCTCAGCCGCGCCTCGATGTAACGCGGTGCGGCGGCCATGTCGCCCGTGAGGATGTTGCCCCAGTTGCCCTGCGTGTCGATCAGCAGCTCCTTCTGTCCCAGCTGCACGAGGGCGTCGCCGATGGAGGCGTCGCCGTGCGGGTGGTACTGCATGGTCTGGCCGATGATGTTGGCCACCTTGTTGTAGCGGCCGTCGTCGATGCGGCGCATGGCGTGCAGGATGCGCCGGTGGACGGGTTTCAGGCCGTCCTCGACATGCGGTACGGCGCGTTCGAGGATGACGTAGGAGGCGTAGTCGAGGAACCAGTCCTTGTACATGCCCGTCAGCCGGTAGCGGTTGCTGCCCGCCTCGGTCAGTCGGGCGAACTTCTCGGACATGCGGCGTCCTGAGCCGCCTGCCGCAGCGGGCAGTTCGTCCTCCTCGGTTTCATCGGTCTCCTCGGCCGCGTCGCGCTCCTCGCCGGCCATCGTGCCGTCGGTCTCGTCGATCGGGGTGTCGGACAGGTCGTTCATGTCCGGCGTTTCGTCTTGGGTGTGTCTGCTCATCTTGTCGTGGATGCACGGTTACGCTGAGCCGTGCGGGTTATCGGATTGTTGCTCGTCGTGTCTAAATCAGTTCGTCGATGTAGTCGGCCTCGATGCGCAGGTTGTCGATGATGAAAGCCTGCCGGTCGTAGGTGTTCTTGCCCATGTAGAACTCCAGCATGTCGTGGATAGGGTCCTCCTTGGTCAGCCGCACCTGTTCCAGGCGCATGTTCTCGCCGATGAACTCCTTGAACTCGTCGGCCGAGATCTCGCCCAGACCTTTGAATCGGGTGATCTCCGGATTGGCGCCCAGCTTGTGGATCGCCTTCTGCTTCTCCTCCTCGCTGTAGCAGTAGATCGTCTCCTTCTTGTTGCGCACGCGGAAGAGCGGCGTCTGGAGTACGAAGAGGTGGTTGTTGCGGATCACGTCGGGGAAGAACTGCAGGAAGAAGGTCATGATGAGCATGCGGATGTGCATGCCGTCCACATCGGCATCGGTGGCGATGATGACCTTGTTGTAGCGCAGGTTGCCGATGTCCTCCTCGATGTTGAGGGCCGCCTGCAGCAGGTTGAACTCCTCGTTCTCGTACACCACCCGCTTGGTCAGTCCGAAGCTGTTGAGCGGCTTGCCGCGCAGCGAGAAGACCGCCTGGGTCTGTACGTCGCGGCTGGCGGTGATCGAACCGCTGGCCGAGTTGCCCTCCGTGATGAAGATCATCGTGTCGAAGCGGCGGGCATTCTTCTCGTCGCTCAGGTGGATCTTGCAGTCGCGCAGCTTCTTGTTGTTGAGGCTCACCTTCTTGGCCATCTCGCGCGCCTTCTTCTGCACGCCCGATATGGCTTTGCGCTCCTTTTCGTTGGCGGCCACCTTCTTGCCGAGGATGTCGGCCGTTTCGGGGTGCATGTGCAGGTAGTCGTCGAGCCGCTCCTTGACGAAATCGACGATGAAGTTGCGCACCGAGGGGCCGTTCGGCGCCACATCCTTGGAGCCGAACTTGGTCTTGGGCTGGTTCTCGAACATCGGGTTCTCGACCTTGATGCTCAGCGCCGCGATGATCGAGGTGCGCACGTCGGCCGGATCGTAGTCCTTCTTGTAGAACTCCTTGACCGTCTTGGCCACCGCCTCGCGGAAAGCCGCCTGGTGGGTGCCGCCGAGGGTGGTGTACTGGCCGTTCACGAACGTATAGTAGGTCTCGCCGTAGCCGCTGCCGTGGGTGATGACCACCTCGATGTCCTGGCCGGTGAGGTGGATCGGCGGGTAGAGCGGTTCTTCGGAGAGGTTGTCGTTGAGCAGGTCGAGCAGGCCGTTCTTCGAGAAGAAGGTCTTGTCGTTGAAGCGCACCGTCAGCCCCGGGTTGAGGTAGGTGTAGCGGTGCAGC
This sequence comes from uncultured Rikenellaceae bacterium, assembly GCA_949287525.1. Lineage (GTDB taxonomy): Bacteria > Bacteroidota > Bacteroidia > Bacteroidales > Rikenellaceae > Tidjanibacter. The sequence goes on from CASEGL010000023.1 coordinate 5,260, forward strand.
ATCGGCTCGATGAACTCGTAGTTGTAGGCGTAGTCGCCGAAGATCTTGGGGTCGTCGTCGGGGACGAAGCTCACCCACAGGCCGTTCTTCTCGGTGACGTTCTCCTCCCAGCGGTCGGAGAGTTCGTAGCCGCGCGAGAAGCTCACCGTCCTGGCTCGTCCGTCGCGGATGCTCCGCACGGTGAATTCGCTGGAGAGGGCGTTCACGGCCTTGACGCCGACGCCGTTCAGGCCCACCGACTTGTGGAACGTCTCGCTGTCGCCGAACTTGCCGCCCGTGTTCATCTTCGAGACGGCGTCCGCGAGCTTGTTGAGCGGAATGCCGCGGCCGTAGTCGCGGATCGTGACGCGGCGTCCCTCGATGCGTACGTCGATCGTCTTGCCGTGTCCCATCATGTACTCGTCGATGGAGTTGTCCATCACCTCCTTGATGAGGACATACATGCCGTCGTCGGACTGACTGCCGTCGCCGAACCGGCCCACATACATGCCCGGACGCTGGCGGATGTGTTCGTTCCATGCCAGGGTCTGGATGCTGTCGTCGGTATAGGCGGCCGTGCCTTTGTTCGTATTCTCTGCCATTGGGTTAAATAGTATGCGTGGGATTTGCCTTGCCCTCCGCCGTGCGGAGCGTGTGCAGGGTGTCGGTCATCGTTGCGCGCACCCCGGCCATGAGGGCGCGGGTCTCCGTCTCCTGTACGGCGCGGGCCGGTACGGGCGGAAGGATGCGGATCGTGAAGGTGTTGCGTCGTACCTGCCAGCCTTGCGCGAAGGTTTTGCCGCCGTCGATCACGCAGGGCAGCACGGGGGTGCCGGCCTCGCGTGCCAGCAGGAGGGCGCCCTCCTTGAAGTTGTGGATCTCGCCGTCGCGACTGCGCGTTCCCTCCGGAAAGATGATGACCGAAGTGCCGCGCCGGAGGTGTTCGCATCCCTGTTCCATGAAGGCTTTCGTCTTGCGCACGGAGCCTTTCGTATCGACCGTGATGTCGCCGTGCAGCCACAGCACCACGCCGAACAGCGGCCATTTGTACACCTCCTTTTTCGAGACCCACTTGAAGTTGAGGCGGGGCAGGGCATACATCAGCGGAATGTCGAGCATGGACTGGTGATTGACCGTGATGACATAGGCCGCCTTCGGGTCGATGTGTTCGCGACCCTCGATGCGCAGCCTCCAGAGCGGGTTGAGCCGGAAGAAGCTCCGCGCCCAGAAGCGCGAGGCCGCGTGCAGGACGACCCGCTCGCGGTCGAAAGCCACCGTGACGGCATACAGCACGAGCATGAAGACGAAGTAGGCCAGCGACCAGATCAACAGGACGATGTAGTAGCAGACGGAGATGACGGCGTTCATAGAATTGCGCGGAATATGCACGCACAGAGGGTCACTGCGCCCCCTGACGGGCGGTAAATCAACCTGCAATTTTAGCAAAAATTTGCGGCAATTCCTAACCGCCGCGCCGCGGGGCGGGTAGGGGGAGCCTTCTGCGCAAGGTAGGTAACCATATCGTAATTTTTGTTATTTTTGTCCCGTAACGCCGTTATCATCAAAACACAAAATATGAAAAAAGCATTTGTTTTTCCGGGACAGGGAGCCCAGTTCGTAGGTATGGGAAAAGATCTCTACGACAACATTCCCGAAGCCAAGACCCTCTTCGAGCAGGCGAACGAAATCCTCGGTTTCCGCATCACCGACATCATGTTTGCCGGCACGGATGAGGAACTCAAACAGACCAAGGTGACCCAGCCGGCCATCTTCCTCCACTCCGTGATTCTGGCCAAGAGTCTCGGCGACCGGTTCAACCCCGACATGGTGGCCGGCCACTCGCTCGGCGAGTTCAGCGCACTGGTTGCTGCCGGCGCCCTCAGCTTCGAGGAGGGTCTGCGTCTGGTGTCGAAACGTGCCATGGCCATGCAGCGCGCCTGCGAGATCAACCCCTCGACGATGGCTGCCGTACTCGCCCTGCCGGACGAAACGGTGGAGAAGATTTGCGCCGAGACCGAAGGCGTGGTCGTTGCCGCCAACTACAACTGCCCCGGCCAGCTGGTGATCTCCGGCTCGATCGAGAGCGTTGACAAGGCCTGCGAGGCATTGAAGGCTGCCGGTGCCAAACGCGCCATGCGTCTGGCCGTAGGCGGTGCCTTCCACTCGCCGCTCATGGAACCGGCGCGCGCCGAACTGAGCAAGGCGATCGAGGAGGCGGTGATCGTGGCTCCGAAATGCCCCGTATATCAGAATGTGGATGCCATGCCCCACACCGATCCGGCCGAGATCAAGGCCAACTTGATCGCCCAGCTGACCGCTCCGGTACGCTGGACGCAGAGCGTGCAGCACATGGTGGCCGACGGTGCCACGTCGTTCACCGAACTCGGTCCGGGCAAGGTGCTCCAGGGGCTGGTGGGCAAGATCGCTCCCGGCATGGAGGCCACGTCGATCCAGTCGCTCTGATCGGGCGGCAGCCGCTGAAAGTCAAAAGAGCATGTCCCGTGCGGGGCATGCTCTTTTTGGTATCGGGTCGGGCGGCAGGCCGCTCAGAGCCACTTCTTGTGTTTGAAAAAGCGGTAGCAGAAGAACGAGACGAGGATCATCAGCAGGATGGCGGACGGATAGCCGAAACGCCAGTCGAGTTCCGGCATGAAGTGGAAGTTCATGCCGTAGATGCTGGCCACCAGCGTGGCCGGCATGAAGAAGACGGAGGCCATGGTGAAGATCTTGGTCGTGTTGTTCAGTTCGAGGTTGATGAGGCCGAGGGCCGTTTCCCGCAGGAAGTCGAGTCGTTCAAAACTGAAGTCGGCGTGGCTGACGATGGAGTTCACGTCGCGGATCATCAACTGCAGGCGCGGATAGATATCGTTCGGGAAGCGTTCGCTCTTGAGGATGCCCGACAGCAGGCGCTGGCGGTCGAAAATCACCTCGCGCATCATCATGGTGGTCTCCTGCAGGTTGTTGATATGCTTGATTTCGTCCTGCGACACGCGGTCGCGGCGGCCGATGTCCTTGCTCAGGGCGGCAATCTGTTTCGAGACCGCCTCGACCGCGTCGGCATCGGCGTCGATGCGGATCTCCAGAATCGACACCAGCAGGTGGTAGCCCGTCGAGTAGGCGCGCGAGTTGATCTGGAGCCGTTTCTCGGCTTCGGTGAAGGTGCGGAACTCCGACTGGCGGACCGTGATGAGGACGCCCTCGCTGATGACGAAGGAGACCGGTTCCACGCTGATCCCTTCCGGTGAATGGACGAAGAAATCGGCGTTGGTGAAGATGGCGTTTTCCGTTTCGGAGTATTTCGACGAGGTTTCGATCTCCTCGACCTGCTGGCGGCTCTGGAGGTTGATCTCCATGAAGCTTTCCACCTCCTTCTGCTCCTTGATCGTAGCCCGGAAGAGGTCGATCCACAGAATATCGTCGTAGCCCAGCTCCTCGAAAATCTTGAGGTCGGGGTTGCGGACGATCTTGTTGTATTGTTTCAGGTAAATCGTTATCATGTCCTGACCGGTGGCTTGAGGGTGATACATGCGGATCGTCCCGCAGGACGGCTGGCAATCCGGGAGGCTGCGGCATTGTGCCGAATGCGCTGTCGGTGCCGCCGGACGGGCGATCTCCGTTTGCAATCAGATCGGGGCGAATACCCATTCGCCCCATCCCTTTAGGCCTGCCTTCAGCCGGGATTGGCGCGCGGAACGAACTTGCGCCCCTTGTCCCAGTAGAGTTCGAGCGCCTGCCGTTTCTGGTAGTCGAACAGGAAGTCGATGTTTTCGGTCAGATAGGTATAGGCGTACTCTTTGCTCCGGTGGGCGCTCTCGTTGATCGCCTCCCAGATGCGTTCCACACCCAGTTCGAGCGATGCTTCGAGATGGTCGATCACTTCCGGGGCAATGCCTTTGCGCGCCACCCATACGGCAAAGACGAACGGCTTGCCGGTCAGCTCGCGCCAGCAGTCGGCCAGATCGTACGTGTGGGTGAAATGCCCCTCGTAGTCGAATACCTTGTCTCCGATGAGCAGGAAGGCGTCGCCCTCCTCGGGATGATCGACGACCGAGTAGTCGGTCAGTTCTTTCCATTCCGGAGTGATGTGCCACAGCTCGGCGGCCAGAATCTTGACCAGCAGGGCGGAGGACATGGAATGGGAATCGAGCCACAACCGCCGCGTTTCGGCGATCGGGGCATTGCTCATGACGGTTACGGTGCGGACGCTCTTCTCCGCTCCGATGCAGTAGTTCGTTATGATTTCGGCATCTTCGAGCAACGGAAGCGATCCGACAGGGACAAGGGCGATGTCGGCTTTCCGATCCATGAAGTTGCGGGCGCATTGCGCCGGCGGCGCGAGCAGCAGCTCGGCGTCCAGTTTATTCGCGTGGATGATGCCGTAAACGAACGGCACGGTATTCAGATAGGATACCGCCGCGATTTTTGTTTTTACAACAGCCATCGTCCATACAGTGCCGTGATTGGTTTGACAATCGGTTCCGCCGCGCATCTGCCGGGCGGGACCCGTTAATAATCTGCGCAAAAGTAATGAAAATATCGGAAAAACGTATGCAGGACAGCGAATCGGCTGTGCGATGAAGGCGTTTTTGTGCGGCTCCCTGTGCGGCGGGGACAATACGGATGCGGGCGGCCTCCGTAAAGGAAACCGCCCGCATGGTGAGTGCCGTTAGGAGCGCTTATTTTCTGTAAGCGCGCAGTACCGGGTTGGCCAGTTCGGCCGAGATCGGGAAGGAGGGCATGTAGAAGCCGCCGGCTGCCGAACCGTTGTCCAGCAACTCGCCTTCGTACGTTCCCGTGATCTTGTTGCCGTTGCGATCCACGAAATCGACTACCACTTTGTGGATGTCGCCGTCGTTGCTGGTCGTTACGGAACCTACGCTCGGCATGGCTCCGGCCCAGTAGTCAAGGGTAGCAGCATTTGAGGTCGTGCGCAGGTAGGTGTACCAGCAGCCTTCCAGCGGGCTGATACCCTGCGACAGCGGCAGCGGGTTGGCCGGCATGGCGATGTTCTTGTCTTCGTAAACGACGCCGAAGATGTCGCCCATCACGAAGGTGGCTTCGGGACGGTCGCCCAGCGTTTTCGGACCGAAGAGACCCAGCACGAGCATGTCGCCCTGGCCGGACGGGGTGATGTTCTGGCCGCTGATGGAAACGTCGATGCCGTCACCCCAGATGTAATAGAAGTAGCCCATTACGCCGCTGCCCTGATCGGACGTCTGCAGCATGGCCTTGTTGGTGATGGTACCGAGTTCCTTGTTGCCGGTGATGTTGCTGCCGGGGTCGGCGGAGTTGTTGATCTCGATCGGGCCTTCGTATACATAGCGTACCTCCTCGGGTCTGTCGGGAGCAACGATACCGGACTGGTCGGCACGGTAGCCGATGAAGTTGGTCGTGATCTTATAGTTCTCGCCGTTTTTGGCAACGGTCATCGTGCCTTCCAGGATGCACCAGCCGTGGGTGAACTCGCTGTTGTTGTTCGTGAGGAACTCGCAGGTACCGCTGTACGAGTTGTTCAGGATCGAGCCTTCGATCAGCTTGAAGGGGATCATCTCGGTCAGACCCTGTTCGATCGTATAGGTGCCTTCGGGCAGCGTCAAGGCATTGTGGTCCTCCTGCAGCGGCATGAAACCGTTGATCTGAATGCCTTCCAGGTTTTTGCTGCTGGAGTTGATGTCGCCCTGGCAGGTCATGGCCAGCAGGAAGAGGCCGCCTTCTGCGTCGGGGTCATTGGCTTTGCCGTAATACTCGGCGATGATGGAGGTGGCTACGCGGGGATTCGGCTCTTCAGTACGGGGCGGATACTCCTCCTTGTTGGTGAATTTGACAGCTCCTTCAAACGGCTCGATAGCCACTTCAGCGCCATTGGAGGTGAAGTTGAAGACGAACTTGAGGTTGGAACCCGATTTGGTAACCGTCATCGAACCGCCGTCGATCAGGGTAGCGTTGCCCTTGCGCCACAGGATGGTTCCCACTTCGTCGGTTTCTGCGGCTGCAGGAACGAAGGTACGCAGGGCGTGTTCTGCGATCGAGCCTACGTTGTAGGTACCGGAAGCCAGCGAGGCCGAGTTGGCGTTCAGCGCGATGCCACTGAAGCAGTCGATGCGCAGTTCGTCGCCGTCCGCATTGGTCAGGGTCAGGGTGTAGAAGCCAGAACCTTCGCCGTACAACTGGCCGAAATACACCGTTTTGTCCTCTACGAAAGTCGAGAACTTGGGAGTGGAACTCGTTGCACCGCTCGGATTCTTTTGGCATCCGACGGTCAGTGCCGCAAACAGAACGGTCACAGCCCAAAAGATTTTTCTCATACGTGAAATGTTTAAGATTAAAATGATTTTCTGCAAAATGTGGGTTGTCCGGTTTTTGTAGGGACTTTTTATCTAAGACGTTCGCATGGTCGGAAATGTTGCGTCGCGCCAAACGAATCGGTCGTTCATAAAAGGCCACTTCTACAAAGATAGTGAAATTCTTTGAATATAGGGAATATGTGCGTCGTGTTTTTGCGTGTACACAGCAATGACCAGCCCGTCGGTGGAAAGGAAAGGGGGCTGCCGTCGAACGGCAGCCCCCTTTGGGTCTGATTACCGCTTGCTTACCGGAGCGATACGGCAGCAGGCATCTTGGCGAACGGGCTGTTCGCGAACGGCTCGAGGGCCGGATTGTACAGGTAACCGTTGCTGACCATGAGGTTTTTGACAACGGCCTGCGATGCGGCAGCGGCCGACATCTCGAACGTCTGCGTGCTGGTGATCTTGTGGCCGTACGTGTCGTAGAACTCGATGGTCAGTTCGTACGTGTTCTCACCGGTCGAGGTGATGGTCGTCTGGCCTTTGTTGATCACGGCACCGCCGCCATCCACAACCGACGTAATCATGGCGCCTTCTTCGGTGGTCGAGGGAACCTGGCCGATGACGAAGTAGAACGTACCCGAACCCAGACCGAAGGGGTCAGTCATGCTCGGAGCGCCCGAGAGGGTCGTCTGTGCGGTGAAGACAGGGGACTGCAGGTTGATGTACTGTTCGTTCAGCGGGAACGTGCCGACCGGAACCGAGATGTTGTCCAGGGTGGGGGTCTCCGTTACCAGCTGTACGCTGAGTGCCTTGCCTTCCGTACCGCGGACGTACAGCGTGCCGTAGGAGGAGTAGTCGTCATTCTCGTTGTTCAGTTCGACACCTTCCGAAAAGATCAGACGCCACAGGATGAAGTAGGTGCTGCCGTTCTGGAATGCCCACGGATCGCTCAGCGGGTCAGCATAGAAGTTCGGCATGGCCGGCACTTCGACATCTTCGGTCAGCGTGGACATCGGTTCCGATGCGTTGTCGATGAATTCGGGGAATTCTGCATTGTTCATCGTGTATTGGATCTTGTCCACGATACCGGTGATCGAACCGCTGTTGTTGAACGACTGGCCGCTCAGGTTGGTGGTCAGCGAGTAGGTGCCGTTGCTGTTTTTGGTGATCGTTGCCGAACCGCTGTTTATCAGGGAGCCGCCGTTCATCATCTGCGTCGAAGTATTGTAGAATACCTCCTTGGTGTAGAGGACGTTTTGACCCTGAATGTCACCTGCGATCAGCATGCCGGCTTCCGAGGGACGCTCGGCAACCGTAAAGGTGCCTTCCGGAACGGTTACCTTGTTGGGATCCTCGGGCAGCGGGATCGTGATGGCCAGCGACAGGATGTTGGCCAGGTCTTCGGAAGCCACGCTGAGGTAAACGATACCCAGGCCGTTTGCAGAGGCGTATTCGCCTTCATAGTAGAGATCCCACTTGTCCGAACCAACGATGATCTCCGTGCGGTCCAGGTTGAGGCGCTTGTCCGTGTAGGTGATGCTGCCTTTGAAAGTCCATTCGATGGTCTCTCCGGCTTCGGTGGTCAGCGAAGCGGTAACCTGCTGGATACCTACGCCCTGCTGGATGCGGATCGTACCGCCCGTGATCAGTACGGGCGTACCGTTGTCGGTGAAGAGCGTACCGTACTCATCGGAGGCCGAAGCGGCTACGATGAACGTGCCGATCTGCGGCTCTTCTTTCGATCCGAGGTTGTAAGTCGTAGCGGCCGGTTTGATATTGTCGCTGACGGCTACATCGGATACCACATCCAGACGCAGCGTGGTAGCGGGGTTGTTCTGGTCGTACAGGTTGATGCGGTACGTGGCGGAACCTGCAGACTGGAGTGCGCCCTCGCCATAGTAGTAAGCGTCTTTATAGGCCGGAACGACCTCGCCGCCGGTACTCGGCCCATTCGGAGTTTTTTGACATCCTACTCCCGTAAGAAGTGCTGCTGCGGTTGCAGCAAACATGACAAGAAGTCTTTTCATTGTAATCAAGATTTAATGCGGATATTTGTTTTGTAGTTGTCGTGTTTTTTTCTGCGGTCTGCCTATACAAAGACGTGTCGGGTTGGCAAAATGTTGCATTTCCCCTCTTTTTTCTGTCGTTCGTAAATAGGTACAGCTACAAATATAGCAGGAAAAAATGGAAAAGCGGCGGATCGGAGCCGTTTTTCTTTGAATCGGCGTTTCTTGATAACGAACGCCGGATCAGGCGAACATGGGTTCGACCCAATAGTAGAGGACGGCCCACATGACGAAGCGCAGGCTCTTGCCGATGAGCATGAATACGGTCGTTTTGTGCCAGTCGATGCGATAGAATCCGAGGGCGATGGCCATCACGTCGCCGATGAAGGGGAGCCAGGTGAAGAAGGCCAGCAGGCTGCCGTAACGGGCCACGCGGTGCTGGTGCTTTTCGATGGTCTCGCGTTTGACCTTGCAGTATTTTTCGAGCCACTCCCATTTGCCGGCGCGCCCGAGCCAGTAGGAGGTGAGGCCTCCCAGCCAGTTGCCGACCGAGGCGACAGGGACGGCGATGTAGGGGTTGCCGCCCACGGCGAGCAGGCCGACGAGCAGGACATCCGAACTCATCGGCAGGATGGTAGCTGCCAGAAAAGCTCCGATAAAGAGGCCTATGTAGCCGTAGTCAATCAGAAATTCCATCAGGCGAGGGCGTTGCGGGGCGGACGGGTTGCCCGTCCGCCCCGGCAAAGATACGGATTCCGGTGGAGAGTCCGTGAAATCACAGCAGTTTTTTCAACAACCCTATCCGGTTGCGGTAGGGCGGATAGCGGAGGGGCAGGTCGAACCGGCGGGGTGAGGCGAGGACGCTGCGGATGTTCGAGAAGGTGTCGAACGAGGCGCGGCCGTGGTAGCGTCCCGTGCCGCTGGCGCCGATGCCGCCGAAGGGCAGCGCCGGAGCGGTGACGTGCATGATCGTGTCGTTGAGGCAGGCGCCGCCCGAGGTGGTGGCGTGCAGCACCCGGCGTCCCGTGCGGCGGTCGCCGAAGTAGTAGAGGGCGAGCGGCTTGGGGCGGCCGTTGATGAAGTCCAGCGGCTCCTCTATATTATTAAAGGTATAGACGGGCAGGATGGGGCCGAAAATCTCCTCCTGCATCAGCGGCGACTGCGGGTCGGGCGCATCGACAAGGGTGGGGGCGATGAAGCGCTCCGAGGCGTCGCGTTCGCCGCCCAGCAGGATCCGGACGCCGGCTCCGTCGAGGTAGCCGCACAGACGGGCGAAGGCCTTGTCGCTGATGATGCGGGGGTAGGTCTCGCTGCGGCGGATGTCCGGGCCGTAGAATTGGTTGATGACTTCAGCCATGCGGGCGAGGAGCGTGTCGCGCAGGTCGCGGTGGACGAAGAGGTAGTCGGGGGCGATGCAGGTCTGGCCGGCGTTGAGCAGCTTGCCCCAGACGATGCGCCGTGCGGCGAGGTCGGGATCGGCCGTGCGGTCGACGATGCAGGGACTCTTGCCGCCCAGTTCGAGGGTGACGGGGGTGAGGTGTTCGGCGGCGCGGACCATCACCGTGCGGCCGAAGGTGGCGCCGCCCGTAAAGAAGATGTGGTCGAAACGGCAGTCGAGCAGGGAGTCGGTCTGGGTGTGGTCGCCGTCGAACAGGGCGACGTGTTCCGGCGCGAAACATTCGGCGAGGATGGCCCGCAGGATGTCCAGGGTGGCGGACGAGGTGGTGGAGGGCTTCAGGGCCACGCAGTTGCCGGCGGCGATGGCGCCGACCAACGGCGAGAGGGCGAGCTGGAGCGGGTAGTTCCACGGCGCCAGGATCAGCACGACGCCTTTGGGTTCGTGCAGGATCCGTCCCCGGGAGGGAAAGAGGAAGAGGGGCGAGGCGACCCGCTGGGGGCGGGCGCGTCGGTCGAGGTGGCGGATCTGGTCGCGGATCTCGGCCAGCACCATGCCGGTCTCCGTGAGGTAGCTCTCCTCGGCGGATTTGTGCAGGTCGGCGTGCAGGGCATCGGCGATCTCCCGCTCGTGGGCGATGAGCGATTGCCGCAGCCGGACGAGGGCGGCCTTGCGGAAGGCGAGGTCGCGGGTGCGGCCGGTGGCGAAGAAGGTGTGCATGGCCTCGATACGGGCGGCGGCAGCGGTGGGTATGGACATGGCATTCGACATTTTTTGTTGCAGGTCAAAGATAGTGTTTTCGGCAGGCAATCGGAGGGGGCGGGGCGGAAAAGGCGGCCGAAAATGTGCGGCGCTGTCAGCGAATCGTGTTATCTTTGTCGGACGCGTCGCGACGGTCGCGACGCGGAGGAAAACGACGATCGCAATGATAACCTATGCGGAACACAGACTGGCGAACGGCCTGACGATGGTGGTGAACCGCGACCGGCTCTCGGAGCTGGCGGCGGTGAACCTGCTCTATCGGGTAGGGGCGCGCAACGAGGATCCCCGCCGCACGGGATTCGCCCATCTGTTCGAGCATCTCATGTTTCGGGGTACGCGGCGCATTCCCGATTTCGATGCGCCGGTGCAGGAGGCGTGCGGCGAAAACAATGCCTTCACCAACAACGACTATACCGATTATTATATAACGCTCCCGAAGGACAACATCGAAACCGCCTTCTGGCTGGAGTCGGACCGCATGACGGGGCTGGAGATCACGCCCGAAAAGCTGGCGGCCGAAAAGTCCGTGGTCATCGAGGAGTACAACCAGCGCTACCTGAACCAGCCCTACGGCGAACAGTGGCTGCTGCTGCGCGAACTGGTCTATCGGGTGCATCCCTACCGGTGGCCGACCATCGGCCTTACACCCGACCATGTGCGCGAGGCGACGCTCGACGACGTGCGCAACTTTTATGACCGCTACTACCGCCCCTCGAACGCCATCCTCTCCGTGTCGGGCGATTTCGATCCCGAGGCGCTGTTTGCGCTGGCCGAGCGGTGGTTCGGCGACCTGCCCGCCGGCGAGGCGCCGCACGACGTCCTGCCCGCGGAACCCGAACAGACCGCCCCGCGGCGCACCGAGATCCGCCGCGACGTGCCGGCCACACAGATCACCGTGGCCTGCCCGATGGGCGACCGGCGCAGCGCGGACTACTACCGGTGCGACCTGCTGACCGACCTGCTGGCCGGAGGCACCTCGGCGCGCCTCTATCAGGAACTGGTCAAGAAACGGCAGCTCTTTGCCGCCGTGAATGCCTACATCACGGGTGACCTCGATCCGGGCATGTTTGTGGTGACGGGTCAGCTGATGCCCGACGTGCGCGTCGAGCAGGGCGAGGAGGCGCTGTGGCAGGAGATGAGGCGGCTGGCGGAGACCCCCGCCGCACCGGAGGAACTGGAGAAGGTGCGCAACAAGTTCGAGGCCAACATGCTCTACGGCGAGCTGAACGTCATGAACAAGGCACTCAACCTCGGCTACTACGCCATGCTCGGCGACCTGTCGCTGGTGAACGGCGAGGCGGCCATCTACCGCGCCATCGGTGCGGAGGAGCTGCGCGAGGCGGCGGAGCGGCTGCTGCGCAGGGAGAAAAGTTCAACCCTTATCATACACGGCGGACATGAAGCGTAACGACACCTCTTTTGACCGCACCCGTCCGGCGGTGCGGATTCCGAAACGGATCGCCGTCCCGACGGCCGAGCGCCACGTGACGGCCGGCGGCGTCTCCGTTTACACCCTGCCGGCGCCCGAATACGGCGTGGCGCGGGTCAGCTTCGTGTTCCGTGCGGGCAGTTCGTGGCAGCAGGTGCCGTTCTGCGCTTCGGCTACGGTGAACAACCTTGCCGAGGGCAGCCGCAACATGACCTCGCTGCAGATTGCCGAACGGCTCGACTACTACGGCTCCTATTTCGACGTGTCGATTGACCGCGACTGGAGCGTGGTGACGTTCGTCTGCCTGTCCAAATATTTCGACCGCACGCTGGAGATCGCGCGCGAGATCCTGCTCGACCCGCAGTTCCCCGAAGAGGAACTGGCGGTCTATTGCGCCAAGAGCCGACAGGCGCTGCTGGTCAATCGGACGAAGGTCGATTTCATGGCGCGCGAACTCTTTGCCCGTTCGATCTACGGAGCGGACCATCCCTACGGCACCTCGTCCGATGCCGCACTTTACGATACGCTGCGGCGCGAGGAGGTGGCGGCCTTCTTCCGGGACCACTACACGGCGGACAACTGTTTCGTCGTGGCCAGCGGCGACGTGTCGGCCGCGCGCATCCGCACGCTGGAGGCCTTCCTCGGCGAGATGGCCACGGGCGGGGTGACCGAGCGTGGCCCGTTTCCCGAACCGGCGGCCACGGCACATGCCGAGCGGTCAGTGGAGGGAGCCGTGCAGTCGGCCCTGCGGGTGGGGCGGACGCTCTTCCCGCGTTCCCATGCCGACTATGTGGGCATGCAGGTGGTGGCCACCGTGCTGGGCGGCTACTTCGGCTCGCGGCTGGTGCAGAACCTGCGCGAGGAGCGGGGCTACACCTATGGCGCCTATGCGGCGATGGTCAATTTCGACCGGAGCGGCTACTTTGCGGCGGCCACCGAGGTGGGGGCGCCGGTGACCGACGACGCGCTGGAGCAGATGATGTACGAGATCGGACGCCTGCGCGAGGAACTGGTGCCGGAGGCGGAGCTGGGCATGGTGCGCAACATCATGGCCGGCGAGGTGATGCGCATCCTGGACGGCCCCTTCGGCATTGCCGACGTGACCATCGAAAACATCCAGAACGGCTTTGACAACAGCTACACGGCCGGCTTCATGGAGCAGGTGCGCGCCGTGACGCCCGAACGGATACGCACGCTGGCGCGCCGCTATCTCGTGCCGGAAGAGCTGACGACCGTCGTGGTGGGACCCGACCGCGCCGGCCGGAACAAGGAACACAACGAACAAGCGAAATAAACCGATGAAACAGTATCTCGATCTGCTGCGGAAGATCATGGACGAAGGCGCCGTGAAGAGCGACCGCACCGGCACGGGAACCCGGAGCATCTTCGGCTACCAGATGCGATTCGACCTGAACGAGGGATTCCCGCTGCTGACGACCAAGAAACTTCACCTGCGCTCGATCATCCATGAACTGCTGTGGTTCCTGGCGGGCGACACGAATATCAAGTACCTGCACGACAACAAGGTGACCATCTGGGACGAGTGGGCCTCGCCCGACGGCGAACTGGGGCCGATCTACGGCTACCAGTGGCGCAGCTGGCCGACGCCCGACGGCCGCCACATCGACCAGATCGCCGCGGTGGTGGAGTCGCTGAAGCACAACCCCGACTCGCGCCGCCACATCGTCAGCGCCTGGAACGTGGCCGACATCGACCGCATGGCGCTGCCGCCCTGCCACGCCCTCTTCCAGTTTTATGTGGCCGAGGGGCGGCTCTCGTGTCAGCTCTACCAGCGCAGCGCCGACGTCTTCCTCGGCGTGCCGTTCAACATCGCCTCCTATGCGCTGCTCACGATGATGATGGCGCAGGTGTGCGGACTGAAACCGGGCGAGTTTGTCCATACCCTCGGCGATGCCCACATCTATCTCAACCATGTCGATCAGGTGCGCGAGCAGCTGTCGCGCACGCCGCGCCCCCTGCCCGTGATGAAGATCAATCCGGAGGTCGATTCGATCTTCGGGTTCCGGTATGAAGATTTCACCCTCGAAGGGTACGACCCGTGGCCCTCGATCAAAGCCCCCATTGCCGTATGATTTCCGTCATCGTAGCCGTTGCCCGGAACGGCGTCATCGGCGGCGACAACTCGCTGCTGTGGCACATCTCCGAGGATCTGAAACGATTCAAACGCCTCACGGGCGGCCATGCCGTCGTGATGGGGCGCAAAACCTTCGAGTCGCTCGGCCGACCGCTGCCCAACCGGCGCAACATCGTCGTGTCGCGCCGTGCGGACTATGCCCCCGAAGGGGTTGAGGTGGCTCCGTCGCTCGAGGCGGCGCTGGCGCTCTTCCCCCCGCAGGAGGAGGTGTTCGTCATCGGCGGCGGGCAGATCTATGCCCAGGCCATGCCGCTGGCCGACCGCCTCTACCTGACCACCGTGATGCACGACTACGAGGGGGACACCCGTTTTCCGGAGTGGGATCCGGCGCAGTGGCGCGAGACCGCCCGCGAATACCACGAGCGGGGGGAGAAGTTTCCCTATCCGTTCGAGTACAGCGACTGGGAGCGGAGGCGGTAGTCGGCCGCCGAAGAGCCATGACGGGGTGCGGACCGGTGCGGTTCGCACCCCGCTGCTTTGGATGTGGGTATTTATACCTATCGGAAATAGGTGTTGGCACTACCTTGCGGTTGCGGGGGATGAGGTAATTTTGTTTCAGGTATTTTTTGCCTGTTCCGAACAGGCGCGTTTTTGGGAAACGTCATGGGAAAATATTACGATATGCTGATGGAGGACGTCCGTATGCGCGAGGGTATGAAGGCGTGTATGAACTGCGGTGTCTGCACCGCCGTCTGTCCGGCAGCCGAATTCTACAACTACGATGACGAGGCCATCGAACGCCTGCTCCGCAGCGAGACGATCTGGTACTGCGGCGAGTGCATGTCGTGCCGCCCCCGCTGTCCGCGCGGCAACACGCCCGGCTATGTGATCCAGGCGCTGCGCACGCTCTCGCAGCGGCTCGGCTTCTTCGTGGAGTCCGAGAAGGGGCGCCAGCAGATCGCCCTCAAGCGTACCGTGGGCGACAACATCCTGCGCACGGGCTACTGCCTCACGCCGCGCCTCATCAATCCCGACCTGCATCAGGAGCAGGGACCCGTGTGGCGCTGGATCTACGACAACGACAAGGAGGTGTACGGCCGTTTCAACCCCACCTACATGCAGGAGGGTTCCGGCGCCCTGCGCCGCATCGACGACGCGTCGATGGCCGAACTCCGCCGCATCTTCGAGGTGACGGGCGGGGCGGCGTTTTTCGACCGGATCGAGGAATGCTCCGACCGCAAGGCGCGCGAGCTGGGCTTCGACGGCGCCAACGACGAGTATGTGATGTACACCTATACGACCAACCGAGACGACCACCATTAGCCGGCGGGCGTCCATTCATCTGACACGGAAGATTATGAAACGCAATACTTGGCAGGAATATCAGAAGGAGGTTGCCGACGACAACTACTACTATCTGCGCAGCTGCATCCGGCAGAACTTCTTCCCCGGATCGGAAAAGGCCTTCGTGCGGATTCTGCGCGAGGAGCTCGGCCGCAACCTGTACGACGATCCGGCCCACACCTCGTGTACGGGCATCGGCTATCACTCCGACGTGGTGCTGCACGACACGATCATGACGGTCGTGGCGCGTCAGTTCGCCCTCATGAAGGAGTCCGGATTCGAGAACGCGGCCGTTTCGTGCATCACTTCGTTCGGCATCTACACCGAGGTGCTGGAGACGTGGCGCGAGTTTCCCGAAGTGGAGGCGCGCATCCGCGAACTCCTCTACAAGGCGACTGGGCGCGAACTCTATAAACCTAGGAACCTCGCCCACACGTCGGACATCATTTTCCACCACCGCGAGGCCATCCGCCAGCGGGCCAAACACCTGCTCGTGAACCATCGCACGGGCGAACCGCTGCGCGGCGTGGAGCATATCGGCTGCCACTATGCCAAGATCTTCCCGAAGGAGGGCATCGGCGGCGTGGAGTTCCCCTATGTGCTGGCGGGCATGATCGAGGCGTGGGGCGGCCAGGTGGTCGACTATCCGGAGCGGAGGCACTGCTGCGGCTTCGGGTTCCGCAACTACCTGGTGCAGGCCAACCGCGGCTATTCGATTGCCAACTCGCAGAAAAAGCTGGAGTCGATGGCGCCCTACAAGCCCGACTTCATCCTGACCAACTGTCCCGGATGCGGCATGTTCCTGGACAAGTGGCAGTACACGATCGCCGAGATCGAGGGTACCACCTACGGGCAGGACGGCAAGGGCATTCCCGTGCTGACCTACGAGGAGCTGGCCGGTCTGGTGCTGGGTTACGATCCCTGGGACCTGGGGCTGCAGATGCACCAGGTCGATGTGGAACCGCTGCTCGACAAGTTGGGCGTCGAGTACGATCCGGCGGCGAAGTATCTGATGCCCAACGGACGTTATATCGGTCGTCCCGAACCGGCGACCGTCAATATGGGGGTGGAGTAGCGCTCCCCCGCAAAAACGGAACAACATTGTATGGAGAACAAGGATAAACGGGTCATTGTCGTCGGCGGCGGAGTGGCCGGCATGCAGACCGCCCTGTTGCTGCGCGAACGCGGTGCGGAACCCATTATCGTGGAGCGCGAGGAGCGTCTCGGAGGCAAACTGGCCGGCTGGCACAAACTCTTCCCGACCTTTACGCCGGCCGGCGAGGTGCTGGAACCGCTGCGCGGCCGGGTGGCCGAAGCCGGCATCGAGGTGCGGACGGGCCGCACGGTCGAGGAGGTGACGCCGACGGGCGTGGTGCTGAACGGCGGCGAGCGGCTCGACGGGGCGGCTACGGTTGTCTGCTCCGGTTTCGAGGTATTCAACGCCCGCATCAAGGAGGAGTACGGCTACGGCATCTACGACAATGTCTTCACAACGGTGGACATCGAGCGGATGATGAACGAGGGGCGGGTGCGGACGGCTCAGGGCAATGAACCGCGCCGGATCGCCTTCCTGCACTGCGTGGGTTCGCGCGACGAGAAGGTCGGCGCCCACCACTGCTCCAAGGTGTGCTGCATCACGGGCGTGAAGCAGGCCATCGAGATGAAGGAACTCTTCCCGACGGCCGAGGTGTACAACTTCTATATGGACATCCGCATGTTCGGCCCCGGGTATGAGGAGCTGTACCGCAAGGCGCAGCTCGACTACCGCATCAATTTCATCCGCGGCCGCATTTCCGAGGCGAGCCAGACCATCGACGGCTGGGTGCAGATCAAGGCCGAGGATACGCTGATCGGCCGTCCGCTGCGCATGTCGGTGGACATGCTGGTGCTGATCGTGGGCATGAAGGGCGGAGCCTCCAACGGCGCTTTTGCCCGCAGCGGCGGCCTGACGGTGGCGCCCAACGGCTTCATGCAGCCGCGCGATGCCTTCTTCGGCAATGTGGCCTCCGAGCGGGACGGCATTTTCTATGCCGGTGCGGTGACGGCGCCCAAGAATATCGGCGAGTGTCTGAACGAAGGAGCGGCCGCTGCCGAGCGGGTCGCTGCCTATCTTAAACTGTAACGGCCATGCCTCAGTTCGGTTTTTCCATATCTCAGCCGCGTGCCGTCAATCTCGACACGAACGACACGGTGCCGGCCGAACGCATCCTGCAGGAGGTGCCGGAGCTGCAGTGCTGCATCGCCTGCGGCAGCTGTACGGCCACCTGTACGGCGGGCAACCTCACCTCGTTCAACTTCCGCCGCATGCACACGCTGGTGCGGCGCGGCGAGTACCGCGAGGTGTACGAACAGCTCGAAAAGTGCATGCTCTGCGGCAAGTGCCGGCTGGTCTGCCCGCGCGGCATCAATACCCGTGCGGTGGCCCTCAAAATCAAAAAAACGCTCTGCGATTATTGACGGGAGGAGAGAAAGATGATGTATTACGACCATTTTGTCATTCCGTTCCTCGTCGGGACGATCTTCATGTTTGCGGTGATCGTCTGGAAATGGGGGCGCTGGCTGTGGATGCTGCCCGGCGGGGACAAGCGTGCCATCGGGCGCGGCATCTTCTCCATGGCCACGGTCAGGGCCGTCGGGGAGGTTGTCAGCGAGTGCCTGCTCCACCGCAAGATATTCCGCGTCAATCCGCTGCTCGGATACATGCACATGAGCCTCGCCTTCGGGTGGTTCCTGCTGATCGCCACGGGGTGGATCGAGGCGGCCTGTGTACTCGGCGGAGGAACGCCCCTCCATGCCCATGTCTTTTTCCGCTACTTCGATCCGGCGGTCCATACGGGGTGGAATCCCTTCTCCTTCGTGATGGACCTGCTGCTGCTCATGGTGCTGTCGGGTGTCGCGCTGGCCTGGTTCAAGCGGATGCGCTCCCGCGCGATGGGCATGAAGCGCACCACGAAACACGTACTGATCGACCGCGTGGCGCTGTCGTCCCTGTGGTGCATCTTCCCGCTGCGCCTGCTCTCGGAGAGCCTGACCGCCGCCGCGAAACACAACGGCGGCTTCCTGACAGGATCGCTGGGCGACCTGTTTGCCGCGTGGCTGAGTCCCGACGCACTGGCCGTATGCACGGAGACGGCGTGGTGGCTCTACTCGTGCGCTCTGGGCATCTTCTTCGTGGCCATGCCCTTCTCGCGTTACATGCACATCTTCACCGAGGTGCCGCTCATTTTCCTGCGCCGCTACCGCATCCGCAGCGAGGAGCAGCCCAAGAGTTTCGACAATTTCCAGATACAGGCCTGCTCCCGTTGCGGCATCTGCATCGATTCCTGCCAGCTGCAGCGCGACCTGGGGATCCGCAACGTCCAGTCGGTCTATTTCCTGCGTGACCGGCGCTACGGCCGGCTGACCGACGAGGTGGCGGACAACTGCCTGATGTGCGGCCTGTGCGAGGCGCGCTGTCCGGTGGGCATCGACCTCAATACGTTGCGGCTCAACAGCCGCCAGCAGCGCAAGGATGCGCCGGTGCTGACACGCTACGATTACCTGCAGGGCATCGACCGGTCGGTCGGAACGGGCAAGGTGGGCTACTTTGCCGGCTGCATGACGCTGCTGACGCCGGCTACGCTGCAGTCCATGCAGCGGATCTTCGAGGCGGCGGGCGAGGAGGTCTGGTGGGCCGATCGCGACGGAGGCACCTGCTGCGGCCGTCCGCTCAAACTGTCCGGCGAGGTGCAGGCGGCCCGCAAGATCATGGAGAGCAACAAGGCGCTGTTTGCCAAACACGGCATCACGACGCTCGTGACCTCGTGTCCGATCTGCCTCAAGGTGTTCCGTGAGGATTACGACCTGCAGGGCATCGAGGTGCTGCACCATACCGAGTACATCCTGCGGCTCGTCCGTGCAGGCCGGCTGGCCATCGACAGCAGCGGAGAGGCGTTCACCTACCACGATCCGTGCGAACTGGGACGCGGCAGCGGCATCTACGAGCCGCCCCGCGAACTGATCCGCATGGCGGGTACGCTGGCCGAGCCGGAACACAACCGGCGCGAGGCGCTCTGCTGCGGCAGCAGTCTGGCCAATACGGTGATCGACGACGGCCAGCAGCTGCGCATCGGGGCGGCCATGACGGCCGAACTGGAGCAGACGGGGGCGCAGACCATCGTGACGGCCTGCCCGCTCTGCAAGAAGGCGATCGTGCGGAACGTTTCGGTGCGGGTGGCCGACATATCCCAGGTTGTGGCCGAGCATCTGCGGCCTGTGGTGGGCAGCCGTGCTGCGGCGGCGGAGACCGGTGCGGCGGCATCCCGATCCGCCCGTCCGGCATGACGGACTCGCCGGAGCCGGTTGCAGCCTGCGGTGCGCACACTTTTTTGATGCAGCTATCGTGTTGTAATAAAGTGTTTTGTGTGTCGGTCGCCGGCGGTTGCATCACGAAAAAGTAAAAAACAAGTTTGCAAAAACGGAATTTGTGCTTATCTTTGCACCGTCAAAACCGATAGAGCGGTTGCGACAAGCGATGGAAAATCACCGTTACGGCGGTTTAACGATACATCGCGGGGTGGAGCAGTTGGCAGCTCGTTGGGCTCATAACCCAAAGGTCGGAGGTTCGAGTCCTCCCCCCGCTACTCAAACGGACGACTCTCTGCGAGCCGTCCGTTTTTCTTTTCCCCGTTCAATGTGTCTCCCCCGTTCAGCGAGGCTTGCGGTATTCCGATGGTGCGTTTCTTCCTGCGCCCTGCATGCCCTTTGTGTGTTGTCGTCTGCTGCCTGTTGCCTGCTGCCTGATGTTTGCTGATTGCTGCATGGTGATTGCTGATTGCTGATTGCTGATTGCTGATTGCTGATTGCACCGACAGTATCTGTATGCGCGCCTTGTTTGCCGCTCCATGCGTCGGCGTGTGCGCGCGCGGGTACGTCCATCCGGATTTGTGTCTGTTGCGGGGTCTTGTTTTTCCGTTTCCCGTTCTCCGTTTCCCGTTCCCCGTTCTCCGTTTCCCGTTCCCCGTTCCCCGTTCCCCGTTCTCCGTTTCCCGTTCCCCGTTCCCCGTTACCCGGTCCCCGGTCCCCCGTAACCGGTGATAGGAAGTTTGCCATCCGCGCATGGCAATTTTCAATACGTGTGGAGTTATTTGCATTCCGTTTGTCGTCCGGATTGCCGGGGCAGGGGCTGACGGCCGCATGCGGATCGGTATGCCGTAGGAAGAGACTGCAGGGCCGTGTGCGGGTGGAGACAATCGAATGACCGGGGCGGCTGCGGACGGCGTGCCGGTACCCTGAAAACTGATGCGGAAAACGGGTCAGAAAAACTTTCCCGTGTAAGTTTTTGTACAGCAATGATTTGTTGTTTCAGGTGTAATAAAATTGAAAAAAAGTTTGGGAAAAATTTGGAGAAAGGGTAAAAAGTGGTTTATCTTTGCACCCGCTTTGAGAGCGGAACTCCAAGGCAAGGTTCTTTAGGAT
>CASEGL010000024.1 GCA_949287525.1 uncultured Rikenellaceae bacterium
TCTGTTCGATCGGCACCACGACCGGCACGCGCAGCGTGTCCGCCGTCAGTACCGTGTCGCAGCGCACCAGCCAGCAGGTGTCCCGCCGGATGACCTCGATCCGCTCCGGCACAAGCACCCGCACGGTGAGCGTGTCGCGCAGGATCACCGTGTCGCGGCGCACGGCCTCCGCCCCGCACGGCTTCGTCCACCGGCCGGCAAGGAATGCTCCGGCCAGCAGCACGATCAGCAGCAAGTATCCCCACGCCTTCATTCGTCCAGACGTTGCATGAAGTCGTTCTCGATCTCGTCGTAGGCCATCCGCACGTTCGTGTAGGCGCGGCGGTTATTGGCTCCCGCCTCGTTGTAGATCTCGCCCTCGACGGTCTGCGCCACCCGCTCGATCCACGCCTCGTCCGTATATTCCGACAGCTTGCGCCCCTTGTAGGTGTAGCTATCGAACGCACGATTGCGTTCGTCGTGGATGTTCTTGAGCAGCGTGCGGATCTTGCGCGCCGTAGCCTCGCGGTCGCGGATGTTGTTCTCCTCGCGCACCCGCTTGATCAGGCGGCACACCTGTTCCACCGCACAGCGGAAATGGATGGCCGCCGTCTCCCGAATGCGCAGCCGCGTCTCGGGACGCAGCCCCTCGGCAATGGCGCCCACCCCGTCGGCAATGTCGTCCAGACGGGTGCGGATGTCCGTTGCGCAGGTGGTGTTCTCGCGCAACGTGTTATCGATGATCTTGCGGAACCAGCGGAACAGGCCGAGCATCATCGTACCGCTCAGCACGAGGAAAAAGCCTGTTGCTACGGCCAGCATCCCCAGATCGGTGATGCCCCGCGCCGTTTCGATTGCTTCGTTTACCATAGTGTTTCTGTTTTTCTTGCAAATCCTTGCCCGCAGCCCCTTTACGGTATCGGGCAGAAGGATGACCGGCGAACCACCTCCTGCCCGGATGATCCCGTCCATATCCGGCCTGCGGGCTTTCTCGTTGTCCGGTTGTCAGCCCACCCACTCGATGGCATTGATCCGGTTTTTCCAGCTCCGCAGAAAGACTTTCTGCGAGGGGTTCTCGCGCACGATGTCCTCCACGAAGGCGATGCGCGCCGCCCTGAGCTGGTGGAAGAGCGGCTCCGGATCGCGGGCGGCCAGTGCGGCCAGCGTCCGCTCGCCCACGATGCCGTCGGCCTCCACGCCGAGGATCCGCTGCGGGCGCGTGATGCCGTGCGAGCCGGATGCCCACACCCAGTCCACGAGCAGGTTGGCCAGCGACTGGCTGGCGACGCAGTCGGCCTGCCAGCGGTTCCAATACCCCTCGCGGAAGATGCGGAGCCATTGCGCGTCAGTCATCCCGCGCAGGTCGTCGGCGGTGCGGTCGGCGCCGTAGAAGTGCCGGAAGGTGGCCAGCGTGACGCCTCGGTTCGTTGCTCCGCCCCGGTCGGCCGGATGGTCGGAGAAGCCGCCCTCCCAGCGCAGGATGAACGGCATCAATAGTTCTGCGCGGGCCATCACTTGACGTATTTGGCGTAAAGGATATGGGCAATCCAGCCGACGACGAGGCCGCCGGCAGCGGCCGCAACGGTAGTGAGCGCCCACACGGGCGTGAACTTAAAGTACAGCACACCCAAAGCGACGGCCACAATGACGGCCGCCGCGATGATGATGGGTTTTCGTTGCATAGATAAATAAACAGGTTTTCATACTGCGGGATCAGGGCGCACCCCCGCCGGCATCCGCCCCTCCCGCCGGAGCGCAAATTAGGCCTTCCCCCGCCGCATCCGATTCCACAACTTTGGAATGCGCCTGTCGCGCCATCGGCAAGAGCGACTGCTTCTGCCCGCCGCTCCCTGCCGCGACACCTTATGCGGCGCCACACCGAACCGGCCGAAAACAACGACAGGCACACCTCGAAAGAGGCGTGCCTGTCGTTTTATATGGCTGCAACCCGCAGCGGATCAGTAGCCGAGGATGCGCATCATCGAGCGGTAGCTCTGCTCCTTGGCGAACAGACGGGTGTAATACTCGTTGTCGTTCTTGTCGCGGTCGATGATGATATGTTTCGGCGCAGGAATCAGGCAGTGCTGGATGCCGCCGAAACCGCCCAGCGACTCCTGATAAGCGCCCGTGTGGAAGAATCCGATGTACTGCGTCTCGCCCGGAGTCAGCTTCGGCAGGAAGACGGCATTGGAGTGCGCCTCGCCGCTGTAATAGTCCTGGCTGTCGCAGGTCAGACCGCCGAGGAAGACCCGCTGGTACTCCTTGTCCCAGTTGTTGATGGCCAGCAGCGGATAACGCTGGTTGATGCCCCAGATGTCGGGCAGCGTCGTCATGAACGAACTGTCGATCATGTACCAGCTCTCGCGGTCGTTCTGCTGCTTCTGGTTGATGATCGAGAAGAGGGCCGCACCGCTCTCACCCACCGTGAACGAACCGAACTCGGTGAAGAGATTGGGTTCGTCCACCCCGTTGGCATTGCACATGTTCTTCACCTGCGCCACGATCTCCTCGGTCATGTATTCGTAGTCATAGTCGAAAGCCAGCGAATTCTTGATCGGGAAGCCGCCACCGATGTTGAGCGAATCGAGTTCGGGAGCCAGTTTCTTCAGTTCGCAGTAGATCTGAATGCACTTGTGGAGTTCGTTCCAATAGTAGGCCGTATCCTTGATGCCCGTATTGATGAAGAAGTGGAGCATTTTGAGCTTCACCTTCTTGTTGCCGCGGATCTTCTCCTTATAAAAAGGAATGACGTCGTTGTAGCGGATGCCCAGTCGCGAGGTGTAGAAGTCGAAGCGGGGTTCCTCCTCCGTAGCGATGCGGATGCCGATCTGGCAGGGGCGGTCGATGATGTCCAACAGGTCGAGCTCCTGCTTGTTGTCCAGCACGGGAATCATGTTCGTGAAGCCGTCGTTAATCAGCTTGGCGATGTTCTCCACATACTGCGGACGTTTGAAACCGTTGCAGACGATAAAGATGTCCTTGTTGATCAATCCGCTCTCGTACAGGGCGTTGATGATATGGATGTCGTAGGCCGACGACGTCTCGAGGTTGATGTCGTTCTTGAGCGCCTCCTCGAGGATAAACGAGAAGTGCGAACTCTTCGTACAGTAGCAGTAGTTGTACGACCCCTTGTAATCGACCTTGGCCATGGCCACGTTGAACAGCCGCTTGGCGCGATTGATCTGCTGGGAGATTTTGGGCAGATAAGAGATTTTCAGCGGCGTTCCGTACTGTTTGATGATGTCCATCAGCGGCACGCCGTGAAAATAGAGTTCGTTGTCCTCTACCGTAAACTCATCCTGAGGGAAGTCGAACGTCTGTTCGATCAGGTCGATATACTTGTTTTTCATTTCAGTAAAGTTTATACACTTCCGAAAAAACAATCCGGCCGAGCTACTTTACCAAAAAACAGACAAAGTAACTCGATCGGATTTTCCATAAAACCCGACACAAAACAAATGATTCTTTTCGGAAATAGCAACATTTCCGGCCACAATCTTGCTACGATTCCGTTACTTTGCCGCTTTCTGCTTCTGTTTCTCCCGTCTCACCCGGCCAGGCTTGTCCCTGACCATTCCTTTGCACACACCGCCTTGCCCCTCCCCGCCCGATTCCGCACAGCCGCGCCGGCCGGAGATGCCGCCGCCCCACTCCGCCGGCGCAGAGACCGCCCACTACTCCTCCCGTTCCTATCCCTCCTTCACCATCCGCCCGTTCCACACCGCCGCCAGGCAGAACGCCCCCGCCGTACCCCGCACACCCTGCACCAGCTCCATCCGGCAGAAGTTCCATCTCGACTCGGCACGGAATATTCCACCAGCTGCCTGCACCGCCTGCGGCCGTGTTTCCGTCCCGTCCCGCCCCGTTCCTTCCCGTCCGCCATCCCGCACGGAAACGGCAGTTTTCCGACCGGTGCGGTATCCGTAGCTGCTCCCGATGCGGCCGGAAACAAATCGGGCCGTCCCCCTGCGGAGGACGACCCGACGGTTGCATGCGAAACGGCCGTGTGCCGCTTACTTGATGCCGAGTTTCTTGCGCAGATCCTTCGGCACGGCGTTCTTGTGTACGAGGATATTGAGCGTCTTGTACTCTACGAACGGTTTCGAAGCGTAGAAGTAGCCGTCATACAGGTTCGACTCGTCCCACGAGTTCTTCACCTTGTAGAAGATCTTGCCATTCTGATCCTTGGCCATACCGGTAATCAGCATGCCGTGGTCGTCGGTAGTCTGGTAGTTGTCGAATGCCTCCTGACGCATCTCCTGCGTTACGGTCACTTCATCCAGCGGCTCGGTAGCCTTGGCGATCATCGAGCTCTGGCTGCGGGGCGAGAGCGTCTCCCACTTTGCCCACTCGGAATCCTTCATCGTCTCGCTGGTAGCGCTGGGGATCACGGCAAAGCCTTTGGAATACTGGAAGCCGGGTTCGCTCACGTCGGAAGCCCAGTCCACCGTATAGCCGTTCTCAAGTGCGTTGTCGATGATACGCATCAGCTCGTCCATCGGCACGTTCCACGACAGACCCCACGACCAGTTGTCGGGTACCTCCACGGCGAACTGCGTGTAGAAGGGATGGTGCGTGAAGGAGGTGAACGAAACATAGTCGTCCATGTTCAGGCCCAGCTCCTCGGCGAAGCTCTGGGGAGTGTACTCCTTGCCGTTGTAGACGAACGTCTCGGGTACCTCACCGAAGTAAGCGTCGAGGATGCCGTTCAGGCCGTCGGCCCACACGGGCGTCAGTTTGCCGTTGGCGTTGGAGATCACGCCTTTCATGTAGCCTTTCAGCACGGCCTCCACCTCGCTGTGCAGGTGTTTGTCGGTGCCGTACTGCAGACCGGTATAGACCTCCTCCGGCACGATACCGTAGATACGGATCATGTTCATCACGTCATGGGTGGCGCCGCCCTGCGAATACTCGGCCTTGCCGTGCATGCGGGCATACTTCTTGGCTTTCTCCAGATATGCGTGACGGGCAATCCACATCTCCGACAGATCGTAGTCGCCTTTGCCCATGCGCAGCAGTTCGCTCTCAAGGAACGCGCAGCTGGCAAAGCTCCAACACGTACCGCTGCTGGCCTGATCCTTGATCGAGGTGGCCGGTACGTCGTAGATCATCGTAAACTGGTACGGATTTGCCGGTTTTTCCTCCGCAGGCGTCGAATTCTGGGCGCCGAGGCTGAATGCCATGCACAAAGCCGCCGCCGTTACAAAAAACTTCTTCATTACTGTTATTGAATAAATAGTGAAAAAATGGTTTGTTTCTCTTGGTTGGTGTCGTCTCCGCTATTTTGCCCACAGACCGGCCAGGTTGATGAGCGTCTGCAGGGCGCGTTTCATGGTATCCAGCGACGCATACTCATATTTGCCGTGGAAGTTCATGCCGCCCGTAAAGAGGTTCGGACAGGGCAGCCCCATGTAGGAGAGGCGCGAACCGTCCGTACCGCCGCGGATCGGTTTGATGACCGGCACCACACCGGCCATCCGCATGGCCTCCTCGGCGCGGGCGATCAGTTCGGGATGGGGTTCCACCATCTCGCGCATGTTGTAGTACTGATCCTTCAGGGTCAGTTTCACGGTGCCTTCGCCGTACTTCAGATTCAGGAAGTCGGCCACCTGCTGGGCAAAGACCTTCTTCTGCTCGAACTTGGCGCGGTCGTGGTCGCGGATGATATAATAGGACTCGGCCTTCTCCACGCTACCGCTGATGCTGGCCAGATGGAAGAAGCCCTCGTAGCCCTCCGTATGCTCCGGACGCTGTGCCTCGGGCAGCAGGGCATCGGCCTCGCACACCACACGCAGCGCGTTGAGCATCTTGTCCTTCGCCGATCCGGGGTGGATGTTCTCGCCCTGCACCTCGAAGAGAGCCGAAGCGGCATTGAAGTTCTCATACTCCAGCTCGCCCTCGAAACCGCCGTCCACCGTATAGGCATACTGTGCGCCGAAGCGAGCCACGTCGAAGTAGTCCACGCCGCGGCCTACCTCCTCGTCGGGCGTGAAGCCGATGCGGATCTTGCCGTGTTTGACCTCCGGATGGGAGAGCAGGTACTCGGCCATGGTCATGATCTCGGCCACGCCGGCCTTGTCGTCCGCACCCAGCAGCGTCGTGCCGTCGGTGGTGATGAGCGTGTGGCCCGTGAAGAACGACAGTTCGGGGAAATCGGCCACCCGCATGGTCACCGTGCCGTTCAGCCGGATATCCTTGCCGTCGTAGCACTCGATGATCTGCGGCTTGACATCCTTGCCGCTCATGTCGGGACTCGTATCGACGTGCGAAATGAAACCGATGACGGGTTTATCCTCGCAGCCGGGGGTTGCGGGAATCGTACCCATCACATAGCCGTAGCTGTCCATCTCCACCTCGGTGAGACCCAGAGCGCGCATCTCGTCGGCCAAATAGCCGAGCAGAACCTTCTGTTTCTCCGTCGAAGGGAACGTGTTGCTGCTTTCGTCGCTCTGCGTATCAAAGCTGACGTATTTCAAAAATCTTTCGAGCAATTCCATGATGCTGTTTAATTTAATGCTTGCTTTCCGTTACAGGAAAAGCGTGCATGCACGGCCTTTGCCGCACATGCACGCTTTAGCCTGCCAAATTTACAAAAATATTTCTATTCCAGCAACTCCGGTTTGGCACGTTTGGAATCCCAGATCACATAAACGATCAGGGCGATGTAGACCAGAATGGCCACGATTTCGGCTCCGGTCGAGCCATGCCACCCGGTCATCATCCAGTCCACCTCCAGATATTTCAGGATGGCGCTCACGACACCCATCAGCGCACCGCCGGCAATCATGCCCGATGCGATCAGCGTACCGCGGTCCTTGCGGGCCTTGTTCACGGCCTCGTCCTTGCTGCGGGTGGAGACATACCAGCTGATGATACCGCCGATCAGCAGCGGCACGTTCAGGTCGAGCGGGATGAACATACCCAGCGCGAAGGCCAGCGCCGGCACACCGATCATGGTAAGGATCAGGGCAAATACGGCACCCGCGAAGTAGAGCATCCAGGGTGTGGCGCCACCCTCCATGAGGGGTTTGATGACGGCGGCCATGGCGTTCGCCTGCGGAGCCACGAGCTGGCTGCCGGGGCCGAAGCCGTAGGTTTCGTTCAGCAACATCATCACGCCGGCAACGGTTGCAGCCGACACGGCGGCGCCGAGGAATTTCCATTTCTCCTGCTTGGCGGGCGTCACGCCGATCCAGTAGCCGATCTTGAGGTCGGTGATGAAACCGCCCGCCATCGACAGGGCCGTGCAGACCACGCCGCCGATAATCATGGCGGCCGTCATGCCGCTCGTACCGCTCAGGCCGGCGCTAACCAGCACCAGCGAGGTGAGGATCAGCGTCATCAGCGTCATGCCCGACACGGGGTTCGAACCCACGATGGCGATCGCATTGGCGGCCACGGTGGTGAAGAGGAACGAAATGACGAAGACGAGCAGCAGCGAAATCACCGTAAAGAACCAGTTGTGCAGCACGCCGAACTGGAAGAAGAACAGCGTAGCCACCAGCACGGCGATCAGCACCGTGAGGATCACCTTCATGGAAATGTCGCGCTGGGTGCGCTCCACCGTTTCAACGCCTTTCTTTCCGGTCAGCTCCTTGACAGCCAGGCCGAGCGCCTGACGGATGATCTTGGAAGACCGGATGATGCCGATCACGCCGGCCATGGCGATGCCGCCGATGCCCAGCGGACGGCCGTAATGCAGGAAGATCTCCTCCGGCGTCATGTTGCCGATCGTCGCGGTAATGCCCTCGCCCACCGGCAGGGTCATGCCCGGAGCGAAGTAGCTGATGAGCGGGATCAGTACGAACCATACGGTAAACGAACCGGCACAGATGAAGGCCGCATATTTCAGACCGACGATGTAGCCCAGACCCAGCACGGCGGCACCGGTATTGACCTTGAAGATCACCTTGAACTTGTCGGCGATCATGTCGCCCCAGGCCATCACGCGGGTCGAAACGGTATCGGTCCACAGGCCGATCGTACCGGCCACGAAATCATACAGACCGCCCACCAGACCGCTGACGGCCAGCACCTTGGCCTGATTACCCTTCTTCTCGCCGGAGATCAGCACCTCGGTGGTCGCGGTGGCCTCGGGGAAGGGGTACTTGCCGTGCATGTCCTTCACGAAATAGCGGCGGAACGGAATCAGCAGCACGATGCCCAGCACGCCGCCGAAGAGCGACGAGAGGAAGATCTGGTAGAACTGCGCCTCCAGGCCGAGGATGTAGAGTGCCGGCAGGGTGAAGATCGCACCGGCGACGATCACGCCTGACGTGGCGCCGATGGACTGGATAATGGTGTTCTGGCCGAGCATGTTCTTCTTGCCGGAGAGCGATCCCACGCCCACGGCGATGATGGCGATCGGGATGGCCGCCTCGAACACCTGTCCCACCTTCAGACCCAGATAGGCTGCGGCGGCAGAAAAGATGATGGCCATAATCAGACCCATCGTCACCGAATAGGCGGTCACCTCCTTCGGCTGGCTCGACGCGGGCAGGACGGGTTTGTACTCCTCCCCGGGTTTCAGTTCGCGATACGCGTTCTCGGGCAGCGAGTAATTAGGTCGATTTTCCTCCATACAGATATGATTTTGATTTGTGTTTTCGTATCGCACGCAAACGGTTCAAAGCGAACAAATATACGTTTTTTATCCTACTTTTGAAGCGTTTTTAACAGAAAGGCCGCAAAAAAGCACGATCCTGCCGCATGAAAATCGTCATCGCACCGGACAAGTTCAAAGGCACCCTGACCGCACCCGAAGCGGCACAGGCCATTGCCGAAGGCATCGTTCGCTCCGCCGGAACCGGCGACCGCCCCGTTCTCGTCCTGCGCCCGATGGCCGACGGCGGCGAAGGCACGCTCGACGCGCTGGCCGCCGTCTGCGACCGATTTCCCGAAACCGACGTCCACGACGCCCTGGGACGCCCCCTGCATACCCGCTACGGTGTCACCGCCGACCGCACCGCCCTCATCGAGGCGGCCTCGACGATCGGTCTGCAGCAGCTTGCCCCAGCGGAACGCAACCCGCTGCACACCAGCTCCTACGGATTCGGCGAAGTGCTGCGCGCGGCCATCGCTTCGGGCTGCCGGCTGTGTACCGTCACGATCGGCGGCTCGGCTACCAGCGACTGCGGAGCCGGCCTGCTCGCGGCGCTGGGCTGCCGCTTCTTCACGGCGGACGGCACCCCGCTGCTCCGCCCCACCGGCGCCGATCTCGGCCTCATCACCGCCATCGACCCCGCTCCGCTGCAGAAGACGCTGGAAGGATGCTCCATCGAGATCCTCTCCGACGTGGACAACCCATTGTTGGGACCGCACGGTGCAGCCGCCGTTTTCGCTCCCCAGAAAGGAGCCGACGCCCAGGCCGTGCAACGCCTTGAGGCTGGCGCCGCCCGTTTTGCCGCACTGACCGCCCGCACGCTCGGACGCAACTGCGCAGGGGAGGCCGGCAGCGGCGCCGCCGGAGGCATCGGCTGGGCGCTGCTCACCTACTGCCACGCCACGCTGACCCCCGGAGCGGCCTGTGTCGCCCGCTGCATCGGGCTGGAGGAGGCAATCGCCGGCGCCGCGCTGGTCATCACGGGCGAAGGCTGCTTCGACAGCCAAAGCCTGCACGGCAAGGTCGTCGCCCAGGTAGCCGCACTGGCCGCCCGCCACGGCGTACCGGCCGTCGTCCTGTGCGGTACCCGCCGGGACGCCATCGCAGAGGAAACCCTCGCCGCGGCGGGTCTCTCTGCCGTTGTCGCCCTCACCGACCGGATTCCCGTCCGGGAAGCTCTCGCCCGCCCCGCCGCCCACCTGTCCGACCTCAGCGCCGAAATCTTCCGACAGTTCCTCCGCCTGAACTGAACCGCCCGCCCCCGACGGCAATAATCGGACCGTTCCGCCCGTTCGACGAACAGCCGTCCGGCCGCCGCGCACCGCATGCACGCATTTTCCGCCCCTGCAACCGCCCGCACACCCGGCACGGCTCCCCTCTGCACCACCGCACCTGCCCGCCTCTCAACCGCTCCGGAACGAAAAAAATAGGGCTGCCCGGTCACGCATTATTTTAAGGTTCGCAGAAAAAACGTATATTTGGAAGCTGGAACGAAACCAAAACCATAAAATAAATATCAACGAATCACAGTCATGAATAAACGGCTTGTAGAATGCGTCCCGAATTTCAGCGAAGGACGCGACATGGGCATCATCAAGGAAATCACGGATGCCATCACCTCCGTAGAAGGCATCAAACTGCTCGACGTGGATCCGGGACAGGCAACCAACCGTACGGTGGTAACCTTCGTGGGCGAACCCGAAGCGGTAGCCGAGGCAGCCTTCCGCGGCGTGCGCAAGGCATCCGAGCTGATCGACATGCGTCACCACAAGGGTGCGCACCCCCGTATCGGCGCCACCGACGTACTGCCGATCATTCCGGTAGCCAACATCACCCTCGAAGAGTGCGCCGAGATCGCCCGCACGCTGGCCAAACGTATCTATGACGAGCTGGCCATCCCGACCTACAACTACGAGGCCGCCGCACAGCGCCCCGAACGCCGCAACCTGGCCGTATGCCGCAAGGGCGAGTACGAAGGTCTGGAGAAACGCATCTCCGACCCGAACGAGGCTCCCGACTTCGGCCCCGGCACCTTCACCGAGCAGGCTGCCCGCAGCGGTGCCACCGTGGTGGGTGCGCGCGACTTCCTGATCGCCGTGAACTTCAACCTCAACTCGACCTCCACGCGCCGCGCCAACGCCATCGCCTACGACGTGCGCGAGAAAGGCCGTCCGATGCGCGAAGGCGGTTCGCCCGTGGGCAAACCGATGAAGGACGAGAACGGCAAGACGATCATGATCCCCGGCACGCTGAAAGGCACCAAGGCCATCGGCTGGTACATTCCCGAATACGGCATCGCCCAGGTGTCGATGAACATCACCGACATCAAACAGACCCCGCTGCACGTGGCCTTCGACGAAGTCTGCCGCGCCGCTGCCGCACGCGGCCTGCGCGTGACGGGTACCGAGATCGTCGGTCTGGTTCCGCGCAACTCGCTCCTCGAGGCGGGCAAATACTTCCTCCGCAAACAGCAGCGTTCGACGGGTATCTCGGAGAGCGAACTGCTCAAGATCGCCATCCACAGCATGGGTCTGAGCGACCTGGCCCCCTTCAAACCGGAGGAGAAGGTGATCGAATACCTGCTCGAGGCCGAGAACAAGAAGAACAAACTGGTCGATCTGACCTGCAAGGGCTTTGCCGACGAGACCGCCAGCGAGTCGCCCGCTCCGGGCGGCGGTTCGATCTCCGCATACGCCGGTGCGCTGGGTGCCGCCCTCGGCACGATGGTAGCCAACCTCTCCTCGCACAAGGCCGGCTGGGATGCCCGCTGGGAGGAGTTCTCGAACTGGGCCGACAAGGGTCAGGCGCTGATGAGCGAGCTGCTCATGCTGGTCGATGAGGACACCGAAGCCTTCAACCGCATCATGGATGTCTTCGCCATGCCGAAAGGCACCGACGCCGAGAAGGCCGCACGCGCCCAGGCGCTGCAGGAGGCTACCCTCTACGCTACGCAGGTACCCCTGCGCACGATGAAGGCCTCGATCAAGGTGTTCGAGATCGTCAAGGCCATGGCTACGGAAGGCAACCCCAACTCGGTATCGGATGCCGGCGTAGGCGCACTGATGGCCCGTTCGGCCGTGCTGGGCGCCATGCTGAACGTGAAAATCAACGCCGCCGGTCTGAAAGACCGCAGCGTGGCCGAGGAGCTGATCGGCGAGGCCGAGAGCATCGCCCGTGAGGCCGAGCGTCTCGAAAAAGAGGTACTCGAAATCGTAAACGAGAAAATCGACTAATCAAACCGTTCGCGTGCGGGACCGGCAGCGCTCGTGGTCCGAACGCTGCCGGTCGGCCGCCCCGAAAGGCGGTTCCGTACCGATACCCCATAAAACACACGCAACAATGACGCTGAAAGAATTTCAGGACGATATCCGTGCCGGCATCCCCGACGTGCTGCCCGCACCCAAGCCGTACGATCCGGCCATCAACCACGCCCCCAAGCGCAAAGACATTCTGACGCCCCGCGAGAAGGCGCTCGCCATCAAGAACGCCCTGCGCTACTTCCCGGCCAAACACCACAAGGAACTGGCCGCCGAGTTCGCCGAGGAGCTGAAACGCTACGGCCGCATCTACATGTACCGCCTGCGTCCCGACTACGAGATGTATGCGCGTCCGATCGACGAATATCCGGCACGCAGCCGCCAGGCTGCCGCCATCATGCTGATGATCAACAATAACCTCGACAAGGCCGTTGCCCAGCACCCCCACGAGCTGATTACCTACGGCGGTAACGGCGCCGTATTCCAGAACTGGGCCCAGTACCGCCTGGCGATGAAATACCTGAGCGAGATGACCGACGAGCAGACGCTGGTCATGTATTCGGGCCACCCGATGGGACTCTTCCCCTCGCACAAGGATGCCCCGCGCGTGATCGTCACCAACGGCATGATGATCCCCAACTACTCCAAACAGGACGACTGGGAGCGCTACAACGCCCTCGGCGTGACGCAGTACGGCCAGATGACGGCCGGTTCCTACATGTACATCGGCCCGCAGGGCATCGTACACGGAACCACCATCACCGTGCTGAACGCCGCCCGCAAGCAGCTGCAGCAACGCGGCAAGGGCGAGATCCCCGGCATGCTCTTCGTGTCGTCCGGTCTGGGCGGCATGTCGGGCGCTCAGCCCAAGGCCGGCGTGATCTCCGGCGTGGTGAGTGTCATCGCCGAAATCAACCCGAAGGCCGTTCACACGCGCCACTCGCAGGGCTGGGTCGATGAGGTCTACACCTCGCTCGACGAACTGCTGCCCCGCATCCGCAAGGCACGCGAAGCCAAGGAGGCCGTATCGCTGGCCTACCAGGGCAACGTGGTCGATCTGTGGGAGCGTCTGGCCGCCGAAGGCATCGACGTCGACCTGGGTTCCGACCAGACCTCGCTCCACAACCCGTGGGCAGGCGGCTACTACCCCGTGGGTCTGAGCTACGAGGAGTCGAACCGCATGATGGCCGAGCAGCCCGAGGAGTTCCACAAACGCGTCCAGGAGTCGCTGCGCCGTCAGGTGGCCGCCATCAACAAGCTGACCGCCAAAGGCATGTACTTCTTCGACTACGGCAACGCCTTCCTGCTCGAATCCTCGCGCGCCGGCGCCGACTGCATGGCCGAGGACGGCGTACGCTTCCGCTACCCCTCCTATGTGCAGGACATCATGGGCCCGATGTTCTTCGACTACGGTTTCGGCCCGTTCCGCTGGGTATGTACTTCGGGTAAACCGGAGGATCTGGCCAAGACGGACGAAATCGCCCTGCGCGTGCTGCGCGAGATCCGCGCCAACGCCCCGAAGGAGATCCAGGGTCAGCTCGACGACAACATCCTGTGGATCAGCAAGGCCGGCGAGAACAAACTCGTCGTGGGTTCGCAGGCACGTATCCTCTATGCCGACTCGGAAGGCCGCACGCAGATCGCGCTGGCCATGAACGAGGCCATCGCCCGCGGCGAGATCACGGCTCCGGTCGTGCTGGGTCGCGACCACCACGACGTGTCGGGTACCGACTCGCCCTACCGTGAGACCTCGAACATCTACGACGGCTCGTGCTACACGGCCGACATGGCGGTTCAGAACGTCATCGGCGACTCGTTCCGCGGTGCCACGTGGGTATCGCTCCACAACGGCGGCGGCGTCGGCTGGGGCGAGGTAATCAACGGAGGCTTCGGCATGGTGATCGACGGTACGGACGACTCGCGCCGCCACATCGAGGAGATGCTCCTGTGGGACGTAAACAACGGTATCGCACGCCGCAGCTGGGCCCGCAACGAGGGTGCCATGTTCGCCATCAAACGCGAGATGGAGCGCACGCCGAACCTGAAGGTGACCCTGCCGAACATCGCCGACGACGCGGTGATCGAAGAGGCGCTGAAAAACATCCAATAACACGACCGATGCCGCCGGCGTCCCGATGCGGACGGCCGGCGGCACTCGCATACCACAACACACATTAATTCACAAGCACGATGAAAATCCACAAAATATCGGCCGAGTACATCACTCCGCGCCAGGCCTACGAGATCGCCATGGGCGGTTACAAACTCGAACTCTCCGACGATGCCCGCGCACGCATCCAGCGCTGCCGCGACTATCTGGACAGCAAAACCGAAAAGGACGCCACCCCCATCTACGGCGTGACGACCGGTTTCGGCTCGCTGTGCAACATCTCGGTGGACAAGAAACGGCTGGGCGACCTGCAGAAGAACCTCGTCATGTCGCACGCCTGCGGTACGGGCGAGCGCGTTCCGTCGGAGGTGGTGCGTCTGATCCTGCTGCTCAAGATCCAGTCGCTCTCCTACGGCCACTCGGGCGTACAGGTAGCCACCGTAGAGCGTCTGATCGACTTCTTCAACAACGGCGTATGGCCGGTGATCTACCAGCAGGGTTCGCTGGGCGCTTCGGGCGACCTGGCTCCGCTGGCCCACATGTCGCTGCCGCTGCTCGGTCTGGGTCAGGTCGAGTTCGAGGGCAAGGATGTTCCGGCTGCCGAGGTGCTGAAGAAATTCGGCTGGCAGCCGATCGAACTCCAGTCCAAAGAGGGGCTGGCACTGCTCAACGGCACCCAGTTCATGAGCGCCTACGGCGTATGGGGCGTGGTGAACGCCCGTCGCCTGTCGGAGTGCGCCGACAAGATCGGCGCCATGTCGCTGGACGCCTTCGACGGCCGCATCGAGCCGTTCTATGAGCCGGTACACCTCGTGCGCGCCCACAAGGGTCAGCTCGACACCGCCCGCAACTTCCGCGAACTGCTCAAGGGCAGCGAACTGATCGCCCGCCACAAGGAGCATGTCCAGGATCCCTACTCGTTCCGCTGCATCCCGCAGGTACACGGCGCTTCGAAAGACACGATCGACTACGTGGAGAGCGTTATCTCGACCGAGATCAACAGCGTGACCGACAACCCCACCGTTTTCCCCGACGAGGACATCGTCATCTCGGCCGGCAACTTCGCCAATGTGATGGGTGTGTCGAAAGCCACTTTGCAAAAGTGGGAGGAAAATGGCACATTTGTGCCTCATACGGATGTTTCGGGGAGAAAGTTTTTTTTCCTGAATGAACTAATGCACGTGCCTGAAATCAAGGCGATGGCGCAGAGTTCCTGGAATGAGGAAATGCAAACGCGCCCCTTGCGCGATTTCCTTTCAATTGAGCTTTTTGCCGGTGGAGGAGGATTGGCCTTGGGCATGGAAAAAGCCGGTTTCAAGCACGTGATGCTTAATGAATTTGACAAGTCAGCTTGCGAAACGCTTCGCCAAAACCGCCCGGATTGGAATGTGGTGGAAGGAGATGTTTGCCAAATTAACTTTGCCAGCTGGAAGGAAAAAGTGGATTTTATCAGTGGCGGATTTCCTTGCCAGGCCTTTTCATACGCGGGAAAAGGAGCTGGATTTGACGATGCGCGAGGAACGCTTTTTTTCCAATTAGCACGAGCGGTCAAGGAAGTGCGTCCCAAAGTGTTCATGGGAGAAAACGTCCGGGGCTTGGCTGCCCACGACAATGGACGTACGCTCCAAGTCATCAAAGGCGTTATCAAGGAACTGGGTTACACGTTGGTAGAGCCACACGTGTTGAAAGCAATTTGCTATATGGTTCCCCAAAAGCGCGAAAGGTTGTTCTTGATTGCAATAAGGAACGATTATGCCGACAAGGTCAACTTTGAGTGGCCTTCTCCCTACAAACGGGTAATGACTTTGCGTGATGCTTTTTTCGCAGGTGAACTTTACGATACGGATGTCCCGTGTTCTCCCTGCCAAAAATATCCCGCAAAAAAACAGCGCGTGATGGAGATGGTGCCTGAGGGAGGAGATTGGCGTGATTTGCCGGTGGAGGTTCAAAAGGAATACATGGGCGCGAGCTTTTATTTGGGAGGTGGAAAGACTGGAATGGCCCGCCGCCTTTCGTTGGACGAACCAAGCCTGACATTGACTTGTTCACCCGCCCAAAAACAGACGGAACGTTGCCATCCCACGGAAACACGTCCGCTTTCAGTGCGAGAATATGCGCGAATCCAGACCTTCCCGGACGATTGGCAGTTTGCAGGAAATTTATCTGCACAGTACAAACAAATAGGTAATGCCGTCCCTGTGAACCTGGCTTGGGCCATGGGACGTGCCCTCATGCGGCTGATGAACCAAATCGAGTTAATAGACAGAGGCATCGCGATTCCGCCAAAACGGAACGAACCGTTCCGGCATGGCATTCACTATCATACCCCCGAAGGCGAATTTGTCCAACTGTCTCTATTTGAACCCGGCCATGTATATCTATCTGCGGATAAAACCATGCTTATAGGAACCTGCAGGCAAGCCACACGTCCTTGGATAGACGCTCATCAACAGTATAATTATCCAATCGCAAAAGAAGACCTGGACCTGCATCCGGAGTTACGCAACGTGAAACGGTTGGTGCTGACATACCGGAAATCCGTAATCGGATATTTCGATGTAAAGGGAGTGCAAGTCGTCGGACGTGAAGAGTTAGCCCGTTTGGATTATCCTGTGAAAAGTTCACGGCACAAAGCGGATATGCAATATTTGTTATATACACTGGAGAAACGAAACGACGATGTGCCTATTTTCGATGGCGGATTCCAAATAATAACGGGAAGGGGGACAAATTTTTCCTCCACATAAAGCAGCCCAAAACCAAAATAGACACAATAAAGCAAGGAAGCGCACGTTTACATATTAGGTATATTAGCGCAAAAAGACAATGATAGAATACTTTTAGTTCAAGAGAACAAAAATGAAGTTAAAGGATTGTGGGATTTACCAGGTGGAAAAGTAAAGCCAACAGAGAGCATTGAACAAGCAGCAATAAGAGAAATAATGGAAGAGACTGGTTATAATATAGAATTAGATAGCTTACTATTAATACAAAATTATATAACTCTAAAAGGCGAACTGCTAATCATATATTTTAATGCTAAATTATTAAATAAGAAACAAAAAGAATACAAGAAAGAAGAAATAAAAAATGTTAGATGGTTTACAATAGATGAGATTAAAAAAATTTCTAAAAAAGAAATTAGAGGTGGAGATGGTATTGATAGAATACTTTTTAATATAGAGAAAAAAATTCAATATCCTTTGGAGATTTTTGATATACATAATTATTTAAATTAAAAAGATTATAAAGCTAATTTTAACTAAAAAATGTATGGGAGAAAAACGAAAAAATTAATTTATTTAACAACAAATCCAAATAAAATTAATGAAGCAAATGAATTTTTTGGAAAAAAATATGGCTTTAATATTGAGATAGTTAATCCTAATTTTGAAATATTAGAAATACAAGCAGAAAACTGTAAAGAGGTGGCTTCTTTTAGCACTGAATAGTAAAGGAGAAAATAATGAAAAAAATTAAAATAGAATTGACAAATGGGAAATTAATTCCATCAATAATAACTAATGAAGAACTAATATATGGTGTTACTGCAATTGCAGTAGGAATGAA
>CASEGL010000025.1 GCA_949287525.1 uncultured Rikenellaceae bacterium
CACTCACTCAAATCGTCAAAATCCCATAAATCATTAACTTTCAATCATATTTCCGTGATTTGCTCAGTATCTCACTTTTTTGTATTATCTTTACGCCAAAAAACCTATACCCACAACCTCAAAACATATTTTGCCATGACTGTAGAAAAAGTGGACCAGTTCATGCTGGTAAACGCAAAGTATTTCAGAGAAGAACAGATACCGACCCTGCGCAACTACCTGCTCACCGCCAGCGAGGAGAAATGGAACATCATCACCTCGATGCAGTTCAAGGATCCGATGGTCAGCTTCCTGCTCTCCTTCTTCCTCGGCGAACTCGGCGTGGACAGGTTCTATATCGGCGACACCGGCATGGGCGTCGGCAAACTGCTTACATGCGGCGGTCTGGGCATCTGGTGGCTCATCGACCTCTTCCTCATCATGGGCGCCACCCGCGACAAGAACTACTTCCGGCTGACCGCCATGCTCTGATGCCCCCCAGACATCTCTACACAATTTCCGTGCTGCTGTCGGCCATGGCTCTGCTCTGGCTGGCAGCAGCCTGTCTCCTGACGCCGGACGGCCTGACTACCGTATGCCCTTTCCGGCTGGCCACAGGCCTGCCCTGCCCCGCCTGCGGATCGACGCGCGCCGCAGCCGCCATCCTGCGGGGCAACTTCGGCGAGGCGCTGCGCCTCAACCCGAACGGCTACCTGCTGTTCGCCATGGGAGCCGTCATCCTTCCGCTGCTCGCCTGGGACGGCATCACCGGCGACCGGGTCTACGCCCGCTTCTATCTCCGCTGCAACAGGTGGCTGCAGCGTCGGGCGGTCTGGATCCCCCTGCTTCTGCTGGTAGCCGCCAACTGGATCCGGAATATCCTCCAATCCGTCTGAAAAATCCGGCCGGCCGCTCCTCCGGAAAAATTTTCGGCCGCGTCGCGCACAGATCAGACCGTTTTATCGTATCTTTATTGACGTTTTGCCCCGATACGTCGGGACAAAACCGCCAGGAAGCGGCCGATTTCCGACCGTCTCCTCGACCGTATTACACGACACTATGCAGATTCGGAACAACTGGTTTTTCATGCTCTGGAAAGCCGTGCTAGTCATCGTATGCGGCTACGGCCTTTCATACCACATGACAGCCGGCCGATGGGGTGATTTCAATTACTATACGGTACTCAGCAACACCGTTTGCCTGCTCTATTTCCTGACCGCCTTCGCGCTGAACGCCCGACGGCAGGCCAAAGGCAAACGCACCGTGACATGGCGCCCCAAACTGGAGGCTGCCGTCACGTTCTGCATCTCGGTCACCTTCCTCATCTACCATTTCGTGCTGCGCCCCGAAGCGTTCCGGATGGGCAACGGCGGCGATTTCTATTCGGTGCTGAACATGGTCCAGCACTACGCCGTACCGCTCATGACCATCGGCGACTGGCTGCTGTTCTGTCCGAAAGGACGGCTGCGCCGCACCTCGCCCCTCACATGGCTGCTGATCCCGCTGGCCTATTTCCTCTACATCCTCATCCGGGCGCCTTTCGCAGGCGACATTCCCGGCACCTCAAGCCCCTATCCGTACGGCTTCATCGACATCCAACGCTACGGCATCGCCGTCGTGGCCCGCAACGCCGGCCTCGCGCTGATCGGCATGCTGGCGCTGGGCTACCTGCTGTACGGCATCGACCGCGGCCTGACGCGCCTGCGCCTCCGGTGCGCACGCCGCCGGTCGGCCGCCCCGCTTTCCGCAAAACCTGTAAAACCAACCGAATAACCCTAATCCCGCCATGTTATTTCAGTCCTATACGATCCTGCTCTGGGTCATGACGGCACTCGCCGTCGTCGTTTTCATCGCCCTGTTCTTCGTGGATGCCGGCTACGGCATGCTGCTGAACCGCCGCTGGGGTCGCACCGTGTCGAACCGCTGGGGCTGGTTCGTCATGGAAGCCCCCGTCTTCATCTTCATGACGGTGCTGTGGCTGCTCTCCGACCGCCGCTTCGAGGTCGTTCCGCTCGTCTTCCTGCTGCTGTTCCAGGCACACTACCTCCAGCGGGCCTTCATCTTCCCCTTCCTGCTACGCGGCAAGGGGCGCATGCCCATCGCCATCATCGCTATGGGCATCCTCTTCAACACGATCAACGCGGCCATGCAGGGCGGCTGGATCTTCTACTTCGCCCCCGCCGACCGCTACACGACCGACTGGCTGCTCACGCCGCAGTTTATCGCCGGCACCCTCATCTTCCTGTTCGGCATGGTGGTCAATATCCAGTCGGACTACATCATCCGCCACCTGCGCCGTCCGGGCGAAACGGCACACCGCATCCCCTACGGCGGCATGTTCCGCTATGTCAGCTCAGCCAACTACTTCGGCGAATTCGTCGAGTGGGTGGGCTTTGCGGTGCTGACCTGGTCGTGGTCGGGCGCCGTATTCGCCCTGTGGACCTTTGCGAACCTCGCCCCGCGCGCCGTGGCGCTGCACAAACGTTACGAAACCGAGTTCGGCGAAACCTTCACCCGACTCCATCGGAAAAGCATTCTGCCGTTCATCTTTTAACCTATTGCCATGAAAGATTCCCTTCTTTTCACACCTGCGTCGATCGGACCGCTCACCCTGCGTAACCGCACGATCCGCTCGGCCGCCTTTGAAAGCATGTGCGAGAACAACGCTCCCACGCAGATGCTTCAGGATTACCACACGAGCGTAGCCGCAGGCGGCATCGGCATGACCACCCTCGCCTACGCGTCGGTCCAGCGCAACGGTCTCTCGTTCAAACGCCAGCTGTGGCTGCGTCCGGAGATCGTACCCGACCTGCGCCGCATCACCGACGCCGTCCACAAGAAGGGTGCCGCCGTCTCGATCCAGATCGGCCACTGCGGCAACATGTCCAAGCGCAGCGTGGCCGGGGAAATGCCCGTGTCGGCATCGAACGGCCTCAACATCTACTCACCGACCTTTGTGCGCGGCATGCGCGAAAGCGAGATCGAGGAGACCGCCCGCGCCTTCGGCCGTGCCGTCAATCTGGCCCGCGAGGCCGGTTTCGACGCCGTCGAGGTGCATGCCGGCCACGGCTACCTGCTCAGCCAGTTCCTCTCGCCCTACACCAACCACCGCAAGGATCGGTTCGGCGGCTCGCTGGAGAACCGCATGCGCTTCATGAAGATGGCTGTCGGCGAGGCGATGGCGGCCGCCAGGGGCGACATGGCCGTACTGGTGAAGACCAACATGCGCGACGGCTTCCGCGGCGGCATCGAGATCGACGAAGGCCTCGAGATCGCCCGCACGCTGGAGGGGCTGGGCGTCCACGCGCTGGTGCTGAGCGGCGGCTTCGTGAGCCGTGCGCCGATGTACGTCATGCGCGGCCAGATGCCGATCCGCACGCTGACCCACTACATGGACATTCCCTGGCTGAAATTCGGCGTGAAGCTGGCCGGCCGGATGATGATCCCCACCGTACCGTTCAAGGAGTGCTACTTCCTGGAGGATGCCCTGCGTTTCCGCGAAGCGCTGAAGCTCCCGCTGGTCTATGTGGGCGGCGTCGTCAATCGCGGCAACATCGAGACGGTGCTGAACAGCGGCTTTGAATTCGTGCAGATGGGGCGCGCCCTGATTACCCAGCCCGACTTCGTGAACCGCATGCGGGAGGACGACGAAAATCCGGCCTGCAGCTGCGGATGCGAACACAAGAACTACTGCATCGCCCGCATGTACACGATCGACATGAAATGTTACAAGGATGTACCCGACCTGCCCGACTGCCTGAAACGGGAGATGGAACGGATCCATTAACAGCAGCGCAATGACCCACAAAACGACAGAACGGATCGGCAAATGGGCGGTCGTCACGGGAGCCAGTTCGGGCATCGGACTGGCACTGGCCCGCGGACTGGCCGCCCGGGGCTACGACCTCTGCCTCGTCAGTCGGGACGGTAGTCGGCTCGAAGCATGCGCCTGCACGCTGCAGGAGAACTGCGGCATACGCACGGTCTGTTTCCCGATGGATCTGGCGGTCGAGGGGGCGGCGGAACAACTTATGACTCGGTGTCGGGAGGCCGGCATCCGTCCGCATGTGCTGGTAAACGATGCCGGAACGTTCATCTACAACGACATTCTCGATACGGCTCCCGAACGGATCGACCGGATCCTGTGCCTCCACATGCGCACAGTGACGATGCTGTGCCGGCTCTTCGGCGAGGAGATGGCGGCCGACGGCGGCGGTTACATCCTCAACATGGCCTCCTACTCGCTGTGGATGCCGTGGCCGGGCATTGCCCTCTACAGCGCGACGAAAGCCTACGTCCGGTCGTTTTCGATCGCCTTTGCCAAAGAGATGCGGGAACGGAACGTGGGGGTTACCGCCATATCGCCCGCGGGCGTGGCTACCGACTTCTACGGCCTGAGCCGCGGACTGCAGCGGCTCGGTTGCCGGCTCGGCATTCTGATGACCCCCGACAAGGTGGCGCGCAAAGCCCTGCGCGCCCTCTTTGCCCGCCGCAGGCACATCGTACCGGGCTGGTACAACCGCCTGTTCATTCCCTTCTGCACCTGCATGCCGGCACCCTGCGTGCGGTTGATCCGGCGCAAGACGGCCCGCTTCCGTCATTGATTCCGACCGCCGCCGGAACAATAGTCGTAAACGAATCGGGCGATGGCGGCAATCATGCGGGCATTC
This sequence comes from uncultured Rikenellaceae bacterium, assembly GCA_949287525.1. Taxonomy (GTDB): domain Bacteria; phylum Bacteroidota; class Bacteroidia; order Bacteroidales; family Rikenellaceae; genus Tidjanibacter. The sequence continues at coordinate 4,650 of CASEGL010000025.1, forward strand.
TCCCGATCCGACTCCCTGGAATTACCGATGAAAACGGCAAGCAGACATTCGCGACCGTCGGGCAACAGGAAAAACGCGACATCGTGATCTCCGATTTTCGTTCCATCCGGCAGCCGGTCGGATGATCCCGTCTTATGCCCGACGGGGATGCCGGCAGGCAGTCCGCCGCGAATCTTGTCCGCTCCGGTTTCCGTCTCTTCCATGATGTGCCGCAGAAACGCCGTATGGCTGTCGGACAGCAATCCGCCGTTCAACACGGCGTCGAGCAGCTTTACCGAAGCCGATGGCGTCCCGCTGTTGGCATGGCACAGCGCCGGATCGGCATGCATGACGGCCTCAGTGGCTGCCAACCGCAGCCAGCCGACATCCGCCGCCTGCACCAGCGAATCGACCCGCCCGATGCCGCCGGCACAGGCGATCAGCAGATCGCAGGCATTGTTGTCGCTGCGGGATATGCAGAAACGGAGCAAATCGGCAATGGATATATCGAAATCCCGATCGGGATACAATGCCGCCAATGGGCTGTAGGTGTCGCGCTGCATGCGGTCCGCTTCGACATGCAGCATCGTCTCCAGCGGAATCTCCTCCTCTTCCATCCGAACCAGCACGGCGTAAGCAACCGGCACCTTGAAAACGCTCATCAGTGGAAACACCTCATCGCGATAGGTTATCAGCTGCCCGTCATACAACACGGCAACCCCTACCGTGGCCCGTTTACCGGCCACGATACGGTCGATGCCGCGGCGGAATATACCGTCCGGCTCCTCACCGCAGGCGCAGACGGCCATACCTGCCACCCATAATGCCACCGCCGTCAGCAAAAGCCGCAAGACACACCGGATCATGACGCCATTACGATAACGGAAGCCAGACCTATCAACTACTCTTGCGGTAGCTGAGAATGGCCCACACGTTCAGCAGCACGGCCATGATGCTGAGTGCGATCATTTCGGTCTGCAGATCGGCCAGGCTGCTGCCCTTCAGATAGACGTTGCGCATGACATCGACCATGTATTTGGTCGGCGTGAAGGCCGCAATGGACTGCGCCCAGTCGGGCATGCTGCGCACCGGCGTGAACAGGCCGCACATCATCAGGAAGATCATCACGAAGAAGAACATGACGAACGTGGCCTGCTGCATGGTGGAGGATTTGTTCGAGATGACCAGTCCCAGTCCCGACATGGTCAGGATAAACAGCACCGTGAAGAAATAGATCGTCCACAGGCTGCCCGCCGGCGTCAGGCCGTAGATGAGCCATGCCAGCAGGAAACAGAGTGTAATGGCCAGCAGACCGATCAGCCAGTAGGGGATCAACTTGGCCAGGATGAACGAGAACTTCGACACGGGCGTCACGTTGATCTGCTCGATCGTACCGAGTTCCTTCTCCTCCACGACATTCGCCGCCGGCATGAATCCGCACAGCAACACGATGACCACCACCATCAGGCCGGGGATCATCGTATATTTATAGTCGAGCAGCGGATTGTACATGTTCTTGACCAGCATCTCCATCTTCGGCACGAGTGCCGGTGCGGCGGAATCCTCCACGGCCGGCGGGAGCTGTGCCGCCAGCATCTGGATATAGGCGCGCCCCAACACGCCCTTGGTCGTATTGACGGTGTTGATCGCCACCAGAATGTTGGCAGCTCCCGTCTGCGCATACTCGTCCTCGAAGCCCGCAGGTATCTCCAGAATGAGATCGGCATCGCCGAACTCCATCATGTCGATGGCCTCGTCGTAACCGGCCACCACATCCTGCAACAGAAAATAGGAAGAGGCGTTGATCGTCCGCGTAAACTGGCGCGAGGTTTCGGTCACATCGTGATCGACCACCACCGTATTGATGTCGCGGATATCCAGCGTGGTCGCCCACGGCATGAACACCATGATCATCAGCGGGAAGATAACGACCAGTTTCGGCATGAACTTATGCCGGAAAAACTGCTTCCATTCTTTTTCGAGCAAATATTTGATTACCATTATTCCAGACGGTTATTCAGCAGTTTCAGGCTGGCGGCGATCAGCACGACGGCCATTGCAATCAGGATGACGGTCTCCTTCCACGCATAGATCAGGGGCAGTCCCTGGATCATCAGCTTGCGCACGGCGGCAATATACCAGCGCGGCGGGACGGCACAGGAGATGGCCTGCAGCACGGGCGGCATGCTCTCCACCGGAAAGACCATGCCCGAAAGCACGATGGCCGGAACCATCAGCAGCAGACCCGAAAACATCAGTGCGATCACCTGCTGCTGGGCCATCGTGGAGATCAGCAGGCCGAGCGACAGGTTGGTGATGATGTAGATCAGCGACACCAGCCCGAAAGCCGCGAGGCTGCCGGCAACGGGTACCTGCAGCACGAAAACGGACAACAGCAGAATGGTGATCAGGTTGATGCACGACAGCACGAAATAAGGCACCATCTTCGAAACGACGATGTAGATCGGACGCACGGGCGACACGAGCAGCACCTCCATCGTACCCATCTCCTTCTCCCGCACGATCGAAATGGAGGTCATCATGGCGCAGATCAGCATCATGATAAGCCCCATGATGCCCGGCACGAAGTTGTAGGCCGACTTCATCTGGGGATTGTACAGGAACTGCACCTGTGTCTCGATGCCCCGCTCCTCCCCCGCGGCCGCCAGCTCGCGGCTGAACTCCGAAATGATGCCGCCGGCATAGGAGGCATAGCTCTGAGCCATGTTCGAGTCGCTGGCATCCACGATCAGCTGCATCTGCGAACCGTCGGGTGTCAGCAGGTTGCCGGAAAAGTGCTGTCCGAAGGCGATGACCATCTGCACATCGCCCGCCTTCATGGCCTGGTCGATCTCTGCGGGCGTGTTCAGCCACCGCTTGACGGTGAAATATTCGCTGGCGTCGAGCCGGTCGGCGATCTGCTCGATCATCCGGTCCGGATCGGGCGCCAGAATGGCAATATCGACATTGCGCACCTCCGTCGACAGGGCGAAACCGAACAGAATAATCATCACGACCGGCATGACCAACACGATCAGCACCGTCCGCTTGTCCCGCAGAATATGGAAAAACTCCTTCTTGATAAATGCTCCGAACTGTGTCATACTCCGAACGGTTTTTTATTCCGTGCGTTTCGCCTTGCGGGCGAGGCTGTGGAACACCTCATCCATCGAACGGGCTTCGAAACGCTCCTTCAGATTGCGGGGGGTGTCGAGTACCTCGATGCAGCCGTCCACCATGATCGATACGCGGTCGCAATACTCTGCCTCGTCCATATAGTGGGTGGTCACGAAGACCGTAATGCCGCGGTCGGCCGCCTCGTAGATCATCTCCCAGAACTGACGGCGGGTGTAGGGATCCACGCCGCCGGTCGGCTCGTCGAGAAAGACGATGGCCGGATCGTGGAAGATGGAGACCGAAAAGGCGAGTTTCTGCTTCCATCCGAGCGGCAGCGACCGCACCATCGTATTGCGCTCGCGGGTGAAATGGAGCCGTTCGAGCAGGGCGTCGGTCTTGTCGGCGATCTCCCTGTCCCGCATGCCGTAGATGCCTGCATACAGGCGGATGTTCTCCCACACGCGCAGATCCTCGTACAGGGAGAATTTCTGGCTCATGTAGCCGATGTTGCGCTTGATCTTCTCCGACTGGCGGACAATATCGTAACCGGCCACCGTACCGATGCCGGAGGTCGGCTTGCTCAATCCGCACAGCATGCGCATGGCGGTCGTCTTGCCGGCGCCGTTCGCCCCGAGAAAACCGAACACCTCACCCTGGCGGACATCGAACGAAATGTGGTCGACGGCCGTAAACGTTCCGAACGTCTTGGTCAGTTCTTCGGCATGTATGACGATCTCTTCTCCCATAATCATTGTTTGGCCAGCAACATGTAACAATCTTCGATGGTCGCCTCGCCGCGGTGCAGCACGATGTTGCCGTGTCCCAGTCCGCGCAGATAGGTTTTCAGCCCCTCCGGATCGAAACCCTCCCCGGCAATGAAGTGGTGCGCCTCGCCGAAGGCGTAACCGTACTCTACGCCGCCGAAGGCGCGCACATCGCCCAGCAAACGGTGCATCCGGTCGGTCTGCACCACCCACAGCGGAGCGGAATAGCCTTCCCGAATGCGCTGCGGGGTATCGATCTGCATGAACCGCCCCTCCTTGATGAGAGCAATCCGGTCGCACAGGTTGGCCTCGTCCATGTAAGGCGTCGAGACGATGATCGTAATGCCCTCCTGCTGGAGCTGTTTCAACATTTCCCAGAACTCCTTGCGCGAGACCGGATCGACTCCCGTCGTCGGCTCGTCCAGGTAGAGGATGTCGGGCTTGTGGATCAACGCGCAGCAGAGAGCCAGTTTCTGCTTCATGCCGCCCGAAAGCTTGCCCGCCCGTCGTTTCTTGAACGGTTCGAGAAATTTGTAGATCCCCTCCACCAGATGGTAGTTCTCCTCCGGCGTCGTTCCGAACACCGAGGCGAAGAACGAAAGGTTCTCCTCGACCGTCAGATCCTGGTACAGCGAAAACCTGCCGGGCATGTAGCCAATCCGCTTACGCAGCTCCTTGTAATCCTGCACCACATCGAAACCGAGGATATTGGCCGTTCCGCTGTCCGCCAGAATCAGCGTGGCGATAATGCGGAACAACGATGTCTTGCCGGCGCCGTCGGGACCGATGATGCCGAACAGTTCGCCGGTGCCGACCTCGAAGCTGACGCCGTTCAGCGCGACCGTGTCGCCATACCGTTTCGTGATATTTTCAACGGTTACCGCATTCATGCCGCTCAGAACTTGATGCCGCCATACATGCCGATCTTGAGGTAGCCGTCGTTCGGCACGGCAATCTTCACCGCATACACCATGTTGGCGCGATCGTCAGCCGTCACGATGTTCTTGGGGGTAAACTCGCTCCGGTCGGAGATCCAGGTCACCGTGCCTTCATAGCTGCGGACCGACCCCTTGCCGAAATCGGCATAGACCTTCACCGTCTGCCCCAGTTTCACATCGGCCAGCTGGGACGAGAGCAGATAGGCTTTCAGGTAGATGTGCTGCACGTCGGCCACCTTCATCAGCGGTTTGCCGGCAATGGACAGTTCGCCCTCCTGGGCATACTTGGCCAGCACGGTGCCGTCGATCGGCGAGACGATCCGGCACTTGGCCAGCTGTTCCTCCAGCTGTCCGAGCTGCGCCTCGGCCGCAGCGATCTGGGCGTCGATGCTCGCCTGCGAATTTTTCAGCGAAGTGCGCTGGGCATCGAGCTGCTTCTCCAGCACGGAGATCGCCGACGTGATGTCGTCGAGCTGTTTCTCGGTGGTCACATCGGCTTTCAGCAGATTCTCCACCCTGGTCTTCTCGCGCCGCTGCTTGGCCAGCTGTTCCTCCAGCGGAGCCAGCTGTTCCTCCACATCGGGACGGTTGCTGCGCAGCGCCAGTATGTTGTTCTGGACCTGGAGCCGTTGCAGATGCAGCTGGGTCGAATCGATCAGACCGGCCAGTTCGCCTACCGCCAGCCGGTCGCCCTCGGATACGGGGAAAGAGAGGATCCGTCCGTTCACCTCGCTGGAGACGATCACCTCCGTGGCTTCAAAATTACCCGTCGCATCGTACTGGCTGCGATTGCGGTTGCAGCCCGTTGCGGTCAGCAGCAGCGAAGCCAGCAGGACGACGCCGTGTTTGGTTCTTAGGTTCATCATATATATGTCAATCTATTCGTTTACGGTATATTTCAGATCATAGATGTTTTTCAGCCATTCCACCTCGTGAGCCGTCTTGTTCTGACGGGCGCGGTCTTCGGCATTCATGTCGCGCAGCAGGTCATTCACGCTGGCTTCGCCGTTCTGCACCTGCGCCTCGGTACGCTGGCGGATCGACGTACGCAGGGTGATGATCTCGTCGTCGTAGCGCATCACCTCCTTCATCTGGTCAATGGCAGCCTGTTCCTTCATGCTCTGCAGGCGGATATTGTAGAGGAACGCCTCGCGCTGCGACTCCAGCCGCCGCTCGTTCAGTTCGATCTGCGACATGCGGTTCTTCTTGGTGTAGAAGCCGCCGATGTTCCACGAAATGCTGACGCCGGCCAGCGCATAGGGCGACCAGCGGCCGTTGTCGGCCATGCTCTTGAAGATATCCGGACTCGGATTGGAATAGATGCCCCATGCGAAGGCGCCGATCTGCGGCATCACGCTGGCGCGCACCGCCCGGCGCTGGGCGTCCAGCAGCGCCTGCTGGGCATCCAACAACGCCATTTCGGGACGTTTGTCCCCCGTGCTGTGCGCCAGGACGGCCGCCTCGGGCCGCTCCAGCTGCGTCTCGGCCGTGAAGGGCTGGCCGGTCATCACGCCCAGCATGGCGATGTAGACCGTGCGCGAGGATTCGAGCTGGGACCGCTGCTGCTGTGCGCCGAGAATCTCGACCCGCAGCTGATCCAGATCGTTCTGCTCGGCCGTTCCGAATTGCAGCATGGCCTCCAGCATCCGATAGTTGCGCTCCAGGTCGGCGATGAGCAGATCGACGGTCCGGATATTCTCCTGCAGCAGCAGGGCGCCGAAGTAGAGCTGATTGACCCGCTCCCGCAGGGCATACATTTCCGTCTCCCATGTCTTGCGCGACACCTCGCCTTCGGCCTTGGCCGCAGCCACCTGCGCGCCGATCATGCCGCCGTCCCAGATGGGCTGCTTGACCTGCACGGTAGCGCCGTACAGACCGTGCGACAACGATCCCAGTTCCACGTTGCCCACCGCCAGCAGCGACTGGAGGTTGTCCGGAATCTGGGGCAGCTCCGACAGATAGGCGGCAACCGCCGATACGGAGATCTGCGGCAGCCAGTTGCGGCGGGCGTTCGATACGTTGAACTCGGCCAGTTTTTCGATCAGCTCCTGCTGTGCGATAACCGGATAATTCTCCTGTGCAAGCTGCTGACATTCGTCAAGCGTGACAACCTGTCCCCGACAGGCGGCCGCACCCGCAAACAGCAGGGCTAACAGTATGGCTAAACGTTTCATATCTCGTTACGATGGTTCACAATGAAGTGCCGCATGACGGCGGCTCGCATTTACTTTTCCAATATACAAAAAATACAGGAGGCGGCCTCCGCTATTTCTCAACAAAATTACGGGTTATTCGGATTATTACCCATAATAACGACAGATTTTCCGAAAAAGTCGAACCTTCCTGCGGGCCGTCGGGACATCCGTCCCCATTGTCCGTCCGGAAAATACAAACGGCCAATCAGTTCTTTTCGTATCGGCTCACGAAGATTGTCAGCAGCAGGAAGCCGGCCAGGGCGAAAGGCGCGCCCAGCAGCGCCGGAAACCGATAGCCCAGACCGGCCTCCAGCGGTAACCCGCCGCAAAACGCCCCCAGGGCATTGCCGAGATTGAAGGCGATCTGCACGCTCGCCGCACCGAGCAGTTCGCCCCCCTTGGAGTAGCGGATCAGCAGGAGCTGCTGCGGACTGGAGACGCCGAACAGTCCGGCCGTACACAGACACATCAACCCCACTGCCAGCCACGGGATGCCGGCGCCGAAGAAGAGTGCCACCAGCATCAGGGCGATCATGCCCTGCATAGCGGCGGCCACGCGGCCGGGGGTATAGCGGTCGGCCAGCCTGCCGCCCGTCAGATTGCCGACCACCATGCCGAAGCCGGCCAGGATCATCAGCAACGTGAGACTCGACGGGGCGAATCCCGACACCTCGGTCAGCATGGGACTGACATAGCTGTACCAGCAGAAGACGCCTCCGTTGCCGAGCATCGTCGCACCGAGCAGCAGCCACGGCGCCGGCGAGCGCAGGAAGCGGAACTGGCCGCGGAAGCCGCTGTCGGGCAGTTTCTCGACATGCGGCACCCACCGCCAGATGAAGTAGAGAATGATGAATCCCAGCACGCCGACCAGCAGAAAGGGCAGCCGCCACGACAGCTGGGCGCTGAGTGCCGTGCCGAGCGGGACGCCGAACAAATTGGCCACGGTCATGCCGGCCACCATGATCGACACGGCCTGCGACGACTTGCCCCGATCGGCCAACCGGTCGGCCACGATCGACCCCACACCGAAATAGGCGCCATGGGGCAGGCCCGACACGAAACGCGCCGCTAGCAGCATGGCATAACTGCCGGAAAAGGCGGCGCAGAAATTGCCGATGCCGATGATGGCGGCCAGTACCAGCAAGATGTGCTTCAACTGCCGCCGGCGGGCCAGAATCAGCAGCGGGGCGCCGACGCAGACGCCGAGCGCATAGGCCGACACCAGATGACCCGCCCGGGGAATGGTGATGCCCAGGTCGGCCGCCACATCGGGCAGAATGCCCATCATGATAAATTCGGAAATACCCAGTCCGAGCGTTCCGAACGCCAATGCGATCAAACTTTTTTTCATGCCAACGGAAACGATCAACCGAGCCGCAAAGATAACGTCTCCGCCGCCAAAGCCGGCGGATCGGAGGAGGGAAAAAACCGGCCGCCCCAGCCGGCGGGATGGTGACAAAATCGGGTGACAAAATGTCAGTCGCACGTTTTGGCAAGCGTTTTGTACATTCCAAAATGCCGGTCGCCGTACCGGCACGGAACAAGTCAAACAAGAATAAAAAACAGATATGAACATCAACACGTTAACCATCAAAGCGCAGGAGGCCCTGCAGGCGGCTCTCTCTGCAGCTGCCGCCGCTTCCAACCAGGCGGTGGAGCCGGCGCACATCCTGTCGGCACTGATCGCCGAGGATGACTCGCTGGACTCCTACCTGCTGAAAAGGATCGGCGTGAACGTTGCCCCGCTGCGAAGCGAGGTGCAGCGCATGATCGACAGCCTGCCCAAAGTGTCGGGAGGCAATGAAAGCTACTTCTCGCAGGCCTCCACGCGCGTCATTCAGAAGGCGGTAGACTACACGACCACCTTCGCCGACAAATTCGCTTCGGTCGAACACCTGCTGCTCGGTCTGCTGGCCGACGGCGGCGACATCGCCCGTCTGCTGAAAGGCAGCGGCGTTTCGGAAAAAGAGCTGATCGCCGCCATCAGGGAGATCCGCAAGGGCGGCTCGATCGACAGCCAGACCTCCGATCAGGTATTCGACGCGCTGGGCAAATACGCCATCAACCTGAACGAAATGGCGCGCAGCGGCAAACTCGATCCCGTGATCGGTCGTGAGGAGGAGATCCGACGCGTGCTGCAGATCCTGTCGCGCCGTACCAAAAACAACCCGATTCTGGTCGGCGAGGCGGGTGTCGGCAAGACGGCCATCGCCGAAGGTATCGCCCACCGTATCGTAAACGGCGATGTACCCGAGAACCTGAAGAGCAAACAGATCTTCTCGCTCGACATGGGTGCGCTGGTAGCCGGCGCGAAATACAAGGGCGAGTTCGAGGAGCGACTCAAGGGCGTCGTACAGGAGGTGATCGCCTCCGACGGCGAGATCCTGCTCTTCATCGATGAGATCCACACGCTGGTGGGTGCTGGCAAGGGCGAGGGCGCCATGGATGCGGCCAACATCCTGAAACCGGCGCTGGCCCGAGGCGAACTGCGTACGATCGGCGCCACGACTTTCGACGAGTACCAGAAATACTTCGAACAGGACAAGGCGCTGGAGCGTCGTTTCCAGAAGGTGATGATCGACGAGCCTTCGACCACCGATGCCATTTCGATCCTGCGTGGTCTGAAGGAGCGTTACGAGAACCACCACAAGGTGCGGATCAAAGACGAAGCGATCGTGGCGGCCGTCGAGCTGTCGCACCGTTACATCACCTCGCGTTTCCTGCCCGACAAGGCAATCGACCTGGTGGACGAGGCAGCCGCAAGGCTCCGTCTGGAGATGAACTCCGTGCCGGAGGAGATCGACAACCTCGACCGTAAGGTTCGCCAGCTGGAGATCGAGCGTGAAGGCATCCGCCGCGAGGGCGACGAGAAGCGCATCGACGAATTGACGCGCGAGATCGACGACCTCAACGCCCAGCGCAGCGAACTGCGGGCCAAATGGCAGACCGAGAAGGGCATGATCGACAAGATCCAGAAGAACAAGGAACTGATCGAACAGCTCAAACAGCAGGCGATCGAGGCCGAACGAAACGGTGACTACGGTCTGGTGGCCGAGATCCGTTACGGCAAGATCCGCGATGCCGAGCAGCAGAATGCCACCCTGCAGGAGGAACTGAAGCGTGCCAACGCTTCGCACGGCTCGATGATCAAGGAGGAGGTCGATGCGGAGGACATTGCCGAGGTAGTGGCCAAATGGACGGGCATTCCCGTCAGCCGCATGCTGGAGAGCGAACGCGAAAAACTGCTCCATCTGGAGGACGAACTCCACAAACGGGTAGTGGGTCAGGACGAGGCCATCACGGCCATCTCCGATGCCGTGCGCCGGTCGCGTGCCGGACTGCAGGATTCGCACCGTCCGATCGGATCGTTCATCTTCCTCGGTACGACGGGTGTCGGCAAGACGGAGCTAGCCAAAGCGCTGGCCGAATTCCTCTTCGACGACGAGACGATGATGACCCGTATCGATATGAGCGAATACCAGGAGCGGCATGCCGTGTCGCGGCTGATCGGAGCGCCTCCCGGATATGTCGGTTACGACGAGGGCGGCCAGCTCACCGAGGCGGTACGGCGCAAACCCTACTCGGTAGTGCTGCTCGACGAGATCGAGAAAGCCCATCCGGATGTGTTCAACATCCTGCTGCAGGTGCTTGATGACGGTCGTCTGACCGATAACAAGGGACGTACGGTCGATTTCCGCAACACGATCATCATCATGACCTCCAACATGGGTTCGCACCTCATCATGGAGAACTTCTCGAAAGGGTACGACGGCGAACGCATTCCGCAGGAGACGATCGACCGCACCCGCAACGAGGTGACCGACATGCTGAAGCAGACGCTCAAACCGGAGTTCCTGAACCGTATCGACGAGATCGTGATGTTTACGCCGCTGACGCGCGAAAACGTCTTCGAGATTGTCGGTATCCAGATCCGTGCGCTGACCCGCATGCTGGCCACGAACGGCATCGAACTCCAGGTTACCGACGCAGCCCGTCACTGGCTGGCCGATCAGGGTTACGATCCGATGTACGGCGCCCGTCCGGTAAAGCGGACAATCCAGCGTTACGTCGTGAACGACCTGTCGAAAAAGATCCTCGCCGGCGAAGTGGACAAGGAGCGTCCGATCGTCATCGACGCGGCCAACGGTTCGCTGACCTACCGGAACTAACCGCAGCAGACGGTTTACCCATACCATCTTTTTCATAGCCGATCCCCCGTACCGTGCCTTGTGGGGCATGATACGGGGGATTTTTTATGATGTTATTCAAACCAGATGGCATATTTTTTAATGCCTTATAAATACGATTATTCTGAATTAGTCAAGACTTAATCTGACAGTTACGCATAAAAAGAGTAGATTTGTAACATAAAAGCAGATTAAGTTATGACCACATCAGAAAAAGTCATC
>CASEGL010000026.1 GCA_949287525.1 uncultured Rikenellaceae bacterium
GCCGCAGGCCAACTCCGATGCAGGGAGCTTGTGGCCGTGTGTCCGGATGTCCTGCTAGCTGAATGTTTGGATGTTCGGATGTCTGAATGTTTGGGTGTCTGGGTGTCTGGGTGTTTGGGATCAGGGGTATTTGGTCTGACTTTTTTTTGTCTATGCCTGTACTTGGCGCGTGTGGCTGCAGCTTAACTCCGATGCAGGGAGCCTGGATCCGGATGGCTCCTGTGTCTGTGTGTCTGAGTGTCTGGCTTGCGTGTGTTGGCGGGCGGGCGCTTATTTGCCTGCTTGTGGTTGCCTGTTGTACTGTTGGTCTGCTTGTAGACCGGGGTACATTCCTGGTTGGCTGGTAACATTGCCTGCTGGCGATCTGCTTGCAGCCTGCTTGTCGTTTGCTGGCGGGCGTTTATTTGTTTGTCGGGAACGTATGCGGCAGGGTATGCTGAGGGTGTTGGTGTTGCATCGTATAAGGATGTTGGTAGTAGCGGGGAAGTGTGTTGCTGTGGCATGGTGTAAAAGCGCTGATTGCATCGCGGGACGAAGCGGGCATGTCTCTGATGCGGGACTTGCTGTTTGTTGGCTTCGGGAGCATGCCTTTTAGAGACGTTTTTGAGGCCGATTCGGGTGCAGGGGAGTCCGGTAGTGGCTGCACGGGGTGAGGTGCGGTACGGGGTCGGGGAGTCAGATCGGGCAGTAGAAGCGGAACGGGCATGTCGAGAGACGGTCTGTTTTGATGTTGCGACTGGACGGAAGCAGCAACTTCGGTGGAAAAATTCAGGAGGGCAGGCGGTAGGTATGCTTGGCGATATGCGGCAATTGCGGGAGGGGCAGTAGGAGTATGTTCTCCGATGCAGAAGATTTGCCGAGGGAAATTGTGGATTGTGATGCCTGGGGGCTTGCGTATAGCGACGAGGACGGTTGGCAAATTGGGGGCGTAGGGGCATCATTTTGGTGATTGTGTGGAGGAGTATAGTAGCGGCGCGGTATTTACGACAGAGAGCAAGAAGATGTGTGTCCTCAGTGAGGTGTGTGAAACCTGTGGGGTGGTCTGTCCCTATGGTCAGAGGCGATAGTTGTTTTTATAGGCCAAAGTGCGACCGATGCCCAATGTACGGACGGGACGGACAGGAGGCGAACGTTTGCTTATAGCGCATCATTTGTTCTGACACATTTGGAATGTGTAGTGGGATGATTATATGCCGTGAGTACGTGTTTCCGTATGGGGTCTATTTTCGTTCCAAGAGGTCGTAGGGAACGGTGTTTGTAGGTTGGAAAAGTCTTTGACTGCCTTTGCGAAGATTGCCATGTGCTAAAAAACGCGCCGAAAATCACAGGGATTCTCGGCGCGTACGGTCTCGGTTATTTAAAACAGTTTACCGAGTTTACGCCACGAATGCGGGCCTCCACAAGGACATTTGCCGCCCAGGGGCATGATGGGTGAAGGAATGACTAAACCGCATTTGGAGCATTGCCATGTGTACATCATAATGGTTTTTGTTTTTGAGTAGCGCCGTGTCCCTGCGGCTGGTTATGGTTTTGTTGGCATATAAAAAACGTGGGACAAAATCCTTATTTCGGTTGCTGAGGTCTTCGACTACCTATCACCCAAAAACAGAATAAAGCCCACGTGAAACACGTGAGCGTTAAACTCGATTCTTGGGTGATTGGTGAAAGTGTCGAAGTTTCAGCAACCCAAATTAAGAATAACGCCTTTTATATGAATGCGCGGCCAACTAGATATTGGCAGGCGCGAAGGAAAAGCGGATTGATGTTATGTAATCATAGGCAATCGTTGTGTAATGGTTGTCGAAGATGAAAATTTCGGATACGATGATTGCTTTTGCCATACGGAATATGGGATGGAGAATGGCAAAGCTGCAGAACCATGGAGGTAAAAGCATCGAGTGTACTTGAGTAGATTCGATGTGGGGCAGAGGGCAATATGGTAATTAGCTAAAAGTTGGGGGAGGGTCGGTGACGGTACGGTGTGAGAGGCTGTCGAGGTGTCGCGGAGATGCGGGGGATGCAAAATGCTGTAGAGAGCCGGATGTGTATAATATTTTGATATACAGTTGCTTGTTGTGTGTTGTTCGCCGGTGGTGCAACTTTTTTGCGAAAAAAACGATTTTTTTCGTCGAAAAGCTTGCACGGTTCGGAAATCTGCCCTATATTTGCACTCGCAATCAGGGAATGGCTCCGTAGCTCAACTGAATAGAGTACCTGACTACGGATCAGGCGGTTACAGGTTTGAATCCTGTCGGAGTCACTGAGAAAAAGAGGCTTACAGCAATGTAAGCCTCTTTTGTTTTTGATGCCTTTGATGCGGACACATGGTGGCTGTGTCCGGACATGGCTGTTTCCGCCGTGTCTTTTGAACCGGTTTGGGCAAAGACCCGGGAACCGTCGAAAAGGCAAATAAGCCCGCATATTGGGCTGCCTTAGGGCTTATAAAAGAACAGGCGCATTCCTTTCTCAGGAATGCGCCTGTTGCATGGATGGGGAGTGGGGTTACTCCTCGAAGCGGTAGTCCGTCGAGCCGTTGATCGGGCAGGAGGCTGCGTTCGTGGTCAGATAACCGTCTTTGCCATCCGAAACATTGACGTAGGCAACGATGCGGCAGTTGTCGGTATATTTCGACAGATCGAACGAGAATTCCTGCGAAGTCTCCGTGTTGGCAGTCAGCGAACCGAGGGCGTTGCCCGTTACGGCCGTGTCGATCACGCGGAACGTGTCGTTGTTGATGTACGTTCCCTCTACGCCGTTCTGCGTACCGGCGATGCCGTCTTCAACGACGGCTACGCCCAGGAAGTACTCGCCGCTCTCGCTCGGGGTGACACGAACCGTAACCGTGGCGGTACGGCCTTCCATCGTGGACGACATGGCGATACCTGCCTTGGCACCGGCAGCCTGATAGCTCTGGATCGTGGATACGACCTTCTGCGTACTCATATTGATAGGCGAAATGCCTTTGCCGGTGTCCGTACGGTCGAAGTCGAAGAAGAGGGTCGGCCACGAGTTGTGCGAGAAGTAGGTCAGGAACAGACCCAGCTGGCTGGATACCAGCGGATCCGTACCGCCGGCATCGGTGTGGAGAGCCATCTGTACGACACGGTCGGGATAGGAGTCCAGTGCGGCCGACAGGGTCGAGGAGAACTGGCCGCACGGACCGCACCATGCACCCGTAAAGCGGAACAGCAGCACGTTCTTGTAGAATGCATAGTCACCGCAGGCTACCGTGATGGCTTCCGAAGTGGCGCCGTTGTAGCTGGCCGTGAACTCATAGAGAGCCGATACGGACGACGAGAAGGTGTTGCCCGTGATGGCCTCTCCGCTGTTGGCATCGGTGATCGTGGACTGGGAGGTTACATCCTCGCCGTCGTAGAGTACGGTGAAGGTCACCTCATCGGCACCGTTGGCATTGATGCGGGGCGTGGAAGCATGCAGTACGAGCGGGTTCTGCGGCTCGATGGTTACCGTAACCGTTACGGAGTTGGAACTCATGCCGTCGTAGGAGGCGCGGAATTCGTACGAACCCGAAGCCTGCGAGGAGAAGGTGTTGCGGCCGGCTTCCCAACGGTCAGCTTCGGTCATATTCACGATGACGGCCTGTGCGGTCACGTCGTTGCCCTGATAGGTAACCGTGAAGGTGGCCGTATCTTCGCCGTTATTGATGATGCTCTCCTTGTCGACAGCCAGCAGCAGGTCGGAGGTGGGAAGAGCAACGATCGTTACGGTTTCGGACATCTCGTTGTTGTAGGTGGCGACGAACGTATAGGTGTCGGGCGTTGTCGTCGAGAAGGTGTTGCCGGTGAGGGGCTCGTTCGTTACGGTATTGGTAATGACGGCCTGTGCAGTTACGTCCACGCCGTTGTAGGTTACGGTGAACGTGGTTTTCTCGGTGCCGTCGGCCAGGATTTCAGGGATGTCGGCCGTCAGAACCGGTTTCGCAGGAGTCGAAGAGGGCTGCTTCTTGCAGCCGGCCATCATGCCGACGGTCGACAGCAGCAGCAACATGACTCCGAAGATTTTGATTCTGTTCATGGTGATTGGATTGTTTTGTGTCGCTATGGTTTGTTGTAAGAGAGGGACTGTATCGGTGATTAGGATACAGTCCCTCTGTCTTAGAAATCGGTTGTCGGGTCTGTCCTATTCGGCGAATTGGTAATCAACCCAGTTGTTCATCGGAACATCGACGGCGTTGGTTGCGATATATTTTTCGCCGTCTTTGTACAGCACGTATGCTACGATATGGCAGTTGTTCACGTCGTAGTCAGCAGCGTCGAACGTGTAGGTTTTGGTTACCTGCTGGTTGTTGGCCAGCGTACCCAACTGATCACCATAGATAGTTTCGGTTGCCAGCTCTCTATAAATGTGGTTATGAACGTAGTTGTCTCCCAGATTGGAGCCAGACTGTTTGTACCGGATGCCGTTTTCGATTAACATGACTGCTAAGTAGAGCTCTCTGGTGTTTGATGCAGAAGTTACATTTACAGTTGCCGTAACCTGCGAACCGTCTGCCTTGGCGCTGGCAGCGATACCGGCATACGCGGGGCGTACTGCCAGAGGTTTTACATAACTTACTACCATGTCTGAAGATACTGCTCCAGGAATCTGTGCCTCGAACATATCCAAAAATGCTTGCGGCAGAGCAATACCACCAGTTGACATCAAGTACGGACGATAATCTGCAAAGAGAGCTTCGTCTTTGACCATCGGGTCAGGAGCACCGGTACGTGTGTAGTGAATTGCAACATCGATAATTGGTTGCGTTTCGGCTGCGATCTCAATGGATTGAGCTAACTGCGGGCAGTAAGAACAGTCGATGTTGGTAAATTTAAAAATCAGTACGTTCTTGAAGAACTCTTTCGTGCTGACGCTGACAACGGGCGAGGTTGCGCCTTCGTATTCGGCCATGAACTGAACCGTACCGGTAGCAGTCATCGTATAGGAGTTGCCTTCGAGATAGTCGCCGTCCACCACTTTGATTTTGGCTGCATCGGTGATGTCCGTGCCGTTATTCTCTACGGTAAACGTTACGATGTCATTGACATTCACACGGCCGACGCTGGGGATCAGACGGAGGGTCGGAGCAGTAGCCGGAACGACTGTTACGGTAACCGTGTTCGAGGTCAGGTTGTTGTACTGGGCAGAGAACTGGAACTCGCCCGTGTAGTTCGGCGAGGTGAACGTATTGGCGCCTTTCGGATAGATTTCATCGCTCGAAAGGTTCGTGATGGTGGCATCAGCCGTTACATCCCTATCTTCGTAGGTTACGGTAAAGGTAGCCGTACCCTGGCCGTTGGCGGCGATCGATTCCAGATCCACCGACAGCGAGAGCGAGGAGGCCGTTACGCGCACCTCGTTGGAGGTCAGGCCGTCGTAGGTGGCTACGATCGTGTAGGTGCCGGCTGTCTTCGTGGTGAATTTGTAACCCTCGAAAGCAACGCCGTTAGCGGTGAATTCAGCCGTGGTCGTCACGTCGATCTTCGTGCCGTCTTCCTTGGTTTGGATGACGGTGAAGGTGGCTGCGTCGCGGCCGTCGGCAGCGATCGAGGTCTTGCCGTCGTTGATGGTCAGCGCCAGCTGGCTGCCGCCTTTTTGTTTGTCGGGCTTGTTACAGGAGGTTGCGCACAATGCGAGGGAGAGCAGTGCGAAACCCAGCAATTTCCAAGTTTTCATAACATCAGATTTTATTGAATAATTAGTTTAAAGGCAGATTAGAACGAGGTGGTCAGCGAGAGGTTGATACCGGTGTAGCCGGGCATCTGGCGGCATACGCCTCCCGAGCAGACATAACCTTCGCGGTTGCGGCCGTAGCTCAGGCCGATGCGGGTATTGCCTTTGGTGTAGCTCATGCCGACGCTGTAGTAGTGTACTTTTTCGCTTTCAAAGTTGTACATGTCGCTGACGAATACGCTGAACCTCGGAGCGAAGCTGTATTCCAGCGATGCGGCCCACCAGCTGCCCCTGTTTTTCTTGTCCTCAAAAACAGAACTTTCGGGCATACCGGTATTGGGGTTGATCGTCTCCTGCGTGGCGAACGGCGAGTAGAGGTACTGCAGTTCCAGACGCAGCGACTGGCGGGAGGTCAGTTTGTAGAGACCGTCCACAACGGCGATGTAGCGGTTTACCGGAATCTTGGCGTTCAATTCGGTATTCATGCGCTGGAAGGCCAGCAAGATGGTCGTTTTGAATTTTTTGTTCCACTGTTTCTCCAGGTCGAAGCTGGCATCCAGGTAGGCGAAGTGCATCTCGTTGCCGGCCTCGCCGATCGTGTTGTACAGGGCGGCTGCGGATTCGTAGGTGATCGATCCGTTCAGGTGGAGTTTCGTGCCGTAACGGCCACCCAGTGCGCTGCCGCGGCGGATGTTGTAATAGATGTCCATCTGAGCCGCCTTCTCACCCATGGCGTGTACCGAATAGGGATCGAGGTTGGCCAGCGAATAGGTGTACTGACGGGTCAGTGCCGGCGTGTAGTTCAGCTGGTTGGCCAGACCGGAATACTGCACGTCGTTGATCATCTTCATGTCCATGAAGTAGAGGTTGCGTCCCGTGAGCGAGATGCCCCAGCCGTAGCCGCTGTAGCCCAGTTCGATGAGCTGGCCGCGGCCGAATTTTACCTGGCTGGTTCCCTGCATCGAATAGACGCTCGGGGCTTTGCCGACCAATTCGGCCTTCAGCGAGAAGCCGGCCACCTCGTAAACCAGCCGAGCCGACCAGGCGTTCATGTTGGCCGGAACCAGCGGCTGGCCGTTCTCGCCTTTTATGGATGTACGGGTCTCATCGTACTGCGAGAGGTAGCTGCCTTCCAATGCCAGGTATTGGGACGTGAAGCCGAACAGGGACGAGAGCGAAAGGGTCGCATCGGCGCCGCGCAGCCACACAGGCAGGTACTCCATGTAGTAGCGGGGACGGCCCATCATGGCACTCACCGAGAAGAAGTCGCCGAAGTGCATGGCGGCACGGACACCCTCCAGACCGGTGTTGATACCCAGTGCGCGGTCCTCGTAGGCACGGAAGATCATGCCGCTTCCGTACTGGTCGTAGAAGTCGCCCACCGTGATCTCGAAGTTGTTGTCCGTCCATTTGGCGTACTTGTGGGTAATCTGGGCGCCTTTCAGGGCGGAGTCGTAGCCCTGAAGCACCGGAGCGTACAGTTCGCCCTGGATGCCGGCGCTGAACTTGCCTACCGAGTAATCCAGTTTGAGGTAGTTGTTCGATCCGATCCGGTCGTTCGGCAGCGGATTGGTTGCCGTGTAGGTGTATTTGTCGGGCATGTACCAGATCGTGTTGGTCTCGAAACTGCCCGAGAGCTGGCCTTTGTTGGTCGGTTCCTGTGCGTTTACGACGCCGGCCGCCAGCAATGCTGCTGCGCAAAAAATACCTGTTGTCTTCACTTTTGTAGATATTTTCATGTGGTTGATGTTTTCCATAATCTCAGCAAATTAATGAAAAAATAATCGCATAAGCAAAGATTGGCGGGAAAAACCTCTTCCTGTTCTTGCATTTTTCGGCGAAGGGTGATTCAGTCCAACGTTCAGGGAGGGATGCCGTGCGGGATCCTCTTTTGAAAAGCCGGTTCGATAACAAGACGGTTTGCCGCGGCGTTTTGTTGCTTCGTCTGACAATTTTCTGGCTTGCATCGGCAGTACGGCGTAGGGGCAGCGGGGCGGATACGGTTCGTCAGGGTTCCGCGACGATGCGCAGCGGGTGGATGATGACCGAATCCTCGCCGTTGGGCGGGGCGGTGCAGACGATCCGGATGGCCTGTACGGGGGCGACAGGACGGATCGTTACGCAGCCGTTGGCCAGTTCGCCGCAGCGGCGGAATCCGTCATCGCCGTCATATTGGATCTCGGCATAGCCGGCCGTAATCAGCCGGCGGGGGTTGCCGGCGTAGCCTGTGGTGACCGTGATGGAGCGGCAGACTGCGGGGGCGGTGAAACGGAAGAGGAGGCAGTCGCCTTCGCGGGCGCCGCGGGTGGTGCGGGCGAAGGCTCCCTCCATATAGCCGGTCAGCGTGTCGAACGGGTTGCCGGGTTGTGCTTCGAACGAACTCGAAAAGACGACGGCCGGTGTGAGGAGGGTTTCCGGTTCCGGCCGGGGTGGCTCCGTGCGGTAGCGGACGCCCATGCGGCTCAGGCGGGCGTAGTGGGTGCGCTCCATGCGCGCCTCGAAGTCGTCCCGGCTGCGCAGCTCCTGCGGCGTCCAGGCCACCTCGGCCAGGGCGCACAGGCGGGGATAGGTTTGCCGTTCGAGGTAGGCGGGGCCGTGCAGCAGACCCAGTTCGTGCCACAGGGCGCCCTCGACACCCTCCACGAAGGCCATCTCTTGGGGAGTGAACGTGGCGAAGTCGAAGGCATATACCTTTTCGGTGGGAATGCAGCCCGCCCAGCTTTGACCGGCCTCGGCGGGCGAATATTTCATGTCGAAATAGAAATACTGCGCCGGCATGACCACGGTGCGGTATCCCTGGGCGGCTGCGCGCCGGCAGACGGTCGTGTTCTGCCAGCCGTGTACGCGGGGATCGCCGCCGAGCCGGCCGCCTTCGATGGCTTCGTTCCAGACGGCGGGCCGTTTGCCGAGGCTGTCCAGTATGGCGCCGACGCGTTCCATGAAGTGGCGCTGCAGCTGGGCATATTCCGTGTAGCCGCATGTGCGCATCAGCTCCCGGCAGTGCGGGCAGGCGGCCCACTGGGCGGTGTCCACCTCGTCGCCCCCGATGTGGATGAAGGGCGAGGGGAACAGCGCGGCCACCTCGGCTAGGATATCGGCCAGCAGGCGGTAGTTCGCCTCCTCGGTCACGCACCACACGTTGCGGTCGTCGTAGCCGTTCGTGGGGGCGGTGTCGTAGGGACCGGTGCAGAGGATGGCCGGCAGGACGCGGGCTGCGGCACGGCTGTGGCCGGGCAGGTCGATTTCGGGAATGATCTCCACGTTGCGCACGGCAGCGTAGGCGACGATTTCGCGGAGGTCATCCTGCGTGTAGAAGCCGCCGTATTTTTTGTCCCAGGCGCCGTAGAGGGGCAGGATGGGCGAATCGCCGCCCCGGAAACCGCCCACGGCGGCCAGTTCGGGATGGCTCTTCAGTTCGATGCGCCACCCTTCGTCATCGGTCAGGTGCCAGTGGAGCTTGTTGATCTTGTGGCGCGAGAGCAGGTCGATGTAGCGTTTGACCCGTTCCTTGGGGACGAAGGTGCGCGCCACGTCGAGCAGCATGCCCCGGTAGGAGAAGCGGGGGTAGTCGCTGATGTTGATGCAGGGGATCGGGATCTCGCTCCGGCGGCAGTCGCTGCAGTAGGGCGGAGCGTCGGGCAGCAGCTGGAGCAGCGTCTGGATGCCGTTGAACACCCCGCCGTAGTCGGCGCCGGCGATCAGCATGTCGTGGCGCGAGATGTTGAGCCAATAGCCCTCGGCGGGCATTTCGTCCTGCGGGGCGGTGTAGATCTGCACGATGCCGGAGCGGTCGGAGGGGAGCTTGTCGCTCTCGGTCAGCCGGACGGCCTCGAAGCGGTAGAGCCGCTGGAGTTCGGCGGCGAGGTAGCGGGCGAGGGGTTCCGTGTCGGGCGAGTGGTAGATGCGCAGCATGGAGGGGAGCATGAAAACTCCCTCGCGCGGTTCGACGGAAACGGGGCGGGGTATCAGATCCTGCGCGGCGGACGGCAGGACGGTGGCGAGAAGACAACTCAACAGCAGGGCGATTTTTCTCATGTGACATGCGGCCGGATCATGAGGAACGCGGCCTGCACTCTTCAAAGTTACGGATTTTTGCCCCGTTTTCCCAATGGCCGGCGGCGGAAAACAGACGGGGAGTCCCGGCGCACAACCGTCGGGACTCCCCGTTTACAGCGGATGGAAACCGTCAGAATGTCAGCGAAAAAGTCTACGAGAGGGTCCGCTCTGCACAGGCCATCGTGACGGTAAACAGGTAGGTGCCTGTTTGCGCGGGACTTGTCTTGAACCGCAGATACAGGGTCGGGTCGAGCAGGCGCAGGTCGTCCGGCGACAAAGCGTCCAACCGGTTGTTTATCGGACTGAATCCGCTTCCATAATGGGCGACGGGTTCTTCCTCAAAGCGGTAGTCTGCAGGGGCTGTGCGCCAGTCGAACGAGGCTTTGTAGCCGCTTTGCAGGTAGGGGTAGGCCGACGCGCCGGCCAATGTGACGAGGTCGGCCAGCGAGCTTCCTGCCGGATGTGCCGCATCGAATGCCCGGTCGCAGGTGACGTCGATCGCGGTGAATTCGGTGGCGACAGCCTGCATGGTATAAGGCACGAGGTAACCGTTGAAATCCGTATCGCCGTACTGGGTGTAAAGGTCACGGAAAGCCGTTTCGTCGTGGTGCGTGATGTGATTGCCGTCGATAAGCAACTTGACGCACCCTTCGTCCGGCATGGTGCGTATGGTAAGGGTCTGTGCCTGCGTATATTTTTGGATGTAGTGTGTGCTGAAGACCGTGCCGTCGATCGGCTGGCTGTTGTTGTCCGTGCAGTCGGTGGTGCCGCACAACACGATGGCGCATAGTCCGAAGAACCCTACTTTCAAATGCTTCATCATCGTATGGCTGATTGTTTTGGTGAAGTTTATTTCTTGTTTGCCTTGCAAAGGTAAATATTTCTTCAAACAAAACGATTATTAGGACGATTATTGGGCTTCGTTATGGCAGGAGGGCCGCGCCGGATGGCGGGCGGTCAAGCGGTTGCCGGTTGCTTCTTACAGCAGTTCGAGGAGTTTCTCGACGACGGGCACGAGGATGGCCGTCATGATGCCCATCACGCCGATGGCCAGTCCGCTGATGGCACCCTCGATGGCGCCGAGTTCCATGGCGCGGGCCGTACCCAGTCCGTGGGCGGCCGAGCCGAGCGCCAGTCCGCGGGCGATGCTGCTGCGGATGCCGAGGCGGTTGAGGATGAACGGCCCCACGATGCCGCCGAAGATACCCACCACGATGACGACCACCGCCGCGATGGCGGGAATGCCGCCCGAACGCTCGGCGATGCTCATGGCGATCGGCGTGGTGACCGACTTGGGTTCCAGCGAGGCGACCAGTTCGTGGTTCGCGCCGAACCAGCGGGCGATCAGCACCACGCTGACGATGCCGATCAGGCTGCCCACGAAAACGGACGTGAGGATCGAGACCGAGTTGGCCTTCAGGTGTTCGCGCTGTTCATATAATAGGTATCCGAGGGCTACGACAGTCGGGCCGAGCAGGAAGTCGATGATGTGGCTGCCGTGTCGGAACGACTCGTAGGAGATGCCCAGCAGGTGGATGACGAGTGCCAGCACCGGAATGGAGACCAGCAGCGGGTGGAGCAGCGGCAGACGGGTGGAGCGGTAGAGCCACACGGCAACCAGATAGACGGCCAGTGTGAGCATCAGGATGAAGATTTCGGAGTTGAGCAGCGTGTTCATCGTTCGGGGTTCTGGGGCGTTTGCTGGTTTTGGGCGGCGGCGCGTCGTTTTTCGAACGCCTCCTGAATGGTGGCCACCGTGATGATGACGGCTACGGTGCTGACGACACAGGCGGTGAGAATGGCCTCCCAGTTGCTCGACAGGATGTCGAGCGCATTGACGATGCCCACGCCGGCGGGCAGGAAGAAGAGTCCCATGTTGTCGCACAGCCAGCGGGCGGCGGGGCGCACGGTGTCGGCTTTGACGATCTTCAGGCAGAGAGCCACGAAGAGCAGCACCATGCCCAGTACGCTGCCCGGCACGAGGCCTCCGATGAGCCATGCGGCGGCCTCGCCGAGGACATAGAATAGCAGAATGACGAAAATTCCGGCAAGCATCTGTTTGCGAGCATCCGTTCGTGGACGCGGCGCAAATGTACGTGTTTTCCGGTCAGGGTGTTCCGGCGGCGGAGGTTTTGGAGTGCCGAACCAGCCGTTATCGGTTTCCTTTGGCGCGGTTGTGGGTTCGGCACAGCATCTGGCAGTTGCGGATGTCCGTTGCTCCGCCCGTACTCCACGCGCTCACGTGGTCGGCATCCATTTCGCCGATTTTCCAGATTTTCGTGCGGTTGGCCTCGTGGCCGATGGCGCAGAGCGGACAGTTCGACACACCGGCAGCCGTAGCTTCGGCGGTCTGCCGGTTGTAGACCGTTCTTTTGGTCGCTTCGTCGAATACGCGCACATCGAGCAGTTTCGTGTCCGCGCATCCTCCCAGTATGTACTCAAAGATGCCGCGCCGGTTTTTGACATAGGGATCGGCATAGAGGTCATGCACCTTGTCCGACACCTCCTTGGGGTTGTATGGCTGGTTGTGGTAGGTTTCGTAGAGGCGTCCCCATTCCAGGCCGCACACTTCCTTTTCCACGTCGGAGAATACGCCTGACACCCAGTCGATCACGCTGTTGAAGTAGGTTTTCAGTTCGGAGATGTCCGTATCGAACCGGTGGAGACTCATGTATTGGCCGATGTTGTCGCGGCTCACCCAGCGGAGGGCGCATGCCAGGAAGTCCTGCCGGCTGACGGAGCCGCTGATATAGGCACTCCATTTCTGGATGTTGGCATTCTGGCTGTTGCTGAACTCGGCTTTGGCCAGGGTGACGAACGGACCGGAATAGACGGCGTTGAGGAGTTCCTGTTCGTTGAGCGGCACGCCGGCGATATTGATCGTTTTGAACCACGCCTTGATTTCGCTTTCGGTGCCTTCGCATTCGTAGATCAGCAGCGGCGTGTCGAGGATCAGTTCCTGGAGGTCTTTGGCCAGCCCGCTGAAGTACTGCGGTTTTCCGTCGCGCTGGATGGCGAACTTGTCGGTCACATAGCGTCCGATGCTGGTTATGCGCTGCTGTCCGTCGAGTACCTCGAATCGGTCGTCGGCCACTTTGTTGAAATAGATCAGACCCAGCGGATAGCGGTTCAGTATGGATTCGATGACGGTTACGTCTCTCTTGCTTTCGGCATAGATGTAGTTGCGCTGGTATTCGGGCTGGATGACGAGCCTGCCCGACAGACCGAAGAGCCCTTTGCCTTCGAGTTCGTTGTAGACGAATCCGTCGCAGATGTCCCGGACGGTGATTTCGGTGCGCAGGGTGGTTTTCATAGGTTATTGTTTTTTGCGGATAAGGATTCTTTTGTATTCTGAATGTACGATTTCCCCGTTGGGACCTAAGTAGTAGGTTTTTTTGTTACCTTTTCCCGGAAGGACGGCATTTTCATTGGTTTTGTTGCCTGATGCACCAGTAGCCTTATCGGAAGAAGTCAGCATTTCTTTGTAGGTATTGTATTTTTTTGTGTCGGGGATTAGATCATGACAACCTATTTGAGTGAGACCCAATATCTCGAACTGTTCGGGACAGTATTTGTCCAGAAAGGAGATGGGGACTCCCATGATGCCGTCGTAGTCCGAGGGGATGGCGTCGGTAAAAGGCACTTCGATGGCGTCGTAGTTGTCGTAGTGTTCATATTCCGTTTTCCCTTTCAGCTCTTTGTGGCGGCTGTATTTCAGGTTGTCGGCCAGTGTCATCAAGGCCAGCGGCTGGTGACGGCGGCCGTGGTCGATGTTGGTGAACCAGCGGACGCCTTTTACGCGAATATATTTTTTGCCAGCCTCGTCGATTCGCCATCCTGCAGCAGTAACAGGGTATTCGTCGGGGATGCCAAACTCGCGGTCGCCACTATGAATCGAACATCCTAACCATATTTTATTGTTCTTTATTAGCGGAAACGTCTCCTTGTAGGTGATGGCATTCATATTGCCGATGATGGCAAACTGTTTGCCGGCCTCCATGATCCATGCCAGAAATTCGCGGAAGAGCGAAAAGGGCGGGTTGGTGACGATGATGTCGGCCTCGTCGCGCAGTTTGCGGATTTCGGCGCTGCGGAAATCGCCGTCCCCTTCCAGATAACTCCATTGCAGGTCGTCCACGTCGATGCGGCCGTCGCCCGTATTGTCGTGGTCGAGAATGAATATCTTGCCGTTGGTGCGCGTCTTGCTGGAGTCGAACTGCGGATCCTGTGTCTCGAACAACGACGGTGTGTAGCCGTATTTGTACTTTTTGCTCTCCGGCGCGTAGCTGGTGCTGATGAGCCGTTTCAGGCCGAGTGCCTCGAATTTCTGGGCAAAATAGCGGGTGAAGTTGCTCCATTCGGGATCGTCGCAGGGGAGAAGGATGGTTTTGCCGCGAAATACGTCGGGGTCGTATTCGAGGTAGGCGTTCATCTCCTTCTCGATGTCGGGGTATTGCGTGTAAAACTCGTCGTTTTTCGCATTTTTGGCGTTCGATAGATTGCTGTTGGCCATGGAGCGGTGTCGGTTGTGGGGTGTCGTGTGTTTGAAACCGCCCGTGCAGTAGCGGTCGGACACCGCGGCAGGGCAGGCAGTAAACGTACAAAAATAAGCATAATCGGCGAATGTCAGCGGTTTCTTTGCAGGGATTCCGCGCAGGCCGATCGAATAATGGGGGTGAAAAACAAAAAAGACTTCCGGAACATTCGGAAGTCTTTTGCTGTGGTGCCACCAGTTCTAATACAGGTTGCGCCCATTTTCCAGCATTTTTTAACTAAAATAATTTGGTTGCTGATTTTCAGTTTCTTGTGTGACTACTTGTGATTTGGAACT
>CASEGL010000027.1 GCA_949287525.1 uncultured Rikenellaceae bacterium
AGCGGACCCACCCATTGGTATAGGCGAGCGTCTTCTCCCGGTATCATGTCGATGCGCATCGGTTTGTGTCGGTTGGTGCGGCCGGAAACGGCGGCCGCGGTTCGTTCACGTAAAAATACGTTTTTTTTACGGACGGAGAGTCGTTGCAGCGATTTTTCGGGCTGACGGGAAAGGGCGCCTGAGAGGGATTGTTGATAACTCGGTGAAAAAATCCGTATCCGCGGGCGCAACCGTCCCCTGCTGCGTATTATTTTTGCTTCCGGTAGCGGGTTCCCGTGCGGTTGTCGCAAAGCCGTCGAGGGATCAAAAGGGAATCCTGTGAAAATCAGGAACTATCCCCGTAGCTGTAAGTTCCACGTCCTGCATGGACGTAGCCGGATACGCATCCTTGTTGCCACTGGCCTCCGCGGCCGGGAAGGCGCGTCGATCCGGAACGAGTCAGAAGACCTGCCCGCACCGTATTAACGTAGCTTTCGGGTGAAAGAGCTTAACGGTGTTGCCGGTACGGTATGTGCCGCCGTCTTATTCTCTCAATTTCCGGAGTTACCATTTGTGAACTTTGCATGCAACCATGTAAAACAATGGATGGACAAACTCATTTCGGCCAGGTCGTAAAAAGGAACGGCGACCTGGCGGATTTTCAAACAGAAAAAATCGAACAGGCCATTTTCAAGGCCATGCGGGCGGCCGGCGCTCCAGACCGGAAGGCGGCCCGCGAACTGACCGGCAAAGTGCTGGAGCGGCTTGCCCGTGAAGAGACTGCCGTGCCTCACGTGGAGCGGATACAGGATGCCGTCGAGGAGGTGATCTACCGCTGCGGCAGCTTTGAACTGCTGAAGACCTACATGCTCTACCGCAAGAAACACGAGGAGATCCGGCAGTCGAAGGAACTCTTCACCAATCTCGACGTGATCGACGACTATCTCGGCCTGGACGACTGGCGCGTGAAGGAGAGCGCCAACTCCTCCTATTCGCTGCAGGGTCTCAACCAGCACATCTCCACGAGCATCACCTCGCAGTACTGGCTCGGCAAGCTCTACGCGCAGGACATAGCCGACGCCCACCGCTCCGGCGCGCTGCACATCCACGACCTCGGCTTCCTGAGCGTCTATTGCGTGGGCTGGGACCTGCGCGACCTGCTGCTGGTCGGTTTCCGCGGCGTGGAGGGCAAGGCGCAAAGCGCACCTGCCCGCCATCTGCGCACGGCGCTGGGGCAGATCGTCAATTTCTTCTACACGATGCAGGGCGAGGCGGCCGGTGCGCAGGCCTTCTCGAACTTCGACACCTTCCTGGCTCCCTATGTCCGCTACGACGGCCTCGATTACGGACAGGTGAAGCAGTGCATGCAGGAGTTCCTGTTCAACCTGAACGTCCCCACGCGCGTCGGCTTCCAGACCCCCTTCACGAACATCACGATGGATCTCGTGTGTCCCGATTTCCTGAAGGGCGAGCGGGTCGTCCATGCGGGTGAGGTGAAGGAGGCCGTCTATGGCGACTTCCAGCCTGAGATGGACCTCATCAACCGCGCCTTTGCCGAAGTGATGTATGAGGGCGATGCGGCGGGCAGCCTCTTTTCGTTCCCCATTCCGACCTACAACATCACGCCCGACTTCGACTGGGAGAATCCCCAGTACGACGGCATCTGGCGCATGACGGCCAAATACGGCATCCCCTACTTCTCGAACTTCGTCAATTCCGACATGAAGCCCGACGACGTGCGCAGCATGTGCTGCCGGCTGCGGCTCGACAAGCGCGAACTGATGAAGCGCGGCGGAGGACTCTTCGCCTCCAATCCGCTGACCGGTTCGGTGGGGGTCGTGACGATCAACCTGCCCCGTCTCGGCTATGAGGCCGGTTCGGAGGAGCTCTTCTTCCAGCGGCTCCGGCACCTGATGGAGCTGGCCAAGGAGAGCCTGGAGACCAAGCGCAAGGTGATCGAGGGGTACACCGAACGCGGCCTCTACCCCTATTCGCGCTTCTACCTGCGCCACGTTCACGAACGGTGGGGGTGCTACTGGAAAAACCACTTCTCCACCATCGGTATCAACGGCATGAACGAGTGCTGCCTCAATTTCCTCGGCGTCTCGATCGCCACCGACGAGGGCAGCGCCTTTGCCGAGCGGGTGATGCGCTTCATGCGCGGCGTGCTGGCCGAATTCCAGGAGGAGACGGGCAATATCTACAACCTCGAAGCGACCCCCGCCGAGAGTACGGCCTACCGTTTCGCCATGCTCGACACCCGGCGGTATCCGGACATCATCACGGCCAACCAGCAGGCGCGCCTCGAACGCAATGCCAAACCCTACTATACCAACTCCACCCACCTGCCGGTCGGCTTCACGGACGACATCTACGAGGTACTCGAACGGCAGGATCCGCTCCAGACACTCTATACGGGCGGCACGGTGCTGCACATCTTCACCGGCGAGCGCGAAATGTCCCCCGAGGCGGCCAAACATCTGATCCGCAAGGTGACCGGCAGCTTCCGGCTGCCCTATGTGACCCTGTCGCCGTCGTTCAGCATCTGTCCCGAACACGGCTACCTGTCGGGTGAACACTTCACCTGTCCCAAGTGCGGCGCCCGGTCGGAGGTTTATAGCCGCATTGTCGGCTACATGCGCCCCGTGAGCCAGTGGAACGACGGCAAGCGCGAGGAGTTCCGCGACCGCAGGCTCTTCGACCGCCGCATAACCGGAGCGGAGGCGCTGTGATGACGGCGGCCGGAGAAAAGGGGATCCGCATCGGCGGATTCGTCAGGCAGAGCCTGATCGACTGGGAGGGGGTGCTGGCGGCGGTGGTCTTCACCAAGGGGTGCAACCTGCGCTGCGGCTACTGCCACAATCCGTCGCTGGTGCTTCCGGCGATGACGGAGCGGACGGCGGATATTCCGGAGGAGGCCGTGCTGGAGTACCTGGCCCGCCGGCGCGGATGGCTCGAAGGGGTGGTGGTGACCGGCGGCGAACCGACCCTGCAGGCGGGGCTGCCCGACTTCCTGCGCCGCGTCCGTGCGCTCGGCTACCGCATCAAGCTCGATACGAACGGCACCAATCCCGCTACGGTGGCGAGGCTGGTGGAGGAGGGACTGGTCGATTGTGTGGCGATGGACATCAAGCATCTGCCCGAATACGATGCCTACCGCAGCGTGACGCCGCTGAGCGAGGCGATGATGGCCGACATCCGCCGGACGATCGCCCTGCTGCACGCGGGCGGGGTGGCCTGCCAGTTCCGCACGACGGTGCTGCCCGAACTGCACACGGCAGCCGTGAGGCGCCGGCTGTCCGAGTTGTTCGCCGCCGACGATTATGTCGAACACGAGTTCCGGGCGGATGGTCCCGACGGCCTGGTGGGCGACTATGCCGCAGCGGAATGCGGCTGACAGGAGAAGAATCAAGTTGAGCTATGACTTGTCCGCTGCGTGCGGAACGTTGTAGTTGATTGTATGTTGTTGCTGATCCGGAGCGTAATCCCCCTGTCGGGGAGTGCGCTCCGGACTTTTTTGTGTCCGGAACGGAGCGGGTGTTTAATGTTTTACGATTCGGCGATTCATTATTTCGATCGAAATATTGGGGTTCGGATTGCTTTGATGAATGATTTTTTTACCTATTTTGTCAGGAGATAAAGGCGTAAAACACATTCATGGTGTGTGAATTACGCCTGAAAAACAACTAAACGCATCGGTGTGCTATGCGAAAAGTAGATATACTCGACAGAATCGTATCGTGGTACGGTCTCAAAAACAAGGCCGAGTTGGCGCGTTTTCTGGGTGTGACGCCTCAGACCATTTCCAATTGGTATAGTCGCGATTCGATGGATTACGATCAGATATTCGATCGTTGTGTCGGGATAGATCTGAATTGGTTGATATTCGGTGAGGGCAGACGCAATATTCCCCGGAAGACGGACGGCGTTTCGGTCGCATCGGATGTCGTCGGTGCCTATGGCGCTGTCGGACAGGACGGTAACGTCGTAGACGACATGCGCGACGTGTCGTTTGTGACGGAGAACGGCACTTACTCGGTTTTTGTGCCGAAAATGCTGTTGCCGGCGGGAGAATATGCGATTTTCCGGATCGGGGACGACGCGATGATTCCGAGCTTCTCGCGCGGAAACTATGTTCTCTGTAAACGGATTGTGGACGCAAGGATCGACCATTTGGATGTAGGTAAACTATATGTGGTGGTGATGAACGGCGGCAAAAGGTTGTTGCGCCGTCTGCGATACGGTCGGGACGGTGCGAATCGTCTGATTTTGTCGGCCGATTATGATAATCGAGCGTTTTATCCCGATCTGGCGGTATCCGATCGTGCGTTCGAAGCGGTGTGGGAGGTGAAATTTGCCATTTCGCAGAGCGAAGAGGGTGTTCCCGATTTGTATCGGCGCCTGCAGGAACTGGAGCGCAGCATTACGGATATGAAATGGTCGATCGCTTCCGGTCTGTTCGGTTCGAACCGATAGCGACCGGGGCTATGCCGTAACAGGGACATAGCCGTATGTTTCGGACACGCAGGTGCCTGTCGAGGGCTTCGGCAGAGGGCGTGTGCAGGGAAGCGATGGCGTTGGTGCTGTCGGGAGAGCGTGTGCAGCCCAAGAGGGGAATACGACGACAACCGCATGATTGCGGCTGTCGTTTTTTGTATGGCGAGTCGGACGGTATGGCCGTCGATGGGCGGACAATGCATCCCGTGTAGTTGTCATGGGAAATAAATAAATGTAAAATAGCGGAGGAAACCGCTTTTGTTTTTTAGAGTATGGATGACATGTTGAACAAAATCATTCAGTCGGCAGACAGCCGGATGATGGTAATTATCAGCGCAGCCGATTTGCGGGAATTCGCGGAAAACGTGGCCGAATCCGTCGCACGCAAGCATGCGGAGGCGACCGTTGCGGAGATCAAGGAGTTGCTGGGTGACAAGATGAAATATTGCACTACGCAGGAGGTGAAGGATATTTTGGGGATCAGATCGTCGGCCACGCTTTCCGCGTGGGCTAGAAGAGGCTACCTCGTGCCAAGTAGAGTTGGTATCCGAAACCTGTATTTGCGGGAGGAGGTTCTTGCGATCAAAAAAGAGAAGGCGAAATGACAAGCCGCCAGACGCATGGAAAAAGAAAACGGGTAAAATGCCGTTTTCAGCAATTTACCCGTTGTTCTCAGTAGCGAGTCTGAGACTTGAACTCAGGACCTCATGATTATGAATCATGCGCTCTAACCAGCTGAGCTAACTCGCCGTACTTTTGAAAAGCGATGCAAAGGTAATTGTTTTTTTGTTTCCTGCAAACTTCTGCCGCATTTTTATGCCCCTTTGTGTAAAAAAGCCGAGTGAAAGTGGCGGGGCAGGGCGGCAGGACGGAGTGGATCCGCTCCACGGGCTGGTGAAGGCCATGAAAAGATCAGGCGCACTCTTGGGAAAAGAGTGCGCCTGTCGGGTGGCGGTGGAGACTGTCCGATCAGAAGGTCAGGAACAGCTCCATCATGAATTTGTTGTGGAAGCGCGGGTCGGCCAGCACCTGTTCCGAAGCGTTGCCGAGGAAATAGTGTTCGTAGTTGAGGCGCAGCTCGCACTTCAGCAGGCGGGGGGCGAAGCCGATCGTGATGCCGCCCGTGGCGCGGTTGGCGTTGAAGTGGTCGATCGTCGAGTCGCCGAATACCAGCGCGAGGTTGTTGGCGTAGTCCCAGCGAACCATCGGGGCGATGAACTGGATGGGCCCCCAATCTTTGACCGGCTGCGTGTAGATGGCGTGTACGGCGGCCAGGTCCATGCGGTCGCATACCGTGGGCGAGAGCGTCAGCCAGCGGCCCGCATATTCGCCCTCGATACGCCAGCGACCTTCCACGTAGCGCAACTCGCCGCCGGCCATCGTGAAACGTTCGCCGAAGGGCGTGTGGCCGGTATAGTAGTTGGCCGAGGCGCCGAAACCGCCCAGTGCCGTTCCCGGGTCGATCCATGCACGAGCCACGAAGTTCACCGTCTTGTTCCAGGTGGGGTTGTTGATGCCTGCTCCGTTGAGAATGCCGGCCTGGATGTTGATCGGGACACAGGTGTGGTTGTTGTACTTGGCGATCACGCCGATGTCACGTGCGCCGAAATTGCCGCTCGACACCGTACCGTCCGCCATGGAGTAATAGCTGCCCACGTAGGAGGCGATGAATGACGAGGAGGCGAAGTAGTTGTTCGTCGGCCCGCGGTTCAGTTCCGAGTCGAAGCGGTTGAGCTGCTGGCCGAGCGATACCTCGAAGTCTCCGGCAACGAATGTGCCGTAGGTGTCGAGGATGCTGAATTTGCCCTCGGAGTTGAGGTCGGCCTGAAACTGGTACTTGAAATAGGGGGAAATGGATCCTTTGACACCGACGCGGGCATTCGGGATGTTGAACCTGACTTTGCCCTGTTGCGTGTCGGCCTCGAAACGCGATTTCAGCAAACCGAACACGGTGGGCAGGTAGGGATTCTTCTCCTGACCGAACATTGCGCCGCTGCTGCACAGAATGAGGATCGCTGCTGCGGTCCGCAGTGCAACTGAAAGCAAATGCATTTTTTTCATAGCGGACGCAAAGATATGGACTGCGGAGTGATTTAGCAACGTTTTTCGGTGATTATCGATCGGAACGGAGTGTGTCGGCTGTAAGAAGGAGGCATGTTCCTCCGGCTGGCTGGCGCCATTATATATAAAATAGGTAGGGGAGCGGTTGGCGTCGGGAGCAGGGAACAGCGTTTACGATGTTTTTTTGAGGGAGGCAGGGTGGTTCGGCAAGATATTTGCTGTGTATGATAACATCCGGCGGGTGGAAATAATTGATCCGAGGCGTGTTGTCGGTCTGTGAAATGAGGATGATATGAAAAAATATGGAGCCGACGTACATTATTCGGAAAAAATGTTTTACCTTAGCACCTGTAAGTATCGGTTATGGAGCCGACATGATGAAGATTTAAAGAATAAAACAAAAGTCTAATATTTACTAAACTGGAAATTATGAAGAAGTTATTCGTTTCTTTGATCGCCGTTTTCGCTATGGCGAACATTTCGATGGCTCAGGAAGCTGCAATTAAGTGGAATCCGCTCTATTTGGGTCTCGGCTCCGTGAATCTCGGTATGGAGTTCTCGGTAGCACCGAAGTGGACGTTGGCTTTCGAGGGTACCGCTACGATCTGGAACCCGTGGCAGAACAACGGTGACAACGCGATCTACGGCAACGGCTGGATGGGTACTTTCGAGGCTCGCTGGTACACTTGCGAGGCCTTCAATGGTCACCACCTCGGTCTCTACGGAACGGTAGGCCGTTACGGTCAGGCTTTCTCGACGATGGACTTTTTCAACACGCTGTGCCTGGGCGGTCTCGGAGCCAACGGCGCAACGAATGTGAAAGTAGCCATGTTGGGTCTCTCCTACGGTTATTATCTGAAGTTGAACCACGGTTGGGGTCTTGACTTCTACGTCGGTGGCGGTCTGCTCTACGGCATGTGGAACAACGCACAGGGCGAGAAGGTAGAAAGCGGCATCAAGGGTTCGCTCTCGCGTCTGGGTGTAGTTCTCTCCTATAAGTTCTAATCCACAGCAAGATCAACTTATGGCCGTCCGGTTTTCGGACGGCCTTTTTTTGTGCCTTTGCGGCGGCGGTTGCGAACCGGTGCGATTTGTGCCTGGGAAGGACGAATTTTATACGGCGCGAGATACGGCGGATCGAAAATATTTTTATATTTGTTATTGCGATAACAGCACAGTTGTATCGTTTGGCGAATTAATTGAATTTTAAATATAAAGAAGTATCGTTATGGGAAGGAATTTGAAAATCAGAGATCTTACGTTGCGTGACGGACAGCAGTCCGCTTTTGCTACCCGTATGAACCAGGGGCAGATCGACCGCGTATTGCCGTTCTATAAGGATGCCAAATTCTATGCCATGGAGGTGTGGGGTGGTGCGGTACCCGATTCGGTGATGCGTTATTTGGGCGAGAATCCCTGGGATCGTCTCGAAAAGATCAAGGCTGCGGTGGGCAGCGTGTCCAAGCTGACCGCCCTATCGCGTGGACGCAACCTGTTCGGTTATGCCCCTTATACGGATGAGATCATCGACGGCTTCTGCCGCAATGCCATCGCATCGGGTCTGGACATCATGCGTATTTTCGATGCCCTGAACGACGTGGATAATGTGAAATCGACGATCAAGTACGTGAAACAGTATGGCGGTCTGGCCGACTGCGCCGTCTGCTATACGGTCGATCCGAAATATCCGCCGCTCAGCTTCATGGACAGGCTGAAGGGCAAGAAGAACCCCAAACCGGTCTTCACGGACGAGTATTTCGTGGACAAGGCGCGTCAGATGGTCGCTCTCGGCGCCGACATGATTACCATCAAGGACATGAGCGGTCTGATTCCGCCCCATCGTGTCTCCACGCTGATCCGCAAGATGAAAGCCGGCGGCATCAATGTGCCGATCGATTTCCACACCCACTGTACGCCGGGTTACGGCCTCGCTTCGGTGGTGGCCGCCATCGTAGCCGGTGCGGATATTGTCGATACGAACATTTGGAACTTTGCGGGTGGTCCCGCCGCTCCGGCCGTCGAGTTGGTTTATGTCTTCTGTAAGAAGATGGGTATCGAGATGGGTCTTGATTTCGAGGCGATCGGCAAGATCAACAAGGAACTCTACACGATCCGTCAGGAGCTGCGCGAGTACGATGCCGTACACACGTTCCCCAAGCCGTTCGATCCGCTGCATGACACGCTGCCGGCCGAGATCGACGCACAGTTCGACCGTGCCATCAAGGCGGCCGAGGCCGATGATGAGGCAACGCTGATCGATGCCTGCCACAAGATCGAGGCGCATTTCGGATTCCCCGCACCGAACGAACTGGTGAAACGGGCCGAGATTCCGGGCGGTATGTATACCAACATGGTGGCTCAGCTGAAACAGTTCAAGAGCGAAGACCTGCTAGAAAAAGCCATGGAGCTGATTCCCGAGGTGCGTCTGGCCGCCGGTCTGCCGCCGCTCGTGACGCCGACCAGCCAGATCGTGGGCGCTCAGGCAGTAAACTGTGCGCTGGATGCCAAGAAGGGTAAACCGAAATACACGACCGTGTCGAATCAGTTCGTCAGCCTCGTGAAGGGCGAGTACGGCCATACGCCGGTGCCGGTCGATCCCGAATTCCGTCTGAAGATTGCCGGTGTGCGTGAGGAGACCAATTACGACACCTCGAAGTACAAGATGCAGCCTAATCCCGTTCTGGAGGATTGCGGCGGCGTGAAACTGGCCGAGAACGAGAAGGAAGTACTCCTGCTCGAACTCTTCCCGATGGTGGCCAAGGAGTTCCTGACCAAACAGAAGAAGGAGCGCTGGGCTGCCAACAAGCCGCAGGAGGAGCCGGCTGCGAAAGAGCAGAAACCGGCAGCCGAACAGCATGAAGCCATTACGGGTGCCGTGATTGCTTCGCCGCTGCCCGGCCGCATCTGCAAGATCAATGTCAAGGAAGGCGACACGGTGGCCAAAGGTCAGGAGGTGGTTGTGCTGGAGGCCATGAAGATGGAGAACAGCATTACGTCCGAGACGGCCGGCCGCGTGAAACGCATCCTTGTGAAAGAGGGCGACAATGTGGCCGAAAACGCTCCGCTGATCGAAGTGGTGGGCGCCGATGCTGCAGCAGCTCCTGTAGCTCCCAAGGCGGCCGCTGTTCACACGAACAAGGTCGTTTCGCCGCTGCCCGGCCGTGTGATCGACGTTCGCGTCAAGGTGGGCGACAAGGTGACGGCAAATGACGACGTTGTCGTGATCGAAGCCATGAAGATGGAGAACAGCATTCCTGCCGGCGTGGCCGGTACGGTGGCTCGCATCTGTGTCAATGTCGGCGATACGGTGGCTGAAAACGCCGTATTGGTCGAGATCGAATAGCCGAACCAGATCGGTTGAAAGTGAAGCGGGGCGACGCATTGCGTCGCCCCGCTTGTGTGCAGAGATGTTGCGAAGAGGGTGGAGCATGGGGGAAGACCGGCATGTTGTGCCGTTTTTTACCGAATAAACTGTATCTTTGTCTTTATTGAATTGTTATGAGCGAGATCATGGAAACTGTTGCCGAGGAGCGTCCCGACCTGTTGCCGTATACGGACGAGGAGGTGCCTGCTGCAATGAAGCGGCTGGTGGCTGATCCGTTGCTGAACGATATGGCCGGCTTTGCCTTTCCGGAAATTCCTGTTGCGGAGATCAAAGAACGGCTGTTGCGTGTGACGAGCGCCGATGAATTCCAGGAGACGTTCGTGCGGCCCATGTTGGCGCGGATCTTGAAAAAAAGCACATCGTCCTTTACCATCGGAGGTCTGGAGCATGTGGCGGTCGAGCAGGGGCATGTATTCGTATCGGATCATCGTGACATTGTTCTGGACGGGTCGTTGCTCCAGGTCGCTTTGCTGGAGTGCGGATTGCCTACCTCGGAGATTACCTTCGGCAGCAACCTGATCAGTTCGCCGTTTGTGGAGGATTTCGGCAAATGCAACAAGATGTACAAGATCCTGCGCGGCGGATCGGCTCGCGATCTGGTGCGCAACTCGCGGATCCTGTCGGCGCATATCCATGCTGTCGTGAGGGATGGCCGCAGCATCTGGATCTCGCAGCGTGACGGCCGGACCAAAGACGGTAACGACCATACCGACCAGGGGCTGATTAAAATGTTGTCGCTGGCCGGCGGCGGTGATGTTGCCGCATCGTTGTCGGCATTGCATATTGTGCCGTTCGCCGTTTCGTATGAGTATGAGAGTTGCGATGCACTCAAGGCTCGCGAACTGTACATGCGCCGCAGGGGAGACTACAAGAAGGCGCCCGGCGAGGATCTGCGCAGCATTATTACGGGTGTCAAACAGTTCAAGGGGGCGGTTCATTTGCAGATCTGTCCTCCGTTGCAGGCGGACGAACTGCTCCGGTTGTCGGCTGGCGACGAGGGCAACGAATTGTTGCGCGATGTCGCGGCGCTGATCGATCGCCGGATTTATGAGGCCTACCGGCTGTTTGCAACGAATTATATTGCCTATGATATGAAGTTCGGAGCCGCCCGCTATGCCGGTGCGGAATATACGCAGGAGCAGTATCAGGCGTTTGGACGCTATCTGGAGGAGCGTACGGAAGGATTTGACGGTGACCGGCAGGGGCTGCTGGACATTCTGCTTGACATCTATGCGACACCGGTGGTGAACAAACTGTCTGTGACGGAGGCTTAGTGGCGGTAAAACAGCGGGGTGTGTGATTTTTTCCAAAAAATCGCATGGAAGTTTTGGAGGGAAAGAAAAAGTGCCTATATTTGCATCCGCAAACGAGAGAAAACAGCTCGTCTGAGTTCGGGAGTATAGCTCAGCTGGTTCAGAGCATCTGCCTTACAAGCAGAGGGTCCGGGGTTCGAATCCCTGTGCTCCCACAAGGAAAAGTGGAATACCCGAAAAGGTGTTCCACTTTTTTGTTTATTTATTTGTGCGTTTATTCGTTAATGATTAATTTAGAACTAACAATGGGAGACAGCGCCTGTGGAAGGCGGTTGGTATTGAATAGAAACTGTTAAAGTGAATTAGTCAAGACTTAATCTGACAGTTACGCATAAAAAGAGTAGATTTGTAACATAAAAGCAGATTAAGTTATGACCACATCAGAAAAAGTCATCA
>CASEGL010000028.1 GCA_949287525.1 uncultured Rikenellaceae bacterium
ACGGTCGAGGCCATAGAGAAGGCGGAGGGGGGAGAGGGCGATGGCGCTTCCTCTGGTCTCGATGCCCTCGCGTCCGCCATCTCGGCAAAGCTGTCCGCCTAGGTACCGGGTCGCCCAGGAGCGCGGCTCCGGCGACCTGGCCGACGAGATAGCGACGGTCGCCGACCTCATCGGCTACCCCCAGCTCGACTGGCAGCGCGACGTCACCAGGGTCTGGTCGACCTACGACGAGGACGGGCAGTGGGTGCACCGCCGCAACGGGGCCTCGGTCCCGAGGCAGGCCGGCAAGTCCGTGGACGGCATCGTGTGGGCCACGACCCTCACTGCCCTGCTCGGCTACTCGGTCCTCTGGACCGACCACAACTACTCGACCACCTGCGAGATGCTCAAGCGCTTCCAGCGCATCTTCGGGCGGAAGCCCGGCGACCCGTGGGGGATCGCCGACTTCAACAGGCTCGTCAGGAGGTTCAACAGCAAGACGGCTCAGGAGTCCTTCGAGCTCACGAACGGCGGGGTGCTCGCGTTCTCGACGAGGACGAGGAGCTCCGCGCTCGGCTACTCCTTCGACGTGGTGTTCTACGACGAGGCGCAGGAGCTCACGGGCGAGCACGTGCAGGCCATCACGCCCACGACGGCGGCCGGACCGCACCACAACACGCAGGACGTGTACCTCGGGACGCCCACGCGGGCCGGGAGCTCCGCCACGAAGTTCCGCGAGCTGCAGCAGCGCTGGCGCGAGGCGGGCATCGTACCGCAGGCCAATGTCAAGGAGCTGTGGGAGACCTACAACCTGCACGTCGAGAATTTCTACAATTATATCAAGATCAACAAGGAACTGCGCGACCTGGATCTCAAGCGCAACTATGAGACCAAGGTCCAGCTCTGCGAAGCGGCCGAGGCGCTGATGCTCGAACCCTCGATCGTCACGGCCTTCCGCAAGCTGCAGGATCTGCACGACCAGTGGCGCGAGACGGGTCCCGTGGCCAATGAATACAAGGAGGCGCTCTGGGAGCGCTTCAAGGAGGCCAGCACGCGGATCAACAAACAGCACCAGGAGTATTTCGAGAAGCTGAAGGAGGAGCAGCGCCACAACCTCGAACTCAAAACGGAACTCTGCGTGAAGACCGAGGAGCTGGCATCCTCCATCCTCACCACCCGCAAGGAGTGGAACAAGGCCTCCGAGCGGCTCATCGAGATCCAGAAGGTGTGGAAGACGATCGGCTTCGCGCCGCAGAAGGACAACGCCCGCATCTACGAGCGTTTCCGCAATGCCTGCGACAAGTTCTTCGAGCAGAAGCGCGACTTCTACCAGCAGCTCAAGGCCGAGATGGATCACAACCTCCAGCTCAAGACCGAGATCTGCGAGGCGGCCGAATCGCTCCAGGAGAGCGAACAATGGAAAAAGGCGACCGACGAACTGATCGCCCTGCAGAAACGGTGGAAAGAGATCGGCCCGGTGGCACGCCGCCATTCGGACGCCATCTGGAAACGTTTCCGTTCGGCCTGCGACCACTTCTTCGAGCGCAAGGCGGCGCACTTCTCCGGCGTGGACGCCCAGCATGAGGAGAACCTGCAGGCGAAGCTCGCCCTGCTGGCCGAAATGGAGGCTGCCGACATCCGTGAAGGCGGTTTCGACCTGATCAAGGACTTCCAGCGCCGCTGGAACGAGATCGGCTTTGTGCCGCTCAAACAGAAGGACGAAATACAGAAACGCTACAAACAGATCGTGGACAACCTGTTCGCCACGCTCCGCGGCGGACAGCGCGAACGCAACCTGGACCGCTTCCGGTCCAAGGTGTCGGACATGAGGAACAGCGGCGACAAACGGCTCCGTTTCGAGCGCGACCGGCTCTACGGCAAGGTGCGCCAGCTGGAGAGCGACATCGCCACGCTGGAGAACAACATCGGCTTCTTCTCGCGCTCCAAGAATGCCGAGTCCATGATCCGCGAAGTGGAGCAGAAGATCGCCAAGGCCAAACAGGAGATGGCCGACACGATCGAAAAAATCAAGTTAATCGATTCACAGCAGGAGTAGAAAGGATAGTTTACCATGGCTGACAACACAAAACCCACCAAGTACATTTTCGTTACCGGAGGCGTAGCTTCTTCGCTCGGTAAGGGAATCATCTCGGCATCGGTGGCCCGTCTGCTGCAGGCACGCGGCTACTCGGTGACCATTCAGAAACTCGACCCGTACATCAATGTCGATCCGGGTACCCTCAACCCCTATGAACACGGCGAATGCTACGTGACCGAAGACGGCGCCGAAACCGACCTCGACCTCGGCCACTACGAGCGTTTCACCTCGATCACCACATCGCAGGCCAACAACGTCACCACGGGCAAGATCTACCAGACGGTCATCAACAAGGAGCGCCGCGGCGACTTCCTCGGCAAAACCGTACAGGTCGTTCCCCACATCACCGACGAGATCAAACGGCGCATCAAGCTGCTGGGCAGCAAGAAGGAATACGACGTGGTCATCACCGAAGTGGGCGGTACGGTGGGCGACATCGAGTCGCTGCCCTACATCGAGGCGGTACGCCAGCTGCGCTACGAACTGGGACTGAAGAACTCGGCCGTCGTTCACCTGACGCTGGTCCCCTACCTGTCCGCTTCGGGCGAGCTGAAGACCAAGCCGACCCAGCACTCCGTCAAGCTGATGCTCGAAAACGGTCTGCAGCCCGACATCCTCGTCCTGCGTACCGAGAAGGAGCTGGGTGCGGACATCCGCCGCAAGGTAGCCCTGTTCTGCAACGTCGAGCCGAAGGCGGTTGTCGAGTCGATCGACGTGCCGACCATCTACGAGGTGCCGCTGCGCATGCACGCCCAGCACCTGGACGAGACGATCCTCGAAAAACTCGACCTGCCGTACGACCGCGAACCCGACCTGACCGCATGGGAGGAGTTCGTCAATAAGGTGAAATTCTACGACCGCACGATCCAGATCGCCCTGGTCGGCAAATACACCGAACTGCCCGACGCCTACAAGTCGATCGTCGAGTCGTTCGTCCACGCCGGCGCCGCCAACCACGTACACGTCAAACTGACCTACGTCAATTCGGAGATGATTACGCCGGAGAATGTCGGCGAGATGCTCGGCCAGATGCGCGGCATCCTCGTCGCACCGGGCTTCGGCCACCGCGGCATAGAGGGCAAGATCACGGCCGTGCGCTACGCCCGCGAGAACAACGTGCCGTTCCTAGGCATCTGCCTGGGCATGCAGTGTGCCGTCATCGAGTTCGCCCGCAACGTGCTGGGTTACGAAGACGCCGACTCGACCGAGATGCGCAAGACGACCCACCCCGTCATCGACCTGATGGAGGAGCAGAAGAACATCATGGAGAAAGGCGGCACGATGCGTCTGGGTGCCTATCCCTGCCGGATCGCTTCGCCCTCGCACCTGTTCGACGCATACGGTACGGATCTGATTTACGAACGCCACCGCCACCGTTACGAGTTCAACAGCGACTATACGGAAGCCTTTGCCGCCGCAGGCATGAAACCGGCCGGCGTCAATCCCGACTCGAACCTCGTCGAGGCCATCGAACTGGAGGGTCACCCGTGGTTCATCGGCGTACAGTACCATCCGGAATACAAGAGTACGGTAAGCCATCCGCACCCGCTGTTCAAGGCCTTTGTCGCCGCAGCCATGCGTTACGACGACACGCTGCACGCCTAACCAGCCGAACGCCATTCCCCCTGCCGCCGCCATACGGACGCACGGCAAGGGGAATCGGCTTGTTTTTTACACACGACACGCGGCCGGACGGCCGCGCCAAATGCAACTTAACTACGCAAACTCTGCCATATGGATAAAAAGACACTGATCGGCCTCTTGATCGTCGGCGTCATTCTGTTCGGTTACTCGTTCTACACATCCAAACAGGCGGCCAAATACGAGGCCGAACGGTTTCGGGCCGACTCGATCGACCGGGCCGAACACCCCGAACGTTATGTGGAAACCCTGCCCGCAAGTGCGGACAGCGAAGCCCGCCGTGCCGAAATCGAGGCGCAGCGGCAGGCTGACGAACAGGCCAAACAGGATGCCCTGATCGCCACGCTGGGCGAATCGCTGGTGGCCGCTTCGCAGGCCGAGGCACAAACCTACCTGCTCGAAAACGAGGTGATGAAAATATGGATCTCCTCGCGCGGAGGCGAAGTCACCAACGTCGAGCTGAAAGACTACACCCGCGGCGACCTGAAGCACAAGGGCGACCCGCTCATGCTCTTCAAGGAAGGATCGGCCAAATTCGATATGGAGCTGTTCATCAAACGTTCCTTCAATACGGCACAGATCAACACGACAGACTACGTGTTCACCGACGCCCGCATCACGGAACAGCCGCTGGCCGACGACGGCGGCGTATCGCGGAGCCTGAGCCTGCGCCTGCCGGTCGATCCGGCTACGGGCTCGGCCATCGAATACGTCTACACGCTCTACCCCGACAACTACATGGTGGACTTCGACGTGAACTTCATCAACATGAAGGAATACACCTCGAACCTGACCTTCTTCACGTTCGACTGGGACGTCACCTCGCTCCAGAACGAAAAAGGGTTCAAAAACGAGAACATGTACACCACCGTAGCCTACCGCTACCCCGACACCCGAAAGATCCACCAGTTGGGAGCCTCGGACGGAGAGAAGGAAGAAAAGATCACGACCCAACTCAACTGGGTCAGCTTCAAACAGCAGTTCTTCTCCTCGATCTTCATCGCCGACAACGCCTTCAACGAGGCCGAGTTCGGCTACAAGACGGCCAACCCCAACTCCGGCGAGATCAAAGAGTTCTCGGCCACCTTCACCGTTCCCTACGATCCCGATCAGGACAACTACGCCTTCCGCTTCTACTTCGGCCCGAACCAGTATTCCATCCTGCGTTCCTATGACCTGAAACTGGAGAAGGTGATCCCGCTGGGCGGCAGCCTCATCAGCTGGATCAACACAGGCCTGACGATCAACGTCTTCAACTGGCTGAGCAAGTTCATCTCCAGCTACGGCATCATCATCCTGATCCTGACGATCATGGTGAAGATCATCATCCTGCCGCTGACCTACAAGTCCTACATGTCATCGGCCAAGATGCGCGTGCTGCAGCCCGAGATCGCCGAAATCAACGCCCGCTACCCCAACCAGGAGGACGCACTCAAGAAACAGCAGGCCACCATGGCACTCTACAAGCGGTGCGGCGTCAATCCGATGGGCGGCTGCCTGCCGATGCTGATCCAGCTGCCGGTGCTGATTGCCATGTTCCGCTTCTTCCCGTCGTCGATCGAGCTGCGCGGCCAGAGTTTCCTGTGGGCCGACGATCTCTCGTCGTACGACAGCGTGCTGAACCTGCCGTTCAACATCCCGTTCTACGGCGACCACGTCAGCCTCTTCACGCTGCTGATGGCCGTATCGCTGTTCGTCTACTCGAAGATGACCTACAAACAGACCCAAGCGGCCGGACCGCAGATGGCCGGCATGAAGTTCATGACGCTCTATCTGATGCCGATCCTGATGCTTTGCTGGTTCAACAGCTACGCCAGCGGTCTGACCTACTACTACCTGCTCTCGCAGCTCTTCACGATCCTCATCATGTGCATCATCCGCTACTCGGTAAACGAGGAGAAACTGCTCGCCAAACTGCAGGACAATGCAGCCAAGGCTGACCGCAATGCCGCCTCGAAAACCAAAAGCAAATGGCAGATGCGCTACGAGGAGGCACTCCGCCAGCAGCAGGAGATGCAGCGCCAGCGTCAGCAGGCTTACGGCGGCAGCCAGAAAGCCCACACGGCCAAGCCGCAAAGCACCAAAAGCCAGCCGTCCAAAAAACGCAAAAAATAGCATGCGGCTTGCCGCAACACGGACAGAGGGAGCTACTCGGTAGCTCCCTCTGTCGTTTTTCTGCACGGCGTGCGGCTGAATCCGCAGTCCCGGTTTCTTTCGGATCGTGCAATGCGGTCTCCGTCAGATCGCCTTTACCGGATTAATCAACTGCAGCAGGTACTCATCCAGCCAGCCGGATGTGGAGCGCACCCATTCGACCTTCAGCCCCACCGTCGAGAAACCCTTGCTCTTAAAGAGATTCAGGCTCCGCATGTTGTTGGACAGCACGTTGCAATAAAGCTGGTTCAGCCCCAGCACCTGGAAAGCATAACGGATAATGGCCGTCAGTGCGCCGGAAGCATACCCTTGCCCCTGATCGCAGTCTTCATACACCAGCACCCCCACGCCGGCACGCCGATTGGTCGGATCGATGTCGAACAGGTCGATGGCCCCGACGGCCCGGCCGTCGCGTTTGGATACGATCACCATCCGCAACTGCTTGGTCTCATAAATATCGCACCCCTGGTTCTCGATGAAACGGCGCAGCGTATATCTGGAGAAAGGCGCCACCGTATTGCTCATCTTCCAGATGCGGGTGTCGTTTTCCCATTTGTAGAGCGTGTCTATATCCTCCGGCTCAAGCGCTCTCAGTCTGACGAGGTCTGTTTCCAATATATTATCCATCTTACGCTATTGCTATTATCCGGTTTCTGACCAACATCGCCGCCCCCAGCGGAGCCGCCTCGGCTCCCATCTGCGACAAACGAAATTCCGTATTCCCATAGATCGGAGTCAGTGTCGAGCGATTGGCTGCTGCCAACATCGGCAGCATCAGGTAGTCGCCCGCC
Source organism: uncultured Rikenellaceae bacterium (assembly GCA_949287525.1). GTDB lineage: Bacteria > Bacteroidota > Bacteroidia > Bacteroidales > Rikenellaceae > Tidjanibacter. The sequence goes on from CASEGL010000028.1 coordinate 6,664, forward strand.
GCCGACAACCCGCCGCCGACAACGACCGATGCGGGATTGAGCAGATTCAACAACAGAGCCACGCTCCGTCCTATTTTTTCGCCGGCCTGCCCGATCATCTCGGCTGCCAGGCTGTCTCCTCCCCGTGCAGCTGCCACGATGTCGGCCAACCGCAGCCGGCTGCCGTCCGTCCGCTGCCCCTGCAGTACGGAACGGACGCCGCAAGCCAGGGCATCATCCAGCTTCCGTTCGATGGCCCAACCGGCCGCCTCCGTCTCCAGACACCCTTTGCGGCCGCAAACGCAGATCGCGCCGTTGTCGAACATCGGAATATGGCCGAAAGCTCCGGCATACCCCGACCGCCCGTTATAGAGCCGCCCGTCGGCAATAATCCCGACCGCTATGCTGCGATCCAGACAGAGGTAGAGCATATCCCGCTCCTGCCGGTCTGCCGCGCAATATTCGGCATAGCAACGCGCCCGCACTTCGCTCTCGACAAGAGCCGTCACCCCCAAACGCTTTTCCAGCAACTCCCTCAGATTCGCTCCGACAGATGCAAAGAGCGTATGGCTGACACCCTCCTCGCTGTCCACATACCCTTCCAGGCAAATTCCCGCACCGAGCCACTTCGCACGATCGGGACCGAGCGTCCTCACAAAGGCGTCGATCCGGCTGCACAGTACCTCTACCGACTCCTCGCTGTCGGTCGGGACAAAATCATCCTCGCACCGTTCAGCCACGACCGTCCGGTTCAGATCGATCGCCAGCAGATTCAGCCCGTCGGAACGCACGAACGCTCCGACAAAAAAGGCTGCCTCGCCGCACAATCCGAACGCATTGGGGCGACGCCCTCCGGCTGTTTCGAGCTTGCCCCTGTCCGTCACCACGCCCTGGGAGACCAGTTCGGCCACCAGTTTGGTTGCCGTCGGGATGCTGACATGTAACTCACCGGCCAGTTCGGCCAGGGTACACTCTCCCGCTGCGGCTAGGCGAGCCACAATGCCGCGCCGGATCAACGCATTTTTCTGCGCCGTTCCGCCCGACGGCATCATCTCCGACAGTGTAGACAAACCGGTCATCGAAACATTAGCTTTTTCATATTATCGGGACGACTATTTAAAATTCATCCCAATCACACCCCAAATTTACTAAATTATTTTCAAAATCCACCAGCAGTAACCCCACAAAAAGGATCTGTTTGAAAATATTTTTAATAACACACCCTGTAAAAGAAGTATTTATTAAAAAACAACCATCATCCCGATCACATCAAAACACACAGCATCGCCAAAAAACAACAGGGCGGACGATCCGCAGACCGTCCGCCCCGCATTTATACGTTACAGGATCTTAGAAGGTAAATTTCACAGAGAATGCCACGTCATACAGACCTACCCACCAGTCGTCGATCGGCAGGAAATAAATACCCGGCTTGTAGTCGAGCGACAGCGCGATCGGGACATTCGGAATCTGATACTCCAGGCCCACGATACCGTCGATACCCAGTGCAAAGCTCTTGCGGAAGGCGCCCAAATGGATACCGGCACCATAATAGAGATAGAAGTCGTTGTTGATAACCGGCTTCGTCCACTCATACAGGCCGGTAATCGAAATACCCGAATACCAGTAGGAGTTCAACATACCCTCGATGGCGTTGCCTTCGTTGAGGTGATAGCGGTAGGTCAGACCGCCCGAACCGCCGAGACGCAAACCGATCTCATTTTTGTAATTCTGCGCCGACAGCGAACCGATACCCATCAGCACACACGCACATAAAACGATAAATTTTTTCATAATTTTTCTTTTTTAAGTTTATTTCGACTTTGCTATTTTTTCAGTCATCGACTTATACAAAGATACGAAAAAGAGGACAACGCATTTCGGTACAGGGGGAGGAAAATCATGAGAACCGCATATTAATTTATTGGCCGCATCTTGCAGTTATGCCGCGAAATCCCTATTTTTGCACCGCTGGTGTTGCGAGAAAGATTCCGGACACATACAACGGCTTTACCGCCGTTGCTTTTTCGCCGCCTCACCAGCAGCAAACGGACCCATAGCTCAGTTGGTTAGAGCAGCGGACTCATAATCCGAAGGTCGTGGGATCATGCCCCTCTGGGTCCACGACAAAGCGCGGCGCCTCTCTTCAGAGAAGGCGCCGCGCTTTTTTCATGCTTTCCATACACCGGAGGAGGCCATCTCCGCCCCGCCTCAGGCAGCCGCTACCACGCATTATCCAGCAGGCTGCTTTCCACTTTGCGGATCGGTTTGGGATTCCTGTTGAGGAAGTCGTAACTCAACGTCACCTGCAACCCCTCCAACGGTGCCGCCAAAGTCGTTGTACGCATTGCATAACTGCCGTCGAGCTGATAACTGGTCACCTCACGATTCCACATGCGGAATACGGCATTCAGCCTGAGCGTAAACCGCCCCCACTTCTTGTCGGCCGACAAACCGCACAGCAACGCATCGTTTATACTGCCGCCAACCCATTGATTGGAGGACTCATACGAACCCCACAGATTGATCGTGGCACTTTTGGGCAACAGGAACAACAGGCTGGCAAAACAAGTATAGCGAAAGGCTTCACTAACATACCTGTCATAACTGTCGTGCGTCCACCCGCCATCGCAGGCCACGGTACACCGCAGCCAATCCATCACCGACTGGTTCCACGACACGGCCACATTATGGCTGTAAGCGCGCGTACCGTTTACGGGCGACTGCCACACCACCTCCGGCCGCTCGGGATCGACCCACGACAGATCGTAAATTCCATCTTTTCCAAAATCGAAACTATACGAGAACCGCCACGCCCCCTGCAACGTATAGGTCAGCTGGGCGCGATACCCCGTAGGCAGATCCAGATTCTCGTTACCCACATAATAGACATTCTCGGACAACCGTTCCTCGTAAGTCGAAAGTTGTCTGTTGGTCGGCAACGCCCTGATATAACGGCTGACATCGAGGTTGATACTGGTGCCCCGCTGCGGATTGATCGCATACCCCACGCTGATGTTGCCGAACGGCTGGATATAATCCCGTGCCGTCAAAGCGCTGTTCGACTTCTCGTAGCCAATGCGGTTCCACTGCAGGCTGGCTCCCACCGAATAGCTGAGCTTGCCATAGCTGTCGCGATAGATGGCATACGCCGTGGCCTCATGGTTCCGGCTCAGGAACGAACGGCTCCGATCCGGATCCGCATCCCATGCTTCATCCGCCCACTGTTCCGTACGCCACCACTCGTCCGTATGGATCAAATTGTAGGTTAAACCGGCATCGACCGCCCGTCCGACACGCAACACTTTCGTGAAATCCAAACGGGAAAACAACAAATTAGTCGTCTCGTAGCGATGCTGCCGATAGCGATCCTCCCACGCGGCACCACCTGCAGTCTGCCACTCCGTATCATACAGATCATCCTGATCGACAGCACTATAATAGTCTGCTTTCAACACCACCTTGGAACCCAACGTATCGAGCCGTCGGTTATAATTGATTCCGACCAAGTATTGTTGCTGCAGTTGATCCATCTGCTGTGTATAGTCGGAAGCATCGTAGCCGGGCAGCCGCACCGATCCGCTTTCGTCCAAGGCCGACGGAACGGAATGGGTCATGCCATCGGTATTCGTCCGAGCCACCGCCACCGCTCCCGTCACGCCGATATCGCTCCGTTCATTCAAATCATACACCAGACTGAACACGTCATACACAACACCGTACACCTGCCGGTTCTCCGCCCGCGAATCGAGCCGATACCCCTCCGTACGGTAATCAGCCACGCTCAATGACCCTATCGGGACATCCGAGGCTCCCACCAGCAACATGTTATAGAAATTCAGCGGCCCGCGCTGGATAAAGATCGGAGCGCTCAAGGTACCGGCAGACGTGGCTCCTGTCACCCCTTTGGCCTTACCCAGATAGGCCATAAACGACACATTGCCAAAGTCGCTCCGCTCAGCATTCTTTTTCAGTTTGATCCGTACGATGCCGCCCTGCTTGGTCGCCGAATAGGCGCTGCCCGCCTGGTTCTGCACCTCGACACTCTCGATATACTCGCCCTTCAGCGCCTTCAGTTCCCGCATATCGATCACCTCGCGGTCGTCAATATAAACCAGAGCCACCGGCCGGCCGTCCAGCCTTACCTGGTCATCCACCACCGAAAGCCCCGGCAACATTTGCAAGGTCTCCTCCACGGTCTTGTTTTCCGTTATGGTACTCTCGCCCAAACGGATGCTGTACTTGCCCGCTTCGGATCGCATGGTCGTTCCGACCACCTCAACCCCCTCGATGGCCTCCGCCGCCGGCACCAGCCGAAAATCATACACATTCCGTCCCGACCGAACCACTACAGCACGCTGCTGCGACACAAACGAAAGATGGGCGCACACCAACCGGTAATGGCCGGCCGCCACACCGTCGATCCGGTAGCGCCCCGCCTCGTCGGTAATGGAACCTATCACGACCGCGCCGTCCTCCGCCGTGCCGGTCTCCGCCGATTCGGGCAGCAGGCCGACTGTCGCATAGGAAACGCCGTTACCAAGCGTATCGCGCACCACACCTTCCACATAAGGTTCCTCGCCAAAAGCCGGCACGTACCACAGCATGCCGACCAAAGCCAACAGGCCGGCACAATATTTCGAGAAGTTTCCAAATCGCCGTATAATTCCAAGGTTCGTTCAGGTTAGCACATCAACTGTTCATGCTCTTTTCAGAAAAGATAATACAAAAAAGTGAGATACTGAGCAAATCACGGAAATATGATTGAAAGTTAATGATTTATGGGATTTTGACGATTTGAGTGAGTGCCAACTGAAACCGGGAAAAAGCCAACTTGAACCGTAATTGCGTTACCAGCTCGTTACCTGAAATCGGAACGGGTAACGGAATGG
>CASEGL010000029.1 GCA_949287525.1 uncultured Rikenellaceae bacterium
CTGCATCGACCGTGCCACCATGGGGTCGACCCGCATCCACCGCGGCGTGAAACTCGACAACCTGATCCAGATCGGCCACAACGTCGTGGTGGGCGAACACACCGTATGCGCCTCGCAAGTAGGCATTGCCGGCACCAGCAAGATAGGCAGCCACTGCATGCTAGGCGGTCAGGTGGGCGTTGCCGGCCACCTCACCGTAGGCGACCGCGTGCAGCTGGCCTCCAAATCGGGCATCTCGAACAACGTGCCGGACGGAGCAACCTACTTCGGCTATCCGGCGCTGCCCATCTCCCGCTCGCACCGCGTGAATGCCGTGTACCGCAACCTGCCCGAACTGAGCCAGACGGTCTACCGGCTGGAGAAGCAGATGGCCGCCCTGCTGGCACAAGAGGAGGAAAACCGCAAAGCCTGACCCCAACGACATTCACGCACCACAACCGCCATGTCACCCGCCGCTCCGTTACGCATCATGGGCATCGACCCCGGCACCAACCGTATGGGATACGGTGTGCTGGAGGTGACGGGCAACAAGGTCGCCTGCGTGGTGCTGGGCAACATCGAACTGGGCAAACTGTCCGACCCGTACGCCAAGCTGCGCCACATTTTTGAACGCGTCTCGGCGCTGATCGACGCCTACACGCCCGACGAGGTGGCTCTCGAATCGCCCTTCTTCGGTGAAAACGTGCAGAGCATGCTCAAGCTGGGACGGGCGCAGGGCGTGGCGATGGCCGCCGCACTTCACAAAGGGCTGCCCGTCTTCGAGTATGCCCCCCGCCGGATCAAGCAGTCCATCACCGGAACAGGCGGTGCGGCGAAGGAACAGGTGGCTGCCATGTTGCGCAGCATGCTCGGCGTGGAGTACGAACCCAAAAAACTTGATGCGACCGACGGACTGGCCGTGGCGCTGTGCCACTGGTTCGTCCGGTCGTCCCCCCTGCCCTCCGTGAAGACCCGCCATGCCGGCGTGGCCCGCAAGCATTCCGAAAGCTGGGAAACCTTCCTGGCAAAAAACCCCGACCGGGAGGTCGTCCCGAAAACTGCTAAAACAGCAAAACCAAACAAACAACACCAATAACCAATGAAAAAGATCTTTCTGATCGCCGCAATGGCACTGCTTGTATGCTCCTGCGGCAAAAAGAACGCCTACACCATCACGGGCGACATTGCCGGTCTGGGCGACAGCGAAATCTCCCTGCTCTCCGACATGGGCGAAGTCATCGCCTCGACGACGGCCGAAGAGGGCAAGTTCACCTTCAGCGGCGTAGCCGAGGAACCCTCGCTCGCCATCCTGGGCATCCACTCGCTGCCGGCCGCCATCGTCTTCATCGAGCCGGGTAAAATCGAGATTTCGGGCGACATCAACACTGAAATCACCGTCACCGGAACCGAGGCCAACGACAACAGCACGGCCTTTGCCGCCCGCAGCATGGCCATTCTGGAGCGCTACACGACGGCCACTTCCGCCGAAGAGATGGAAGCGATCTCCGAGGAGAACACGTGCCTCTATCTGGAGACGATCGACGAGAACCTCGACAACTACTTCGGCCTCTTCCTGCTCACCAACGTCACGAACGAGATGACGGGACAGGAACTGCTCGACAAGCTCGACGCCTTCAAGCCGGAGATCAGGAACACCCATCTGGCCGAGGAGATCCGCGACTTCGCCGAGGCGATGATCAAGACCGAAGAGGGTCAGGCCTACACGGACATCACGCTCGCTGACGTAAACGGCAACGAGGTGGCCCTCTCGTCGCTGGTCGGCGAGGGCAAGTATGTGCTGCTCGACTTCTGGGCTTCGTGGTGCGGCCCCTGCATGCTGGAGGTTCCCTATCTGGTGGAAACGTATGCCGACTACCACGACAAGGGTCTCGAAATCTACGGCGTGTCGCTCGATCAGAATGCCGACGACTGGAAAGAGGCCCTCACGGACAACGACATGATCTGGATCAACGTCATGGCCGCCGGTGATGCCGGCAAGGAGGCTCAGGAGAACTACGCCATCCAGAGCATCCCGTCGAACTTCCTGATCGGCCCCGACGGCAAGATCGTGGCCCGCAACCTGCGCGGCGAAGATCTGAAGGCCAAGATCAGCGAGCTGCTCAAATAGACGCACCTCGCGCGCCATGCAAAGCGGAGCATCCCTGTCGGGAATGCTCCGCTTTTGCATGTAACGCCGTGGTTATCCGATCCGCTGTGCGGCGCCGGCCTTCGCTCCGGCCTACTCGATGACCGTCACGTGGACGGCCTGTTCGCCCCGCCGGCCTTCGCCGACCTCGAACTCGACCTGCTGTCCCTCCGCCAGCACACGGAAACCCTCCTTGTCGATTCCCGTATAATGGACGAAAATATCTTTCCCCGACTCGTCCGTGATGAAGCCGTATCCTTTGGCTACATCAAACCATTTCACCGTTCCCTTCATAATATGCTTTTTCTTTGATGCTCCGGCGAGGCCGCCGCTCCTTTTCCGCTGTCTTCCGAACGGAAGCGCCGCTGCCCCATCGGACAACGCAAGGTACGAAAGAATCGCATACCGTCCCGTGCCGTTCCTCCGATTTCTCGCCGCAAACCGCCTTTTCCGCACCGGATGCCGCAGCAGGCCAGCCGAAAAACATCCCCTGCGGCGAATTATTACAAATTTTTCTCGTTTTTAGTTGCAGGCAAAAATAAAATACCTATCTTTGCATCGCTTTTGAAGGCGGGATGTAGCGCAGCCCGGTTAGCGCGCCACGTTCGGGACGTGGAGGTCGAAGGTTCGAATCCTTTCATCCCGACAAGACCGCGTAACTCATACGAGTTACGCGGTTTGTCTTTTTCAGCCCGCCGGCATTCCATACCCGTATATATAAACATGAAGGGGCGATCCGTGCGGATCGCCCCTTGCCGATTATACCGAACCTATCCTCTTTCTCTATGCCTGGGGAGACTGCGGGTCGGCAGCCGTCGCCCCGCCATCGGCCGCGGCCTCGACCGCCTGCCGCTGCTCCTCCGACCGGCTCAGACGCCACACGATCATGATAATTCCCACGATCATCAGCAAAGCGCACAGCACATAAACAATGTAATACCACGTATCGTTCGTGAGCAGGTCGCGCAGCCCCATCGATGCCCGCTCCGGCCCCAATGCCTCAAGCATCAGGTAGGCCACCCCGTTGTTCAGCGCATGCAGCAGCATGACGGTAATCAGCGAACGGGTGCGGAAATAGATATAACCGAGGATGATACCGATAAGGAAGGCATTGATGACCTGCTGCGGAATCACATGAATGACGCCGAACAGCAGAGCCGACAACAGGATACCCCGCGTTGCTCCGTCACGTTCGGTGATCGCCCCCTGGATCAGCCCCCGGAACAGGGTCTCCTCCATGATCGGAGCCAGCACGACGGTCATCAGGATCGACCACCCTCCGGTGCCGATCGACTGGTTTACAAAATCAAGATAGGCCGACGGAAACAGATCGAGCAGCGGCTCGATGACGATGCCCGTCACGAAAATCAGCACGCACCCCCACAGGATGAGCGGTGCGCTGACCCGACGCCCCTTACTGCGCCACAGGCTGCTCGCCGCATGACGGACATGCTGCTGCACGGCGACGAAGGCGATGGCCATGCCCATCTGAATGACATAACCGATCAACATGATCAGATTCGAATCCCATGGGGCGAATTTCGTCAGCAGGGCCACTACCACGCTCGCCAATACGCCGGACAGCAGCAGGATGCCCACGATGGCCAGCAGATCCACGCCGTTGGGATACATGCGGCGGTGCATCGCCTTGCGCAGCGCCGTCCGGTGTTCGCGCAGGGCCTGTTCAGACGGAGCGGCCGTTCCCGACTGCGCTCCCGCAGCGCCGGTTGTCTGCCGCGTCGATTTTTCCTCTTGTTCCATAATCATGCGCCGCGTTACCGTGCGGCCATTCAAAGATAAGGATTCCCATGAAAAAACGAAAGCCTCTTTCGCAAGAGGCTTTCGCAAGTTGTTCGGATGATCCGAGACCGACTATTTGTACTCGCCGGCCAGCGTAGCAACCATCACGGCCTTGATGGTGTGCATACGGTTCTCGGCCTCGTCGAATACGATCGAAGCGGGGCTTTCGAACACCTCGTCGGTAACCTCCATGGCGGTCAGGCCGTATTTCTCGTGGATCTCACGGCCGACACGGGTGTTCAGGTCGTGGAACGACGGCAGACAGTGGAGGAACTTGGTGTTGGGGTTGCCGGTGGCTTTCATCACCTCGGCATTCACCTGATACGGCTGCAGGAGTTTGATACGCTCGGCCCAAACCTCGTCCGGCTCGCCCATCGATACCCATACGTCGGTGTAGAGGAAGTCGCAATCCTTGACAGCCTCTTTCACATCCTCGGTGATCGTGATCTTGGCACCGGTCTGCTCGGCGATCTTGCGGCACTCGGCTACCAGTTCGTCTGCCGGAGCGCAAGCTTTCGGGCAGGCGGCACGGAAGTCGATACCCATCTTGGTGCAGCCGACCATCAGCGAGTTGCCCATGTTGTTGCGGGCATCGCCGAGGTAACAGAATTTCATCTCCTTGAAGGGTTTGGTCGAATGCTCCTTCATGGTGAGCAGGTCGGCCAGGATCTGCGTCGGGTGGAACTCGGTGGTCAGACCGTTCCATACGACAACGCCTGCATATTTGGCGAGATCCTCAACCAGGTTCTGACCGTAGCCGCGGTATTCGATACCGTCATACATACGACCCAGCACCCGTGCGGTGTCGGCGATGCTCTCTTTCTTGCCCATCTGCGAGCCGGTCGGACCCAGATAGGTTACGTGTGCGCCCTGATCGTGTGCGCCCACCTCGAATGCGCAACGGGTACGCGTCGAGTCTTTCTCGAACAGCAGAACGATGTTCTTGCCTTTGAGCATCTGTTTCTCAACACCGGCTTTCTTGTCGGCTTTCAGACGTGCGGCGAGTTCGACCAGGCCGTTGATTTCCTCGGGAGTGAAGTCCAACAGCTTCAGAAAATGTCTTCCTTTGATATTCATGATCTTCGTTTTTTGAAGTGTGTTTTCTAATCGCCCTCAAAGATAGGCATTTTCTCGATAGGTGCGGAATATATCGGGGAATTTGCTTACTTTTGTCGTAATTAACTCAGGTGTTATATGGGAAAAATTGTCGCTCTCGCAAACCAGAAAGGCGGCGTGGGCAAAACCACTACGGCCATCAATCTCGCAGCCAACCTTGCCGTGATGGGCAGGAAGGTACTGCTGGTGGATGCCGATCCGCAGGCCAACGCGACCTCTGGTCTGGGACTGGACATCAACAACCGCGGCATCTACGAGTGCATCGTGGGCGAATGTGCGGCCGCCGACGTCATCGTTCCCAATCCGGACGTGAACGGTCTGTACGTGCTGCCCTCCAGCATCGACCTGGTGGGCGCCGACGCCGAACTGCCCAATCTCGAAGACGGCCACCTGCGCATGAAACAGTGCCTCGACCCGATCCGGAGCGACTATGACTTCATCTTCATCGACTGCTCGCCCTCGCTCGGCTACACGACCGTCAATGCCCTCGTCGCCGCCGACAGCGTGCTGATTCCCGTCCAGTGCGAATACTTCGCCCTCGAGGGGCTGGGTAAACTGCTCAACACGATCAAGATGACCAAGGCACGGCTCAACCCGTCGCTGGACATCGAGGGCTTCGTCATGACGATGTACTCCCGCTCGCGTCTGGCCAACCAGGTCACCCTCGAAGTGAAGGAACACTTCAAGCACCTGGCCTACGACACGATCATCCAGCGCAACATCCGCCTGAGCGAAGCGCCGAGCCACGGCAAACCCGTCATCCTGCACGACGCCTCCTCGACCGGCAGCATCGCCTACATGAATCTGGCGCAGGAATTCATTCGCCGCAATGCGGCAAAATAAAATGACCGCTTTCCCGTTTGGAAACATAACAGCAGACACGACAATGAACAAAATAAAAGGCAAAGGAGGGCTGGGTCGCGGACTGGACGCCATTTTCGACACCGAAGGTGCCAAGTTCGCCGAGTCGGCTTCGGGTGTGGACCGCATGACCGAAATCGCCGTCTCGCTCATCGCCCCCAACCCCAAGCAACCTCGTTCTACCTTCGACGAGGAAGCTTTGCAGGAGCTGGCCGATTCGATCCGCAGCCTCGGCGTTATCCAGCCCATCACGGTACGCCGCGACGGAGACGACCGCTACGTCATCATCAGCGGCGAGCGCCGCTGGCGCGCCTCGCAACTGGCCGGACTGGAAACCGTACCTGTCTACATCCGCGAAGCTGACGACCAGACGCTGCACGAGATGGCTCTCGTGGAGAACATCCAGCGCCAGGATCTGAACGCCATGGAGATCGCCATCAGCCTGAGCCGGCTGATGGAAGAGTGTGCCATCACGCAGGATGCGGTGGCCGCCCGGGTGGGCAAGAAACGCTCCACGGTAGCCAATTACCTCCGTCTGCTGGCGCTGCCGCCCGAAGTGCAGGCTGCCCTGAAGGAGGATCTCATCAGCATGGGACATGCCAAGGCGATCGGCGCCGCACCGGAACAGAGCCGCGTAGCCATGCTGCGCAAAGTCGTCAAGAAAGGCCTCTCCGTCCGTCAGACCGAAGAGCTGGCACGCAAACTGGCCGAAGGACGCCCCGAACGCGAGGTGCTGGCCGACGACGAACTGCCCGACAACTACACCCGTCTGGTGGAACAGTGTTCGCGCATCTTCGGCGACGACATCAAGATCAAGAAAGGACGCAACGGCGGCGGCAAGATCACCATCGGATTCTCGTCCGACGAAGACATCGCCTATTTCCTCGCCAAACTGGAAGAAAAATAACGATGGCAACCCTCCGGCGCACATACCTGACGGGGCTTCTGCTCCTGCTGCTGAACTGTTGCATCCCTGCGGTCGCCCAATTGCCAGCGGCCGATACGGGCGTACCGGAACGGCCGGAGGCAGCCGATACGCTGGCCGTTGCGGAGGAATCCACCGACCTCATGCTGGAGACAACGGAACCGGCCGGTGCAGACTCGCTGCGCATGGCGGCTGACACGGCTGTCGTGACGGAAGCCGCCAATCTGCCCGCCCCCGATCCGGCCGACAATATGGTCATTCCCACCCAACGCCTCTCGCGCAAGGATCTCCGCCGGCAACGCAAAGCGGCCAAAAACACCCCGCTCGACCTGCCCGAATTCCGCCGCGACACGTACCGGATCAGCTCCGGACAGAAAAGCCAGGTCTATCCCGATACCGATGTGGTCTTTTCCACCGATTCGCTCCGCACGATCGGCCGCGATACGGTTGCTATGAACCTCCCCGTACGCGATTCGCTCGCTCAGCACGGCGCCGACTCGCTGGCAGTCGGCGATACGCTTGCATTGTCCGAACTCTCGCGCCGCGAACAACGCATGCTGAAACGCATGCAACAACACGCCGACACAACCCTTTACCGCCACAGCCCCCTCTTTCGGGATACGCTGAAAATCGCCCCGCTGACCGCCATATCGGCCGTCGTCCCCGGATTCGGCCAATTCTACAACGGTGACTACTGGAAGATTCCCGTACTGTACGCCACGGCCGGAACTGCACTTTTCTTCGGCATTCAGCAGCACCAGCAGTACGTCAAATACAAATCCGAATACGACTACCTGCTCAGCCGCACCGATTTCAGCAGCAACCGCAACCTGCTCGACCCCGTCCAGACAAAAATGATCCAGCACAACACCTGGCAACAGGTGCTGTTCGGTGCAGCAGTCGCTTCGTACCTCTATTTCCTGGGCGACGCCATCATCAACTACCCCGCCAGCGAAGCGAACCCCGTCAAGACGGCCACCACCCTGTCGATCATCTGCCCCGGAGCCGGCCAGATCTACAACGGCAGCTACTGGAAGATGCCATTGGTGGTCGGAGGCTTCGCTACATTCATCTACGTCATCGACTGGAACAACCGCGGTTATCAGCGTTACACGCGAGCCATCCGCCTCGAAACGGACAACGACCCCGATTCGCACAGCGACGAATTCTGGAACAGCGCAACCGGCAAACTGACCATGTCGGTTGATCAGATGAAAAGCTACCAGAAGTCCTACCGGCGCAACCGCGACCTGGCCATCATCCTGACTGCTGCATTCTACCTGCTCAACGTGATGGATGCACATGTCGATGCCCACATGAAAGACTTCGACGTGGGCGACGACCTTGCCTGCCGCCTGCGGCTGCAGCCGACGCTTGAACCCCTGTACGCCATGGTCGGCGGAGGCTACTCCGTCGGACTGGGACTGAGTCTGACTTTTTGACGCCATAGCCCGGCTGCCGTCCACATGGCGGTGCCGGACAAGTAACATAGACAAGAAAAATTAGTATGCAATTCGTTTCGATTCTCTTCGCCGCCATCGGCCTCATCCATCCTTTCGGACAAACTGCCGAACCCCGCGGACGAGCCGACAGCGTCGCCATATACTATCACGCACCGCGCACGGCGGACGACAAGACCGATCCGGCCGACGACCTGACCATCGAACAGTTCCTGAGCGAAAGCCAGGGAACCGACGACCTTTATGCCCAGTCCTACGACTCGCTCGTCGTATCGATGCAGGAGCTGCAGGCTCACAAAGCTTTCGAGGATTTTTTCAACGACTTCATCAACATCGAGACCTCTCCCGTAGATGATGCCGCCCAGCTGCCCGATTCGGTCTACGAGTCGCGCCTGCGGATGATCCTGTCCCCCATCGTCATGCCCTACAACAGCGTCGTAAAGCGGTACATCATCGCCTACACCACTTCACGGCGCCACACGATGGAAAACATTCTCGGCCGGTCACGCTACTACTTCCCGATGATCGAGGAGGAACTCGACAAGGCCGGACTGCCCGTCGAACTGCGCATGCTGGCCGCCATCGAATCGGCTCTCTCGCCGTCGGCCATCTCGTGGGTGGGAGCCACCGGACTGTGGCAGTTCATGTACACCACGGGCAAACACTACGGACTGGAGATCAACTCGTTCGTCGATCAGCGCCGCGACCCGCTGCTGGCCACCCGCGCCGCCTGCCGCTACCTTAAGGATCTGTACGCCATCTACGGCGACTGGACACTGGCCCTGGCCGCCTACAACTGCGGACCGGGCAACGTGAACAAGGCCATCCGGCGCGCCGGCGGACAAGCCTCCTCGTTCTGGGACATCTACCCTTACTTGCCCCGCGAGACACGCGGCTATGTGCCGTCCTTCATCGCCGCAACGTATGTCTATACGTTCCACTACCAGCACGACCTGCAGCCGGCCGAGACCAATCTGCCGCTGGCTACGGATACCGTCATGATCCACCGTCCGATGCACCTCGACCAGGTCGCCTCCTCGCTGGAGATTCCCAAGGAGGTGCTGCGCTCGCTGAACCCGCAGTACAAGCTGGACATCATCCCCGCCTCCACCAAGGCCTACCCGCTCACGCTGCCGCTGGCCGACATCACCCGCTACATCGACAACGAGGCGGCTATTCTGGCCAAGGATACGGTCTATCTGGCCCAGTATCTGCAACCTTCGCGCACGGAACCGGACAAACAGGTATTCGCGCTGGATTCGTTCACCTACCGCGTCAAGTCGGGCGACACGCTCAGCGGCATCGCCAAAAAGCACCATGTCACCGTGGCGCAACTGATGAAGTGGAACAACCTGAAGAGCGCCAACCGACTGCGCGTCGGACAACGGCTCGAAATCTATCGCTAAACCTCCGATGTTCCGACACGGCGACACGATCGTAGCTCCGGCCACGGCTGCCGGAGGCGCTTTGGCGGTGATCCGCATCAGCGGTCCCGAAGCATTGGCCATCTGCGACCGCTGCTTTCACGGCCGCCGGCACAGACCGCTCGCCGCACAGTCCGGCTATACGGCTCATTTCGGCACGATCACCGATCCGGAAGGCACGTTTATTGACGAAGTCATTGTGACGGTATTCCGCGCACCATCCTCCTATACGGGCGAGGATACGGCCGAAATCTCCTGCCACGGCTCCCGCTGGATCGTCTCGGCCATCATCCGGACGCTCCTGCACCACGGCGCACGTCCGGCCGAAGCCGGCGAATTTACCGCCCGCGCCTTTCTGGCCGGCAAACTCGATCTGGCGCAGGCCGAAGCCGTGGCCGACATGATCGCCTCAGACAACCGCGCCGCCCACGACATGGCCGCCACCCAGCTGCGGGGACACTATTCCGACGACCTGAGCGCCCTGCGCGCCGAACTCGTCCGGTTGGCCTCCCTACTCGAACTGGAACTCGACTTTTCGGAAGAGGACGTCACCTTTGCCGACCGGACGGAACTGAACGGCCTGCTGGCACGCATCCAAACCGAAATCGACCGCCTGACCGACTCCTTCTCGCTGGGCAATGCCATCAAGGAGGGTGTCGCCGTAGCCATCGTCGGCGAGCCGAATGTCGGCAAGTCCACGCTGCTGAACCGGCTGGCGGGCGACGAACGCGCCATGGTGTCCGACATTGCCGGCACCACCCGCGACACGATCGAGGAACGCATCACGATCGGCGGCATCGGCTTCCGCTTCATCGACACGGCCGGCATCCGGCAGAGCGACGATCCGCTGGAACGGATGGGCATCGAACGCACCTACCGGGCTTTGGAGCAGGCACATATCGTTCTGCTCATGACCGACGGCCGCGCTCCCCTGCCGTCCGACCAGACTGCCCTGCTCGGCCAACTTGCCACGGACGGCCGCCACAAGGTTGCCCTGCTCATCAACAAATGCGACGACCCGTGTGCTCCGTCCGCACAGCAGGAACCGGTTCCAGCCGACATCCCAACCTTGCGCATCTCAGCCAAATACGGCCACGGCATCGACCGGCTGACCTCGTGGCTGACCTCCTGCGTGGATGCCTCGGCCATTTTCAACGGACAGAGCGTCGTATCGAACGTCCGTCACTATGACCGCCTCCATCATGCGGCAGCCACACTGACGGAAGCCCGCCGCGCCCTGGAGGAGAGCCTGCCCACCGACTTGGTAGCCGAAGAGGTGCGCGACGTGCTGCGCACCATCGGCGAAATCACCGGCGAAATCACGGACAACGAGATCCTCGGCGAGATCTTCTCCAAGTTCTGCGTCGGCAAGTAGGATATTGTAATCAACTGCAACGAATTAGAACCAACTATAATGAAGCCGCTGATTTTCAGCGGCTTTTTTATTTGTCCAAAATCCGGCTATGTGCAGTCGGATATAGTTGTCC
>CASEGL010000030.1 GCA_949287525.1 uncultured Rikenellaceae bacterium
CGAGCTGGAAAAGCTCCTCCACCGAGCAGCCGAACAGCCACGCGCCCCTGGCTTCGCATCGAACACGACGCAAACAAAAATGCGGCCGGACTGCAGTCCGGCCGCATGATTATACGGTTCTCCACAGGCTACTCGCGTCCCATGCCGCGCAGCCGCTCATGCAGCCGCTCGCCCTCGGCCTCGTAACCGGGCTTGCCGAGCAGGGCGAACATGTTTTTCTTGTAGGCCTCCACTCCGGGTTGGTCGAACGGATTGACTCCCAACAGATAGCCGCTCACCCCACAGGCCCGCTCGAAGAAATAGAGCAGACTGCCGATCTGGCGGGCATCCACACGGGGCAGCGTCACCCGCAGGTTGGGTACCCCGCCGTCGCAGTGAGCCAGCGCCACGCCGTTTTCGGCCATCCGGTTCACCTCCGACAGGCGACGGCCGGCCAGGAAGTTGAGTCCGTCGGCATCGTCGGCCTCGGCTTCGATCGTGACATCCGTATGCGGCGCATCGACCGAAACGATCGTCTCGAACAACATCCGCTCACCCTCCTGGATATACTGTCCCATCGAATGGAGGTCGGTGGTGAAAGTCACCGAAGCGGGGAAGATGCCCCTGCCCTGCTTGCCTTCGCTCTCGCCGTAGAGCTGTTTCCACCACTCGCCCACATCGTGCAGCGCGGGTTCGTAGCTGCCGAACAACTCCACCTTGTATCCATTGCGGTACAACACGTTGCGCACGGCGGCATACTGCAGGGCGGGATTCTCACCGAAGGGTACTTCCGCTCCCGTCAGCCGCTCGGCCTCCTGCGCGCCGCGTACCAGTTCGGCCACATCGACGCCCGCCACCGCCAGCGGCAGCAGCCCCACCGGCGTCAGCACGGAGTAGCGACCGCCCACGTCGTCGGGAATGACGAACGTGTCGTACCCCTGCTCGTCAGCCATCTTCTTCAGGGCGCCCCGCGCACGGTCGGTCACCGCCACGATGCGCTCGCGCGCCCCCTCGATGCCGTAGCGGCGCACGATCTCCTCCCTCAGGATGCGGAATGCCACGGCCGGCTCGGTCGTCGTACCCGACTTGGAGATGACGATCAGCGCCAGCGAACGGTCACCCACAGCCCGCAGCAGTGCCGACAGGTAGTCGGAACTCAGGTTCTGGCCGGCATAGACCACCTGCGTGCCCTGCGTGCCGCCCAATCCGGCGAAGGGATCGCCCAAAGCCTCCTGCACCGCCTTGGCGCCGAGGTAGGAACCGCCGATGCCGATGATAACCACCACCGAAGCGAGCCGGCGCAGCCGCTCGGCCACCGCTCCGACGCGGGCCAGCTGCCCGCCGTCGATCAAGGAAGGCAGCGATACCCAGCCCAGAAAATCGGCGCCGGCACCCGTACCTTGCTCCAACATGCCATTGCAACGCTCCGTTTCGGCTCCCAGACGGACAATCTCCTCCTCCGCTGCGAAAGCGAGCGCCATTTTGTAATCGAAATGTACCATATCTACGTTTTGAATTTTCGTTCGCACAACCGGATCCGATGCGGCATCCGATCAGTTAAAGGTACGAAAAATCAACGGGAAAAGTATGCCGTTTCCCCTTTAATTTCGCCGCCCGCGGTCTTTTGAAAAAAGCGGCGGCATGTTCCATATTTCTTGGGAATAAGTAGTGCGAATCCTGCGCTTTTCCCTATATTTGTAGGTTGGTAAAGCAGCCGTTGTCCGACGACCGGCAAACCGGCTGCTGCAACAGCTACGCAAATAAGCTTACACAGGATATGGGACTTTTTTCATTGACGCAGGAATTGGCCATCGACCTCGGTACGGCCAATACGCTCATTCTCTATAACGGCAAGGTCGTGGTGGACGAACCCTCCATCATCGCCATGGACATCCACACGGGCAAAGTGGTCGCCATCGGCGAACAGGCCCAGCAGATGCACGGCAAAACCCACCAGAACATCCGCACCATCCGCCCGCTGAAGGACGGCGTGATCGCCGACTTCAACGCCGCCGAACTGATGCTGCGCGGCATGATCAAGAAGGTCAAGATGAACGGCCACCTCTTCAGCCCGTCGCTGCGCATCGTGGTCTGCATCCCGTCGGGATCGACCAATGTCGAGATCCGCACCGTCCGCGAGTCGGCCGAACACGCCGGCGGACGCGAAGTCTACATGATCTATGAGCCGATGGCCGCCGCACTGGGCGCCGGACTGAACGTCGAGGCACCGGAGGGCCACATGGTCATCGACATCGGCGGCGGCACGACCGAGATCGCCTGCATCTCGCTGGGCGGCATCGTCTGCAGCGAGAGCATCGACGTGGCCGGCGACGTCTTCACCGAGGACATCCAGAACTACGTCCGCCAGCAGCACAACATCCGCATCGGCGAGCGCACGGCCGAGGACATCAAGATGGCGATCGGCGCGGCGCTGCCCGAACTGGAGGATGCTCCGGAGGACTATGTCATCACGGGACCCAACCTGCTGACCGCCCTGCCCACGACCGTCACCCTCTCCTATACGGAGATCGCCTACGCCCTGGAGAAATCGCTGCTCAAGATCGACGCGGCCATCATGAAGGTGCTGGAGATGGTTCCGCCCGAACTGTATGCCGACATCGTCAAGAGCGGTATCTACCTGGCCGGCGGCGGCGCGCTTATCAAGGGTCTGAGCAAGCGTTTCGCCAACAAGACCGACATCCAGTTCAACATCGCCGAAGATCCGCTGCGTGCCGTGGTACGCGGTACGGGCATCGCGCTGAAGAACATCCATCAGTTCTCGTTCCTGATGTCCAACAACTCCCGCTAGGAGGCTTTCCGAAGCGGCGGCACAAGCCGTTCCGCCGGCGGCGGACCCCGAGAAAAACAGCATCCGTACCGACACGCAACGCGTCGGTACGGACTTGATTTATAAACAGAGCGATGTACAGACTTATCCTCTTTTTCAGGAAATACTATCCCGTACTGCTGTTCATTCTCCTCGAAGCGGCGGCCATCAGCTACTACGCCCACGCCACCGCCTACTCGCGGGCTACCCTGCTGGCCGCCTCCAACCGGCTGACGGCCGGTCTGCACGAATCGTTCGCCGCAACGGGCGACTACTTCTCGCTGCGCCGCGACAACCTCCGCCTGCTCGACCGCATCGCCCGTCTGGAGACCGAACGGGAAGCGGGCGTCACCACCGCCGACTCGCTCGCCGTCGATTCGCTGATCGCGGCATCGCCCTACTACTTCACGACCGCACGCGTCATCAGCAACTCGATCGCCCGCCAGGAAAACTTCTTCGTCATCGACAAGGGGCTGCGCAACGGCATCGAGGAGAACATGGGCGTGCTGACCCCCGACGGCGCCGTGGCCGGCTATGTCCGCCAGTGTTCCGACAAATATGCGGTCTGCGTCTCCGTCCTCAACCGCGCATTCTCCCTCGGAGGCCGCTTCCTGCACAACGAATACTTCGGATCCGTGGGCTGGGACGGCATCGACCCGCGCTTCGTCACCCTCACCGACATTCCCCGCTATGCGGAGGTTGCGGCAGGCGACACGGTCGTCTCGGCCTACTCGCTGCGCTTTCCGCCCGACCGCTTCATCGGCACGGTAGCCGCCGTCACCCCCTCGGAGGACGGCACGACCCACACCATCCGGCTGAAACTGGGCGCCCGCATGCACGCGCTGTCGCATGTCGTGCTGGTCCGCTTTGCCGATTACGAGGAACTCGACCAGCTGGCCGGCTCCTACTTCACCGACACGGCCGAAACCCCTAAACGCTGAACGCCATGCACCGAGTCGTCGAATATACCCTGATGTTCATCGTACTGGTTCTGCTGCAGGTCTTCCTGTTCGACAACCTGAACCTGTCGCCCTACTGCTATCCGCTGGTCTATGTCGGCTTCATCCTGCTGCTGCCCGTCACGCTGCTGCCCGCATGGACGCTGCTGCTCGGCTTCGCCATCGGCGCCGTCACCGACCTGCTCTCCGGAACCCCCGGCCTGCACACGATCGCCGCAACGGCCACGGCCTTCTGCCGCCCGCTCTTCATGAACCTGACGATCGGCAAAGAGACCCTGCAGGAGGTCATGCTGCCCCTGCCGCTGCAGGTTGGACGCGCCAAATGGCTCCAATACGCCGCCATCGCCGTGCTGTTCCACTGCGCCGTCTTCTTCCTGTTCGAGGTCGCCTCGTTCCGCTTTTTCGGTTTCACCCTGCTGCGCATCGCAGGCAGTGCAGCGGCCACGCTGCTGCTGACCGGATTCTTTGCCGGCCTGCTTCCCGCCCGCATGGGCAAATAACGACCCGCCATGAATCGGAGAGCTGCCATCATATCCCTCTTCATCGTCGCCGCCTTCGCGATCATCGTCCTGAGACTGTTCGACATCCAGATCCTCGACGATTCCTACAAACGGGCGGCACGCAACAACGTGCTGCGCCAGGAGGTGCAGCACCCGCCGCGCGGCGAGGTCTATGACCGCAACGGCGAACTGCTCGTGCGCAGCATCCCCTCCTACGACCTGATGGCCATTCCGCGCGACGTGCAGGCGTTCGACACGATCGCCCTCGCCCGCATCGCCGGCGTTACGCCCGAAAAGATCACCACCGAACTGCGCCGCGCCTCCCGCTACTCGATGCGCCGCCCCTCGCTGATTATCAAGCAGCTCAGCCTCGAATCGAAACTGCTGTTCGACGAGGGCGACTTCCCCGGATTCTATACCGTCTACCGCACGATGCGCTCCTACCCGCGCAAGATCGCCGGCAACCTGCTGGGCTACATCAGCGAGGTGGACGAAGCCACCATCCAGCGCGACGACTACTACCAGCGCGGCGACTACCGCGGCATGTCGGGCATCGAGCGCACCTATGAAGAGGTGCTTCGCGGCGAAAAAGGACTGAAAGTCAATGTGGTCGATGTCCACGGCATCACGCAGGGCGCCTACATGGACGGCGAGGCCGACCTGCAGCCCATTCCGGGAACGGCCATCACCACCTCGCTGGACGCCGACCTGCAGGCGCTGGGCGAGGAGCTGATGCGGGACAAGGTGGGCAGCATCATCGCCATCGAACCGGCCACGGGCGAGATCCTGGTCATGGTCAGCAGCCCCGGTTACGACCCCGACGAACTGGTGGGTCGGGACCGCGGCAACAACTACATCAAACTGCTGCGCAACCCGCGCCATCCGCTGTTCAACCGCGGCGTCATGTCGCGCTATCCGCCCGGATCGACCTTCAAGCTGGTCAATGGTCTGATCGCCCTGCAGGAGGGAGTCATCACCACCTCGCAGCGCTACCCCTGTCACGGCGGCTACACCATCGGGCGCGGCGTCAAGTGCCACAACCACCCCTCGCCGGTGAACCTGCAGCAGGCGGTTCAGATGTCGTGCAACACCTATTTCTGCTACGCCCTGCGCGACATTCTCGACAACAACCGCTACGAAAGCACCAAAGACGCCTTCGACGTGTGGAACGACTATGTCTACAGTTTCGGCTTCGGCCGCAGCCTCGGCAGCGACCTGGCAGGCGAACTGTCGGGCTTCGTCCCCACGCGCGCAACCTACGACCGGATCTACCACGGACGCTGGAACTCGCTGACGGTCATCTCGCTCTCCATCGGGCAGGGCGAGCTGGGCTGCACCCCGCTCCAAATGGCCAACCTGGCGGCGATCCTCGCCAACCGCGGCTACTACTACACGCCCCACATCGTCCGCCGCATCGACGGACGCGACTCGCTCGACGCCCGTTTCTACGAGAAGCACTACACGAAAGTCGATCCCTCCCATTTCGGCATCGTGGTGGAGGGCATGTACGACGCCGTCCACAAGGCCGGCGGAACCGGCCGGCTGGCCTATGTCCCCGGGCTGGACATCTGCGGCAAAACGGGAACGGCCCAGAACCCCCACGGCAAGGACCACGCAACCTTCCTCTGCTTCGCCCCGAAGGACGACCCGAAGATCGCCGTCTCGGTCTATGTCGAACACGGCGGCTTCGGCGGTTCGGTGGCCGCACCGATCGCCAGCCTGATCGTGGAACAGTACCTGACCGACACCATCACGCGTCCGGCGCTGATGGATTACATCAAACAAACCCAGATAGCCTACCCGTACTATGATCGGCAGCCGCAATGATAACCTTCCCCGCAACGGAGCGGACTGGGGGTCGATCGCCATCTTCTTCGCCCTCATGTTGCTCGGCTGGCTCAACATCTACGCCGCCGTGTATGACGAGACGACGACCGAAGGCTTCACGCTGGCCTCCCGCTACGGCTCGCAGCTCATCTGGATCGGCATCTGCGTGCTGACGGCCACCGTCATCATGCTCATCGACGGCATCTACTACCATGTGGCCGCCTACCCGTTCTATGTCCTCATCCTGCTGGTACTCGTCGCCACGCTCTTCATCGGCACCGAGGTGAACGGCGCCAAATCGTGGCTCCGGCTGGGCGGCTTCTCGGTGCAGCCCGCCGAATTTGCCAAGTTCGCCACGGCGCTCGCCCTGGCCCGCTACATGAGCGACTACTCCTTCTCGATGAACGCCCTGCGCAGCCGGCTGACCGCCCTGCTGATTCTGGCCATCCCGATGGCCGTCATCATGCTCCAGAACGACACCGGATCGGCCATCGTCTTCGCCTCGTTCCTCGTGGTCTTCTACCGGGAGGGACTCAACGGCTGGATCTATGTCGCCCTCGGCATGGTCATCTTCCTGTTCGTCTTCTCGTTCCTGTGGACGCCGACCACCCTGCTGGCCGCCATCCTGATCCTCTGTACGCTCATCGAAAGCATCATGAACGGCACCTGGCTGCGCAACGTGCGCTACCTGGCCGCCGTCGCCCTCGCCTCGCTGGCCATCTACCTGGCCGCAGCGGCCGTCACGGGCGGCACCGCGGGCTACTACGGCTGCCTGCTCGCCGCCTCGCTGCTCTCCCTGCCCGTCGTGGGCCTCTACGCATGGAACGGCAAGCTGAAAAACGTGCTGATCTGCATCGGCATGTTCCTCGGCTCGATACTCTTCACCAACCTCGTGGACGTGGTCTTCGACCACATGCAGCTCCACCAGCAGAAACGCATCCTCGACCTGCTGGGCGTCGAGAGCGACCTGCAGTACTGGGGCTACAACGTGAACCAGTCGAAAATCGCCATCGGCTCCGGCGGCCTGCTGGGCAAAGGCTACCTGCACGGTACCCAGACCCGCTACGACTTCGTGCCGGAACAAAGCACCGACTTCATCTTCTGCACCGTGGGCGAGGAGTGGGGCTTTGTCGGATCGGTCGTGGTGCTGAGCCTTTTCTGCTGGCTGATCCTGCGCCTGATCCGCATGGGCGAACGCCAGCACGAAGCCTTCGGCCGCGTCTACTGCTACAGCGTGGCCTCGATCCTGCTGTTCCACGTACTGGTCAATGTGGGCATGACGATCGGCATCATGCCCGTGATCGGCATTCCGCTGCCGCTGTTCAGCTACGGCGGTTCCTCGCTGTTCGCCTTCACGCTGCTCTTTTTCGTGGCCGTCAAACTCGACGCCTGCCGGCGGGAAAGCAGCGAAACGGGCGACCGTCCCTACTAAATCAAAGGCCTGCCCGATGAAAATGACGGCAAATCAGTGCCGTAGAAGAACAACCTATCGCAAAATGACCTATTTTTGTAAGCATTTAGCAAGTGAAATCACAAACCACTAAATTTTAAATACATGAACAAGACGATCATCGCATCCGCACTTCTGCTCGCCGGCGTTGCAGGACTGACGAGCTGCGGAAACGAAAAGAAAAGCGAGAGCGTTCCGGCTATCGACCTGGCCAACATGGACACGTCGGTACGTCCGCAGGACGATTTCTTCCGCTACGTGAACGGCGGCTGGATGGACAAGAATCCGCTGAAACCGGAATATTCCCGTTACGGCATCTTCGACAAACTGGCCAACGACAACCTCGAAAAACTCCACACCATCGTAACCGATGTGATGAAAACGGAGCAGACCGCTGGCACCATTCCCTACAAGATCGCTACGATCTACCAGCTGGGTATGGACAGCGTGAAGCTGAATGCCGACGGAGCAGCCCCGATCATGGAACAGCTGAACCAGATCGACGCAATCGCCGACAAGGCCGCTTTCACCGAAACGCTCGTTGCCATGCACAAGGAAGGCATGGCTCCCTACTTCATCACCTATGTTGATGCCGATGAGAAAAACAGCACGATGAACATCGCCATGTTCTATCAGGGCGGCATGGGTATGGACGACCGCGACTACTACCTGCTCGACGACGATGCTACGAAAGCCGTTCGCGAGTCCTACAAACAGTTCATCCACAAACTCTTCACGCTGGCCGGTGCCGACGAGGCCAAAGCCGACAAAGCCGTAGAGGCCGTCATGAAGATCGAAACCAAGATCGCCAAGGCTTCCTACAGCCGTGAGATGCTGCGCGACTCCTACCGCAACTACAACAAGATGACCGGCGAGGAGTGGAGCAAGGCCAACAACCTGATCGACTGGAACGCCTATTTCGTAGGCCGCGGCATGAACCCCGCCGACGAGATCGTCGTTAAGCAGAAAGACTTCTTCAACGACTTGGCCAAAGCCATGGAGGACGTAACCCTCGACGAACAGAAACTCTACCTGGAGTACAACCTGCTCAACGCTGCCGCTCCCTACCTGAGCGACGACTTCGTAAACGCCAACTTCGACTTCTACGGCCGCACGATGAGCGGCAAGGAAGTGATGCAGCCCCGCTGGAAACGCGCCCTCAGCACGACCGACGGCGCCCTGTCCGAGGCTCTCGGCCAGCTCTACGTGGAGCGTTACTTCCCTGCATCGTCCAAAGAGAAGATGCTCGACCTGGTACACAACCTGCAGGTTGCCCTAGGTCAGCGCATCGATGACCTCGAATGGATGAGCGACGACACCAAAGCCCGCGCCAAAGAGAAACTCGGCGCATTCCATGTGAAGATCGGTTATCCGGACACCTGGAGAGACTACTCCGGCCTGGAGATCACGGACGACTCCTACTGGGCTAACGTTCGCCGCTCCAACATCTTCGACACCGAATACATGTTCTCGAAACTGGGCAAACCGGTCGATAAGGATCAGTGGCTGATGGCTCCGCAGATGGTGAACGCCTACTACAACCCCACCACCAACGAGATCTGCTTCCCGGCAGCCATCCTGCAGCCGCCGTTCTTCAACCCGGATGCTGATGACGCTGTAAACTACGGTGCAATCGGTGTGGTGATCGGTCACGAAATGACGCACGGATTCGACGACCAGGGCAGCCGCTACGACAAGGACGGCAACCTGAACAACTGGTGGACGGAAGAGGATGCCGCTCGCTTCAAAGAGCGCACCGACGTACTCGTTGAGCAGTTCAATGCCATCGAGGTAGCTCCGGGCGTACACGCCAACGGTTCGCTGACCCTCGGTGAGAACATCGCCGACCAGGGCGGTCTGCTCGTAGCCCGTCTGGCTTACGAAAACAGCCTGAACGGTCAGGAAGAGCGTCCGGCCGACATCGACGGCTTCACCGACGTACAGCGTTTCTACATCGGTTACGGTTCGGTTTGGTCGCAGAACATCCGTCCGGAAGAGGTGCTGCGTCTGACGAAACTCGACCCGCACTCGCTGGGTGAGTGGCGTGTGAACGCAACGCTCCGCAACATCGATGACTTCTACGAAGCTTTCGACATCCAGGAGGGCGACGCCATGTACCTCGCTCCCGAGAACCGCGTGAACGTTTGGTAATCCCCGTTCTTCGGAAACAGAGCGAGCCGCATGATTGTCGTGCGGCTCGCTTCTTTTATAGGAACTCGCATTTGAAAACCCCTAAATCTTCAGTTTAGGGGATGAAAAATGCGGGGTAGCGCAGCTACCCTTGGTTTTCGATGTATTTTTTGAATGAAAAATGCGGGGTAGCGCAGCTACCCTTGGTTTTCGATGTATTTTTTGATGGTTTCCTGACTGACATTTCCGACTGATGACACAAAATATACATCCGTCCAAAATGTGTTTTCCCAGTAAAATACATGTCTAAGGTAATTTTCATGTCTTTTCCAAATGGCAGTTGTTGACATTTGTTTTAGCCTCCTTACGATTTGCAGCGGAGAGAGTTTTGGTTCGCTGCATATCATCATGTGAATATGGTCTTTGTCGGTTTCCATGACCTCAATGTTAAAGTCTGACAGGTCTGATATGTTCTGCATGATTTGCTTCATGTCATATTCCACTGCTCCAATGAGTAGCTTCTTCCTGTATTTGCATACAAATATCACGTGATATTTGATGAGAAACTTCGAGTGGTTCTTTGAAATGTAATCTTTCTGTATCATGGTCTCATTTTAAATCGTTACTTTTGCCATATGTTACGTGCCTACAAATATAGAATCTATCCGACAGATGAGCAGAAGGTTTTGTTTGCAAAGACCTTCGGCTGCTGCCGTTTTGTCTATAATTGGGCATTGAACCTGAAAATCACAGCCTACAAGGAACGCAAGGAAACGCTCGGCAACGTATACTTGACCAATTTGATGAAGAGCGAGCTGAAGGTGGAGCATGAGTGGCTTTCTGAAGTCAACTCCCAGTCCTTGCAGAGTTCCTTGCGTAATCTTGATACAGCCTATACCAATTTCTTTCGCAACACCAAGGCTGTCGGTTTCCCACGCTTCAAGAGCCGCAAGGACAAGCAGAGCTTCCTTTGCCCACAGCATTGCCGTGTGGATTTTGAAAAAGGAACAATCACAATCCCCAAAGCGAAAGATATTCCTGCCGTGCTGCACCGCAGGTTCAAGGGTACGGTGAAGACTGTCACTATCAGCATGACCCCTTCGGGGAGATACTTTGCTTCCGTTCTGGTGGACACGTCCATGCAAGAAATGAAGCCTTCCGAACCGATGCGTGACACGACCGTCGGCATTGACTTGGGCATCAAGTCGCTTGCCGTATGTTCTGACGGACGCACGTTTGCCAATCCCAAGAACTTGCAGAGAAGCTTAGACCGCTTGAAGTTGCTACAAAAGCGGTTGAGCCGCAAACAGAAAGGTTCTGCCAACCGCAACAAGGCACGCATCCGTGTAGCCCGGCTACAGGAACACATAGCTAACAGCCGTAAGGACAGCCTTCACAAAATCACCCATGCACTCACGCACGACAGCCAAGTGCGCACTATCTGCATGGAAGATTTGAACGTGAAAGGGATGCAGCGTAACCACCATTTGGCACAAGCCGTAGGAGATGCTTCTTTCGGTATGTTCCTAACTTTGCTTGAATACAAGTGCAGTTGGTATGGCGTGAACCTCATTAAGATAGACTGCTTTGCCCCAAGTTCGAAGACCTGCGGCAAATGCGGCCATGTGTACAAAGGATTGAATCTTAGCGAGCGCAGTTGGACATGCCCGGAATGTGGTACACATCACGACCGGGACTTCAATGCCGCTTGCAACATCAAGGAATTTGGCTTGAAAGCCCTACCCACGGAGCGTGGGAAAGTCAAGCCTGTGGACTGTCCTCTTGTGGATGACCGACCTCGTGTCCTAAAAAGCAATGGCAGGAAGAAGCAGGAAAAGAGAGGAGGTATTGGTATCTCCGAAGCCGCTAAATCTTTAGTTTAGCGGTAGTTCACAT
>CASEGL010000031.1 GCA_949287525.1 uncultured Rikenellaceae bacterium
AGAATACCTGCCTGTCACGCAGGGGGTCGCGGGTTCGAGTCCCGTCCATACCGCAGCAAGGCATCCTTGAAAAAGGATGCCTTTTTTGTGTTTGTATCCTGTCGGTAAGGCAAGCGTTTCGCAGGCCGATGGGCGGCCAGGCCGCAGGGAAGGCGGAACAATGCGGCCGCGTGACCCTGTGAACCGGCATGTCTTCATGAACCGGCGTAGCCTTGTGAACCGACGGGCGCAGGGGTGAGGCTGTGCCGGCAGGAACGGACGGGAACGCCATAAAGAAAGGCGGACGACAACTGCTGTCGTCCGCCTTTGTCGTAAGAGACGTCCCGTGCGGAATCAGAGGAAACCCAGTTCGAGTTTGGCCTCTTCGCTCATCATGTCTTTGTCCCAGGGCGGGTCGAAGATGAGCGATACGTTTACCGTTTTGACGCCGGGAATCTTGGCCACCTGCATGTTGATGTCCTCGACGAGCATGTCGGCCATCGGGCAGTTGGGGGCCGTGAGGGTCATCTGGATGTTCAC
Source organism: uncultured Rikenellaceae bacterium (assembly GCA_949287525.1). Taxonomy (GTDB): domain Bacteria; phylum Bacteroidota; class Bacteroidia; order Bacteroidales; family Rikenellaceae; genus Tidjanibacter. Next base: position 520 of record CASEGL010000031.1, read on the forward strand.
CGTGCCGTCCGGCGTGTAGTCGATGTCGTAGACCAGTCCCAGATCGTAGATATTGACCGGGATCTCGGGATCGTAGATGTTTTTGAGGGTGGCGATGATATCCTGCTCCACCCGCAGAATTTCGTTCGGTTCCATGCGTGTCGTTTTAGGCCATGTTGTGTTTCTGTTCCTCGGCGAAAGCCAGCGCATAGAGGCGCATCTGTTTGATCATGGCCACCAGTCCGTTGGAACGGGTGGGCGAGAGGTTGGCGCGCAGGCCGATGCGGTCGATGAAGTAGAGTTCGGTGTCGAGGATCTCCTGGGGCGTGCGGCCGTTCAGCACACGGATCAGCAGGGCGATGATGCCTTTGGTGATGATGGCGTCGCTGTCGGCCGAAAAATAGACCTTGCCGTCGCGCAGTTCGGCATCTACCCATACGCGCGACTGGCAACCTTCGATCAGGTGCTGTTCGTCGCGGTGTGCAGCGTTGATGGCGGGCAGTTCGTTGCCCAGTTCGATCAGCATGTCGTACCGATCCAACCAATCGTCGAAGGCCGAGAACTCTTCGATAATCTCTTCCTGTATGTTGTCTGTTTCCATAGTTTTGTGCTGTGTCTGGTGAGAGTTACTTTGTTCCCGTATGGATCAGGACGGGGATGGGCAGCGCCGACGAGGCGTCGGGCTGGGAGATGCCCAGCAGGCGCGCCAGTGTGACGGCTACGGAGGTCATGTCCACCTCTTCGTCCGAGATGCCGGCTGGAATGCCGCAGCCCATAATCATCAGGGGAACGTGAATGTCGTATTCAAAAGCCGATCCGGAGCTGGCCCGTACGCCGGTGCGCTCCTCGATCAGTCCGGGTTCCAGATCGACCAGCAGGTCGCCCGACCGTTTCTGATAGTATCCGTTGCGCAGCCGTTGCATGTAGCGGTCCGTGGCAGCTCCGCTGCGCAGGTCGCACGAGGGAACCACACGGGCGATGCCGCGGAACTGGAGAGCGAAGTCCGATGCCCTGCGCTGTACCTCGTCGAGACTCAGGTTGCGATTGAAGGCTTCGTTGCGGTTGATGTAGAGCCGCCGGCCGGCATATCCCGCCACCCAACTTTCGCCCCCGTACTGGGCGCAGAGGAAGCTGTTGATGATCGTCCGGAACTGGGTGCCGTTGAACCGTTCCGTCTTCAGGGAGTAGGCGTCGTAGGAATCGCTGCAGCCGTGGTCGGTCGTGAGGACATAGACGACGCGGCCGCAGGTCTCTTGTTCGATGAAGCGGATCAGCGACGCGACGGTCTGGTCGAGGTGGTAGAACATGTCCTCGGCTTCGACCGATTCGGGGCCGTAGTGGGCGGTGATATAGCGCGGGGCGTCGAAGCAGATGTTCAGCAGGTCGGGGGTGTCGTCGTCGCCCAGCCCCTCCTGCAGGATGGCCTGGCGGACGAAGTCAGCCACCATGTCGTTGGCCAGCGGAGTGGCCGATACGCGCGGGAAGCGACCCTTGGCGGACATGGACGGCAGCGCCTTGATGGCTTCCATCTGGCGGAACCGCCCCTTGCTCTCGGTCTGGATGCAGCTGACGCGGTCGTTGCGGTAGCGCTCCTCCGCCTTGCTCAGCGTCCAGAACCAGTTGTTGAAATAGGTGTTGTTCTTGTACTGCTCGTTGAATTTGGTCACCCAGCCGGGCAGGTAGAGCATGTAGTCGCTCGACGAGGTCCAGCAGGCCGTGCGCGGATTGAGCCAGTAGGCCTCCGTACCCAGACCCGCCATGACGATGGCCGATACGGGGTCGGCGGCGATGCTGATGACCTTGCTGTCGGGTCTGTCGCGCCGGAGCCGGTCGCCGAGGGTCGGGGTGGTCAGCTTGGCTCCCGAATAGCAGCCTTCGCCGTATTCGCAGTCGAAGCCCGTCGCGGAGGGGTCGGCGATGAGCGACACGGTCTGGCCGGTGAGTACGTCGCACCACTGGCTGCCTACGATGCCGTGGACGGAGGGATAGGTGCCGGTTGTGAGCGTGGCCAGCGACGAGGCGCTGTTGGTCGGCATGTATTCGTAACGGCTTTCGGTGAAGACGGCGCCTTCGCGCATGAACTTGCGGAATCCGTCGTCGGTCAGATTGGCTTCGTAGCGGTTGAAGAAGTCGTAAGGTACGCCGCTGATGACGATATTGACAACCAGGGCGGGCGTCGGTTCGGCCGGCGCAGCCAGGGCGTCGCTGCAGCGGAAAGCCGCTGTGCATCCCAAGAGAAAGAGTATGAATTTTCCGCTTTTCATGGCAGATACCGCACAGGGGGACAACCTGCGACCGCAAAGATAATATTTCTTGTCGATTTTTGTCCTGGCTGCTCCGTAAAGCGGAGCGGTCGGGGGGACAAATGGAACAGGCAGCCGCACCTTGTGGGGACGGCTGCCTGTCTGCATGTTGCGGTCGCGAGGGACGCGCCTATTTCTCGTTTACGATCGTGCTGAGCTTGTCGAACATGCCGTCGATGCGGTCCATCAGTTCGCTGCGCAGGAACGTGTAGTGTTTGCGAACCAGCGACGGGTTGTGTTTCTCGGCCGGATGGTTGGCCATTTCGTAGAACTCGTTGCGTGCATCAACGGCGTCGCTCATGACGTCCATGATCGCATCCTGTTTCTCCGTATTGAAATAGAGAGCCAGATAGCAGTCGCAAACCACTTCGTCTACAAGATAATCGATATCTTTTTTGAGGTCTCTTAAACTTGCCATGTTTCGGTTGGTATTTATGTGTTTGACATTTTACTTGTAGACAAAAGTAACGATTATTCCGCGTCTTTCCATGCTTCGGCCAGAAAATCGATCAGATCGCCGCTGTTCATGGCTTCCCGCCCGAAATAATCGGCGGCTTTGTCGCCGGCCGCGCCGTGCAGGAAGACGCCCGTTATGGCCGCTTCGTAGGGAGAGTAGCCGCGGGCGAGCAGTCCGGCGAGCAGTCCGGTCAGCACATCGCCGCTGCCTCCTTTGGCCATGCCGTCGTTGCCGGTCGAATTGCAGACGATCGAGTGTCCGGCGTTGCAGACGGCCGTATTGGGACCTTTGGCTACCACGATGCCATGTGTGCGTGCGGCCAGGGCGGCGATACGGCGGAATTTGTCCTCCTCGTCCGTCCAGTCGCCCACCAGGCGGCGCAGTTCGCCGGCGTGCGGGGTCAGGATCGTACCGGCCGGCAGCCGGTCGAGGCGGTCGGGATGGGCGGCCAGCCAGTTGAGGGCGTCGGCATCGAGTACCAGCGGCACGGAGGCCTCGCGGCAGTGGTCGATCAGCCGGTCGAGAGCGGCTTCCGTGCGGGCGTCGCGTCCCAGGCCGCAGCCGGCTCCGACGGCCGTGTAGCGGCTCATGTCGGCTGGCAGTTGCGAAAAGCAGGGGGCGGGGTCGAGGCTGAAGAGCGCCGAGGGGAAGTTGGTCTGCACGGGTATGCGCTCCGTGGCGGGCAGGTGAACCGTCACCAGTCCGCATCCCGAGCGGAGGGCGGCTCCGGTGGCCAGTACGGCGGCGCCGACCATGCCTTCCGATCCGCAGATCAGCAGGGCGTGGCCGTAGGTGTCTTTATGGGCATCTTCGCGGCGGGGCAGCAGCAGGGTGCGGATGTAGTCGTCCGTCACGTAGCCGAACCCCAGGCCGGAGGCGTCGGCAAAGGCTTCGCTGACGCCGGAGGGCAGAAACTGGATGCTGTCGGGTGTCATGGCGGCGGGGGATCAGGCCTTGCGGCAGGTTACCACGGCCCAGCCGTCGCGCAGACGGGTGCCGGTCACGGTGAGTCCTTCGGCGGCGGCCTTCTCCGTAATGGCGGGGATGTCGCGTTCCAGAATGCCGCTCATCAGCAGTTCGCCTCCCTCGCGCAGGGCGGCGCGGTAGCGGGGCATGTCGGCCAGCAGGATGTTGCGGTTGATGTTGGCCAGCACGAAGTCGTAGGTGTTGCCGCTCACGGCCGAGATGTCGCCCAGGATGGGGACGATGCGGTCGGCCGTGCCGTTCTCGGCAATGTTCTCGCGGCAGTTCTCATAGGCCCAGTCGTCGATATCGACGGCATCGACGTGTGCGGCGCCCCGTTTGACCGCCACGATGGACAGCACGCCCGTGCCGCTGCCCACGTCCAGTCCGGTCTGTCCGGTCAGGTCGCGTTTCAGCAGTTCGGCGGTCATCAGCCACGTGGTGGCGTGGTGTCCGGTTCCGAACGACATTTTGGGCATGATGACGATGTCAAGCCCCGAAGCTGGCGCAGGCGAGAAGGGGGCGCGTATGGTGCAGGCGCCCTCCACCTCGACCGGTTCAAAATTGGATTCCCAGAGGGCGTTCCAGTTTTGCGTTTCGATCTCGATGTAGGTCCATCCCTGCAGCCCCATTTCGGTCAGCATGCGGTCAGTCTCCTCCTTGCAGTCGATCAGCGACTCTTTGGGGATGTAGGCTTTCAGCACGCCCCGTTCTTCGGTGAAGCTTTCAAACGGGAGGTCGGCCAGCATGGCCGTGACGATCTCGGCCTGTTCGGAGCCGGAGACCGGTATGTTCAATTCGATGTAGTCCATGGCGACAACTTGATGTATGCCTACAAAAATAGCATAAAATCCCGTATCCGTTCTCTTGCGGAGGGGGAATCGCAGCCGACGCCCCTTTGTGCGACCGGAAGGGAGGCGCCTGCCGCGGACGGAGGGGCGGCTACCGGTCGGAGGATCCGCCGCCGGCGAGCCGTTTCAGGCGCAGGCCGATGTCGGTGTTCTCCATGATGCCGGTGAACTGTTCGGCTCCCGTGCCGTAGGCATAGACGGGGATGAAGGTGGCCGAGTGGGATTCGGTGGCGAAGTCGTAGCGCAGGCCGCTGTTGCCTGCCGTGAAGTCGGTGTCGGGCGACACGAGCGACAGACCGCCCGTCTCGTGGTCGCCCGTGACGATGACCAGCGTACCCGGATGGGCGTCGGCATAGTCGAATGCCGTGCCGACGGCCCGGTCGAAGTCGTGCATTTCGGCCAGCACCGCCTCGATGTCGTTGCGGTGGGCGGCCTTGTCGATCAGGGAGCCTTCGACCATCAGGAAGAAGCCCTCCCCGCTGGCCTGCTCCAGCAGCTCGATGGCTTTGGCGGTCGCTTCGGCAAGGTAGTCGCCGCGCAGGTTCAGCGTGTCGCAGGCGGCGAAGGGGAGCGAAGCGTCGGGCAGCAGAGCCAGCAGCGGGGTGCGGGTTGCGGAGAGCAGGGCGGCCTTGTCGGCTGCGAATGTGTATCCCCGTGCCTCCATTTCGGCGATCAGGTTGCGGCCGTCGCTGCGGTGGTCGAAATACTGGGGACCCGATCCGGCGATGACGTCCACGCCGCAGTCGAGATACTGGAGTGCCGTCTGTTCAAAGTCGTAGCGGTCGGCGGTGTGGGCGACGAAGGCGGCAGGAGTCGCGTCGAGCGGGGAATAGGTGACCACGATGCCCGTCGCTTTGCCGGCGCGGCGGGCGGCCTGCAGTGCCGATTCGAGAGGGGTGCCGTCCGGCGAGAGGCCGATCGTGCCGTTGTCGGTTTTCGTGCCTGTGGCCAGCGCCGTGCCGGCTGCCGCCGAGTCGGTGACGCGGTTGTTGGCCGAATAGGTTTTCTGGATGCCGATGCAGCGGACCCGGTCGAACTGGGTGGGGGCATAGCCGCCGGCGGTCGCCAGGGCGGTCGTTTGCGCCAGCCCCATGCCGTCGCCGATCAGGAAGATGATGTTGCGGATCTCCGGCTCGGCCGTGTGCGGCGTACAGCGGCAGCACAGGCAGAGGGTCAGGAGCAGCAGGAACGGATAGGTGTGTTTCATGATCGTGTGCAGATGTGTTGTCCTTTTGACCTGCCAAAGATACGGGAGCGGAAATCGCCGCAGAAGAGGTGCATGATTATTTTACCGAATTTTTACGGTTGTGTAGCGGCTTTGTCGTACTTTTGCAACACTTCGGTAACGATGTTGTCTATTCTTTGTACAAACAATAAATGAAGATTATGAAGTTGAAAAAAATGATGATGGTCTGCCTGCCTTTCGTGGCGGCAGTGCTGGGCGTTTCGTGCGACCTGAACAGCGGTAACGGAGGCTCTCTTTCCAACGAAAAGAAACTGACCGACGGCCGTGTCGAGTATCAGGGCGGCGAGGAAGATCTGCGCCGCTATGTGGTGACGCTGCGTTCGACTTCGACGAAGGCGGGCGATAACTTCAATAATGCCAATATCTCGCTGAAGATGGTGCTGATTACGGCCGATCCGGAGCAGTGGGATCAGCTGGTCAGCGGCCAGTATGCCGTTTCGACCGAGGCGGCTCCCGGAGCGATTCTCATCGATGCGGACAGCTCGCTCAGCGTCTATACCGAGGGCAGCTACGCCGGCGACCCGGCAGAACTGACCTCCGGTACGATTACCGTGGCTTCGTTCAACGGCAAGTATGAAATCAAGGGCGAGGTGACCGATGCCGATGGCCGCGTGCTGGAGTTCTCCTTCTACAATGGGCTGACCTTCATCTCGACGGCGGACGATGACGAGGAGCCTGCCGGCGTGACGATCACCTTCGAGGATGCCGAGCTGACGGCCGAGTCGGGCGAGTACAGCAACATCCTGTGGGGCAAGGAGCTGGCAACTGACGTGGAGGGTGTGCCGACCTTCGACGGCATCCTCTACACCGAGCAGGGTGCATCGCTGGGCAGCTACTACTACCAGAGCGTCTATGGCGATTATGTTTATGCCGTGTGGAACGGCTTTGCCCTGTCGTCCATCATCAGCCTCGATGATCTCGGCATGGATTACAGCAACCAGTTCGGCGTCTATGCCGCTTCGGCTTCGATCTTTGCCGTCGGTTACGCTCCGGTGTCGGCCTCCACGGCGCAGTATGCCGTGCCGACGATCGAATTCGCCGAGCCGGTT
>CASEGL010000032.1 GCA_949287525.1 uncultured Rikenellaceae bacterium
CTCGTGTCCTAAAAAGCAATGGCAGGAAGAAGCAGGAAAAGAGAGGAGGTATTGGTATCTCCGAAGCCGCTAAATCTTTAGTTTAGCGGTAGTTCACATATGTTCTTGCTGTTGAAGCGGATCGGAAGAAGCCGTAAGGCGCGGAACTGTATGCCGGCAACACGCATGGCCATGAAATTTCCCCATCGCCTGCCTGACGGAAAACAGCTCCATGTGCCTCCGACAGGCCGGGAGCCTTCTACGGCAGCTTCTTCCCGCCTTCTTCCCGCCTTCTTCCCGCCTTCTTCCCGCCTTCTTCCCGCCTTCTTCCCGCCTTCTTCCCAAACACGGCGGAAGACCGACGCCACGCCACTGCCGCCCATCCCGAAGCACAGCCCCAACGGAATATTGTCCCCTGATTCCTGCAACACGCCGAGCCAAATGGCACAGGGGTCACGCCAGAGGCGACTCGGCTACATTCCGGTTGCCCCTTGTTTGTTTATCCATCCGTCCCTTTTCCCCAAATAGAGTTCGCTCCCTGCTCTGCATGCAGCACATGACCCTCCGATACAACCCACTCCGGCAGTCAGCCGCCTCGCAGCATCACCCGCAGATACAAAGAACGGGGAGTGAACGCTCACTCCCCGTTTCCTTATCGTATCAGAAATAAACTTTCGGAAGTCTACTCCTCCTTGTAGTCCATCTTGGCCAGACGCTGGTAGCCTTTGTAACGCCATTTGGCATTCTCCTCGGCTGCACGGAACAGTTCGTCCGCCTCGGCCGGGAAGGCTTTCTTCAGCGACGAGTAACGTACCTCGTCCTGCAGGAAGGCCTGGAACTTGCTCCAATCCGGCTCCTTGGAATCGAGTTTGAAGGGGTTCTCGCCCTTCTCGGCCAGTTCCGGATTGTAACGCCACAGATGCCAGTAACCGCAGGCCACAGCCTCCTTGCCGACCGTCTGCGTGTGGCTCATGCCGCCCTTGATACCGTGGTTGATACACGGAGCGTAAGCGATGATGAGCGACGGGCCGGGATAAGCCTCAGCCTCGCGGATCACCTGCAGCAGCTGGTTCTGGTTGGCACCGATCGACACCTGAGCCACATAGACGTAGCCGTAGGTCATGGCAATGGCGCCGAGGTCTTTCTTGCGGATGCGTTTGCCGGCCGATGCGAATTTGGCCACGGCTCCCAGCGGAGTAGATTTGGACGACTGGCCGCCCGTGTTGGAGTACACCTCCGTATCGACAACCAGCACGTTCACATCCAGACCCGAAGCGAGTACGTGGTCCAGACCGCCGAAGCCGATGTCGTAGCCCCAACCGTCACCGCCGAAGATCCATTGCGACTTCTTGGCGAGGTTGTCCTTCATGGCGAGGATCTCCTTGCAGGTATCGCAACCGCAGGCCTCCATCATCGGGATGAGGCGCTCGCACACGGCACGGTTTTCGATCGTGCTGCGGCGGGTGTCGATCCACTCCTGCATGGTCTTCTTCAGTTCGTCGGAGCAGCATGCGCAGTTGGCGATGGCATCGCGCATCTTCTCCTCGATGCGGTCGCGGAGTTTCTCGACAGCCACGTGCATGCCCAGACCGAACTCGGCGTTATCCTCGAAGAGCGAGTTGGCCCATGCGGGACCCTGACCCTTGGCGTTCGTGCAGTAAGGCGTCGAAGGAGCCGAACCGCTGTAGATCGACGTACAACCCGTAGCGTTGGCTACCATCATGCTGTCGCCGAAGAGCTGGGTGATGGTCTTGATATAAGGCGTCTCGCCGCAACCGGCGCAGGCACCCGAGAACTCGAAGAGCGGCTGGGCGAACTGGCTGCCCTTGACCGTCTTCTTGTCCATGACATTCTCCTTGTAACCGACCTTGCCGTGCAGGTATTCCCAGTTGGCGATCTCCTGCTCCTGCGTCTCGACGGGTTCCATCTTGAGCGCCTTCTTGGGAGCCGGACAAACGTCCACGCAGTTGCCGCAGCCCGTACAGTCGAGCGGCGTCACCTGCATGCGGAACTTGTAGGCCTTCGTGTTGCCCTGACCCTGCAGCAGCGTCATGCCGGCCGGAGCGTTGGCTGCCTCCTCCTCGGTGAGCAGGAACGGACGGATGGCTGCGTGGGGACAAACATAGGCACACTGGTTGCACTGGATACAGTTCTCGGCATTCCAGGCGGGAACACTGACGGCAATGCCGCGTTTCTCGTAAGCGGCCGTACCGTTGTCCCACGTACCGTCTTCGCGGCCAGCAAAGGTGCTGACGGGCAGATCGTCACCCTTGAGGGCGTTGATCGGCTCGACGATGCGGCGGACGAACTCCGGAGCAGCCGAAGCGTGGTGTGCTTCGCGTTTGCCTTCGAGCGACGCCCACTCGGCGGGAACCTCCACTTTCTGAACCATTTCGCCGCCCTTGTCCACAGCAGCGTAGTTCATGTTCACGATGTCCTCGCCCTTGCGGCCGTAGCTCTTGTAGATGAAGCGCTTCATCTCCTCGACAGCCTGGTCGTAGGGGATCACGTTGGCGATCTTGAAGAAGGCGGCCTGCATGATGGTGTTGGTGCGGTTGCCCAGACCCAGTTCGGCAGCGATCTTCGTCGCGTTGATGATATAGAAGTTGATGTTGTTCTTGGCCAGATAAGCCTTCATGTGATCGGGCAGCGTCTGCTTGATCGTCTCGGCATCCTGCAGGCTGTTGAGCAGGAACGAGCCGCCCTTCTTCAGCCCCTTCAGCACATCGTATTTATCGACGTACGACGGCACATGGCAGGCCACGAAATCGGGCGTGGTCACCAGATAGGGCGAGGTGATGGGCAGGTCGCCGAAACGCAGGTGCGACGACGTGTAGCCGCCCGACTTCTTGGAGTCGTAGCTGAAGTAGGCCTGGCAGTATTTGTTGGTCGTCTCGCCGATGATCTTGATCGAGTTCTTGTTGGCGCCCACCGTACCGTCGGCACCCAGACCGAAAAACAGCGCCTCGAATGTACCCGGTTTGGCCAGCGAGATCTCCTCGCCTACGGGCAGCGACGTGAAGGTCACGTCATCCACGATGCCCACCGTAAAGCGGTTCTTCGGCTCGGCGGCACGCAGGTTGGCGAATACGGCCAGCATCTGAGCCGGCGTGGTGTCTTTCGACGAGAGGCCGTAGCGTCCGCCGATGATCTCGGGTGCGTTGGGACGGCCGTAGAATACATCCTTCACGTCGAGGTAGAGCGGTTCGCCCGCAGCTCCGGGTTCCTTCGTGCGGTCGAGTACGCAGATGCGTTTTACGGTCGAAGGAATCACGTCGAGCAGGTATTTGGCCGAGAAGGGGCGGTACAGGTGTACGGTAACGACACCGAGTTTCTCGCCGGTGGTCTTCTGCAGATAATCGACCGTCTCCTTGAGCGTTTCGGTCACCGAACCCATGGCGATCACGATGCGCTCGGCATCGGGTGCGCCGTAGTAGGTGAAGGGCTTGTATTCGCGACCTGTGATTGCCGAGATCTGTTTCATGGTCTCGTTCACCATATCGGGTACCGCATCGTAGTAGCGGTTGGCAGCCTCGCGAGCCTGGAAATAGATATCGGGGTTCTGCGCCGTACCGCGGGTTACGGGGTGTTCGGGGCGCAGGGCGCGGGCGCGGAACTGAGCCAGTGCGTCGCGGTCGATCAGGGCAGCCAGATCGTCCTGCTCCATCAGCTCCACCTTCTGAATTTCGTGCGAAGTACGGAATCCGTCAAAGAAATGCAGGAACGGAACGCGCGACTTGAGAGCCACCAGGTGAGCTACGCCGGCCAGATCCATCACCTCCTGCACGCTGCTGGTAGCCAGCATGGCAAAACCGGTCTGACGGGTAGCCATCACATCCTGATGGTCGCCGAAGATCGACAGCGCGTGAGCTGCGATGGCACGGGCCGAAACATGGAATACGCCCGGCAGCAACTCGCCGGAGATCTTGTACATATTGGGGGTCATCAGCAACAATCCCTGCGAAGCGGTGAACGTCGTACTCAGCGCGCCGGCCTGCAACGAACCGTGCAGCGCGCCGGCAGCACCGGCCTCAGACTGCATTTCAACCACCCGGACGGTTTCGCCGAAAATATTTTTCCGGCCTCCGGCAGCCCATTCATCGACATACTCGGCCATCGTGGACGAGGGAGTGATCGGGTAAATGGCGGCCACCTCGCTGAACATATAAGCGACGTGGGCTGCGGCATAGTTACCGTCACAGGTAATAAACTTTTTTTCTTTCATGACCTAACTATTTGGTTTTAGGTTTAGGATTCCTAACAATACCCGACAATCCTGCAGCGCGCTGCCGCAGGAAAACTTTTTCGGATGATGCAAATATATAGCAAAAAAATGGGATTTTCGGCATTCCGACACCCCATATCACCCCTGCCCGATCATATTCGGCAGGTATCAGGACACAACCGGACGGCCTACTCGTTCAGATGGCAGAAAATAAAACCGAAATAGATGCGGGGGCCTACCGGAAAATCCGGCTGGGGGTTGCTCACATCGAGCAGACAGTCGGCCTTCAGTACCAGACGCATCCGGCGCGTCATCTCGAACTCCACGCCGACAAAAGGATCCACCGCCATGAAACTGTATGTCCGGTACGAAATCCCCTCTTCGAGTACCATGTCGTCGCGCCGGGCATCGACAACGGTCAGGTTGCGCACGCCGCCTCCGCCGAATGTCAGCCCCACATAGGGCGAAAAGCGCCCGATCTCCCAGCGCCAGTCGACCAGCAGACCGCCCCAGCTGATATCCATCCGGCTGCCGATGCCGCCATAGTTCAGATGGCTCACATACCCTTCCGTACCGACCCGGAACTGGTCGCCGAAATGGAAGCGGATGGCTCCGCCGATGCCGTAGGGCATGCCCTGTACGGACTGTGCCGGCAGCGCCACACCGGCCGGCGTACGCAACGTCATGCTGCCGCCCGACAACCAGCCGGAATGGAGCATCATACCTCCCGAAAATCCCTGATAGCGAAAATAATCCGCAGGATTTTCGCCGAAAGCCGTTCCTTCGATCGCTATGGCCAGCCAGCCGACCAGTCCGATTGTTTTAAACCATCGTTTCATGCAGTCAGTCCGTTCTTTTTCGCGCCGCACGGGCAACGCGGAGGCGAAGATAGGAAAGTTCGGCGATCCGGCAAGTCGCCGCCGCCATTTTCTGCCGATCTTTTGCCGCACGCCGCACCGCAACCGGCTCCTCTCAGGCGCCGAGCAGCCCCCGTGTGATTTGCCAGCGCATCAGCAGCAGATAGCCGCCCCGCGCCGGATGCCCCGCACACAGATACCCTGCGCCGATCACCGTCGCGCCGCACCACTTGACGGCCTCCAGACACAACCGCCGCACATAACCGCCCGAAACGGACTTTGTGCGCCGCCGCTCGCTGCGACCGATATTCAGACACAGGCGGGAAAAATAAGCACGGGTCATGCGCCGCCCGTCGATCAGATGATAGATCACGGCACGGGGCAGATAGACGATCCGCTCGCCGCCTGCGCGCAGCCGCAGGAAGAACTCCTTCTCCTCACCGGCCAGCAGCACGCTGCCGGTACGTCCGAGCGACGGATCGAATCCGCCGTAACGCGCCACCACCTCCCGCCGGAAGCCGTGATTGCCGCCGCCGAAAAACGTTCCCTGCGGAAACTCCTTCTGCTCCATTCCCAGATCGAGTGTACCGGCAATGGCCCGTTCCGTATAGCGTGACATCCAGTCGGGAGGCGTACTGACAAATTCCGGCAGGATGCGTCCTCCGGCCGCCGCCACATCGGGCGACTCCTCGAACAGACGGTAATAACTCTCCAGAAATTCAGGAACCACCGTTTCATCGTCGTCGATCACGACGATGTAGTCTCCCTGTGCTTCGGCAATGCCCCTGTTGCGTGCCGCCGAAACCCCTTGACGGGTCTCGGTCACCATACACAGATCGACTTCGGGATGTGCTGCCGCATAAGCGGCAAAGCGGGACTCCGTATCGTCCGTGCTGTTGTTGTTCACCACGACCGCCTCCCAGCAGTCGGGCGGCAGGGTCTGCACGAGCAGCGAATCGAGCGTTCGTTCAAGTAACGCACCGCGATTGTAGGTCGCAATAATCAGTGAAAGTTTTTTACCGGCCATCATTCCGAACGTTTACCGGACAAAAGTACGCAATTTCCGCCATCCGCCGCGCCTGCCTGCAAGCCTTTGCCGCACACTGTGTGTCGGCTCTGCCGTCCTAAGACGGAGAAACCGCGCCATATAATATATAAATTAGGTATCCTTCGCTCCGCCGGTTGCAATCCGTCACGCCTTTCCGATGCCAGGGGATTATGGCATGCAAATACCCGGACACCCAAATATCCAGAGACCCAGACAACCTGCCCTTCAGCCATCCGAACACAGGGACATCCGGCCGCCCAAACACCCAGCAACCCAGATACCCGGATGCCCAAACATTCAGACATCCGAACATCCAAACATTCAGCTAGCAGGACATCCGGACACACGGCCACAAGCTCCCTGCATCGGAGTTGGCCTGCGGCCACA
>CASEGL010000033.1 GCA_949287525.1 uncultured Rikenellaceae bacterium
CACGGCGGGCAGGCGGTCGGTCAGCACATGCCAGATCTCCCAGATGTTCCACTCCTCGTCGGGTACCTCCTTCAGCATGCGGATCCAGAAGTCGGGTACGCCCATGCCCAGCCGGTAGTCGAATCCCACACCGCCGTCGGCCACAGGCGTACAGATGCCCGGCATGCCGCTCACCTCCTCGGCAATGGTGACGGACGAGGGCTTCACCTCCTTCACCAGTTCGTTGGCCAGCGTCAGGTAGGTCAGCCCGGCACGGTTCACCTCGTCACCAAAGAAAAGGTCAGCCCCCTCGCGGTCGGTGTAGCCATGGTGGGTATAGATCATCGAGGTCACCCCGTCGAAACGGAAACCGTCGAAATGGAACTCCTCAAGCCAGTAGCGGATATTGGAGAGCAGGAAACGGCGCACCTCCGGTTTGGCATAGTCGAAGAGCATCGAATCCCAATAGGGGTGCTGCCCCTGCTCGCCCGACGGGGAATAGAGATGGTCGGAGCCGTCGAGTTCGTTGAGTCCCTCGTTCAGGTTCTTCACATAGTGGGCATGCACCAGATCCATGATGACGGCCAGCCCCATGCCGTGGGCCGTGCGCACCAGCTCCTTCAGCTCCTCCGGCGTGCCGAAGCGGGACGACGGGGCGAAAAAGCTGGAGACATGGTACCCGAAGCTGCCGTAATAAGGGTGTTCGGCTATGGCCATCAGCTGCACGGCATTGTACCCGTCGGCCTTGATGCGCGGCAGCACCTGCGCGGTGAACTCCGCATAGGTACCCACCCGCTCCTCTTCGAGTGCCATGCCGATATGGCTCTCGTAAATGTAAAGCGTGCGCAGCGAGGCGATGTCGAACCGGTCGCCACCCCAGTCGAAAGGTTCGTCCGGATGCCAGAACTGGGCGGTGAAATTCTTCGTGCGCTCGTCCTGCACGACCCGACGGGCATAGGCGGGAATGCGCTCGTGCCAGCCGTTGGCGCCGTGTACCAGGATTTTATACAGCGCACCGTGACGCAGCCCCTGCCCCCAGTCGCCGTCGTAGAGGAAGATGCTCCACACGCCGCCGGGTCCCTTGGTCAGCGGCAGCGTGCGCCGCTGCCAGCCGTTGAAATCGCCCAGCAGATAGACCTCGTCCGCCTCAGGCAGCCACTCGCGGAACCACCACCCCTGCGACCGGTCGTCGCGCCGGAAACCGAAATAATGGTGTCCGCTGGCATAGTCCTTCAGCGAGCCGGCCGTCCGCACGATCTCCTCCTTCGCCTCGCCATAGAGGCGGTAGCGGTATTCCAATTCGCCCGCAGCCTGCTCCAGCCACAGATCGTCCGCGATCATTTTCAACTTCGATGCCATGCCGTTTCCTGTTTTTCGGATCATTTAAAGATAACGCTTTTTTGCCGGAAACCGGACTGCTCCGGCAATGAAGTATAAAAACATGCGCCGTTTGTTCAGACAGGCACTGTTTTTGCATCTCTTGGAAAACAACAACCATTTTCCCCAACTTTAAAAATACAAGGAGGTTAATCATGTATCACAGCAATGGCAATTACGAGGCTTTTGCCCGTCCGGAGAAACCGGAAGGCGTCGATCAGAAATCGGCTTATCTGGTAGGTTCAGGACTGGCTTCACTGGCTGCCGCCTGTTTCCTGATCCGGGACGGTCAGATGAAGGGCGACCACATCCACATCCTGGAAGAACTGAAACTGCCGGGCGGCGCCTGCGACGGCATCCACGATCCGCAGCGCGGCTTCATCATCCGCGGCGGCCGCGAAATGGAAAACCACTTCGAGTGCCTGTGGGATCTGTTCCGGTCGATTCCCTCGCTCGAAACGGAAGGCCTTTCGGTACTCGACGAATTCTATCGCCTCAACAAACACGACCCGAACTACTCGCTGATGCGCGCCACCGAAAAACGCGGACAAAGCGCACACACCGACGGCAAGTTCGGCCTGAGCGAAAAGGGTGCGATGGAGATCACGAAACTCTTCCTCACCCGCGACGAAGACCTGTACGACAAACGCATCGACGAGGTGTTCACCGACGAGGTGTTCGACTCCAATTTCTGGCTCTACTGGCGCACCATGTTCGCCTTCGAGAACTGGCACAGCGCCCTGGAGATGAAGCTCTACTTCCAGCGCTTCATCCACCACATCGGCGGTCTGCCCGACTTCAGCGCCCTGAAGTTCACCAAATACAACCAATACGAATCGCTGATCCTGCCGCTGATCCACTATCTGGAGGAGCATCACGTCCACTTCCGGTACGACACCCGCGTGACGAACGTCGTCTTCGAGAAACAGGACGGCCGCAAGATCGCCCGCGAAATCGTCTATCGCACCCACGACGGCAAGGAGGACCGCATCGCCCTCACCGAGAACGATCTGGTATTTGTCACCAACGGCAGCTGTACGGAGAACTCCTCGCTGGGCGACCATCACCACGCTCCCGAACTGAAAACCGAACCCGGCGAAGGCGGCTGCTGGCAGTTGTGGCGCAACATCGCCGCCCAGGATCCCGACTTCGGCCATCCCGACAAGTTCTGCACGAACATCGAAGCGACCAACTGGGAGTCCGCCACCATCACGACGCTGGACGACCGCATCCCGCCGTACATCGAGCGGATCTGCCGCCGCGACCCGTTCAGCGGCAAGGTCGTCACGGGCGGCATCGTCTCCTGCAAAGACTCGGCCTGGCTGATGAGCTACACGCTCAACCGGCAGCCCCACTTCAAGGAGCAGCCCAAAGACCAGCTCGTCGTATGGGTCTACGGCCTGTTCACCGACGTGCCGGGCGACTACGTCAAAAAGCCGATGCGCGCATGTACGGGCGAGGAGATCACCCAGGAATGGCTCTACCACATGGGCGTTCCGGAGGAGCAGATCCCCGAACTCGCCCGCAACTCGGCACGCTGCGTCCCCTGCATGATGCCTTACATCACGGCTTTCTTCATGCCGCGCACCAAAGGCGACCGTCCGCAGGTGGTTCCCGAAGGGTGCGTCAATTTCGCCTTCCTCGGCCAGTTTGCCGACACGGAGCGCGACACCGTATTCACGACCGAATACTCCGTCCGCACGGCCATGGAAGCCGTCTATACGCTGCTGGACATCGACCGCGGCGTACCCGAAGTCTTTGCCTCGTGCTACGACGTGCGGGTGCTGCTCGACTCGACCGTCAAACTGCTCGACGGCAAGCGACCGGTCGATATGAAACTCCCCTTCTTTGCCAAACTGGCTGAAAAGGCCGCGCTGAAGAAGATCGAAGGAACCGTCATCGAGGAACTGCTCGAACGCTACCACGTCATCTGACGGCGGAACAGCACAATACCAAACAAGGGGGCGAAACGCGTTTCGCCCCCTTGTTCTGTTTCCGATCGTCGTCAGTCGTGATGAATCACGCACCGGATCACCCTGCCCGCCGTACCCGAAAGGGTCAGCGTCCGGGCGCCGAGCGGAGCATCGGCATGCAGCCGCAGCACATCGCCCGCATGCAGCGTCTCGCTCCGTCCGTCGGGCAATACCACCTCCGCCTCGGTCAGGAAATAGAACACCTCGCTCACACAGTGCCAGCGTTCCGTGACCGGAGCCAGAGCCACCCCGCAGGGTGCAGCGGCCACATCCAGCACCTGCACGTTTCCGTCACCCTCCTTCACCATCAGGTTGAAGTCGGTTACCCGCCCCCAGCTGCGCGTGGTCCAGCTGCCGCTGAAGTTGTCCTGCTCGAAGGGATGCAGCACCTTCTCGTAATGGTCCTCGTGCCGCAGCCGCAGCGTGCCTTCCAGAATCATCAGGCAACGCGCCACACCTGACAGCGACGTGAAGGTCGACTCCTCGTCCTCCACACGGGCCGAACTGACGCGCCACACAAAACGGCGCTGGCCGTAATCCCCGTCGAGCGGCCAGATGGCCAGCTGGGTGGTCGTGCCGCCGCTCCATCGGGCGACGGTCAACTGTTCCTTGCGAACGATCGCATATTTTTCCATACGTCTGTTTCTCCTTTCTTCGGGATGATGTTCAAAGATACGGGTTCTTCCGATACGGACGACCCGCAAAACGGAGAAAGGAGCGGAAAATTTCGGGCAGGGCGGAACAGCGATTCCGCAAATATGTGTTATCTTTGCCCCGTTCGACCAATGTATGCGGAAATAGCTCAGTTGGTAGAGCATCAGCTTCCCAAGCTGAGGGTCGCGGGTTCGAATCCCGTTTTCCGCTCAAAACAATAAAGCCCTGAATAACAACTATTTTAAGTTGCATTCAGGGCTTTATTCATGCCTTTTTCGCATTAAATCTGCCTCCTTAATATCTTTATAATGTAGGAAAATAGGAGAAAATTGCGGATTTTTGCGGAAGAATCCATGCAAAAAACGTGCAAATGGCAAAGGTGAAACTATACCTCGACACCCGTCGGATTCTATCCGACGGAACGGCTCCCATCAAAATTGCCGTCAACAATGGAAAAAACAGGACACTGATCCCGACCGATGTTCATGTAAAACCTTCATGCTTCATCGGTAACGAAATCGTTATCCCAGAGAACCCGACTCGAGCCAGAACCATCAACAAATATTTACAAAGCCGCATCCTATTCATCGAATCGGCCCTGCAGAAACTCTCGCTAACCGGACAACTGGCTACCCTCTCGGCCGCCCAGCTAAAGGCATACCTGACCAATGGGGGCGAAATGCCAGCAGAACGTACAATAACCGTCGCCGAGTATTGGCAGCAGTTTGTTGACCGTAAAGAGACGCCTGGTACCAAAAGCGTATATCGACAAACTCTTGTTAAGATCGCCGCATTCTGCGACCTCGACAAGTTACAGTTCTCGGACATCACAGTGAAATGGCTGAATGACTTCGATCGAATGCTTTCTGCTACATGCCAGGCCAACACCAGATCCATCCACCTGCGCAACATCCGTTCCGTAATGAATGCCGCCATCACGGAGGAGGTAATAGACCAGAACACCTACCCATTCCGGCGGTTCAAAATCAAAACCGAACGCACGGCTAAACGCGCCCTCACACTGGATGAACTGCGCACGCTTCGCGACTACCCTTGCGAGCCGCACCTGGCGTACTATCGGGATATGTTCATGCTGATCTTCTACCTGTCCGGCATCAATGCGGTTGATCTGTTCCACCTCCGCGAAATACGCAACGGCCGTATCGAATTCCTCCGCGCCAAGACCAAGCGCCCCTACTCCATCAAGGTCGAACCGGAGGCAATGGCCATTATCGACAAGTATCACGGCAAAGATTACCTGCTCGATGTTCTTGATCGATATAAGGATTATCGAGACTTTCTCAAACGAATGGATCGCGGCCTGAAGCAAATCGGCGAGATCCGCTACATTCCCAACTCCAGCCGAGGCAAAAAATCAGGGCCGGACAAGAAAGAATACATCGGTCTGTTCCCTCACCTGTCGAGCTATTGGGCGCGTCATACTGTGGCCACCATTGCCGCATCACTTGACATACCCAAAGAGACTATCGCAGCCATACTGGGACACGGCGGCAACACGACTACAGACATCTACATCGACTTCGACGAACGGAAAAAGGACATCGCCATGCGCCGCGTCATCGACTATGTAAACGTGAATTAGTCAAGACTTAATCTGACAGTTACGTATAAAAAGAGTAGATTTGTAACATAAAAGCAGATTAAGTTATGACCACATCAGAAAAAGTCAT
>CASEGL010000034.1 GCA_949287525.1 uncultured Rikenellaceae bacterium
GATCGAACAGAAGGTCTATGCGACGGCCGACTACCGTGCCGTGGTGGAGGGCTACCGTCCCCGCCTGGTGAGCATGGAGCTGTACCGGCAGACGCAGGTGGTCACCGAAACGGCCGCCGCCCGGCCGCGCCGCTGGGGCATCGGCATCCAGGCAGGCTACGGCCTGGCGCCGCGCACGGGCCGCTTCGAGCCTTACATCGGCCTCGGCATCCAATACAGTATTTGGCAATGGTAAACAGGGCAGGCCACCGTCCTCCGCAGCAGCAACCTCTGCCATCCGCCCGCACCGCCAGCCCCCGCCGGACAGAGGCAAAAACAAAAACCCCGACTGACACATCAGTCGGGGTTTTTCGAACTGGTACCCAGAGCCGGGATCGAACCGGCACGGATTGCTCCATTGGTGTTTGAGACCAACGCGTCTACCGATTCCGCCATCTGGGCTGGTTGTTCAGCGTGCAAAGATAGTGATAATTCGCATTATTCCAAAATCCGCCCCCCAATTTTGAAACGCCATCCCCTACCGGCGGCAACCTCCCCGCACCGCCAGCCCCCGCACCCTGCCAACGTTTTTCTTGCGCAACGGACGGACACCCTGCCCCCGAAATCACTACCTTTGCACATCATGAACAATGCTCCGATAGGTGTATTCGACTCCGGCATGGGCGGACTCTCCGTCTGGCGCGAAATCCGCAAAAGGCTTCCGCACGAATCCCTTATCTATTATGGCGACGGACTGCACTGCCCCTACGGCGAAAAGCCGGCCGCCGAAGTGGTCGGCTACATCGACGAAGCCATCCGCTCTCTCATCGCCAGGGGGTGCAAACTGATCGTGCTGGCCTGCAATACGGCCACCATGACCGCCGTCAAATACCTGCGCGCCACCTATCCGCTGCCCTTCGTGGGCATGGAACCGGCCGTGAAGCCGGCCGCCGCGACAACCCAGACGGGAACGATCGGCGTACTGGCTACCCGCGCCTCGCTCGGCAGCGACTGGTTCGGCGAGTTGAGCGGACGCTATGCCGCCGGCGTGCGCGTCGTGACGGCCGTAGGCGAAGGATTCGTCGAAGCGGTCGAGGCGGACGAGGAACACACCCCCGCCACGCGCCGCCTTGTCGAACAGGCCGTCGCCCCGCTGATCGTCGCCGGTGCCGACCGCATCGTACTCGGCTGCACCCACTACCCCTTTCTGGCCGACGTCATCGAGGAGGTGATCGCCGACCCCTCCGTGCGGCTGATCGACCCCGCACCGGCCATCGCCCGCCGCGTGGAGTGGCTCCTCGCCCAGGACGACCAGCAGGCCGACCCGGCGCACTCGCCTGAACTGCTTTTCCTTTCGGCCGCGGGCGACGATTATGCCGAAAAGCTCCGCCGCCGCGCCGCCGCCCTTTGATCGAATTTTATTACCTTTGTCGGAACGCATCAAGGGGTAACGAGACGATGAAATACGGCCGAAGCAATACCGAAAAACGCCCGAAAGGCGATCGCAAAATACACTTCAAGAGAGAGATAGGAGACACGGAACGCTGGATCTACGGCTTTCTGCTGCTCTTCATAGCCCTGTTCCTGCTGCTGGCCGTGGTCAGCTTCTTCTTCACCTGGGCCGACGACCAGGGCGCCCTGCGGGCAGGCGTCGGCTGGAGCGAAACCGAACACGTGGCCAACCATGCCGGCAAACTGGGCGCCATCGTCAGCTCGTGGCTGGCGGGCGACTGTTTCGGCGCCTTCGCCATCGGCGTGCCGATCATGCTGCTGATCCTGTCGCTGCGCATCATGCGCGTGCGGCCGCTGTTCCTGCACCGCTCGGTGCGCATCGCCTTCGTCTGCATGATCCTCGGCTCGCTGTCGCTGGGCTTCCTGTTCGGCACCCGCTGGGGCATCTTCGGCACCGGACTGGGCGGCGGCATGGGCATCGCCGCAGCCGAGTGGCTCCGCGCCACCATCGGCGGCATCGGACTGGCCCTGCTGCTGGTCGTATGCTGGGTGCTGCTGGCCGTTTACCTCAACCGCAACACCATCAAGGTGGTGAACCGCATGGGCGCCTCCGTGGCCAGGGGCGCCACCGACATCATCGGCAAGATCCCCCACATGCCCCACACGCCGGCCGAAGAGCGCCGCGAGGCCGAGGAGGAGCAACTGCGCGAGGACCTCGCCGCACCGAATTACTACTACCAGCCCGACGAGCCGGCCGAAGAACCGGCCCCGGATCCGCACCCCCAACCCGCCCCCGCGTCGGGTTCCGAACCGGACGAACTGTTTGAAACGGTTTCCCACGACACCCCCGCAACCGGCGACGAGCCGCACGCCGCACCGTCTCCCGCAACGGAGGAGGACGACGACATGATCGTCTATGCCCCCGACGAGCCGACGGTGGCAGCGCCCGAACCCGTCGAGGAACAGCCTCCCTTCGAGCCGGACGACTTTGTCATTCTGGACGACGACACCCCGTCGCGCCCCGCACACACCACCCCGCACACGCTCACGCCGCGTTCCCGTGAGGACGACGATTTCGTGGTGGTGGACGAATCGGGTTCGCGCGTATCCCCTCCGGCGGCGACGGCAGCGACGGCAGCTCCGTCCGCCCCGACCACACCCGCGACCGCACCCGTCACGCTCGGAGCAGGCGGCATCGTGGTGACCGACGAAGACGGCATGGAGATCGTCAAGACCGACTACCGCGACACGGAGACGGACGAGGAGCCGGACGAATTCCGCGACCCGACCCGCACCCTGCCGCGCTACCAGCGTCCCTCGTGGGTGCTGCTCGAAGACCACAGCATAGGCATCCGCATCTCGGAGGACGAGATCCGCGAGAGCAAGAACATCATCCGCGAGAAGCTCGAGGACTTCGGCATCCGCATCACCGACCGCATCAAGGCGACGATCGGCCCGACCGTCACGCTCTATGAGATCGAACCGGCCCAGGGCGTCAAGGTGTCGCGCATCCGCAACCTCGAGGAGGACATCGCCCTCGCCCTCAAGGCGCAGAGCATCCGCATCGTCACCCTCGGACAGGGGCGCGGCACGGTGGGCATCGAGGTGCCGAACAGCACCCGCGAGGTGGTCTCGATGCTGTCGGTCATCAAGTCGGTCAAGTTCCAGGAGTGCCAGTACCGGCTGCCGATCGTGCTGGGCAAGACGATCTACAACGAAATCTACATCGCCGACCTGACCAAGATGCCCCACCTGCTGGTGGCCGGCGCCACCGGACAGGGCAAGTCGGTCGGCCTGAACGCCATCATCGCCTCGCTGCTCTACAAGAAGCATCCGGCCGAACTGAAGTTCGTGCTGATCGACCCCAAACAGGTGGAGCTGTCGGCCTACGCCAAGCTCGACCGCCACTTCCTGGCCAAGATGGAGGGCGAGGAGAACGCCATCATCACCGAGACGAATAAGGCGGTCAATACGCTCAACTCGCTCGTTACGGTCATGGAGGAGCGCTACACGCTGCTCAACCGCGCCGGCGAACGCAACATTGCCGACTACAACAAGCGCATCCAGGAAGGCAAGCTCAAGAAACGCGACGGCCACTGCTTCATGCCCTACATCGTGGTGGTGATCGACGAATTCGCCGATATGATCATGACGGCCGGCAAGGAGATCGAGATTCCGATCACCCGTCTGGCGGCCAAGGCGCGTGCGGTGGGCATCCACCTGATCGTCGCCACGCAGCGTCCCGACGTGAAGGTCATCACCGGCCTCATCAAGTCGAACATTCCGGCGCGCATCGCCTTCAAGGTGGTCTCGATGGTCGATTCGCGCACCATCATCGACCAGCCCGGCGCCAACAACCTGATCGGCATGGGCGACATGCTGCTCTACCTCAACGGCGAACTGACCCGCATGCAGTGCGCCTTCCTCGACACGCCCGAAATCGAACGGCTCACCGCCTTCATCGGCCAGCAGGAGGGCTACGACGGCCCCTTCGAGCTGCCCTACTTTGAACTGAAAAGTTCCACGGGAGGCTCCTCCGGCGACGGCGACCCCGTCTCGGCAGGCGGCAACATGCTGATCCAGGTGGCTCACTTCGTGGTGCAGAACCAGCAGGGTTCCACGTCGGCCATCCAGCGCAACTTCCGCCTCGGCTACAACCGCGCCGGCCGCATCATGGACAAGCTGGAGAAGATGGGCATCGTGGGACGGCAGGACGGCAGCAAACCCCGCGAGGTGATCGTCACCGACATGCGCCAGCTGGAGGACATCCTGCTCGACTACGACGAGGAGGAGCTGAACGTCTGAAAATCGCCGGCCGCCATACCAAACCGCCCCGCCGGCCGTTTATCTCTACGCAAACACACGGCGCCCCGCGCAAGCGGCGGCGCACGTCACGACAGACTACCGACATGAAACACTTTTTTCTGACCCTCGCCTTCGCCTTTGCCGCACTGGCTACGGCCTCGGCAGACAACCTGAGCGAAAGCATCCTGCGCCACGTTGCCTCGACGCTGCGCGAATACGGCGACTACGAAGTCCGCTTCACCGTATCGGCCGAAGGCATGGGAACCACCAGCGGCGAATATGTTGTCAGCGGCGACCGCTACCGCATCCGCATCCGCCAGCAGGAGCAGTTCAGCGACGGCAGGAACCGCTACGAAATCTACGAGGCCGACCGCGAGGTGGTGATCGACCGCGCCGACCGGAACTCGCACGACATCTTCACCAACCCCACGCGCGCCTTCGACTTTGCGCCGGAGGAGTTCGAGAGTACCTACCGGGGCAAGGAGAAGGTAGGCCGCAAGGAGGCCGACGTCATCCGCCTGACGCCCCGCAGCGAACGGACGGCACAGGGCATCGTCACCCTCTACCTCGACGCGACGACGGGACTGCCGCTGCGCATCGACTACGACTACCAGGGCGACCGGATCACGGTGAACCTCAACCGCATCACCCCCAAGCAGATCGACGCGGAGAATTTCGTCTTCGACCCCGCCCGCTACGCCGACTACGAGATCATCGACTTCCGGTAAATACAAAACAAGCCACAAAAAACGCCCTGTGTCCGAAGAATTACCTTCCGACACAGGGCGTTTTAGCTTCATCAGCAATGTGAGTCTCCCCCTAGTCCTTACAGGACAAACTACTCTTTAACATCTTTAACAATCACATCCTGATAACCACAATACTTACACTGTCTATGTATTTGCAACCGATTCGTATACGCTATACGAATGACTTTGCCTTGACTATCCTTAACCGGCTCTTTTTTAACTGTACCCAAAAAATCTGCCGTACCTTCCACCATAGCTCGATACTTACCACAATGGGCACATTTACCTGAAAATCGCCACTGCAAATACAATATCCCAAACGCAATAACGCCAACAGCAATCAACCACCCTGTCACATCACCCCCATCACTTTTCCCTTGACGAACTGATGCTTGCGACTTAGACGATGTTTCTGCCGTTCCTGAATATTCAGACGTAGGCATTGGAACTTCTGAATCAGTTGACACCGCACGATGCGCGGGATCCGAATAAGATGTTATTCTAGAAGATGTCGAAGATGTCGAAGGAGTCGAAGTACGGTCATGACCTCCCATTACGTGAATTAGTCAAGACTTAATCTGACAGTTACGTATAAAAAGAGTAGATTTGTAACATAAAAGCAGATTAAGTTATGACCACATCAGAAAAAGTCAT
>CASEGL010000035.1 GCA_949287525.1 uncultured Rikenellaceae bacterium
CACTCTCCATGGCGGCCGGACTGTCGGACGACGGCGTGATCGACACCATCGAGGCCGACGACGAGCAGGAGGATCTGATCCGGACCTTCTTCGCCCGCAGCCCCTATGGCGACCGGATCCGGCTGCATATCGGCAGTGCGCTGCAGGTGGCCCCGACCCTGACGGATACTTATGACCTGGTCTTCATCGACGGCGACAAACGCGAGTATCCCGCCTATTACGAGATGCTGATGGGCGACGGCGCCTATGCCCGCCCCCTGGTGCATGCGGGCAGTTTTCTGCTGGCCGACAACATCCTGTGGTACGGCAAGGTGGCCGATCCGCATCACACCGATCCCCATACGCAGGCCATACGGGTTTTCAACCGCATGGTGTACGACGATCCCCGCACCGAGAATGTCATCCTGCCCCTGCGGGACGGCCTCAACCTGATCCGCGTACTGTAACGGCACCGTTCCGAGAAAAGCGACAGCCGTACTTCCCGCAGGAAGTACGGCTGTTTGCTTTGCGGGGCAAGCCACCCTCTTTGCGGCTCCCCTATTTTTTCAGACGGGCGATGATCTCGTCGGCCACCTTCTTGCCCGACATCAGCATGCCGCCAAAGATCGGCCCCATGCGCGGCGTACCCGACACGGCCGAGGCGGCCATGCCGCACACGTAAAGACCCGGGTAGATCTCCTTCGTGCCGCGGACAACTTCCTGTTCGCCGGCCGTTACGTCCAGCGAACGCTCGCCGATCACGCCGCCGGTCTCGGTCTCGAGGCGGGCGCCGTTCTTGCGGGCAACGGTAGCGGCGATCTCACTGTCGTGACCCGTGCCGTCGATCACCACTTTTGCCATGATGTTCAGCGGATCGACATGCAGGCCTTCGCGCAGTACGGGCGTCCAGTTCACCACGACGCCGCTCACGCGGTTGCCCTTGTAGACGACATCCTCCACCGAGTAGCAGTTGAATACCGTGGCGCCGGCATGTACGGCGTGGTACAGCAGCGACGAGGTACTCTCCACCGAATCCATCACGTAGAGACCCTCCATGAAAGGCTCGTAGTTGATGCCGAACTCGCGGACGATCTCCATCGCCTCCTCCTGGATGACGATCTGGTTGAACATCATGGCGCCGCCCCACATGCCTCCGCCCGGAGCGAGCTTGCGGTCGAACTGGGCTACTTTCAGGCCGGCTTTGGCCAGATAGTAGGCGGCTACGATGCCCGACGGACCGCCGCCCACGATGGCGACGTCCAGCTCGAGGTTTTTCTGCAGTTTGTCGAAGTAGGTACTTACGATACCTTGCGATACTCTGGTTTCAATCATTGTTTCGGTTGTTTTTCGGATCGTTTTGTATGTATTGTTTCGTTATGCTTCGGGATGGCCGACGCCGTTCTCCTCCTCGTGGGTGTAATCGCAGTCGCGCAGCTGCTGGCTGATGCGCATGGCGCAGAAGTGCGGTCCGCACATGGTGCAGTACTTGCCGTTCAGGTGGTTTGCCTCGCGATAGTACTGCAGGGCGCGCTCCGGATCGAGGCTCAGGTTGAACTGGTCCTTCCAGCGGAATTCGTAACGGGCCTTGCTCAGCGCATTGTCGCGGATGTCGGCTCCGGGATGGCCTTTGGCCAGGTCGGCGGCATGGGCGGCGATCTTGTAGGTCACCACGCCGACGCGCACGTCCTCCTTGTTGGGCAGGGCGAGGTGTTCCTTCGGGGTCACGTAGCAGAGCATGGCCGTGCCGTACCAGCCGATCTGTGCGGCGCCGATGGCGCTGGTGATGTGGTCGTAGCCGGGGGCGATGTCCGTCACCAGCGGGCCGAGCGTGTAGAAAGGCGCGCCGTGGCACTTCTCGATCTGACGATCCATGTTTTCGCGGATCTTGTGCATCGGCACGTGGCCCGGACCTTCGATGAAGGCCTGCACGTTCTTTGCCCAGGCACGCTGTACGAGTTCGCCCATCGTGTCGAGTTCGGCAAACTGGGCGCGGTCGTTGGCGTCATAGATGGCACCGGGACGCAGACCGTCGCCGAGCGAAAGAGCCACGTCGTAGCGGGCGCAGATGTCGCAGATGTCGTCGAAGTGTTCGTACAGGAAGCTCTCCTTCTGGTGAGCCTTGCACCACTGCGAGATGATGCTGCCGCCGCGGCTCACCATGCCGCAGAGACGGTCGTTGGCGTAGTGGATGTTCTTGAGGCGGATGCCGCAGTGGATCGTGAAGTAGTCCACGCCCTGCTCGCACTGCTCGATGAGCGTGTCGCGGAAGAGTTCCCACGTCAGGTCTTCGGCGCGGCCGTTTACCTTCTCCATGGCCTGGTACATCGGCACGGTGCCGACCGGTACGGGGCAGTTGCGGATGATCCATTCGCGCGTTTCGTGGATGTTGTCGCCCGTGGAGAGGTCCATCAGCGTGTCCCCGCCCCATTTGCAGCTCCAGATCGCCTTCTCGACCTCCTCCTCGATGGTCGAGGTGGTTGCCGAGTTGCCGATGTTGGTGTTGATCTTGACGAGGAATTTGGAGCCGATAATCATCGGTTCGGCCTCGGGGTGGTTGATGTTGGCGGGCAGGGCTGCACGGCCGGCGGCGATCTCCTGACGCACGAATTCGGGCGTGATGTAGGAGTCGATGCCCAGTTCGCGGCAGTTCATGTTTTCGCGGATGGCCACATACTCCATTTCGGGCGTGATGATGCCCTGCTTGGCGTAGTACATCTGGGTTACCTGGCAACCCTCCTTGGCGCGGTAGGGCAGCTGAATGTGTTCGAAGCGCAGGTGGTCGAGGCTGCGGTCGGCCAGGCGCATCTTGCCGTACTCGGAGCTGATCTCCGGCAGACGCTCCACGTCGCGGGTGCGGATCCACTCCTCGCGCAGACGGGGCAGTCCCTTGCGCAGGTCGATCGTGGCATCGGGGTCGCTGTATGCGCCGCTGGTATCATAGATGTAGACCGGTTCGTTCTCGGTCATCACTTTCTGGCCGTTCTCCATGACCACGGTCGGCGTCAGACGCACGCGGCGCATGCCCACCCGGATTTCGGGATGGATCTGACCGGACATATAGACCTTCTCCGAATCGGGATAGGTGATTTTGATTTTGTCTTCCATAATATGTAACAGGTTTATTGTTTTGTCAATCGGATGATCCGTTTCATTTCGGCTACGGGGTCGGGGGCGCGCAGCACGCTGCCGCTGAGGGCAATGCCGCTCAGTCCCACCGCTTTCAGGTCGGGGATGTCTTCGGCCGTCACGCCGCCGATGCCGACGATCGGCAGGTCGATCCCCTCCTGCCGCATCCGGCCGACCAGATTCCGGTAGCCTTCCAGTCCGAGTGTCGGCGCCAGTTTCGCTTTGGTGGTGGTGAACCGGAAGGGGCCGCAGCCGATGTAGTTGGCTCCTCCCTGGTAGTGGAGCCGGATGTTGTCGAACGTATTGGCCGTGCCGCCGATGATGAATCCTTCGCCGAGGAAGCGGCGTGCTTCGGCCACCGGCATGTCGAGCAGGCCGAGGTGTACGCCGTCGGCTCCCAGCCGTTTGACCAGTTCCACGCGGTCGTCAATGATGAAGGTCGCTCCGGCCTCGCGGCACAACTGCAGCGCCTCGCGCGCCACGGGTTCCGTTTCGGCATCCGAAGCGCCTTTCATGCGCAGCTGAATCCAACGGCAGCCGCCCTCCAATGCCATGCGCACGGAGTCGAGATAGGTGATCGTATCGGTGAAATGGGTGATGAACTGTACGTCGAACATGGCTTCTGTCTCCCTGGTTTGTCATGGAATCGGGAGGAATGCCACGCGATCGTCTGCGGAAGCAGCAGTCAGTCGAACGTATATCCTCAGAAAAACTCCCTACGCCGGTACGATCCGGATCAGGTTCATTGGGTATAATCTCAGCCGCCCCGTAGCGGGGGCACCCCCTTTTTCCGGAAACAAAGAACGGGATAATTTTCGGAAAAACCAACCCCTGGCTGTTGATTTTGCAGTTTCTTGCCGCAGACGGGCTGTTTGGCGGTGCATCGGATTGTCGTGCGAGACCCATGCAACCGTTATGGCCGTTTTTTTACTATATTTGCTGCCATTATAACATATACGGTCAAACAATTTTTCTTGTGCCGGTCCGTATTGCGGCAAAGCCTTGGTGCATCGGCAGTATTCGTTTGCGATATATCGATTTTAGTTCCCCCAATAAGATGAAAAAGTACATTTTTGCGACATTGTGCGCAGCGGCCGTTCTGCTGGCCGGCTGCGAACAGCCCGCCGGTGGCGAAGAGACCGGTTCGGGCATCACTGTTACGGGCGGCACGACCATTGCGGTGGCTGCCGACCAGACCACCGCTACCCTCACCTTCTCGGCCGAGGCGGCTTGGACGGCTGCAATCGAGAGCGGAGCCGAGTGGCTACTTGAGGTAACCCCCGCCAGCGGCGAGGCCGGTGACCACACCCTGACGCTCAACTTTACGGCCAACGAGACCGAGACTGTCCGCATGGCCACCGTGCGACTGGCCAGCGGTGAGGATGCCGTAACCGTAACC
>CASEGL010000036.1 GCA_949287525.1 uncultured Rikenellaceae bacterium
TGTGAGAGTGAGAATAGTTGCGTATCTTCGCAGATGGCATCGGACACTTTTTTTGCCCGATAGTATAGAAAATGTCAGAACAAGTCTTGACTATTACAACATCATCTATTCCGACTTTGTATGCCGCCTGCTGGAAAGCAAGGGATACCCAAGCGTCAGCACCTTCACCTGCAACGGCGCACGGATGCTGTTTGCCAGATAGAACAAGATAAGACAATTCTGTGAAATTTGGAAGAATTTTCTTCCCGATTCCGATTTCGGCGGCTGTCGGTCAAGTTTCTCGCCGATTGGCGGGCGGGTTCACGGAAAATCCGAAAATAATCGCTACTTTTGTGTCAATTGGAAAAATAGTAACGTACATGACCGACAACCATGACAAAGTAGCGAAGCACATAAAGCCCGGCTGGTTGAAGATCAAGCTCCACAACGACGAGCAATACGCCGATGTGGCCCGGATCGTGGAGAAGCACAGGCTCCACACGATCTGCGACAGCGGCAAATGTCCCAACAAGGCCGATTGCTGGAGCCGCCGGACTGCGACTTTCATGATTCTGGGCGACATCTGCACCCGATCGTGCAAGTTCTGTGCTACCAAAAGCGGACGGCCGCTGCCGCCCGATCCCAACGAACCGGCCGAGGTGGCCGAATCCATCCGGCTGATGGGGCTGAAATATGCCGTCATCACCTCTGTTGACCGCGATGACCTGCCCGACGGCGGCGCCGCCCATTGGGCCGCCACCGTGCGCGCCATCAAGGAGGCCAATCCCGATACGATTGTCGAGGTGCTGATTCCCGATTTCGACGGGCGCACCGACCTGCTCGACATCGTGATCGCCTCCCGTCCGGACGTTATCGGTCACAACATCGAAACGGTCGAGCGCATCACGCCGTTGGTGCGTTCGCGCGCGCAGTACCAGCGTTCGCTGGAGGTACTCCGCTACATCGCCTCGCAGGGTGCGGTCGCCAAGAGCGGCCTGATGCTCGGCCTGGGCGAGACCGAAACCGAGATCCTGGCTACGCTCGACGACCTGGCCGATGCCGGTTGCCAGATCGTCACGCTGGGGCAGTATCTGCGCCCCACGATGGCTCACTATCCCGTTGCGGAGTATGTCACGCCGGGCAAGTTCGCCATGTACGGCGATCTGGCGCGCATGCGCGGTTTCCGCTATGTGGCCAGTGCGCCGCTCGTACGTTCCTCCTACATGGCCGAAGAAGCCATGGAGCATCTTCGTAAAAAGGAATGACCATGAAAACGCCGAAGGAAACAGTGTTATGCCGTGACCTGGGCGTTATAGACTATGCCGAATGCTGGGCTTTGCAGCAGCGTCTGTTCGACGGGCTGCTGGAGGCCAAGGCCCGCCACGAAGAGCGGGCGGAGCAATGTCTCCTGCTGTGCGAGCATCCGGCGGTATATACACTCGGGAAAAGCGGGCATGCCGAGAATATGCTCGTAGCCGAAGATTTTCTCAAAGCACAAGGCGCTTCGTTCTACCACATCGACCGCGGCGGGGACATCACGTTCCACGGCCCCGGCCAGCTGGTGGGATACCCCATACTCGACCTCGAAAAGGAGGGCATCGGGTTGCGGGAGTATATCCATGCCATCGAGGAGTCGATTATCCGCACCGTAGCCGATTACGGCATTCGGGCGGGGCGTGTCGCAGGAGCTGCCGGCGTATGGATCACGGAGGGGCCGTTGCGCAAGATTGCCGCAATAGGAGTCCGTTCGTCACGTTATATTACCATGCACGGGTTCGCGTTGAACGTGAATACGGACCTGAAGTGGTTCGACTACATCAACCCGTGCGGATTTACCGACCGCGGCGTCACTTCGATCGCCCGGGAGACCGGCATGCCGGCGGACATGGAGACCGTCAAGAGCCGGTTTGTCAAACATTTTGAAGAAATTATGAATATTGAAATAAAAATAGAAAAAGATTATGCCTATCGAAAAACGTTGGGTACTCAAGCCCCAGGGTGATCCCCAGCGGACAGCTCAGCTGGCTGCCGCTACCGGAATCCCCAAGGTGCTTGCGAACCTGCTTGTACAGAGAGGCATAGACACTTACGAAAGCGTTTCGAGGTTCTTCAACCCGAAGTTGTCGGATCTGCACGACCCGTTCCTGATGAAGGATATGGACAAGGCTGTGCGCCGTATCGACGAAGCGGTCTCCCGCGGTGAGAAAATCATGGTGTACGGAGACTACGACGTAGATGGTACGACGGCGGTGGCTTTGGTATATACCTTCCTCCGGCAGCAGGGCGTGAAAGACATGCTGTTCTACATCCCCGACCGTTATACGGAAGGGTACGGCATATCGAAACTCGGCGTGGATTACGCCAAACGACAGGGCGTGAACCTCATCATCGCATTGGACTGTGGCATCAAAGCGGTCGAGAAAGTGGCCTATGCCAACCGGCTCGGTATCGATTTCATCATTTGCGACCACCACCTGCCCGGAGAGGCGATTCCGGAGGCGGTTGCCGTACTCGATCCCAAGCGGGAGGATGACACCTATCCCTTCGACGAACTGTCGGGGTGCGGCGTCGGATTCAAACTGGTGCAGGGATACTGCCAGATGAAAGGAATCCCGTTCGAGCAGATCGCCGCACTGCTCGATCTGGTGGTCGTCAGTACGGCTGCCGACATTGTACCGCTGGTGGGCGAGAACCGCATTTTGGCTCACTACGGCCTGTTGAAACTGAACGAGAACCCCCGCAAGGGACTGCAGTCCATCATCAAGATCTGCGGTCTGGAGGGGCATAAGATCACGATCGACGACATCGTCTTCAAGATCGGCCCCCGCATCAATGCGGCCGGCCGCATGGCGGTCGATCGCGAGGAGGACATGACGGCGCCTTCGGGCGGCCATGCCGCCGTGAACCTGCTGGTGGAGCGCGACGAGGATCTGGCCGACGCGTTCGGCGTGCTGATCGACAGCAGCAACCAGGAGCGCAAGAGCATCGACCGCTCCGTCACCCAGGAGGCGCACCGCTACATCGAGAGCCATCCCGAGTACCGGATGCTGAAGAGTACGGTGATCTACAACCCGAAGTGGATGAAGGGCATCGTCGGCATCGTGGCCTCGCGGCTGATCGAGACCTACTATCGCCCGACGGTGATCCTGACCATGAGCAACGGCTTCGTGACGGGGTCGGCGCGGAGCGTACCCGGCTTCGACCTCTATCAGGCCGTGGAGTCGTGTGCCGACCTGCTGGAGAATTTCGGCGGCCACATGTACGCTGCCGGACTGACCATGAAGCAGGAGAACGTGCAGGAGTTCACCCGCCGGTTCAACGAGTATGTCGAGGAGCATATCGATCCGAGCATGCTCGTGCCGCAGGTGGAGATCGACTCCGAGCTGCTGTTCAGCGATGTGACGCCGTCGTTCATGGCCACGCTGGAGGCGTTCCAGCCCTTCGGGCCGGGTAATACGGCGCCGGTCTTCATGACGCGCGGGGTGAGCAACCGCGGCGACGCCCGTCTGGTGGGCGCCGAGCGCGAACACCTGCGCATGGATCTCACCCAGCGGCAGAAGCCCAATACGACCATTGCGGCCATTGCTTTCCAGCAGCCCGCCTACTATGAATGGATCAAGGGCGGAAGGCCGATTGATGTATGCTATACGGTGGTGGAGAACCACTATCGGGGCAAGACCAGCCCCCAGCTGCGCATCAAGGATATCAAGATCGTCCGCTGACGGTCGGGTCCGGAATACCCTGCCGACCGCAACGCTCTCCGATCGGAGGGCGTTGCGTCGTTCGGGACGGGGAGCGGCCGGCCGCCGCAGGGGTGCTGCCGACTGCGGGAAACAGCAACTAACACGGATAGAACGAGAAAAAACATGATTCGGGAAGAGGAACTTCGGGAAGCGTATGTGCGGCAGGTGGCCTGCGCCATGATGACCGCCGCACGCACGGCACCCAAGGGGTGCGGCGTGGATCATCTGGAGATCGGACTGGTCACGCGCGACGAACTACCGGCGCTGGCCGACGCCATGCGGCGGATCGACGAACGGGACGGCAAGGGGTTTTTCCTGCGCGATGCGGGCAATGTCGAGCAGTCGCAGGCGGTGGTGCTGATCGGCTGCCGGAACCTTACGCGCGGCCTCAACTGCGGCTATTGCGGCCATGCGACCTGTCGGGAGAAGAGCGAGTCGGGGCGGATGACCCCCTGCGCCTTCGACGTGACCGACCTCGGCATTGCCGTGGGGTCGGCAGTATCCGTGGCGGCCGACCTGCGGGTGGACAACCGCGTGCTTTATTCGGCCGGCGTGGCGGCCCGCGAGACGGGGCTGCTGGGTGACTGT
>CASEGL010000037.1 GCA_949287525.1 uncultured Rikenellaceae bacterium
GGCAGTCGGCCGACTGCCGTTCCACCCGCAGGATGCGTCCCTCGCCGAGCTGACACCGGCTCAGCGGCAGGCGCGTGAGGCGATCGAAGCGGCCTTTACGCTCCGTTCGACCGTGCTGCTGTGGGGCGTCACGGGCAGCGGAAAAACCGAAATCTATCTCCATCTGATCGCCGATGTGCTGGCGCGGGGCGGAAGCGTCCTCTACCTGATGCCGGAGATTGCCATGACGGCGCAGCTGGTGGCGCGTGTCCGGCGCGCGTTCGGCGACCGGGTGATCGTCTATCACTCCCAGTGTACCGACCGGCAGCGGGCGGAGATCTACCGCACCCTGCTGGCCTCGACCGGCGGCGAACTGGTGCTGGGCGTCCGCTCGGCCGTATTCCTGCCGGTAGCGGGCGTCGAGCTGATCGTCGTGGACGAGGAACACGATGCCAGCTACAAACAGACCGAACCGGCGCCGCGCTACCATGCCCGCGACTGTGCGGTGTGGCTGGCGCGTCAGACGGGGGCGAAGTGCCTGCTGGCCAGCGCCACGCCTTCGATCGAGACGTGGACGAATGCGCAGGGAGGCAAATACGGGTTCGTGACCCTCGCTGAGCGTTACGGCGAGGCGCGGCTGCCGCAGGTACTCATCTCCGACTCGCAGCGCGCCTTTCGCCGCGGGGAGCGGAAGCTGCACTTCGACAAGGCGCTGCTCGATGCCCTGCGGGACGTGCTGGCGCGGGAGGCGCAGGCGATCCTTTTCCAGAACCGGCGCGGATTCGCCCCCTGGGTGACCTGCGAGCCGTGCGGATGGGTGGCCCGCTGTCCGCGGTGCAGCGTTACGCTGACCTATCACAAGCAGTCCGGGCGGCTGGAGTGCCACGTGTGCGGCTATGCCATGGAACTCCCGAACCGCTGTCCGCAGTGCGGCATGCCGTCGCCCCGTCTGATGGGGCTGGGTACCGAAAAGATCGAGGAGGAGGTGGCCTCGTTCTTCCCGGAGGCGCGCATCCTGCGGCTCGACCGCGATACGGCCACCTCGCCGACTCGCTATCGGGAGATCGTGGAGCGCTTCGAGCGGGGCGATGCCGATCTGCTGGTCGGCACGCAGATGATCGCCAAAGGGTTCGACTTCCCGCACGTGGAGCTGGTCGGCGTGCTGAATGCCGACGGGCTGTTGAACTATCCCGACTTCCGTGCCTCCGAGCGGGCTTTCCAGATGCTGACCCAGGTGGCAGGGCGTGCCGGACGGGCCAATGCGCGGGGCGTGGCGATCATTCAGACCTCCCAGCCCGATCATGCCGTCATCCGGCAGGTGCAGACGCTCGATTACGAAGGCATGGTGGCCACCCAGCTGGCCGAGCGGGGTGCGTTCGGCTATCCCCCCTACGGGCGGCTGATCGTGGTGGCGCTCCGCCATCGCGAGGAGGCGTTGGTGGCCGAGGCGGCGGCATGGTTGGCCGGACGGATGCGGCGGCTGTTCGGCAAACGGGTCTTCGGCCCTCATGCCCCCGTCGTCGAAAAGATCAATGAGGTGTGCTGTCAGGAGATCCTGTTGAAGATCGAGAACGGCATTTCGGCTGCATCCGTCAAATCCTCGCTGGCCGAACTGCTGGCCGAACTGGCCGCGCACGAACGTTATAAGAAGGTGTTTTATTACTGCGACGTCGATCCCCAGTGATCGGGCGAGGTGCAGACAAGTGATGGCGGAGATGCGGATGAAAACCTGGTGGAACGATCTGGCCGGCCTCTTCTGGCCTCCGGTGTGTCCCGTGTGTGGCCGGCCGATGACGGAAGGCGTGGCTGCCGTCTGTCTGCGCTGCCGCATGGAGGCGCCGCTGACCGGTTTCTGGACGCAGGTGGACAATCCGATGGTCCGCAAGTGCTGGGGGCTGTTTCCGGTGGTTCATGCCTCGGCTTTCCTGTTTTTCATTCGGGGCAACGGCTTCCGCGACCTGATTCACGCCTTCAAGTATGGCGGGCGCTGGCGGCTGGCGCGCGAGATGGGCGAGTGTTACGGCCATGAGATGGCGCGCGGCGGACTCTATGCCGATGTGGACGTGGTGGTTCCCGTACCCCTGCACCTGTTGAAACGGCTGCGGCGCGGATACAACCAGGCGGAGTATGTCGCCAGAGGCATTGCAGCCGGCCTCGGCGTGCCGGTGGAGACGCGGGCCGTGGGCAGGCGGCGGCACAATTCCAGTCAGACCGGCAAGACGTCGCGCGAACGGTGGGACAACGTGAGCGGCATCTTCGCGGTGCGCGATCCGGAGCCTCTGCGGGGCAGGCATGTGCTGCTGGTGGACGATGTGTTCACGACCGGCGCGACAATCTTCTCCTGTGCGGAGGCAATTCTGCGGGCGGTTCCGGACGTTCGGATCAGCATTGCGACCCTGGCGGTGTCGCCCCGCCATATCGAAATGGCCTAATTGAGACAGACAAAAAAAAGTATCGGTTTCCCGCGAATCGCTGGCGACATGTGTAGGATGGTATACCATAATATATATAGCATGCCGTTGGAAATTAAGCTGTAAATGTAAAATGTTGCTTGTCAGGTTGTTGTGTTTTTGATGTGAAAAAAGTTGAAAAAAAAGTGTCGAAAAGTTTGCAGGCAATGAAAAAGTGCCTACATTTGCACCCGCAAACGAGATAAGACGCCGCCCAGCGGCAGAAAATCTTAAAGTTCTTCAAATAAAATTTGGAAGTTAAGAAAAAACGTCTTACCTTTGTCTTCCGAACCCCTCAAAAAAACGATGGTTCAAGGTGGATCTCGAAAGAGGTTTGCGACAAAGACGGTTCTTTGATTTATTGGTTTGATTGAGAGAAAAGAATGCAGATAAGCAAAGTTCAATTCCTTTAAAGGATTCAGTAGTCAGGACTCTAAATGATTCATTATACATTACAATGGAGAGTTTGATCCTGGCTCAGGATGAACGCTAGCGGCAGGCCTAACACATGCAAGTCGAGGGGCAGCACGTAAAAGAGTTTACTCTTT
>CASEGL010000038.1 GCA_949287525.1 uncultured Rikenellaceae bacterium
ACTTCCACGGCCAGCCCATCGCCCTGGTGATGGACTTTCTGGCCATCGCCGTATCGGAGCTGGGCAACATCTCCGAGCGCCGTATCTACAAACTGATCTCCGGCCAGCGCGGTCTGCCCTCGTTCCTGGTGGCCAACCCGGGTCTGAACAGCGGTTTCATGATCCCGCAGTACACGGCCGCATCGATCGTCAGCCAGAGCAAGGGTCTCTGCATGCCCGCTTCAGCCGACTCGATCCCCTCGTCGCAGGGTCAGGAGGACCACGTCAGCATGGGTTCCAATGCCGCCACGAAGCTCTACCGTGTCATCAACAACACCGAGCGCGTGCTGGGCATCGAGCTGTTCAACGCCGCACAGGCGCTGGAGTTCCGCCGTCCGCTGAAGTCGTCGCCGGCCATCGAGGCCATCTTCGCCGACTACCGCAAGGTGGTTCCGTTCATCTCGAACGACGAGATCATGTACCCGCACATCGACAGCTCCGTGAAGTTTGTCCGCAACATGAAATAACCGCCGACCGATGAAACTGACCATCAAACATATCGGCACACTGGCCGGTATTGACGAGAGCGGCCGCGAACGCGTTATGGGCGCCGAGATGAAGAATCTCGGCACCCTGACCGACGCCTACCTGATCGCCGAGGAGGGCAGGATCACGGCATACGGCCCGATGGCCGAACTGCCCGAAGGCCGCTCCGACGAGGAGATCGACGCCCGCGACGGCGTGGTGATGCCCGCCTTCTGCGACTCGCACACCCACATCGTCTATGCCGGCAGCCGCGAGGGCGAGTTCGTGGACAAGATCAACGGACTCTCCTACGAGGAGATCGCCCGCCGCGGAGGAGGCATCCTCAACTCGGCCGACCGCCTGCACGAAGCCTCCGAGGAGGAGCTGTTCGAGGAGGCGATGCCGCGCCTGCAGCAGATGATGGCTTCGGGTACGGGTGCCGCCGAGATCAAGAGCGGCTACGGCCTCTCGACGGAGGACGAGCTGAAGATGCTGCGCGTCATCCGCCGTATGGCCGAGAGTTCGCCGATGACCATCCGCGCCACGTTCCTCGGCGCCCACGCGGTGGCCCGCAACTACATCGGCCGTCAGAGTGAATATGTCGATCTGATCTGCCGCGAGATGATCCCCGCCGTCGCCGCCGAAGGGCTGGCCGACTTCGTGGACGTCTTCTGCGACCGCGGTTTCTTCACGCCGGAGGAGACCGCCCGCATGCTCGAATGCGGTGCGAAGTACGGCATGCGCCCCAAGATCCACGCCAACGAACTGGCCGCCTCGGGCGGCATCCAGGTAGGCGTGAAGTACGGGGCGCTCTCAGTGGACCACCTCGAATTCACGGGTGACGAGGAGATTGCCGCCCTACTCGGATCGCAGACGATGCCGACCATCCTGCCGGGCGCCGCATTCTTCCTGGGCATGAACTATCCGCCCGCCCGCAAGATGATCGACGCCGGACTGGGCGTGGCCATCGCATCGGACTTCAACCCGGGTTCGTCGCCGTCGGGCAACATGAAGTTCATCCTCTCGCTGGCCTGCATCAAGCTGCGCATGAACCCGCAGGAGGCCATCCATGCGGCTACGCAGAACGGCGCCTATGCCATGGGGCTGCAGCGCACCCACGGCAGCATCACGAAGGGCAAGGTGGCCAACCTGTGGATCACGGAGCCGGTTTCGTCGCTCGAATTCATTCCCTACGCCTACGGCACCTCGCTGACGGCCGGACTGGTTCTGAACGGCAAACGGGTGCTGTAACCGCAACCATTCACCAATAAAGAGGCGGTGCGAAAGAACTTTCGCACCGCCTCTTTGTTGCATCCCATTTCCCGACAAATTGGGATTGTCCAGATACGGACAACGGACTACCTTTGGGACACCAATCTACCGATACGCATGAAACACAAGTCGCTTTTTCACCGCCTGCTCCAAAACACGAGACGGCCGGAGGGATTCCTCGGCCGGATCATCCTGCGCAGCATGAATCGCGGGCATGCCCCGCTGATCGCATGGGGTTTGACCCACCTCTCCTGGCAGCCCGACTGGACCGTCCTGGACATCGGTTGCGGAGGCGGAGCCGCCCTCGCCGAAATACTGCGCCGCTGCCCCCAAGGCAAGGCATACGGTGTGGATGCTTCACCGGAAAGCGTCGCCTTTGCCCGCAAGACAAATCGCACCGATCTCGACACCCGCTGTTTCATCCGTCAGGGAACAGCCGGCCACCTGCCCTTCGGCAGCGATGCGTTCGACGCCGCCACCGCTTTTGAAACCGTCTATTTCTGGGAGGATCTGCCGGCCGCTTTTGCCGACACCTGCCGCATACTGAAACCGGCTGGCCGGTTTCTGATCTGTTGCGAAGCCAGCGATCCCGCCAATACCTACTGGTCGAGCCGTATCGACGGCATGACGGTACGCACGGCCGACGAATTGCGCCGGCTGCTGGAACAGGCCGGTTTTACGGACATCGCCCTGTACCGCCACGGCAGGGAAGCCATCTGTCTCGTCGCCGTGAAACCGGCCTGACCGCTCCCCACGCGCCGTGTCCGCCCACCCGACGACGGACACGGGGCTTCTCCCCTCTCCTGACATCCGCCGCAAGATGCAGCGGCTACACGAAAAGCGCGCCCGCAAACCGTATGTTTGCGGGCGCGCATCGGTTAATCCAGGACAGCAGCCTATCGCAGCACGATGTTGTCCAGGCAGAAGTACGAGGGTACGTTCAGTCCCCACGTCGGATCCACATCGTTCGACTCAACCACAAACTGGAGTTTGTCCACCTGGCCGAGCGTCGAGAAATCGACCGT
>CASEGL010000039.1 GCA_949287525.1 uncultured Rikenellaceae bacterium
CTGCATCGTAACTGGTATCTTCGGCGAGAATGACGACGTTGTATTCGGCGTGTACGTTCCTACAGGTGGCATGCTGGTGTACAGATACTGGTACGCTGCCAAAAACAAATAGCCACGGCTCTATCCATCAAAAAGGGCGCGACAGATTGTCGCGCCCTTAACTTTTCCGTCCACAGCCAAACGGAGCGAGGCCATCCCGTACGGGACAGCCTCGGCAGTGTAAAGAAATGGCTAAAAATCTTTTTTTTATCTGGGAACAAAGATAGGCGAAGGATGCACTGCCCGCAATACCTAATTGCAGGGG
Organism: uncultured Rikenellaceae bacterium; assembly: GCA_949287525.1. Taxonomy (GTDB): domain Bacteria; phylum Bacteroidota; class Bacteroidia; order Bacteroidales; family Rikenellaceae; genus Tidjanibacter. The sequence continues at coordinate 305 of CASEGL010000039.1, forward strand.
TATTGGCCAGCAGGAATACCTAACTAACCGACCGAACAGCACCCCCGTAGCGCAACCTGCCCCTTCAGGCATCCGACGTACGGCCAAAATGCCTATCTTGTATTCCGAAAAAACACCGACACATATGATTACCATCGTAGCACGCAACATCATCAAGAAAGGGAAACGCGATGCATTCATCGAGGCCGTGCGCCCGCTGATCGCAGCGAGCCGTGCCGAAAAGGGCAACATCGCCTACGACCTGTATGAAGATGCGGACGACGAAAACGCCCTCTGCTTCATCGAGAAATGGGAAAACATGGCCGCCATCGCCGCCCACAACACCTCGCCCCACTTCAGGGAATGGATCGCCAGCAAGTCCGAATTCGTAGCCTCCGGCACGGTAGCCCGCTACCGGATGCTCTGATAACGGAGATTCCATTGAAAACGGGGAAGGAGCTATACTCCTTCCCCGTCGTTTTATACCATCCGGTTCTCCGGCACCGCTAATTTTCCGGTTCCACGACCGATTCCCGAATGTCGTCCAGTTCCACCAGTTTATTGACGATCGCGTAGATGGTCAGACCCGCCGGACTGTGGATCCCCAGCTTGGAGGCAATATTCCGCCGATGCGTGATGACCGTATGCGTGGAGATGAACAGTTTGTCGGCAATCTGCTTGTTCGTCATGCCCTGCACCACACAGGCGATCACCTCCTTCTCCCGACCGCTGAGCGACTCGTGACGCCGGTCGCAATCCGGCTCTTTCGTCAGCTTGAAGAGCTTGTTCGCGATCGTTTCCGCATCGTCGTAAATGGAGATTGTCTCGTCGTAACTTTTCAGCGTTCCCTGATCGAGGAAGGCCAGCTGCACGGCGACACATTTCATCTCCGGATTGCCCGCCTCCCTTTTGAGCTGCGGCAACGAAAAACTGCCCAGCGAGGCAGGATTGATCATCAGCACATCCGGCTGCTGCCAGTTCAGCGCCGCTTTCAACTGTTCCATATCCCCCACCTCGTACACCTCGGCACGGAACTTCTCGGAATGCTCCAGCACGGCGATAATCCCACTGCGAATAATCACCGAAGGCTCGGCCACCGTTATTTTCAGCGGAGCGCTCATCTCATCTCTCCTCCATCATTTTTTCCCACAAACCGACTGTCGGAATGAACAACCGATCCTCCACCGCATTATGCGAAGCCAGATCGTTCTCGCAGTTGAATATGTCGAACAACACGCTGTTGATCTCATTCGTGCTGTCCGACGGGTAGAACTGGATCAGAATGTTCTTGAACTCCGTGAGCAGCGTCTCTACCTGATCGTGATGCTGCCGGAACACCTCGATCCGATAGCCGTCCTGAAGCTCGCCGGCCAGCAGCCCCTTTACATACGGGAAAACGACCTCCTCCTCATAGGACATGTGGGCATTCACACCGTCGATGTAGCCGTCGAAATAGGCCACGATGGCCCGCGACAGCTCGTCGGACTGACCGACCGCCTCGGCCAGTTTGCGACGGATCTCCGGCAACCGGAAACCCAGAAAATAGTCGTGCGAATTATGCAGATAGGTCAGCAGGGATTCGAGATAGACCCGATCCGACACCGGATGCGGCACCTCATCGGAAAGCAGCATGTTCACTACCACGAGAAACGTAAAGGTATCCACACCGTTGGCCCGGCACACTTCGTCAATCGTTTTGTCCCCGAAGCCGAGTCCGATGCCGAAACGGCTCATCACCAACAGCACGCGGTAGTTGTCGCTGACCAGATCGCACATCCGGTCGGTTTTCACATATTTTCCGAGTCTTTGCATACGTCTTTGCATCTTGATTTCTACAAAGATAACCTTTTTCGGGCGGCATCCAGAAAAACCGGCATGCGAACCGCCCCACCGACTGCAAAGAGACGGCCAAACCCGCTCTCTTGCGATGGCCTTGCAAAGGTAGGCAGCCTGCCGCACGGCATCAATACCTAAAATCGGGGAAATTCCGGCACAAACACCGCACATGGCTACCTGCGCACCGCCACCCGATCCCGCCCACCGGTCTCTCCAGACAAAAGAAAAGAGGGCGGGACGTTAGTCCCGCCCTCCCTGAATCAGCGCAAAACCGATTAGTTTCTTGCAGCGTACCAGTATCTGTACACCAGCATGCCACCTGTAGGAACGTACACGCCGAATACAACGTCGTCATTCTCGCCGAAGATACCAGTTACGATGCAG
>CASEGL010000040.1 GCA_949287525.1 uncultured Rikenellaceae bacterium
GGTGTCGGCGCTGCTGGTCGGCCCCTCCGAGGCCGGTGACCGTTGTCGCGAACTGTTCGAACAGGGTGCCGACCGGGTCTATCTGGCCCCCTGCGCCGATGCCGAGGTGCCGGAAGAGAACCGGTGGGCTACGGTCGTCGCGGCCGTTGCGGCTCGCTATCGGCCTTCGATCCTGCTGATCGGGGCGACCCGTTTTGGCCGGGGTGTGGCGGCTCGTGTCGCTGCATCGCTCGGAACGGGGCTGACGGCCGACTGCACCCGCCTGAGCATCGACCCGCAGAGCGGTAACCTGCTCCAGCAGCGGCCGGCCTTTGGCGGCAACCTGCTGGCCACCATCGTAACTCCTGACCATCGTCCCCAAATGGCCTCCGTGCGGCCGGGCGTGATGAAGGCCATCGCTCCGCGCAGCGGGTTTGTCGGCGAGATCACGCTTTGTGAAGTCCCGGCGGTCGGACCGTCGGCGGTTGAAATCGTGGCCAGCAGGCTCAACGAAACGCGTGGCAGTTCGATTGCCGATGCCCGGATCGTCGTCGGCGGCGGTCGCGGGATGCAGTGTGCGGCCAACATGGCGCTGCTGCAGGAGCTGGCCGACGTGCTGGGAGGTTCCGTAGCCGGGTCGCGTGCCGCTGTCGAGGCGGGCTGGATCGGTTTTGAAAACCAGGTTGGCCAGACGGGGCGGAGCATCGCGCCTGACCTCTATATCGCCTGCGGCATCAGCGGTCAGATCCAGCATACGGCGGGGCTGACGGGTGCCGGAACGATCGTGGCCATCAACAACGATCCGGCGGCGCCGATCTTCTCCGTGGCCGATTACGGCATCGTCGGCGACGTGACCGACGTGCTGCCGCGGTTGATCGCTGCGCTTCGTGCCTGATATGCAAATCATGTGAAAGCAATCTCTTGATTGTATGGTGGACGGCTGGTTCTCTGTCTCAGTGGAGGGCCGGCCGTCTTTTTTGGGCGGGAGAGCAGGGCGGACCTTGTGTGGAAGAGGGATTTCCTCCGGGACACGTTTCCCGATCTTTTGCCGAAGCTGCTTCCCGATTCCGCTACATGGCGGGATACAGAAAAATCAGAGGTAAGTCATTGGTTTACATGTGGAATTTTGGCCGCGCGTAAAGGGTTGGTCCCGGCGTGGAGGACTATCATCGGGCGGTGCGGCGTACGTTCCGCGGCGGAATCTTCGGCGAGGGCATCTTCCGTGGCGGAATCGTTCCGGCCGCTGTGCGATCGCTCCTCCGGCGGGCGAGTCTCCAAAATAAGTGGCGGCGGCCTTCCGTTTAGAAGGGTGCGGATTCATGCAAATCGGCAAATAATTTTTAACTTAGCCGCCGTTAAAACCAGCATAATAGTAATCGAATAGCCCATGAGCAGCTTCAGTAAGCGCAGCATCTGGGGCGGGTGGATCGTTTTCGTCATCGCCAGCCTCACCTACCTGCTCACCATGGAGCCCACCGCCAGTCTGTGGGATTGCAGTGAGTTCATCGCCACCAGTTATAAACTCGAAGTCGGGCACCCCCCTGGAACACCGTTCTTCTTCCTGATCAACCGTCTCGGCGCCATCTTTGCCGGCGACCCGTCGAACGTGGCCGCTGCCATCAATGCCCTTTCGGCTCTCGAAAGCGGTCTGACCATCGCTTTCCTCTTCTGGACCATCGCCCACCTCGGACGACGCCTCTACCGCAAGGAAGAAGAGGAACTGACCGATGCCCAGAGCTGGTCCATCATCGGCGCCGCTGCCATCGGCTCGCTGGCCTATACCTGGACCGATACCTTCTGGTTTTCGGCCGTCGAAGCAGAAGTGTATGCCCTCTCGTCGCTCTTTACGGCCGTGGTCTTCTGGGCGATCCTCAAGTGGGAAAACGTAGCCGACCAGCCCGGCAGCAACCGCTGGCTGGTGCTCATCGCCTACCTGATGGGGCTGTCGGTCGGAGCGCACATCCTGAACCTGCTGGCCATCCCGGCACTCGTTTTTATCTACTACTTCAAGAAATTCCCGGGGCGTCCCAAAACCGACCTCTGGAAACCCGGCGTGGTGTCGATCCTGCTGACCGGGGCGTTCTACATCCTGACGCCCACCGTTGTCTCGATCGGAGCCTTTGTCGATCGTATCTTCGTCAACGGGTTCGGACTGGGCGTGAACAGCGGTCTGACCACCTTCGTCGTGCTGTTGCTCGCGG